>NZ_JBVHRG010000003.1:0-364246 GCF_055567015.1 Sphaerisporangium cinnabarinum
GCCTGGTGGAACCTCGTCAACTGGTCCGACGCCGAGGCCCGCCTCCAGCGCGCCAAGACCCAGACCGCCGGGCTCATCGTCCCCTGACGACCCCCACCGCACGACACCGGTAGGCGAGCACGACCCCGCTCCCCCACCAGAACGAGGTTGGTCCCGCTATCCACCGGATAGCGGGACCAACCTCGTTCTCGGCGGCCGGCCAGGGCCACAAGCCCGTCAGGCCGCGGTCACGAACAGGTGCCGCGCGACGTCGTCGGCCCTCAGGGGTCACCGAGCCCGCCGCCCTGCCGTGAACGCTGCCGCCCTACCGTAGGGCGTCGCGGGGACGCGCCGGCCACCCGTGCGTCCCGTCTCCTGCTCGCGCCGCGGCGACGCCCCGCGAACGTCCGGACGGCCCGACCCCCGCGAGGGGGTCGGGCCGTCCGGACGTCGTACGTCAGTGCGCGTGCTGGCCGCGCGAGAACTCGAAGACCCAGCCGACGAGGGCGACCGCGCTCAGCGCGAACCCGACGTAGACGAGCCACCAGCCGACCGCGAGGCCCAGGAAGACGACCGCCGCCGAGGCCGCGATCGCGAGCGGCCACCAGCTCCACGGCGCGTACACGCCCTGGTCACCGGCACCCTGCTCGATGAGGCCGTCCGGGTCGTCCTCCGGGCGGGCGTCGATCCGCTTCGCGGTGAGCGCCAGGTAGGCGCCGATCATGCCCGAGAGGCCCGCGGTCAGGAGGAGCGCGGCGCTGCCGACTGGCTCCCAGCCGCTCCAGAGCCCGTACACCACGCCGATGAGCGCGAAGAAGGGCGTCAGGAAGATGAACAGCTTGTACTCGACCTTCACTTGCCGGCCTCCTCGTCCGTGTCACCCGTCGTGCGCGGCTCGTCGATGATGACCGTCGACGTCGAGTCGCTGCCTGCCTGCTTGTCGCCGAGGCGGTCGAGCGCGACGCTCTTCTCACCGCGGCGGTCGGCCTCCCCGTAGACCTTCTCCAGGACGTTGGGGTTCGGCTCCGCGTGGTCCATCGCGGCGACCTCGGGGTGGTGCAGGTCGAACGCGGGCGACTCGGAGCGGATGCGCGGCAGCGACGTGAAGTTGTGCCGCGGCGGCGGGCAGGACGTGGCCCACTCGAGCGAGCGGCCGTAGCCCCACGGGTCGTCGACCTGGACCTTGGGCGCGTTGCGCCAGGTCGTGTAGACGTTCCAGAGGAACGGCAGCGTCGACGCCGCGAGGATGAACGCGCCGACCGTCGAGACCTGGTTCTCCCACGTGAAGCCGTCGGAGGGCGCGTAGTCCGCGTAGCGGCGCGGCATGCCCTCGACACCCAGCCAGTGCTGGATGAGGAACGTCATGTGGAAGCCGATGAAGAGCAGCCAGAAGTGGACCTTCCCGAGGCGCTCGTTGAGCATGCGCCCGGTGAACTTGGGCCACCAGAAGTAGAAGCCGGCGAACATCGCGAACACCACGGTGCCGAACACCACGTAGTGGAAGTGCGCCACCACGAAGTAGGAGTCGGACAGGTGGAAGTCGAGCGCCGGGCTGGACAGGATGACGCCCGTCAAACCGCCGAAGAGGAAGGTCACGAGGAACCCGATCGACCACAGCATCGGTGTCTCGAACGTCAGCTTCCCTCGCCAGAGGGTCCCGATCCAGTTGAAGAACTTCACACCGGTCGGCACGGCGATGAGCATCGTCATGAAGGCGAAGAACGGCAGGAGCACCGCACCGGTCACGTACATGTGGTGGGCCCACACGGTGACGGACAGCGCCGCGATCGCGATCGTCGCGTAGACGAGGCCCTTGTAGCCGAAGATCGGCTTGCGGGCGAACACCGGGAAGATCTCGGACACGATGCCGAAGAACGGCAGCGCGATGATGTAGACCTCAGGGTGCCCGAAGAACCAGAACAGGTGCTGCCAGAGGATGGCGCCCCCGTTCTCGGGGTTGAAGATCTGTGCACCGAGGCGCCGGTCGGCGCCGAGCGCGAAGAGCGCGGCGGCCAGGGGCGGGAACGCCATGAGCACGAGGAGGCTCGTGATGAGCGTGTTCCACGTGAAGATCGGCATGCGGAACATCGTCATGCCGGGCGCGCGCATCGTGATGATCGTCGTGATGAAGTTGACCGCACCGAGGATCGTGCCGAAACCGGCGAGCGCGAGCCCGAACACCCAGAGGTCTCCCCCGAGGCCTGGACTGAACGTCGTGTTCGACAACGGCGCGTAGGCGAACCACCCGAACGAGGCGGCGCCCTGCGGCGTGAAGAAGCCGGCCGAGGCGATCAGACCGCCGAAGAGGTAGAGCCAGTACGCGAACATGTTCAGTCGCGGGAACGCGACGTCCGGCGCACCGATCTGCAGCGGCATGATGACGTTCGCGAACCCGGCGAAGAGCGGGGTCGCGAACAGCAGCAGCATGATCGTGCCGTGCATCGTGAAGAGCTGGTTGTACTGCTCCTTGCTCTGCACGATCTGGATGCCGGGCTCGAAGAGCTCCGCACGGATCACGAGGGCCATGAGGCCGCCGATGCAGAAGAAGATGAACGACGTGATCAGGTACATGTACCCGATCGTCTTGTGGTCGGTGGACGTGACCCACTTGATCACGGTCCGCCCGAGGGTCTGACGCCGCGGCGCGAGACCGGGGATGACTTCGGCCTGCGCGACCATCAGTTCTCACCCTCCGTGGTAGCGGTGACAGGGTTCGGGTCCTGGAGACGGCTGAAGCCCTCCACCGGGATCTGGCCCTCCTGGCCCTTCTCGCGGAGCGCCTCCATCTGCGCGTCGAACTCGGCGCGGTCGACGATCTCGACGTTGAACAGCATCCCGGAGTGGTGCTCGCCGCAGAGCTCGGCGCACTTGCCGGCGTAGACGCCCTCGCGCTGCGGGGTGACCACGAACTCGTTCGTGCGGTGCGGGATCATGTCCAGCTTGTAGAGGAACGCGGGGATCCAGAAGGAGTGGATGACGTCGCGCGAGTCCAGGACGAAGCGGATGCTCTCGCCGGCGGGGAGGTAGAGCGTGGGCAGCGCCTCGGCCGTGCCGGGGGCGCCGTCGATCTCCGCGTCCACCGTCATGGTGCCACCGACGTCGGCGAGGTGCTGGCCGGTCTCGTAGACGTCCTCGTCGACGTAGTTGAAGTCCCAGCTCCACTGCTTGCCGATGACCTGGACGGTCATGTCGGACTCGACGTCCTTGTCCACGATCGCGCTCATGTCGCGGTCCGTGTAGAAGAACAGGACGAGGACCATGAGGATCGGCACGGCCGTGTACATGATCTCGAGCGGCAGGTGGTAGCGCGTCTGCACGGGGAGCTGGTGGTCGTCCTTGCGCTTGCGGTACGCGGCGACGCACCACAGCATCAGGCCCCACGTGATCACGCCGACGATGAGGGCCGCGATCCAGGAGCCGGTCCACAGCGACGTGATCCGGGCGGTCTGGTTGGTCACCTCCCCGTCCTCGTAACCGGGCAGGAACCCGCGCTGGACGGTGTCGGTGGCGCAGCCGGACGCCACCGCGGCGACGGCGACGGCGAGGGCCGTCGCCCGCAGGATGGTGCGCCGTGTGCGGCTAGGGGGTTGCGAGTGCAAGGGGGGCCTTTCACGTCACGTCCTGCCCGTGCCCGTCTTTACGAGCCCAGCACAGGACCTTCGTCCTCGACACACGAAGCCTAGCGCGGGATTCCGCCCTTCGTGGCCCGGAACGCGCTGCGGACGGGCGAGATGCGGCACACGTCGTGGCCGGTCAGCGGTGGGTTCGGCACACCCGTCCCGAGTCTGTCAGATCCTTGCCACACCACCGGGCCACCGGGCAGCGCGGTAGCGTGCCGGTGGGACCTTCGGACTCCCGGAGGCACCTCGTCGCGGGGCGCGCGAGCGCAACGATCCGACGCCGTGCGCCCGACCCCGACCGGCGCCCTGCGCTCGCTCGGGCCGCCCCGACCCGGACGTCCCCCCGCGCCGCGACGGCCCGCCCGCGCCCTGGAGGCCATGTGACACACACCACCCCCGATCACCGGGTGCTTCTCGACAACGGGGGCCACGCCCCCTGGCACCCGCTCGCGCGCGAGGCCTTCGACCGCGCGCTCGACGACGGCTGGGCCGACCCCCGTCGGCTCCACGCGGAGGGCAGGCGTGCGGCGGCGCTGCTCGACGGCGCCCGGGAGGCCGTCGCCGGCGCGCTCGGCGCGCGCACGGAGGAGGTCGTCTTCACCGCCAACCACACCGTCTCCCTGCACACGGCCGTCGCCGCGCTCGCCGGCGCGCGTCACCGCGCGGGGCGTCGGGTCGTCGTCGGCGCCGTCGAGCGTGCCGCCGTCCTGCACGCCGCGGAGCACGGTGGTCTGGAGCGGGAGGTCGTCGGGGTGGACGGGTCCGGCCGCGTCGACGCCGCGAGGATGGCGGACGCCGTCGGCCGCCCCGGCGTGGCCCTCGCCGCGCTCCAGGCCGCCAACGGCGAGGTCGGGACCCGCCAGCCGGTCGCGGCCGTGCACGAGGCGGCGCGCCGGGCCGGGGTCCCGCTGCTCGTCGACGCGGGGGCCGCGCTGGGGCACGACGTCGTCCCCGAGACCTGGGACGCGCTCGCCGCCGACCCGGCCGACTGGGGCGGTGGGCCGGGCATCGGGGTCCTCGCCGTGCGCTCCCGCGTCCGGCGCCGCAGCCCGTTCCCGGAGGACGCGGACCCCTGGGCGCCCGGCGGGGTGTCCGTCCCGGCGGCGTTCGCGGCGGCCGTGTCGCTCCAGGCGGTGCTCGCCGACCGCGAGGCGCAGGACGCGCGACGTCGGGCGCTCGTCGACCGCGTACGGGCCCGGGTCGCCCGGATCCCCGACGTCGAGGTGGTCGGCGACCCCGACGACCGGCTCCCGCACGTCGCGACCTTCTCGTTCCTCTACGTGGACGGGGAGGCGCTGCTCACGGACCTGGACCGCCAGGGCGTCGCCGTGGGCTCCGGGTCGGCGTGCACGTCGAGCTCGCTCGAGCCCTCGCACGTGCTCGCGGCGATGGGCGTGCTCACGCACGGCAACGTGCGCGTCGCCCTGGACCGCTCGACGACGGAGGCGGACGTCGAGCGCCTGCTCGCCGCGCTGCCGGACGCCGTCGCGCGCGTGCGCGCGACGCTGGGGGTGCAGGGCCTGTGACCGGCGCTCCCCCGTCTGCCCCCTCGTCCGGCGCGGCCGACGACGTGGTCGACGCGCGCGGGCTGCGTTGCCCGCTCCCTGTGATCCGGCTCGCCGCGGCGGCGCGCGACCTCGCTCCAGGTCGGCGGCTCACGGTGTGGTCGACCGACCCGGCCGCCCGCCTCGACGTCCCCGCGTGGGCGCGGATGCGCGGGCACACGGTCGTGGGCGAGGAGCCGCTCCGCGGGCAGGATGACGCGGAGGCCTGGGCGATCACCGTCGAGCTCGGCGGCTGACCCGGAGCGAGCAGGTCGGGGCAGCACGACCCGTGGACGACGCGAGCCCGGCCACCCGCGGACGGGTGACCGGGCTCGTGCGGTCCGGTGGCGCGCCTACGGCACGCCGGACGGCTCAGCTGAAGGAGCCGCCGCAGGCGCAGGCGCTGCCCGCGTTGGGGTTGTCGATCGTGAAGCCCTGCTTCTCGATCGTGTCGGCGAAGTCGATCGTCGCGCCCTCGAGGTAGGGGACGCTCATCTTGTCGACCACGACCTCGACGCCGTCGTAGTCGCGCAGCGCGTCGCCGTCGAGCACGCGCTCGTCGAAGTAGAGCTGGTAGATCAGGCCGGAGCAGCCGCCGGGCTGCACCGCGACGCGCAGGCGCAGGTCGTCACGACCCTCCTGCTCGAGGAGCGTGCGGACCTTGTCCGCGGCCTCGTCGGTCAGGTTGACGCCGTGCGTGGCAATGTCGGTGGTCTCGCTCATCTCGTCTCCGCGCTGTCGGGGGCAGTGCTGCCCCGGTGGTGGCCGGCTTCTCGGATCTCTCGAGAGAGATCCCGTCAGGTCCTCAACACCACACGTGCCGGTGGTGTTCCCGAGTCTACGACCCCGCGCGGCACGAGGGTCGAACGGACCTCGGCGCACGGGGCGCGAGGGCGACGACGGAGGACCCATGGACCAGGCGGTGCACCTCGTGACGGTCGCGACGCGAGACCTCGACGCGGCCCGGCGCTTCTACGGCGCGCTCGGCTGGGAGCCCCGGCTCGACGTGCCGGGCGAGATCGTGTTCTACCGGTCCGCGGCGGGCCAGCTCCTCGGTCTCTTCGACGCGGCGAGCTTCGCGCGGGACGCCGGGGCGGCCGGCGCGCCGCCCGCGACCACGGGCGTGACCCTGTCGCACAACGTCGGGTCGCGCGACGCCGTCGTCGAGCTGGTGGACGCGATGGTGGCCGCGGGCGGGACCGTCCGCAAGGAGCCGCAGGAGGGAGAGTTCGGGGGCGTCTTCCACGCCCACGTCGCCGACCCGAACGACCTCGTGTGGGAGATCGCGCACAACCCCGCGTGGTCCGTGCGCGCGGACGACGACGTCGACCTCGGCTGACGCGCCTCAGCCGCGCGACCACGTGCGCGCGACGCGCTCCACGAGGTCGCGCGGGTCGCCGTCGCCCCACGCGTACGTGCCGCTGATCCCCGCGGCCGCCTGCTCGCGCCGTCCGGCGACCACCTCGCGCGCCACCACGACGACGGGCAGCGCGTGACGGGCCGCGCGGGACGCGACCTCGTGCACCGTCCCGTCCCCCAGCTCGTGCGCCCCGAGCTCGTCCGCGAGCACGACGACGACGTCCGCGCCCACGAGACGGGCGTCGAGACCCAGGTCGTCGGCCACGACGCGCAGCGCGGGCACGAGCCGCCCGCCCAGCGCCGCGATCGCGTGGGCGAGCCCGCCCCCGCTCCCGGCACCCGGCAGCCCGGCGAGGCGACGGCCCGCCGCCGACGCGGTCAGGAGGTCGCGACCCGCGAACGCCCCGTCCACGGCGAGCGGTGCGTCCCCGTCCGCTCCGGACGCCACGCCGTGCGCGACGGCGCCCAGCGCGCGCTCGAGGTGCTGGGCCACCGCCGGGTCCACGCCCCGAGCCTCGAGCGCCGCACTCGCCCCGTGCAGCCCGAGCAGCGGCACGTCGGACGCGACCGCCGCGACGAGGTCGGTGCCGCCCAGCGCGTCGCGCGCCGTGCGCGCGAGGCCGGTCGGGACGGCGGCCTCGTCGTCACCGACCCGCTCCCCCGCCCCCGCGAGCGCCAGGAGCGCCCCGAGCCCGGCGTCGTGGCTCGTGCTGCCGCCGGTCGCGAGGACCACCCTCCCGGGAGACCCGTCGGGTCCGCGGGCGGCGTCGGACGCGAGCGCCAGCAGGTGCCCGACGGCGGCCGACGACCGGGCGGGCACCTCCGGCCCCGCCCCGGCGGCGAGCGCCTCGTTCGCCCCGGTCGCGGGAACCTGGGACGCGTCGACGTAGACCGTCCGGTGCGTGCCCGTCCCTCGCGCCGCCCGCGTCCGACGGCGGACGGCGACCGGGACGTCCGCCGCGTCGGGGCCGGGCACCACCCCGGCGAGGACCTCGGGCGCGACGAGCGCGAGGGCGTCGAGGAAGGCGGGGCCGGACGCCGCCAGCGCGACCGTCTCGACCTCGGCGAACGGCGACCACCAGCGCGCGACGTCGCCCAGCGTCGGGCCCGCGCCACGGGCGGGCGACGACGAGGTCCGCCCGACCGGCCAGGCGCCGTCGGGCACGGGCGGGACGGCGGACCCGGTCAGCAGCACGCGCATGCCCGGATTGTGCCAGCCCGGGAGCGGTCGGCGCGGTCCGGCGGGCCGCGTCGAGGGGCCGTGGGAGGGCCTCTCCGTCCACGCGGCGCTGTGCGACGATGGTCCCGTGAGCACCGGGAGCACCTTGCTGTCGTCCGTGGGCGGTCCGAGCACCGCACGCCAGGGCGGTTTCGTCGAGCCCAGCCCGTCCGCCCTGCTCCTGCTGGGGCAGGGTCGTGACCTCGCGTCCGAGCGGGGCGTCGAGTGCGTGGGCGACCTGCCCGCGCCGAGCGACCCCGACCTCGTGGAGCGCGCCCGCGTGGCGCGCGCCGCGCTGGGCGAGCGGGCGTTCGTCCTGGGCCACCACTACCAGCGCGACGAGGTCATCGACTTCGCCGACGTGACGGGTGACTCCTTCAAGCTCGCGCGCGAGGCCGCCGCCCGCCCCGAGGCGGAGTTCATCCTCTTCTGCGGCGTGCACTTCATGGCCGAGAGCGCAGACATCCTCACGTCCGACGCGCAGCAGGTCGTGCTGCCGGACCTCGCGGCGGGCTGCTCGATGGCGGACATGGCGGCGATCGACCAGGTCGAGGACGCCTGGGACGTGCTGCAGGAGGTCGGCATCGCCGACTCGACGACCCCCGTGACCTACATGAACTCCTCCGCGGCGATCAAGGCGTTCACGGGCCGCCACGGCGGCACGGTGTGCACGTCGTCGAACGCGGAGGTCGCGCTGCGCTGGGCGTTCGACCAGGTGGGCGGCGTGGACGGCACGGGCAAGGTCCTGTTCCTCCCCGACCAGCACCTGGGTCGCAACACCGCGGTGCTCAAGCTCGCGATGTCGCTCGACGACTGCGTCGTGTTCGACCCGCGCAAGCCGAACGGCGGTCTCACCGACGCCGAGCTGCGCGACGCGCGCATGATCCTGTGGCGCGGGCACTGCTCGGTCCACGGGCGGTTCTCGGCGAAGAACGTCGAGGACGTCCGCGCGGCCGTCCCGGGCGTCAACGTGCTGGTCCACCCGGAGTGCAAGAACGAGGTCGTCACGGCGGCGGACTTCGTCGGGTCGACGGAGTACATCATCAAGATGCTCGACGCCGCCGAGCCGGGCTCGGCGTGGGCGATCGGGACCGAGCTCAACCTCGTGCGCCGCGTCGCGCGGGCCCACCCGGACAAGCAGGTGCACTACCTCGACTCGACGGTGTGCTTCTGCTCGACGATGAACCGCATCGACCTGCCGCACCTGGTGTGGGCGATGGAGTCGCTCGTCGCGGGGCGCGTGGTGAACCGGATCGTCGTGGACGCCGACGACGCGCACTGGGCGCGCGTCGCGCTCGACCAGATGCTCGCCCTGCCGGGCCTCTAGGCGCACGGGCAGGAGCCGTCGGGGCCCGCGGGACGCCGGGCCGCACGCGGAGGTGGCCATGGGTACGGGCAACGGGACGAACGTCGGGATCTTCGTCTTCGACGAGGCCGAGGAGCTCGACGTCGCCGGGCCGTTCGAGGTGCTGTCGGCCTGGGCCGAGCACTCCGTGCTCAAGCCCCAGGTGTCGACGTTCTCGTGGGACGGCGGCGGCGTGCGGCTCGCGAAGGGCCTGCGCCTGCTCCCCGACCGCTCGGCGGACGACGTCGGCCCCCTCCACCTGCTCGTGTACCCGGGTGGCCGCGGGACGCGCCCGCTGCTCGCCGACCGCGCGCACCTCGAGTGGCTGCGCGCGATGCGGGCGCGCACCCCGGTGATCGCGAGCGTCTGCACGGGCTCGCTCGTCCTCGCCGCCGCGGGGCTCCTCGCGGGCAGGCCCGCGACGACGCACTGGGCGCACTACGACGAGCTCGCACGGATCGACCCGAGCGTCGTGGTCGACACGGAGGCGCGCTACGTGGACGACGGCGACGTGGTCACGTCCGCTGGTGTGTCCGCCGGGATCGACATGGCGCTGCACCTCGTCGCTCGCCTGGAGAGCCCCGACGTCGCGCGCGCCGTGCGGCGCGGGATCCAGTACGACCCCGACCCGCCGGTCTGAGCGGTCAGCCGGCCTGAGCGGGCCGAGCGCTCAGCGCCGCGCGTAGCGGCCGGTGCGGTGCGCCCAGACGTCGAAGAGGACGGTGCAGAACGGCGGGACGGTCGCGGCGAGCGCGAGGAAGGTCGTCCAGAGCGACCAGCGGACGCGCACGGCCACGAGCACGGCGAGCGCGACGTACACGAGCACGAGCGCACCGTGGACCGGACCGAAGATCTCCACGCCGCGCTCGGTCGTCCCGGCGACCCACTTGAGGTACATGCCGACGAGCAGGCCGGCCCAGGAGAACGCCTCGGCGATCGCGACCGCGCGGAACGCGCGGACCTGCCACGGGTGCAGGGCGGGCGACCCGGTGTCGGCGGTGGCGGTGGCGGTGGGGCGAGGGGCGGGGCTCGTCGTCGTCACGGCGCGCATCCTCGCACACCGACCTGGAGGGGCGTCCCCCGCCGTCGTCGCCGGATACCCGATACCGCTGGTGCGGGGTAGTAGCCTGCCCCGGTGACCCGCCAGATCCAGCTCCTCGTCGCCAGCACGATGCCGCGCAAGGCCGTGCCGGGCCGCGGCGTCCTCGAGCCGTCCGTCACCCGCATGCGCGTGCGCCCGGGCGACCTCGACTTCTACCTGCACGTCAACAACGGCGTGTACCTGCAGATGATGGACGTCGCACGCAGCAACTTCATCGCCGACCTCGGCGGGTTCCCGCTGCTCAAGGACAAGGGCTGGTACCCCGTCGTCGCGGCGTCGACCATGAAGTACCGCCGCTCGCTGCAGCTCGGGGACCGCTTCGAGATCACGACGCGCGTGCTCGGGTGGGACGAGCGCGTCGTGTACCTCGAGCAGGTGTTCTCCCGCCGCGGGGACCTCTGCGCCCGCGGCCTCGTCGCCGGGCGCTTCCTCGCGCGCGGGTCGGGCGACCGGATCGCCGCGCCCGTCGTCGTCGGGCTCCTGGGCGGCGACGTCGCCGCCCCCGAGCTCCCGGACGACGTCGCGCGGTGGGCCCGGGCGGTCGACGTCGCGCACCGCGGCTGACACCCGGGGCGCCCTGTACCGAGCGCGGGCCGGGTGCTTCGATGGGTCGGTGACCGCCGACCGAGAGCACGACCACCCAGCGGCCGACCCGTTCGACGCGACCATGGTCCCGGCCCTGCCCTGCCAGGACATCGACGAGCTGCGCGACTTCTGGACCGCGCTGGGCTTCGACGTCACCTACCGCCAGCTCCGGCCCAACCCCTACCTCGCGGTGCGACGCGGCGGCGTCGACATCCACTACTTCGGGCTCGACGGGCTCGCGCCGCAGGACAGCTACAGCACGTGCATCGTCGTCGTGGACGACACGGCCCCGGTCTTCGAGGCGTTGGCCGCGGGGCTCCGCGCCCGCTACGGACGGCTGCCGCTCACCGGCTTCCCGCGCATCACCCGTCCGCGGCGGCGCGCGAACGCGGGCGGCACGACCGGTTTCAGCCTCGTCGACCCGGCGGGCAACTGGGTCCGGGTCATGCGACGCTCCCCCGCTGCGGACGCCTCCACGGACACCTCGACGGGCGCCGCGGGCGACTCCTCTGCCGGCGCCTACGCCGCACGCCCCGAGGGACGGCTCGCCCGGGCGCTGGACGACGCCGTCGTGCAGGCCGACTCGCACGGCGACCCCGCCCAGGCCCGCAAGATCCTCGCGGGGGCGCTCCGGCGCGCCAGGGATGACGGCGGCGGAGCCGACCGGGTGCGGGCCCTCGCCTACCTCGCCGAGCTCGCCGCGCGCACGGACGACGCCGCCGCGGCGCGCACGTACCTCGACGGCCTCGACGCGCTCGCAGGCACCCTCGACCCGGAGGTGCGCGACGCCGTCGGTCCCGCGCTCGCCGAGGCGGCCGACGTGCGGGCGGCGCTCCCCGGCTGACCGGGGAACGCCGCCGCGCGGAGCCGGACGTCGCGGGTCAGGCGACCGCGCCGCCGAGCCGCGCGAGCAGGAGCGCCTCGGCGAGCACCACCTTCTCCAGCTCGCCGAGGTGGACGGACTCGTTCGCGCCGTGCGCGCGCGAGTCCGGGTCCTCGACGCCCGTGACCAGGATCGCCGCGTCGGGGAAGACCTCGAGCAGGTCGGCGATGAACGGGATCGACCCGCCGATGCCGATGTCGACCGGGTCGGTGCCCCACGACGTCGCGAACGCCCACCGCGCGGCGCGCATCGCCTCGGAGTCCGCCGGGGCGAGGAACGGCTTGCCCTGCTCCCCGTCGCGCACGGTCACGCGCGCGCCGAACGGCGCGTGCGACTCGAGGTGCGTGCGCAGCGCCGCCATCGCGGCCGCCGGGTCCTGGCCGGGCGCGAGCCGGACCGAGAGCTTCGCGGTCGCGCGTGGCGTGAGGGTGTTCGACGCGTGCGCGACGCTCGGCGCGTCGAGCCCGATGACGGCGATCGCCGGCTTGGTCCACAGCCGGCCGGCGATGCTGCCCTCGCCCGCGAGGACGGTCCCGTCGAGCAGCGACGAGTCGGCGCGGAAGTCGGCCTCCGCGTAGTCCACGGTCGGCTCGTCCGCCGCGGCCAGCCCGGGCACGGCGACGTTGCCGGCGTCGTCGTGCAGGGTCGTGATCAGCCGCGCGAGCAGCGTCACGGCGTCGAGCACGGGCCCGCCGAACATGCCCGAGTGCACCGCGTGGTCGAGCACCGCGACCTCGACCTCGCAGTCCACGAGCCCGCGCAGCGACGTCGTGAGCGCCGGGACGCCGATCTTCCAGTTCGAGGAGTCGGCGACGACGATGACGTCGGCCGCGAGCAGGTCGCGGTGCTGCGTGAGGAACGGCAGGAACGTCGGCGAGCCGATCTCCTCCTCGCCCTCGACGAACACCGTCACCCCGACGGGGAGGTCGCCGATCTCCAGGAGGGCACGCAGGGCGCCGAGGTGGGCCACGACGCCCGCCTTGTCGTCGGCCGCGCCGCGGCCGTAGAGACGGCCGTCGCGCTCGGTGGGCTCGAACGGGTCGGTCTCCCACGTGCCCGCGTCGCCCGGGGGCTGGACGTCGTGGTGCGCGTACAGCAGGACGGTCGGCGCACCGTCGGGCGCCGGGCGGCGCGCGACGACGGCGGGCGCACCCTCGGTGCCGTCCTCGGCCCGGGCGCGCAGCACCTGCACCTCGGGCAGGCCGGCGTCCCGAAGGAGCGCGGCCACGGCGTCGGCGCTGGCGGCGACGTGCGCCTGGTCGAACGCGGCGTTCGAGACGCTCGGCACGCGCACGAGCGACTCCAGGTCGGCGCGCAGCGCGGGGAAGAGCCGGGCGACGGTCTCGCGGAGCGTGGTCGCGAGGGCGGTGCCGGGTGCGGGGGCGGTGGGTTCGGGTGAGTTCGTCACGACCAGCACCGTACGACACCGTGCGGCCCCGGACCCGCGCCCGGGCACCCCGTCGGCTCGACTACCCTGGAGGGGTGTTCTCCCGCAACAAGGCCGCCGCGACCCCCGCCGCCCCCGACCCCGTCGAGGAGGCGGCCGAGATCGAGCGCGCCGGCAAGGGCCGCCCGACGCCCAAGCGCAAGGTCTCCGAGGCCGCGAACAAGCGTCCCCTCGTGCCGAACGACCGCCGCGCCGCCGCGAAGTCCGCGCGGGAGAAGCAGCGCGAGATGCGCGACCGCCAGTACCAGGCCATGCAGACCGGCGACGAGCGCTACCTGCCGCCGCGCGACAAGGGCCCGGTCAAGCGCTACGTGCGCGAGTACGTCGACGCCCGCTGGAACCTCGGTGAGTTCTTCCTTCCCGTCGCCCTCGTCTTCATCGTGTTCTCGTTCCTCACGGCGCAGAACCAGGAGCTCGCGTTCCTCACGGTCATGACGCTGTACGTCATCGTCCTGCTGACCGTCGTCGACGGCTTCATCATGTGGCGCCGCCTGCGCAAGCGCCTCCTCGCGAAGTTCGGCGACATCCCCAAGGGCACGGTCATGTACGCGGTCATGCGGGCGTTCCAGCTCCGCCGCGCGCGCCTGCCCAAGCCGACGCACAAGAAGCACGGCGTCTTCCCCGAGTGACGACGGCGCCCGGCGCCGCGAGCGGCCGGGCCCGCGGCTAGGTTAGGTCCATGCCCACCTACCGCTACCTCGGCAACTCGGGTCTCAAGATCTCCGAGATCACCTACGGCAACTGGCTCACCCACGGCTCCCAGGTCGAGAACGACGTCGCGACGGCGTGCGTGCACGCTGCGCTCGACGCCGGCATCTCGACGTTCGACACCGCGGACGTCTACGCCAACACGAAGGCCGAGCAGGTGCTCGGCGACGCCCTCAAGGGCCAGCGACGCGAGTCGCTGGAGATCTTCACGAAGGTCTACTGGCCGACCGGCCCCGGCGGCCCCAACGACACCGGCCTGTCGCGCAAGCACGTCATGGAGTCGATCAACGGCTCCCTGCAGCGGCTCGGGACCGACTACGTCGACCTCTACCAGGCGCACCGGTACGACACCGAGACGCCGCTCGAGGAGACGATGCAGGCGTTCGCCGACATCGTGCGCCAGGGCAAGGCCCTGTACATCGGCGTCTCCGAGTGGACGGCGGACCAGATCCGCGCGGGCCACGCGCTCGCACAGGACCTCGGGTTCCAGCTCATCTCCTCCCAGCCGCAGTACTCCATGCTCTGGCGCGTCATCGAGGACGAGGTCGTGCCGACGTCGCGCGAGCTCGGGCTCTCGCAGATCGTGTGGTCGCCCATGGCGCAGGGCGTGCTGTCCGGGAAGTACCTCCCCGGCCAGCCGCTGCCCGCGGGGTCGCGCGCGACGGACGACAAGGGTGGCGCGCGGATGATCCAGCGCTTCCTCACCGACGACGTGCTCACCCGCGTGCAGAACCTGCGGCCCGTCGCGGACGAGCTGGGCCTGAGCATGGCGCAGCTCGCGATCGCGTGGGTGCTGCAGAACGACAACGTCGCCGCGGCGCTCGTCGGGGCCTCGCGCCCCGAGCAGGTCGCGGAGAACGTCAAGGCGTCGGGCGTCACGATCCCGGCCGAGCTCATGACCCGCATCGACGAGATCCTCGGGGGCGCCGTCGAGCGCGACCCGGGCAAGACGGCGGAGAACGCCCCGCAGGGCCGCGTCGCCTGACGGACGACACCGCACGCGACGACGGCCCCGGCAGCGCGCCGGGGCCGTCGTCGTCTCCTCACCGGCCGGACGCGGGCATGCCTCCCTCGTCCGGCCGGGGGCCCGCGGTCGCGGGGACGGGCTCCCGCGACGCCGTCGCGACGTCCGACGCCGCCCCGGCGGCCGCGCCCTCGAGACCGTCCGTGCGCGCGGCTCTCCGACGGGCGTGCGCCCGGCCGCCGGGGCGACGAGCCCGCGCGGCGCGAACCACCGCGCCGTGAGCTGCACGATCGGCCCGACGGCGAGCGCGTAGGCGACGGTCGCCCAGCCGAGCGTGCCGCCGAGCGCCCAGCCCAGCGTCACGACGACGACCTCGAGGAGGGTCCGCACGAGCCGCACCGACCAGCCGGTGCGCGCCACCAGGCCGGTCATGAGTCCGTCGCGGGGTCCCGGGCCGAGCCGCACTCCCAGGTAGGCCGCCGTCGCGAGGCCGTTGAGCACGATGCCCCCGACGGCCAGCGCCACGCTCGCGGCGACGCCCGGGTCGGGCACGAGGCGCGTGACGAGCGCGATCGCCGGGTCGATCGTCAGCGTGATGACGACGACGTTCGCCACCGTGCCGATCCCGGGCCGCTGCCGGAGCGGGATCCAGGCGAGCAGGGCCAGCACGCTCAGCGACCCGACGACGACGCCGAACGGGAGCCCCGTGCGGCGGACGACGCCCTGGTGCAGCACGTCCCACGGCATCCCGCCCTGGCCGGCGTGGATCAGCATCGCCATCGACAGCGCGTAGCCGAGCAGGCCGAGGAGAAGCTGGACGGTGCGACGGGCGGGGCTCATGGGTGTCATCCTGAGCGCCAAGTGGCATCGACATCCATAGCCAATCGCGAGAGAGTGGCCTCATGAGCCTCGCTCCGGCCGCGACGGTCGACGTCCACCGCCACCTGTCCCCCGCTGCCGCGGCCCGGCTGCTCGGCCGGTGGCACGCGGGCGGCCCCGCGTACACCGCCCTCGCCGACGCGCTGCGGGCCGCGGTCCTGGCCGGAACCCTCGCGCCGCACACGCGCCTGCCGTCGGAGCGCGACCTCGCGGCGGCCCTCGGTGTCTCGCGCACCACGACCGCTGCCGCCTACGGGCGCCTGCGCGAGCTCGGGTTCGCGCGCTCGCGCACGGGCTCGGGCACCGTCGTCGTGCTCCCCCGGCCGGGCGCGCGTCGGCCCGCCGACCGCGCGGCCGGCGGGGACGCCCCGCCCGGGCCGGCGCCACGCACCGCGCCGATCGACCTCGCCGACCTGTCGCAGGCCACCTCCGCCGCCCCGAGCGGGCTGCACGCCGCCTACTCGCGCGCGCTGGAGCGGCTCCCCGAGTACCTGTCCGGCGGTGGCTACGAGCCGTACGGCCTCGGCGTGCTGCGCGAGGCCCTCGCCGACCACCACACGCGCCGCGGCACGCCCACCACGCCCGACGAGGTGCTCGTCACCACGGGCGCCCAGCACGCCATCACCACGCTCGCCGACACCCTCCTCGGGGCGGGAGACCGCGCCGTCGTGCAGTCGCCCACGTACTACCACGCGATGGAGTCGCTGCGACGGGCGGGCGCGCGGCTGGTGCCCGTCCCCGTGGGCCGGGGCGACCGCGGGGCGCGAGGCGGCCGCGACCACGACGCGCCGGGGTTCGACGTCGACCTGTTCGACTCGACGCTGCGCCAGGTCGCACCGCGCCTCGTCTACCTCGTGCCGGACTTCCACAACCCGACCGCCTACACCCTCACGCCCGAGGAGCGGGCGGGCGTGCGCGACGCCGCGGCGCGGCACCGGGTCACCGTGGTCGGCGACGAGACGCTCACCGACCTCGACCTCGACGGCGACCCGGACGCCACCGGACCCGTCGTGGAGCCGCTCGCGGGCGACGGCACCTCGCCGTACGTCGTCACGGTCGGGTCGGCGTCGAAGTCGTTCTGGGGCGGGCTGCGGGTCGGCTGGGTGCGCGCCCACCCGGACCTCGTCGCACGCCTCGCGCGCACGCGCCAGTCCGCCGACATCGCCACCGCGGTGCTGGAGCAGCTCACCGTCGTCGAGCTGCTCGACGACGCGGCCGCCGTGCTCGCCGAACGCCGTCGGACGCTCCGCGCGCAGCGCGACCTGCTGTGCGGCCTGCTCGCGCGGGCGCTGCCGCAGTGGCGCGTGGACGCGCCCGAGGGCGGGCTCTCGCTGTGGGTGGACCTGGGGGCACCGGTCGCGCAGGCGCTCGCCGCCGCCGCGGCGGCCGAGGGGGTGCTCGTCAACGCCGGTCCGACCTTCACGCCCGACGGCAGCGCGGCCGACCGGCTGCGGCTGACCTTCTCCCGACCGCCCGAGCAGCTGGAGCACGCCGTGGCACGGCTCTCCGCGGCGTGGGCCCGCGTCGCGGGCTGACGGACGCTGCGCGCCTGGGGTCAGGCGGCCGGCGACCCGGTCAGGGGACGCGCAGCTCCACCGTCGCGGTCGCCTGGCTCCCGTCGTGCAGGAGCCGTGCGGCGGCGGCACCCTCCGCGGCGAAGCTCCGCCACGTCTCGCCGAGCCACTGCTCGGCGTCGTACTGCGTGGTGAAGACGGGGCTCACCGGAGCCGCGAGGGCGCGCCCCTCGGCGTCGTCGAGCTCCCAGACCCACTGCGGCCGGATCATCGTGCCTCCTTCGCGTCGGCGCCCCGCACGTGCGCGCCCGGCTCCGGGTACCGCGCGAGCGAGCGGTTGATCCGCGCCGCCCACAACGGGCCCTGGTAGAGGAACCCGGTGTACCCCTGCACGAGGTCCGCGCCCGCGTGCAGGTAGTCGCGCGCGTCGTGCGCGGTGGTGATCCCCCCGACGCCGATGATCGCGCGCTGCGGCCCCAGCCGCTCGCGCAGGCGCGCGACGACGGCCAGGCCGCGCGCGCGGACGGGCGGACCCGAGAGGCCGCCGGGGCCGCGGTCGTGACCGATGGTCGTGTTCACGGCGACGACGCCGTCGAGGTCGAGCTCGTCCACGAGGTCGGCGACGGCGTCGACGTCCTCGTCCGCGAGGTCCGGGGCGATCTTCACGAGCAGCGGCACCCGGTCGACGCCCGCGTCCGCGGTGGCCGCGTCGGCCGCCTCGCGCACCGCCACGAGGATCGGCCGCAGCGACTCGACCTCCTGGAGGTCGCGCAGGCCCGGGGTGTTCGGGGACGACACGTTCACCACGAGGTAGTCCGCGTACGGCGCGAGCAGGCCCGCGCTCGTCGCGTAGTCCGCGGCCGCCTCCTCGGCGGGCGTGACCTTCGTCTTGCCGATGTTCGCCCCCACGAGCACGGCCCGCCCGCCCCGCGTCGAGCGCAGGGCCGCGAGCCGGCGCGCGGCCGCCTCGGCGCCCTCGTTGTTGAACCCCATGCGGTTGCGCACGCCCTGGACGTCGAGCTCGCGCCACAGGCGCGGCCGCTCGTTGCCGGGCTGGGGGTGCGCCGTCACGGTGCCGATCTCGACGAACGCGAAGCCGAGCATCGTCAGCCCGCGCACCGCCCGGGCGTCCTTGTCGAAGCCGCCCGCGAGCCCGAACGGCGCCGGGAAGACCTTGCCGAGCACCTCGACGCTCCCCCGGCCCCCCGCCGCGCGACCCAGGTAGGGCGCGAGCGCACCCTGGACGACGTCGCGCAGGACGGGGACGCGTCCGGCGAGCCCGATGAGGTCGAACGCCACGTGGTGGGCCCGCTCGGGGTCCATCCGGCGGAACACGGTGTCGAAGAGGAGTCCGTAGAGGAGCGGGCGGCGGCGGGTCATGCGGCGTCCTCCGGGGCGTCGGTGACAGGGGTGCGGGTGGTGGGGGGCGGGGTCGCCCCGTCGGGACCGGCGGGCCGGGTGCGCCAGAGCCACCAGAGCCCGACGAACGGCAGCACGAGCGGGACGTAGCCGTAGCCCTGGCCGAAGCCCGACCAGACGGTCGCGCGCGGGAAGGCCTCCGGGTCGGCGAGCGAGAACGCGCCCACGGTCAGGACGCCGACGAGCTCGACGCCCACGGCGAGCCACGCGACGCGGCGCGCGACCCGGCCGCCGCGCGCGAGGGCGATCGTCGCGACGACGTAGACCGCCGCCGCGAGCGCCGACAGCGCGTAGGCGAGCGGCGCCTCGTGCCAGTCGCGCAGGAGCTGGACCCCGGCACGGGCCGTCGCGGCGAGCGCGAAGATCCCGTAGACGGCGACGAGCACCCGGCCGAAGCCCGCGTTGGTGCGGCGCCGTCCCGACGGCGCGGCCGGGCGCCCGCTCCCTGCGGGCGTCGCCGACGGGTCCGACGCGTCGGGGGCGGCGGGTGCGCTCATGGCGAGGACCTCCAGGTCAGGCGTTCCAGATCTGCCACAGACGCCACTCGAGGAACGCGACCGTGAGCGCGGCGACCGCGAGCACGACGGAGCTCCAGCGCGAGCGCTCCGCGAAGGCCCACAGCGCGGCGACGGGCAGGATGACGAGTGCGGTCACGAGGTAGCCCCACAGCAGGACCGGGTCGCTGGGCGCCGTCCCCGTCGCGCCGAGCACGCCGAGCACGACCGCCTGCACGAGGATCAGTCCCTCGATCACCGCGGCACCCCAGAGCTGGCGGAGGATCACCGCGCGGTCGCGTGCGACGAACACGACCGCCCAGCCGGCGAGCACGACGCACGCCGCGACCACGAGGAGCAGGAGGGGGAGGACCACGCCGCCGAGCGTACCGGGGGCGGTGGGCGGCGCGGGAATCGTCCACAGCCCCGGCGGACCCGGCGGGCGGCCGGGGATAGCATCGCGGGGTGGCTGAACTGACCGTCTCCAGCAAGAATCCCGCCGGTGCCAAGGTCGACGCGCTCGTCGTCGGCACCCACACGACGTCCGACGGCGTCGCGATCGTCGGGGGCGACCTGCCCCGCCCGGTGGTCGCCGCCCTCGAGGACCTCGCACCCGCGCTCGGTATCACGGGCGCCGCCGACGAGGTCCGCAAGGTCCCCGCCGGTCCCGACCTCACGGCGGGCGTGCTCGTGCTCGTGGGCCTCGGCGCCCGCCGGGCCGATGGCACGTTCGGCGCCGAGGCGCTGCGCCGTGCGGCGGGGGCCGCGCTGCGCGCGCTCGCCGGCACCACGTCGGTCGCCGTCGCGCTGCCCGTCGAGGACGACGCCCAGCTCGCCGCCGTGGCCGAGGGAGCGCTCCTGGGCACGTACACGTTCGCGCGCTACCGCACGGGCGAGGCCGCGACGTCGGCCGGGAGCCGTTCGCCCGCGACCGTCGAGATCCTCGCGGCGAACGCGCGCAGCGCCGCGGCGAAGGCCGCCGTCGAGCGCGCGACCGTCGTCGCCGCCGCGGTCAACGCGACGCGCGACCTCGTCAACGCGGCGCCCAACGACCTGTACCCGGCCGCGTTCGCCGACGTCGCGAAGCAGGCCGTCAAGGAGTCCGGTGCCAAGGGCCTCAAGGTCACGGTGCTCGACGACAAGGCGCTCGCCGCGGGCGGGTACGGCGGCCTGGTCGGCGTCGGTCAGGGCTCGGCGCGCGGCCCGCGTCTGGTCAAGGTCGCCTACACGCCGTCGCGCCCCGCGGCGAAGGTCGCGCTCGTCGGCAAGGGCATCACGTTCGACTCGGGCGGCATCTCCATCAAGCCCGCGAAGGGCATGGAGGCGATGAAGTCCGACATGGCCGGTGCCGCCGCGGTGCTCCAGACCGTCGTCGCGGCCGCGCGCCTGGGCCTGCCCGTGGCGGTCACCGGCTGGCTGTGCCTCGCGGAGAACATGCCGTCCGGCACCGCGCAGCGCCCGTCCGACGTCATCACGATCCGTGGCGGCAAGACGGTCGAGGTGCTCAACACCGACGCCGAGGGCCGCCTCGTCATGGCCGACGGCCTCGTCGCCGCGGTCGAGGAGAAGCCCGACGTCGTGCTCGACGTCGCGACGCTCACCGGCGCCCAGATGGTCGCGCTCGGCAACCGCGTCTCCGCGGTCATGGGCGCGGACGACGTGCGCGCGGAGGTCGTCGCGGCGGCCGACGCCGCGGGCGAGCAGTTCTGGCCGATGCCGCTGCCCGAGGAGCTGGGCGCGTCGCTGAAGTCGAAGGTCGCGGACCTCGCCAACATCGGCGACCGGTTCGGCGGGATGCTCGTCGCCGGGCTGTTCCTCCAGGAGTTCGTCGGCGAGACGCCGTGGGCCCACCTCGACATCGCCGGCCCGGCGTTCAACGAGGGCTCCGCGCACGGGTACACGCCGGTCGGCGGCACGGGCGTCGCCGTCCGCACGCTGCTCGGCCTGGTCGAGGGCCGCGCCCGCCGCTGACCCCTCCGCCGAGCAGGTGGTCCTGGTGCCTCCGGGCGACCGGACGGACCACGACCGCCTGCTCGGCCCGGCGGCGCCGTCCGGTCAGGAGCTCCGGCGCTGCCGCTGGCGCGAGTTCCAGTCCCGCATGCGCTGCGGGTACCCGGTGAAGCGCACGTTGTAGACCGGGACGCCCAGGGAGCCGGCGACGTCGAACGCCGTGCGCTCGTCCGGGACGCGCCGACGCGTCCACTCCCCGGTCGTCGCGATGAGCAGGAGCGTCGCGCCCGTGTCCGGCGTGGGCGGCTCGACGTACGCCTCGACCCCGACGCGCGTGCGCACGAACTCCTGGAGGTGCGCGAGCGTCGCGCGGCGCGCGTCCGACGGCGCGGCCGTGCCACCCCCCGACGACGAGGTCGTCGCGGGACGGCGGGAGAACAGGCTGGACAGCTTGGGCAGCCGGGGCACAGCGGCAGGGTACAGCGTGACCCTGGTCATACGGTGGGCGCGCTGTCTCCATCGTCACAGCCGCACGGCCCGGGTTTCGATTGGGGAGCCCGTCCCCGAGGTGCCAAGATGGCTCCCGGAGAACGTTCACGCACCGTGGGTCAGCGGTTCCCGTCCGGCCCGCCGTCGTGCCGTGGACGCCCGCTCTCGCTCTCCCCTCGCTGAAGGAGTCGCACGTGGCCGAACCCGGCACACCATTCGACGTCGTCGTCCTGGGCGGAGGCAGCGCCGGCTACGCCACCGCGCTGCGTGCCGCCCAGCTCGGTCTCGACGTCGCGCTCGTCGAGTCGGGCCGGCTCGGCGGCACCTGCCTGCACAACGGGTGCATCCCGACGAAGGCGCTGCTCCACGCGGCCGAGCTCGCCGACGGCGCCCGCGAGGGCGCGAAGTTCGGCGTGCGCAGCACGCTCGAGGGCATCGACATGGCGGGGGTCAACGCGTACAAGGACGGCGTCGTCGCCGGCCTGTACAAGGGCCTGCAGGGACTCGTCTCCTCGCGCGGCATCACGTTCGTCGAGGGCCACGGGCGCCTCGTGTCGCAGGACACCGTCGAGGTCGACGGCACCCGCTACACCGGACGCCACGTCGTGCTCGCCACCGGCTCGTACGCGCGGTCGCTGCCCGGTCTCGAGATCGGGGGCCGGGTCGTCACGTCCGACCAGGCGCTGCGGCTCGACCGCGTCCCGAAGTCGGTCGTCGTGCTCGGCGGCGGTGTCATCGGCGTCGAGTTCGCGAGCGTGTGGAAGTCGTTCGGTGCCGACGTCCAGATCGTCGAGGCGCTGCCCCACCTCGTGCCGAACGAGGACGTGGCGCTGTCGAAGGCGCTCGAGCGCGCGTTCCGCAAGCGAGGCATCGCGTTCTCGCTCGGCGACCGGTTCGCGGGCGTCAAGGAGACCGACTCCGGGGTCACCGTCACGCTCGAGTCCGGCAAGACGTTCGAGGCCGAGCTGCTGCTCGTCGCCGTCGGGCGCGGCCCGCGCACCGCGGACCTCGGGTTCGAGGAGCAGGGCCTCACGCTCGACCGCGGCTTCGTGATCGTGGACGAGCGCCTGCACACGGGCGTCGGCAACATCTGGGCCGCGGGCGACATCGTCCCCGGCCTCCAGCTCGCCCACCGCGGCTTCGCGCAGGGCATCTTCCTCGCGGAGCAGATCGCGGGCCTCGACCCGACGCCGATCGTCGAGTCGTCGATCCCGCGCGTCACGTACTGCGAGCCCGAGGTCGCGTCCGTCGGCGTCACCGAGGCCGACGCGGCGGAGACGTGGGGGGCCGACCAGGTCGAGTCCCTCGAGTACAACCTCGCCGGCAACGGCAAGAGCAAGATCCTCGGGACGAGCGGCTTCGTCAAGCTCGTGCGCCGCAAGGACGGTCCCGTCGTCGGCGTGCACATGATCGGTGCCCGCGTCGGCGAGCTCGTCGGCGAGGGCCAGCTCATCGTGGGCTGGGAGGCGTACCCCGAGGACGTCGCCGCCCTGGTCCACGCCCACCCCACCCAGAACGAGGCACTCGGAGAGGCGCACCTGGCCCTGGCCGGCAAGCCTCTGCACGCCCACAACTGACCCCAACGATCGAAGGAGACCAGGCAGGTCATGTCTGAGAACGTGCAGATGCCGGCCCTCGGCGAGTCCGTCACCGAAGGCACCGTCACCCGTTGGCTCAAGTCGGTCGGCGACACCGTCGCCGTCGACGAGCCGCTGCTCGAGGTCTCGACCGACAAGGTCGACACCGAGATCCCGTCGCCCGTCGCGGGCACGCTCGAGCAGATCCTCGTCCAGGAGGACGAGACCGTCGAGGTCGGCGCGAACCTCGCCGTGATCGGCGACGGCTCGGGCGGTGGCGGCTCCGCGCCCGCCCCCGCCGAGACCGAGACCGAGGCTCCGGCCCCGCAGGCCGAGCCGGAGCCCGAGCAGCCCGCCGCCCAGGAGGCGCCCGCCGCCCAGGCCCCGGCCGAGCAGCCCGCGTCGTCCGGCGACTCCGCCGGTGGCGGCGAGGAGATCAAGCTCCCGGCGCTCGGCGAGTCCGTCACGGAGGGCACCGTCACGCGGTGGCTCAAGTCGGTCGGCGACACCGTCGAGGTCGACGAGCCGCTGCTCGAGGTCTCGACCGACAAGGTCGACACCGAGGTCCCGTCGCCCGTCGCGGGCACCGTCCAGCAGATCCTCGTCCAGGAGGACGAGACGGTCGAGGTCGGCGCCGTGCTCGCGATCGTCGGCTCCGGTGCCGCCCCGGCCGCGGCCCCCGCCGCTCCGGCCGAGCAGCCCGCGCAGGAGGCTCCGAAGCAGGAGGCGCCGAAGCAGGAGGAGGCGCCGACCGAGGCGCGCACCCCGGCGAGCGAGGCGGACGTCCCCGCGCAGGCCGCGCAGGAGGAGACGCCCGCCCCGTCGACGAGCGCCCCCGCCACCGAGAAGCCGGCCGCGCCGTCGGCTCCGGGTGCGACCCCGGCCCCGGCCGCCAAGGCCGGTGGCACCTACCTCACGCCGCTCGTGCGCAAGCTCGCCGCGGACAAGGGCGTCGACCTCTCGTCCCTCACGGGCACGGGCGTCGGCGGACGCATCCGCAAGGAGGACGTGCTCGAGGCAGCCCGCAAGGCCGAGGAGGCCAAGGCGGCGCCCGC
Organism: Sphaerisporangium cinnabarinum; assembly: GCF_055567015.1. NCBI lineage: Bacteria > Bacillati > Actinomycetota > Actinomycetes > Streptosporangiales > Streptosporangiaceae > Sphaerisporangium > Sphaerisporangium cinnabarinum. The sequence continues at coordinate 24,133 of NZ_JBVHRG010000003.1, forward strand.
CGCTGCCGCCCCCGCCGCCCCCGCAGCCGGTGGCGCTCCGAAGAAGGCATCGGTCCCGGCGGTCTCCCCGCTGCGCGGCACGACCGAGAAGACGAGCCGCCTGCGCAAGCTCGTCGCGAGCCGCATGGTCGAGGCGCTGAGCACGCAGGCCCAGCTCACGACGGCGGTCGAGGTCGACGTCACGCGCGTCGCGGCCCTGCGCAACCGCGCCAAGGCGGACTTCAAGGCGCGCGAGGGTGCGAACCTCACGTTCCTGCCGTTCTTCACGCTCGCCGCGGTCGAGGCGCTCAAGGCCTACCCGAAGATCAACGCGACCTTCGCCGAGGACGAGATCACGTACCACGGCCAGGAGAACGTGGGCATCGCGGTCGACACCGAGCGCGGCCTCGTCGTCCCCGTCATCAAGGACGCGGGCGACCTCAACCTCGCCGGCATCGCGCGCAAGATCGCCGACCTCGGCGCGCGCACCCGGGCCAACAAGGTCGGCCCGGACGAGCTCGCGGGCGCGACGTTCACGATCACCAACACCGGCTCGGGCGGCGCCGTCTTCGACACGCCGATCGTCCCGGTGGGTCAGGTCGCGATCCTCGGCACGGGCACGATCACGAAGCGCCCCGTCGTCGTGACGGACGTGGACGGGAACGACACGATCGGCATCCGCTCGACGTGCTTCATCTTCCTGTCCTACGACCACCGCCTGGTCGACGGTGCGGACGCCGCGCGCTTCCTCACCACCATCAAGAACCGCATCGAGGAGGGCGCGTTCGAGGCCGAGGTCGGCCTCTGACGGACCCGCTCCGCGGCACCAGCCGCGCACGGCGCCGGACTGCTCCGACGCCACGCTGACGAGGGCCCCGACCGCGCACCGGTCGGGGCCCTCGCGCGTCCCTCCGTCCGCGCCGCGGGCGCGCCCCACGGACCGTGCCGAGTCCGCCACGGACCCGTAGCGTGTCCCCCATGGACATCGTCGTGGCTGGCTCGCACGGGCTCATCGGCACCGCTCTGCTCGAACGACTGCGCGAGGACGGTCACCACGTGCGCCGCCTCGTGCGCCGCGCACCGCAGACCTCGGACGAGCACGAGTGGGATCCCGACTCCGGCCGGCTGGACCCGGGCGCGCTCGCCGGGGCGGACGCCGTCGTCAACCTCGCCGGGGCGGGCATCGGCGACCACCGCTGGACGACGGCGTACAAGCGGACGCTCGTCACGTCCCGCACGCGCACCACCGGGCTGCTCGCCCGCACCCTCGCCGGGCTCGACTCGCCGCCACCGGTGTGGGTCCAGGGCTCCGCCATCGGGTACTACGGCGACCGGGGCGCCCAGGTGCTCACGGAGACGTCGGCGTCGGGCGACGGCTTCCTCGCGCGCCTGGTCCGCGAGTGGGAGGCCGCGACCGCTCCCGCCGAGCAGGCGGGGGTCCGTGTGGTGCACGCCCGCACCGGCATCGTCCTCTCCCCCGACGGCGGCGCGCTCGGCAGGCTGCTGCCCCTCCTCCGGCTCGGTGTCGGCGGACGCCTCGGCCCCGGGACCCAGTACTGGAGCTGGATCACGTTGCGCGACGAGGTCGCCGCGCTGCAGCACCTCCTCACCGCGCCCGTGCACGGTCCCGTCAACCTCTCCTCGCCGCACCCGGCGACCAACGCGGAGATCACCCGGGCGCTCGCGCGGGCGCTGCACCGCCCGGCCGTGCTCGCCGTGCCGTCGTTCGCCCTCCACGTCGCGCTGGGCGAGCTCGCGTCCGACATCCTCGGCTCCCAGCGCGCCCTGCCCACCGTGCTCGAGGCGAGCGGGTTCACGTGGTCCGACCCCGTCCTGGAGGACGCCGCGCGCCAGGTCGTCGAGAGCCGCTGACCGGCTCACCCCTCCGGCGGGCCCAGGGCGCCAGGACCCCGCACGCTCGACGACGGCCCGGCCGGCGGGTCGGCCGGGGACTCGGGCAGAGTCACCGTGCTTCGGCGACGCGCCACCCCGCGTCGGTCCAGCGCAGCACCAGGACGACCGTGGTCCACGGCGTGGCGGGCACCTGGACCTCGCCCGACGCGGTGCGCTGGCTGTGGGCAGCGATCGCGTAGTCCACCGCCACCGTCGCGTCCCCGGCGTCCTCTCCGGCACCGACGACGGGCGGCGTCCCGGGCTCGGCGTACCGGGCGTCGCCGACCTCGGCCCGCGCCCCGACCACGTCCACGCCGGCGAGCGCGGCGAGCAGCTCGGCGTCGCGCGCCTCCGCGGGCGAACCGGCGACCACCACCGCGGATAGGTCCCCCGAGCCGTCCGTGAGGAGCTCCAGCCGCCGCCCGGTGAGCGTGCGCGCCGCACCGAGCGGGTCGGCGCGGTCGAGCGTGGGGTCGGTCACCGGGTCCTCGGCGGACGCCGTGCGGGTGGTCGCGGGACCGTCGTCGCGCGCGGGCGAGGGCCACGGCGTGACGACCGCGAGCGCGACGACCACCGCGGCGACGAGCCCCGCGCACCCGACGAGGACAGCCGTGCGGCCGGTCCAGAGGCGCCGCCGGTCCGGGGGGCGGGAGTGCGCACCGGCCCTCGCCCCACGCCGGAGGCCGGACAGCGGCGCTCCGCGCCCCGGTCGCTCCGGGACGCGGCGGGGCGCTCGCGCCCCCCGGCGTCCGGGCGGCGCGGCGACCTCGTCACCGGCCACGCGCCGTCTCGGCACGACCGACGGGGGCTTGCGCCGGCCCGCCAGGGCGCCCGCGACGAGGCGGGCGGCGTCCGGCATGGCGATCGGTCGCGGCCCGACGGCGTCGTAGCAGCGTGCGGCGAACGTCCCCACGGCGGGACGAGCGGCCGGCTCGTCGCGGAGCGCGACAGCGAGCTCCGCGTGCAGCGCGGCGAGGGCGCGCGCCTCGTCGGCGTCGAGCGGCGCGGCGTGCGCGGGGTGGCTCGTCGCGGGCTGAGGGACGAGGCCGAGGACCGTGCGGGCGAGGTCGCGGACGTCGTCCGCGGTCGAGGCCGTCGTGGGCGCGAGGGGTGGGCGCAGCACGACCCTCCCGCCCGAGGTGACGACGACCGACGTGGCGTCCAGGCGACCGTGGCTGCGGCCCTCGCGGTGGAGCGCCGTCAGCGCCTGGGCGACCGGGACGAGGACCGTCACCGCCTCCCCCGCGCGGAGCGGCTCGCGCGCGGCGGCGAGCTCGTCGAGCCGCAGCCCGCCGACGTGGTCGAGGAGGACCGCGAGCGACGACTCGCCCGCCGCCACGACGCCGCGCACCACGGCGAGGTGCTCGTGCTCCTCGCCGAGCCCGCGCAGGTGCTCCACGAGTGCCGCCCGCTCCCCCGGGTCCTCGGGCACCGTGAGCAGCGCGACCTCGCACGCCGTCCCGGCGGCGTCGCACGCGACGGTCCCGCCGACCGCGCCCGGCTCTCGCCGCAGCGCCCACCCTGCCGCCGCGAGCACCGGTCCGAGGTCGGCGAGGGACGGCCCGGGCGGGCGCGGGCGACGGGACGACGACGGCATGGCCCCATCCCACCGCACGACACGCCCCGATTGCCGTCGTCCACAGGACGGATCTCACCCTGAGCGGGCGCGAGGGCTCGGCCGAGCGGCCCGTCACACCTCGAGCAGGCGACCCTCCCGGGCGCTGCGACGCGCGGCGTCGAGGACCTCGGCCGTGCAGACGGCGTCGCGCGGGTCGACCGGCACGGGGCCGTCGTCGAGCAGCCACGCCGCGACGGCGCGGTAGAAGTCCGCGTGCCCGCCGGGAGCCTGCGGCACGGGCTCACGCTCGCGCCCGCGCGTCACCCAGCCGAGGGTCCCCGCGGGCGCGGCGTCGTCGAACACCTCGAAGGGCGACGCGTCGTTCTCGAACGTCGTGACGACGTACGCGCCGCCCGTGCCGAGCACGCGCGTGCGCGGGCCGGGCGCACCGACGACGGACCCGGCCCACAGCCGGCTCACGACGGCGTTCCCGTCGGCGTCCGGGGCGTGGTGGAGCACGAGGAAAACGTCGTCCTCGGTGGGGGTCGTGTGCGAGCGGAGCTCGGCCCACACCCCGGTGACGGGCCCGAAGAGCTGCGTGGCCGAGTCGACGAGGTGCGGCCCGAGGTCGAGGAGGAGGCCGCCGCCGACGAGGTCGTTCTCCTTCCAGCGCTGCTGCGGCACGGGACGCCAGCGCTCCCAGCGGCGCTCGAACGTGTGGACCCGGCCGAGGTCGCCGCGGTCGAGCACGGACCGCAGCGTGAGCTGCTCCGGGTCCCAGCGGCGGTTCTGGAAGACGGTGAGCGGGGTCCCGGCCTGCTCGGCGGCGTCGACGACGGCGCGCGAGGCCGTGGCGCCCAGGGCGAGCGGCTTGTCCACCACGACGGGGACGCCCGCACGCGCGAGCGCGGTCGCGTGGTCGGCGTGCAGCGCGGACGGGCTGGCCACGACGACGACGTCGTAGGCCGCGCGGTCGGCGAGGAGCGCGTCGACGTCGTCGTGCAGGTGCACGCCGGGCCAGTCCTCCGCCGCCGCGGCGCGGCGCTCGGGCGAGCGCACGACGACGGCCGTGACGACGTGCCCCGCCTCGCGCACGAGCCGCGCGTGGATGCCGCGACCGGCCCCTCCGTACCCGACGATCCCGACCCTGAGCGTGCGTGCGGCGGTGTCCATGCGGACCAATCTAGCCGCGCCGCGGACGGGTGCCCGAGGCGTGCCGGGCGCGGGTCGGAGCACCCCGGGCGACCTGGCAGAATGTGCGCGTTGGTCCGATATGGAGCGCTGCGTACCGTCTCGCGGGGGTCGGGCCGAGAATCGGTTTCGGGAAGGTCGTCCCTTGAGCACCACGAGCCGCCAGGTCCCTCGTCGGAGCGTCCTGCGCTACGTCCTCATCGCCCTGGCGATCGCGATCGTCGTCGCGAACGTCGTCAACCAGCGGTCCGTCGCGGCGGACACCGACCCCGAGCCGGTCGCCGGGAGCGCGCTCGAGGCCCTCGCCGGGCTCGAGGTCAAGGGCCCCGGGCCGGACACCGGCTACGAGCGCGCGCTGTTCGGTCCGGCGTGGGCCGACGTCGACGGCAACGGGTGCGACACCCGCAACGACATCCTCGCGCGCGACCTGGCCGACCTGACCTTCTCGACGCGCGGGGACGTCTGCGAGGTCCGCACGGGCACCTTCGAGGACCCGTACACGGGCGAGACGATCGACTTCCGCCGCGGCAACGCGACGAGCGCAGCGGTCCAGATCGACCACGTCGTGCCCCTGCTCGACGCGTGGCGCAAGGGCGCCCGCGCCTGGGACGACGAGACGCGCCGAGAGTTCGCGAACGACCCCCTCAACCTGCTCGCGTCCGACGGCCCGGCGAACCAGTCGAAGGGCGCACGCGACGCGTCGGCCTGGCTGCCCCCGAACCACGCGTTCCGGTGCCCGTACGTCGCCCGGCAGATCGCCGTGAAGGCGGCCTACGAGCTCTCGGTCACGCCGTCGGAGTCCGAGGCGATGGCGCGCGTGCTGGCGGACTGCCCCGCCGAGCCGCTCCCGGCGGGCTGACCGGGCTCCCCCGGTCCGCGGTCCAGACGCCCGAGGGCGCTCGGCCACCAGGCGCGACGACCGACGTCGTGCACGAGGGCGGGCACGAGGAGCGACCGCACCACGAGGGTGTCGACGAGGACGCCGAACGCGACGATGAACGCGAGCTGGGCGAGGAAGAGCAGCGGGATGATCCCGAGCGCGGCGAACGTGGCCGCGAGCACGACGCCCGCCGACGTGATGACCGACCCCGTGACCGCGAGGCCGCGCAGCACGCCGCGCCGCGTCCCGACGCGCAGGCTCTCCTCGCGCACCCGGGTCATGAGGAAGATCGAGTAGTCCACGCCGAGCGCGACGAGGAAGCAGAACGCGTAGAGCGGGACGGCCGGGTCCGCGCCGGGGAAGTCGAGCACGTGGTTGAAGACGAGCGCGGCGACGCCGAGCGCGGCCCCGAACGACAGCACGTTCGCGAGCATGAGCAGGACGGGCGCGAGCACGGACCGCAGCAGCAGGACGAGGATCAGCAGGATCACGACCAGCACGACCGGCACGATGACCCGCAGGTCGCGCTGACCGGCGAGCTGGGTGTCCAGTCGCTCGGCCGCGGCTCCGCCGACGACCGCCTCGGGCGAGACCTCGTGCACGGCGTCGCGCAGCGCCGACACCGTCTGCACGGCCTCCTGGCTGTCGGACGGCGCCTCGGTCGTGACGTCGACGCGCACCTGCCCGTCGACGACGAGCGGGTCGCCCTGGGCGGGCGCACCGGGGGCGACGGCGGGCTGGTCCGTGACGGGCGTCGCCGCGGCGACGCCGTCCGTGCCCTCGGCCGCCGTGACGACGGCGTCGAGGTCCGCCTCGGGGGCGATGACGGTCGCCGGCTGCGCGGACACGCCCTCGAAGTGCGCGGTGAGCGCCTCCTCGCCCGCGACCGAGTCGACGTCCGCGAGGAACACCTCCGAGTCGCCGGTCCCCTCGGCGTCGAGGGTCGGCACGAACGCCGCGCACGCCGCCAGCACGAGCGCCGTGACGATCCACACGCGCCGGTCGTGGCGTCCGACGAAGCTCGCGACGCGCGACCACACTCCGTGCCCGTCGATGCTGACGCGGTCCTCGCTCTCGGGCGACGCCTCGGCCGCCGCGGCCTCGTGGGCCGCGTGGTCGGCGTCGTAGCGCGGCATGCGCGGCCAGAACAGCGCGCGGGACCGCTGCCCTGCGACGAGCAGGAGGGCGGGCAGGAGCGTGAGCGCGGCGACGAACGCGGCGGCGATGCCGATCGCGGCGACCGGGCCGAGGCTGCGGTTGGACGACAGGTCGGACAGGAGCAGGCAGAGCAGGCCCGCGACGACGGTGCCGGCGCTCGCGGCGATCGGCTCGACCGAGGCCCGCACGGCACGGCGCAGCGCCGTCGTCGTCGACCGGACGAGGCGCAGCTCCTCGCGGTAGCGCGCCACGACGAGCAACGAGTAGTCGACCGCGGCCCCGACGACGAGGATCGAGAGGATGCCCTGCGACTGGCCGTTGAGCGTCAGCACGTCCGCCGCCGCGAGCTCGTAGACGACGAGACCGGCGAGGGTCAGCGCGAGCACGGCCGTGAGGATGACGATGAACGGCAGGATCGGCGACCGGTAGACGACCGCGAGGATGACGAGCACCGCGCCGAGCGCGACGAGCAGCAGGACGGTGTCGATCCCGCCGAACGCGGTGACGAGGTCGGCGACGAAGCCGGCGGGGCCGGTGACCCACACGTCGAGCGACGTGCCGGCGAGGCCCCCGTCGGCCGCGTCCGCGGCGGCGAGGTCGCGCAGCGCGCCGACGGCGAGCTCGCTCACGCTGCTCTCGTCCGCCCCGATGCGGTCGGACGCGACGGACGCGTCGAGCGAGACGACGACGAGCGCCGCCTCCCCGTCCTCGGACGGCACCACGACCGGGTCGGCGATCGAGACGTCGCCCACGGTCGCGGGCTCGTCGCCCGAGGTTCCCTCGAGCGGTGCCCCGGGCACGGCCTGCGCGTAGGCGTCGAGCGCCGCGAGGTCGTCGGGCGTGAGCGCGCTCCCGTCACCGGTCGTCGCGACGACGAGCGCGGGCAGCGTCTCGGAGTCGGTGAACTCCTGCGCGACCTCGGCAGCGCGCGTCGACTCGGCGCTCGCCGGCAGGAACGCCGCGGCATCGTTGGTCTGCACGCTGCTCAGGCGACCCTGCGCCTGGCCGCCCAGTGCGCCGATGGCCATCCAGAGACCGATGACTGCGACAATGATCAGTCCGCGGAGGAACCCGCCCGTCCGATTGCTCAGCATGCTGAGGAATGGTGCCATGGTGGAAGGAGGAATGCACGTTGGAGCTTGCACCGAGGGATCGCACCGGGCCGCACGTCGACCCGGACGTCGGCGACCCCACCCCCGGAGACCCGCAGGAATGGGCCACCGGCCGCCTCCTCTTCGCCGTCGCGCGCCGGATCGAGCGGGAGTGGAACGCGCACCTCGGGCAGTGGGACCTCAACCACGCCGGCTTCCCCGTCCTCATGCACCTGCTCGCCGGGCCGCGGTCCCAGCGCGTCCTCGCGGACGAGTCGGGCGTCACGGAGCAGACCATGAGCCGGATCGTCGCGCGGCTGGAGCGGGCCGGCTACGTGACGCGCACCGGCGACCCGGCCGACCGCCGCCGTCGGGCCGTGGCCATCACGGACGCCGGGCGCGCGGCCGGGTTCGCCGCGGCGCGCCGCCGCCCCGCCGAGGACCTCGCGACCCGCGGACTCGACGACGACCAGGTCGCCGCGCTGCGCGGTGCGCTCCTCACGCTCCTCGAGACCCTCCCGCGCTCACCCGGCGACGAGCGTTAGCCTGGCCCGATGGACCTGCTCGCGCTGCCGGGGATCACGGACTACCACGAGGCCTGGGACCTGCAGCGCGCGGTGCACGACGACGTCGTCGCGGGCACGCGGCCGGACACCCTGATCCTCGTCGAGCACCCGGACGTCTACACGGCCGGGCGTCGCACGAACCGCTCGGACCGGCCCGACGACGGCACGCCCGTCGTGGACGTCGACCGCGGCGGCAAGATCACCTGGCACGGCCCGGGCCAGCAGGTCGTCTACCCGATCGTCCGGCTCGCCGAGCCCGTGGACGTCGTCGCGTACGTCCGGGCGCTCGAGGACGCCGTGATGGCGGTCTGCACCCGCCTCGGGCTCGCGACGATGCGCGTCGAGGGCCGCAGCGGGGTCTGGGTCGCGGCCGACGCGACCCGTCGCGAGCGCAAGGTCTGCGCGATCGGCGTGCGCGTCGCGCGCGGCGTGACGATGCACGGGCTGGCGCTCAACTGCGTCCCGGACCTGTCGCGGTTCGAGCGGATCATCCCGTGCGGCATCGAGGACGCCGACGTGACGTCCCTCACGGCCGAGCTCGGGCGCGAGGTGACGCTCGCCGAGGTCGCGCCGCTCCTCGTCGACGCGCTCGGGACGGCGCTCGTCCCGCTGCTCGCCGCAGACGCCGCGGACACCCCTCCGACCGCGCTCGCGGGATAGGCTGGGGGCTCCAGGGAATCCTCGCGCGCCGGAGTACGGGTGGGTCGGCGCGCGGCTGGACGACCCCGAGGACCTGGACCGCATGACCACCACCCCCGCGCGCGCGGCGTCGCGCCCCCGCACCCCCGCACCTCCCCCGCCCGACGGCGTGCCCGTCCGCACGGGCTACGCCCGGCTCCCCCAGCTCGCGGGCCGTGCGTTCCTCCCTGTCGCGTTCCTCGCGCGCCTGCCGTTCTCCATGCTGACGATCGGGACGCTGCTGCTCGTGTCGTCGACCACCTCGTCGGTCGCGCTCGGGGGCCTCGCGTCCGCCGCGACGGCGCTCGGGACGGCGCTCGGCGGCCCGACCCAGGGCGCGCTCGCCGACCGTGTCGGCCAGCGTCGCGTCCTGCTCGTCTGCGTGCCGGTCGCGACGGTCGCCGTGCTGGCCCTCGTGCTCTCGGCGTCCGCACCGGGCGCCACGGCCGCGGTGCTGCTCGCCGCGGCGGCGACGGGCGCGAGCGCTCCCCAGGTCGGTCCGCTGGCCCGCGTGCGCTGGCTGCGCCTCGCAGCCGACGAGCCGCGCACCGTCGAGGCCGCGATGAGCTACGAGAGCACGGCCGACGAGGTGAGCTTCGTCCTGGGGCCCGCCCTCGTGGGCGTCCTCGCATCGGCAGGCTCGCCGCAGGTCGCGGTGCTCGCCGCGGCCGGCGGCATCGCCGTGTTCGGCGCCGCGTTCGCGCTCCACCCGACAGCGCGCGCGACCGCGCCGCACGGCACCGGCCCGCACGGCACGACGGCCGGTGCCGCGGACGCCGGCGGGACGGCCGCGCTGGTGCGGCGCGAGGCGGTCGTGCTCGTCGGGATGCTCGCCATGGGCCTGCTGTTCGGCGGGACCCAGGCCGCGCTCACCGCGCTCACGCGCGACGCGGGCGTGCCGGGCAGCGCAGGGCTCGTGTACGCGGTCATGGGCGTCGGCTCCGCGATCACCGCGCTCTCCGTGGTCGCCCTGCCCCGGCGCTGGGGGCTGCGCAGCCGCTGGATCACGTTCGCGGCAGGGCTCCTGGTGGGCACCGCCGGTCTCGTGCTCGCGGCCGCGGGCGGCTCGTTGACCGCGGTCGTCGTCGCCGTGGCGGCGACCGGCCTGTTCGTCGGGCCGGTCATGGTCACGGTCTTCACGGTCGCCGGCGAGCGCGCGCCGGCCGGGCGCACGGCGTCGGCCATGACCCTCGTGGCCAGCGCGAACGTCGTCGGTGTCGCGATCGGCGCGTCCGGGGGCGGCGCGCTCGCCGACACCGTGTCGACGACGAGCGCGTTCGCGCTCCCCGTCGTCGCGGCGGTCCTGCTCGTCGTGACCGGGGTGTCGCTGACGTCACGTCCACAGGGTGAGCGACGCACGGGAGACGGCGAGCGCGAGCGCGTAGTCTGACCGGAGTCCGGCGTCGTACCAGGGCGCGCACCCGAACGGTGCGCCGCCCGCCCGCTTGGTGGGCGCGACGTCGGCGCTCACTCGCCACGACGACCGGGAGACACCCGTGACGATCGCACCTGAAGGACGGCGCATGCTGCGGGTCGAGGCCCGCAACGCCGCGACGCCGATCGAGAAGAAGCCCGAGTGGATCAAGACCCGCGCGACCATGGGCCCGGAGTACTCCGAGCTCAAGGGGCTCGTGAAGCGCGAGGGTCTGCACACGGTCTGCGAGGAGGCGGGCTGTCCCAACATCTTCGAGTGCTGGGAGGACCGCGAGGCGACCTTCCTCATCGGCGGCGACCAGTGCACGCGCCGGTGCGACTTCTGCCAGATCGACACGGGCAAGCCGGCCGACTTCGACGCGGACGAGCCGCGCCGCGTCGCGGAGTCCGTCCAGGCGATGGGCCTGCGCTACTCGACCATCACCGGCGTCGCGCGCGACGACCTGCCCGACGGCGGCGCCTGGCTCTACGCGGAAACCGTCCGCCAGATCCACGCGCTCAACCCGGGCACCGGCGTCGAGCTGCTCATCCCGGACTTCAACGCGATCCCCGAGCTGCTCGACGAGGTGAACGGGTCCCGGCCCGAGGTCCTCGCGCACAACCTCGAGACGGTGCCGCGGATCTTCAAGCAGATCCGGCCCGGCTTCCGGTACGAGCGCTCGCTGTCCGTGCTCACGCGGGCGCGCGAGGCCGGGCTCGTCACCAAGTCGAACATCATCCTCGGCATGGGCGAGACGATCGACGAGGCGAAGGAGGCGCTGCAGGACCTGCACGACGCCGGCTGCGACCTCGTGACGATCACGCAGTACCTGCGCCCCTCGCTGCGGCACCACCCCGTGGACCGCTGGGTGAAGCCGGAGGAGTTCGTCGAGCTGTCGGACGCCGCCGAGGCCATCGGGTTCCTCGGCGTCATGTCCGGCCCGCTCGTGCGGTCGTCGTACCGCGCCGGGCGCCTCTGGGGCCAGGCCATGACGCGCCGCGGCATGGAGATCCCCGCCGCGCTCGCGCACCTCGCCGAGCCGACGACGTCCCGCCAGGAGGCCGCGAGCCTGCTGGCCCGCGCACCCCACTAGACTGACCGGCATGGCCCGCAAGAACTCGGACAGCACCGGCGCGCCCGCCGCCGGCGAGCAGGTCGCGAAGCAGAAGAAGCCCAAGAAGCAGCGCTGGTACCACCAGGTGTGGGCCGCCTACCAGATGACCCGCAAGCAGGACCCGGCGGTCACGTGGGTCATGCTCGGCGTGTTCGTCGGCATCCTCGCCGTCGCGCTGGGCATCGGCCTGTGGTGGGGCCAGTGGGTCTACACGCTGATCGTCGGCATCCCGTTCGCGGCGCTGGGCGCGATGTTCGTGCTCACGCGTCGCGCCGAGCGCGCCGCCTACCAGCAGATCGAGGGCCAGCCCGGCGCCGCGCGCGCCGCGCTCGGCACGATCCGCCGCGGGTGGACGTTCGACGAGGAGCCCGTCGCGATCGACCCCCGCACGCAGGACCTCGTGTTCCGCGGCGTCGGGCGCGCGGGCGTCGTGCTCGTGAGCGAGGGCCCCCCGCACCGCGCGAAGCGCCTGCTCGACGCCGAGCGCAAGCGCGTCGCGCGGGTGCTGCCGAACGTGCCGGTCACCACGATCCAGGTCGGCGACGGCGAGGACCAGGTGGCGCTGCCCAAGCTCCCCCGCGCCGTCCAGAAGCTCAAGCCGACCCTCACGAAGCCCGAGACGGCGGAGGTCTCCAAGCGCCTGCGCGCGCTCGGCGTCTCGCGCCTGCCGATCCCCAAGGGGATCGACCCGACGCGGGCCCGCCCCGACCGCAAGGGCCTCAAGGGTCGCTGACGCGACACCCGCACACCACGACGACGCCCGGTCGGCGAGGATCCCTCCTCTGCCGGCCGGGCGTCGTCGTGCATGGGGGGGGCGGGGATCCGGCCGCCCGCGGTCAGGAGCGGACGAGCACCGTGCCCGCGGCGCGGTCGTGCAGGCCACGACCGTCGGCGTCCCAGACGACGGCCGGGATGACGAGGCACAGCAGGACCGTGCGCAGCACGCCGCGGCCGAGACCGACCATGCGCGCCGGCTCGGCGAGGCGCCGGACCCGGATCCCCATGACGCGGTGGCCGACGGTGAACCCGAGCGTGCTCACGAGCAGCACGTTCTCGATCGCGAAGACCAGCGGCTGCGACCAGACCGGCAGGGCCGAGATGCCCTCGAAGAAGCCCGGCGCGGCGGGGCGGAAGAAGAGGAACGCGACCAGGGTCGCGAGGACCCAGTCGATGGCCAGCGCGACGACGCGCCGTCCGAGCGTCGCGAGGGAGCCCGGGCCCTCCGGCGGGAGGCCGAGCCGCGCGCCGCGACCGGTGTGCTGGTCGCCCGGGGCGCCCTCGAGCCACGAACCCATGTCCTCGCGTGAAACCACGGGACCAGCGTACGTGCCACGCGGTGGACGGGACGCCCTCCGGCCGCCGGACGGCGGTATCGTGCCGAACGGCACACCGACCCCACGTCGGCTGCCGCGCGCCCTCGTGTCGCACGATCGTCACACGGGGACGCGGGACGTAACACGACCGAAACAAGGGGTACACCGTAGGGAAACCGCCCCGGCCTAGGTTCGTGGGCGCCACGTCAGCGGCTCGTCCGCCGCGCAGCCCGACGGCACCACCCGATCAAGGAGCAACGGATGTTCAACAACGCGGAGGAGGCAATCGCCTTCACGCGGAACGAAGGCGTCGAGTTCGTCGACGTCCGGTTCTGCGACCTGCCCGGCATCATGCAGCACTTCAACATCCCCGTCTCGCAGTTCGACGAGTCGGCGTTCGAGGACGGCCTGATGTTCGACGGGTCGTCGATCCGCGGCTTCCAGGCGATCCACGAGTCGGACATGAAGCTCGTGCCGGACGTCAAGACCGCGTTCGTGGACCCGTACCGCAAGCGCAAGACGCTCGTCGTGAACTTCTCCATCGTCGACCCGTTCACGGGCGAGCCGTACTCCCGCGACCCCCGCAACATCGCGGCCAAGGCCGAGGCGTACCTGCGCTCGACCGGCATCGCGGACACGGCGTTCTTCGCGCCCGAGGCCGAGTTCTACCTCTTCGACGAGGCGCGCTTCGCGACGAACCAGCACTCGAGCTTCTACTACCTCGACTCCATCGAGGCGGCGTGGAACACGGGCCGCGAGGAGGAGGGTGGCAACCTCGCGTACAAGACGCGCTACAAGGGCGGCTACTTCCCCGTCTCCCCGTCCGACCGCTTCGCGGACCTGCGCGACGAGATGTGCGCGACGCTGGAGAAGGTCGGCCTCGAGGTCGAGCGCGCGCACCACGAGGTGGGCACCGCCGGCCAGCAGGAGATCAACTACCGCTTCAACACGCTGCTGCACGCGGCCGACGACCTGATGAAGTTCAAGTACGTCATCCGCAACGAGGCGTTCGAGGCCGGCAAGTCCGTCACGTTCATGCCGAAGCCGATCTTCGGCGACAACGGCTCGGGCATGCACTCGCACCAGTCCCTGTGGAAGGACGGCAAGCCGCTGTTCTTCGACGAGAAGGGCTACGGCGGTCTCTCCGACCTCGCGCGCTGGTACATCGGCGGCCTGCTCAAGCACGCGCCGTCGCTGCTCGCCTTCACCAACCCGTCGGTGAACTCCTACCACCGCCTGGTCCCCGGCTACGAGGCCCCGGTCAACCTGGTCTACTCGGCCCGCAACCGCTCCGCGTGCATCCGCATCCCGGTGACCGGCTCGTCCGCCGCCGCGAAGCGCGTCGAGTTCCGCGTGCCGGACCCGTCGGCCAACCCGTACCTCGCGTTCGCCGCGCAGCTCCTCGCCGGCATCGACGGCATCAAGAACCGCATCGAGCCGCCGGAGCCGATCGACAAGGACCTGTACGAGCTGCCGCCGGAGGAGCACGCGCAGATCCAGCAGGTCCCCGGCTCGCTCTCCGAGGCGCTGGACAACCTCGAGGCCGACCACGAGTTCCTCACGCAGGGCGACGTGTTCACGCCGGACCTCATCCAGACGTGGATCGACTACAAGCGCACCAACGAGATCGACCCGATCCGCCTGCGCCCGCACCCGCACGAGTTCGAGCTCTACTACGACATCTGAGTCCCTGGTCTGACCCGACCTCGGAGCTCCACGGCCCCCGTCCGTGGTGAGCGTCTCGCGACGCCCACCACGGGCGGGGGCCGTTCTCCGTCGCCCCGGTCGTAGGGCGACCCGCCTGCGAGTCTCAGTCGAGACGCGACGCCGGCACCGCGGGGCTCGACCTGCCGGAACGCGCTCTCGAGCGACGCAGCGACGGTCGCGTCGACGGCGACGTGTCGTTCGGCGCGGCCCACCCGCTCGGCCTTGCCGCGTCTCGTCGCGCCGTCGTGGCCGACGCGACCCTGCCCCGGTGGACGCAAGGAAGCAGCGGGGACGCCGTGGCCGATCGACGCTCGGAGACCGCGCTCGAGTGCTCCCCCCGTGGGCTCTCGCCAGGACGAGAAGCTGCTGGTCAGAAGCCTGACCGTCCCGGGTAGACTGCCGGGTCACCGCCGGCAGGGCGGCCTCGCCTCGCGCGGACCGGAGACTCAGGGGGAACTCGTGCGAACACGAGCCGGCATTCTGGTGGGCTTCGCCCTCGGTGCGATCTTCTCCGTGTCCGGATGCACCTCGACAGGGACCACTGAGGTGGAGAGGCCCGTCAGCGATCAAGCACCGACGCCTCCCTCGGCGTCGCCCCGAGCGAGCGAGACCACGTCCGGCCAGGAGGCGCCTGACGGCCCTGACGGCGGCGGCGACCGCACCGGCGAGCAAGGAGCCGAGGTGCCCGGCGAGGAGCCCGAGGGCGGCGAGACCACGGTGACGACGCTCCGACAGTCGGGCACGACGACTCCTCTCGTCGCCCGCAGTGCGTGGCAGGGAGTGGCCGAGTACGGCCCGTGCACACTCTCGCAGAGCACCGACCCGGGCGGCGTCGATCCCCGTGCCGATCAGTACGGGGTCTCTCAGGAGCTTCTCTCCGCGCTCCGAGAGTCCGACGAGGGGGCTGACCCATCGGCGCTGCGGAACGTCCTGCTTCCGCTGACGTCACAGCCGGGCGCGGGGACGGTGGGAGTGAACGCGCTGGCTCAGGACTGGGACGCATCGACCCGGCGAGGCCCGGTGGCCGTCAGGGGCGTCACGCGAGCGATCACCACGCAGGGCTTTTCGGGCGACCGGACGACCGACGTCGTGCAGCTGGCCTTCGAGTGCCCGCGGGTCATCGACGAGTCGGCCTGGACGAGCGCTCTCGAGGATCTCCGGGTCACCGTTCCTGCGCAGCCGGAGAGACCCGGCCAGTGGCCTACCGCCTGAGAGGCGATCGGCCGCGTCGTGGCGGCGCCCTCGAGGTGACCGAGCGATCGCTCGTTGGTGCAGGCGCGGATGCTCGCCTCAGTGACTCTTGTCGCGCGGCGGCGTGGCGCGCTAGGTTTGCGAGCGGCGGTAACGATGCCGCCCGCAACAGCAGGGGGATTCATGAGCACTCGCTTCCGGCGCGCCCTCACCACCGTCGTCTCCGTCCTCACCTCGGCGGTCCTCACCGTGTCCGTCACCGCACCGGCGGGCGCGGCCACGGGTCCCTCCCCCGCGGGTGCCGACCAGGCCGCGAGCGCCACCGCGTGCGCCGCGACGTGGTCGCCGACGACCGCCTACACCGGCGGGAAGACGGCGTCGCACCACGGGCGGAACTGGACGGCCCGGTGGTGGACCCAGCGCGAGACGCCGGGGTCGACGAGCGTCTGGGTGGACGCGGGCCGGTGCACGGGCGGCGGGGACGACTTCGTGGTGAGCCGCGCGGAGTTCGACGCGATCTTCCCGAAGCGGCATCCGTTCTACACGTACGACGGGTTCGTCGACGCGCTGGGCGCGTACCCGGCGTTCGCCAGCACGGGGACGCCGGAGACCCGGACGCGCGAGGCCGCGGCGTTCCTCACGCACGCGGACTTCGAGTCGGTCGGGCTGCGGTACGTGAAGGAGATCAACGAGGCGAACTACTGGATCAAGTGCGACGACGAGCAGCCGTTCGGCTGCCCGGCCGGCCAGACGGCCTACTACGGGCGGGGGCCGATCATGTTCAGCTGGAACTTCAACTACAAGGCCGCCGGCGACGCTCTGGGCATCGATCTCCTCAACGACCCGTGGCTCGTCGAGGAGGACCCGTCCGTCGCGTGGCAGACCGCGCTCTGGTACTGGAACACCCAGAACGGGCCCGGCGTGATGACGTCGCACCAGGCGATGGTGTCCGGCGCAGGCTTCGGCCAGACGATCAACTCGCTCAACGGGGCGCTCGAGTGCGGCGGCGGCAACCCGGCGTCGGTGCAGTCGCGCGTGGACCGCTACGTGCGGATCACCGAGGTGCTGGGCGTGGCCCCGGGCTCGGGCCTGACCTGCTGAGCGGTCCGGACCGCGGCGTGGGCGGCCGGTCGGCCGCAGCACGTCCGGCGGCGTGAGCGGCGGGTGCGGTGCACGCAGGGGGCGCACCGCACCTGCCGGTCAGCCGCCGACCCCGGCGGCCACCGGCGTGTCCTCCGCCCCGGACGCCGAACCGGCGTCGGGCGCAGGCGCGGGCGCGGGTGCAGAGGCAGGCTCTGGCCGCACGACGTGGGACGACGGCAGCCCCGCGCCGGGGCGGAACCCGGCGTAGTGCTCGGCCTCCGCGCGGGCGCACTCGTCCTGGTAGACGTGCCCGCCACCGAGGTACACGGCGATCTCCTCGCGCTTGCCGGGCACGTTCCCGCCCACGAACCAGGCGCCCGCCTTCCTGCCCTCCTCGTACATGACGGTCGCGCGGGCCGCGCGCTCGGTCTCCGCGCGCCACCACTCCTCGGCCTCGGGCGTGGCCTCGAGCCGGTCGACGCCGTGCTCGCGCGCGTACGCGAGGGCGCGCTGGAGCCACTGCGCGCCGCGCTGGACGGGCACCGTGAGGTTGGACAGCGGCGTCTGCGGCCCGAGCGACATGAAGAAGTTCGGGAAGCCGTGGACGGAGATGCCGAGGTAGGTGCGCAGACCGTCGCGCTCCCAGCGCTCGCGCAGGGTGACGCCGTCCCGCCCGACGACGTCGAACGCGGTGAGCGCCCCGGTCATGGCGTCGAAGCCGGTGGCGAGCACGAGCACGTCGAGCGCGTGCTCGGCCTCCCCCACGACGACCCCGCGCGGCGTCACGCGCGTGATCGGCGTGGTCAGCACGTCGACGAGCTCGACGTTCGCGCGGTTGTACGCCGCGTAGTAGCCGTGTCCCGTCGGGGGTCGCTTGCCCAGGAAGCGATACGTCGTCGGGCTCAGCAGGCGGGCCGTCTCCGGGTCGTCGACGACCTCGCGGATCCTGCCGCGCAGGAACTCGGACGCGAGCTCGCTCGCCTCGGGGCTGGACACGAGGTCCGTGAAGCACTCGTTGGCGAACCGGAAGCCGCCCGCCTCCCAGCGGGACTCGAAGACCCGGCGGCGCTCCTCGTCGTCGACCTCGAGCGCGGACCGCGTGGGGATCTCCATGGGCACGCCGAAGGGATGGCGCACCGCGCGCTCGAAGACCTCGTCGTACCGGGCGCGCAGGGCGGCGAGCTCGTCGGCCGTGACTGCGGGGCTCGTCGTCTCCAGCACGTAGTTAGGGGTGCGCTGGAAGACGGTGACGTGCTCCGCCGCCGCCGCGAGCTCGGGCAGCATCTGGATCCCCGAGGCTCCGACCCCGAGCAGGCCCACGCGCTTGCCCGTCAGGTCGACGCTCTCGTGCGGCCAGCGGGCCGAGTGGTGGACCGGCCCGGCGAACGAGTCGAGCCCGGGCAGGTCGGGGTACAGGGGCCGGGAGAGCAGGCCGGTCGCGGAGACGACGTACGTCGCGCGCAGCCGCGAGCCGTCGGCGAGGGTGAGCGTCCAGAGGTTCGTCGCGTCGGAGTGCTCGGCCTGCTCGACGGCGACGCCGAGCTGGATGTCGCGGCGCAGGTCGAGCCGGTCGGCGACGAACTCGAGATAGGCACGGATCTCCTCGCCGCGCGGGTAGCGCTCGGACCAGTCCCACTCCTCGCGCACCTCGCGCGAGAACGAGTACGCGTACGCGAGGTACTCGGAGTCGGTCCGCACGCCCGGGTAGCGGTTCGCCCACCAGGTGCCGCCGATCCCGTCGGCGGCGTCGACGACGAGGACGGACAGACCGATCTCGCGCAGGTGGTGCAGCATCGCCAGGCCCGAGTAGCCCGCCCCGATGACGACTGCGTCGTAGAGCGCGCCGTTCGTGGTCTTCCCCATGGACGACTCCCCCGTGTCAGGTGCGTCGTCGCAGGCCCGGTGCCCGCGCGACGCGGTATACCGTGCCACGACCTGCGACGTCGTGCCAGGGTGACCGCGGGACGGTCGT
Organism: Sphaerisporangium cinnabarinum; assembly: GCF_055567015.1. Lineage (NCBI taxonomy): Bacteria > Bacillati > Actinomycetota > Actinomycetes > Streptosporangiales > Streptosporangiaceae > Sphaerisporangium > Sphaerisporangium cinnabarinum. The sequence continues at coordinate 42,921 of NZ_JBVHRG010000003.1, forward strand.
CGCTCGCGCTCAGAACGGCCAGACGAGCGGCACGTACAGGACCGCGGCCGCGAGGAAGACGAGGGCGAGCGGCAGGCCGAGGCGCCAGTAGTCGCCGAACCGGTACCCGCCGGGCTGCAGGACCATGAGGTTGACGGGCGTGGCGATCGGGGTGAGGAACGCCGCCGCACCGGCGACGGTGAGCGCCATCATGAACGGCAGCACGCTCACGTCGAGCGTCTGCGCGAACGACACCGCGACGGGCGCCATGACGAGGACCGTCGCCACGTTCGAGATGAACTGCCCGAGCACGAGCGTGAGCAGGCACACCACGAGCAGCGCGAGGCGTGGCGACCCGTCGCCCGTGAGCCGGAGCACGAGCCCGGCGATCGCCTCCGCCGCCCCGGACGAGACGAACGCCGCGGACAGCGGGATGAGCGCCGCGATGAGCACGACGGTGTCCCACGAGATCGCGCGGAACGCCTGCGGCACGGTGACGACGCCGGTCACCACGAGCGCGCCCGCGGCGAGCAGGCCGGCGATGACGGGCGGGACGACGCCCGTCGCGAGCAGCACGATGGTCACGACGAGCACGGCGAGGCAGCGCCGCCACCCGCGGCCCAGCGGGACGCCGCGCTGGAGGCTGCGCGCCGAGTCGACCGCGAGCACGTCCGGCGACTGCGTGTACCGGTGGAGCGCGTCCCACGGGCCGCGCACGAGCACGGCGTCGCCAGGCTGGAGGGTCAGCGTCCCGGACGCCCGCTCGGCGTCGGACGCCGACGGGTGCCCCTCTCCGCGGCGCAGGGCGACGACGACGAGCCCCTCGTCACGCGTCGTCATGCCCGGGCTGACGGTGCGCCCCACGAGGGACGAGCGCGGCGCGATGACGACCTCGACGACCCCGGTGCCGCCGGTGAACAGGCGACCGGTGTCGAGATCGGGCGTGTAGCTCTCGCGCCACGAGCGCACGCGCTCGCGCGGGTCGGTCGCGGTGTCGGCTAGGTGCTCGGGCACGCGCTCGGGCAGCAGCCGGTCGCCGAGCGTCACGACGAGCACGGCCGTGGCGAGGACGAGGGGTACGCCGACGAGCGCGAACTCGAAGTAGCCGAACTCGCGGCCGCCGGCCTCCGCCGCCGCCTCGGAGACGATGATGTTCACGGGCGTGCCCGTGAGGGTGAGCAACGACCCCGCGCCGGCGGCGAACGCGAGCGGGATGAGCATGCGCGACGGCACGATGCCGGCGCGCGCCGCCGCGACCACCGCGACGGGGAGCAGCGCCGCGACGGCGCCGTTGATGCTGATGACCGCCGCGAGCAGCGCCGCGACGCCCACCATGAGCGTGAGCAGGCCCGCGCGCCCGAGCGACGCGCGCCGCTCGAGCCACTGCCCGATCCACGCCGTGACGCCGGTCGCGTCCAGCGCCTCGCTGAGCACGAAGAGCGACGCGATGAAGAGCACGATCGGGTCGCTGAAGCCGCCCAGCGCCTCGTCGATCGGGAGCACGCCCGTCGCCCACAGCGCGACGGGCACGAACAGCGCGACGACGACGAGCGGCAGGCGGTTCGTCATGAAGCCCACGACGGCGAGCGCCAGGATCGCGAACGTGGCGACCAGCGGGTCGATCATGGGGCCCCCTCTCGGACGTCGTCAGGATGCCACAACGGCCCGGACGACGAGGCGGGCGGAATAGTGACGCCGCGGGTGCGTTGTCGATGACCATGACGACTCTCGGGATCATCGGCGCAGGCAACATCGGCTCCCAGGTGGCGCGGGCCGCCGTCGGGCAGGGGTACGACGTGGTCATCGCGAACTCGCGCGACCCCCGCACGCTCGACGACCTCGTGGCGGAGCTCGGGCCGCGGGCGCGCGCGGCGACCGCGGAGGAGGCGGCGCGGGCCGCCGACGTCGCCGTCGTGGCGGTGCCGTTCCACGCCTACCGCGACGTCCCGGTCGAGCCGCTCGCGGGGAAGATCGTGATCGACACGAACAACTACTACTGGGAGCGCGACGGCCACGTCGAGGCGCTCGACCGCGGCGAGACGACGTCGTCGGGCCTGCTCCAGGAGCACCTGCCGGCGTCGAAGGTGGCGAAGGCGTTCAACCACATCCAGGCGCCGCACATCACGACCGACGGCACGCCCGCCGGGACGCCGGGCCGCCGCGCGCTGGCGACGTCGAGCGACTTCCCCGAGGCCGCCGCGTGGGTCGAGCGGTTCTACGACGAGCTCGGCTTCGACACCGTCGACACGAGCCCGCTCGCGGAGTCGTGGCGCGTCGAGCGCGACCGCCCCGCGTACGTCGCGCGGCAGGACGCCGACGAGCTGCGGGCCAACCTCGCGCGCGCCCCGCGCACGATCTGACCGTCCCCGCACGGCCCCCGGTCAGTCCTCGCCGTAGAAGACGCGCTCCATGACGGTGCGGGCCCGGCGGGCCGTGCGGAGGTAGTGCTCCTCCAGCTCGGCGCCCGTGTCGACGCCCGGCAGGTCGAGCACGCGCGCGAGGCCGTTGAGCGCGAAGCGGTCGTGCGGCAGCACGTCCACCGTCGTGCCCGTCGTGCGCCCCGACCACAGCACGAGCGCGCTGCGCAGGCGCGACGCGAGGTGCCACGCCTCGCCGAGGGTCGCGGCGTCGTCGGGGTCGACGAGCCCGACGTCGACCGCGGCGTCGAGCGCGTCCACCGTGGACGTGGTCCGCAGCGCGGGGACCTCGTGGGCGTGCTGGAGCTGGAGGAGCTGGACGGTCCACTCGACGTCGGACACTCCCCCGCGCCCGAGCTTGAGGTGCCGCGACGCCTCCACCCCGCGCGGGAGCCGCTCCGCCTCGACCCGGGCCTTGATGCGCCGCACCTCGCGCACGTGCGTGAGGTCGAGACCTCCGGCCGGGTAGCGCCGCTCGTCCACGACCCGGGTGAACGCCTCGCCGAGCCCGACGACGTCGCCCGCGACGGGCCGCGCGCGCAGGAGCGCCTGCGCCTCCCACACGCTGGACCAGCGCTCGTAGTACTCGGTGTACGACGCGAGCGAGCGCACGAGCGGGCCGTTGCGCCCCTCGGGCCGCAGGTCGGCGTCCACGGGCAGCGCGGGCTCCGGCCCGACGGCGGACAGCAGCTGCCGCAGCCGCGTCGCCGCGGCGAGCGCGTACGCCTGGGCGGCGTCGCCGGCCGCGCCCGGCGCCGGGTCGTGCACGAACATGACGTCGGCGTCCGATCCGTAGCCCATCTCCCGGCCGCCCAGGCGCCCCATCGCGACGACGAGCAGCCGTGACGGAGCGGACGACGGGTCCGGCGCGTCATAGCCGAGCTCGTCGCGCGCGACGAACTCCGCGACCCGGAGCGCGCCCGCGAGCACGACGTCCGCCGCGTCGGAGATGCTGCGCGCGGCGTCGACCGGGTCCACGACGCCGAGCAGCTCGGCGGCGCCCGTGCGCGCGAGCTCGCGTCGGCGCACGGCGCGCAGGCTCACCGTGGCCGGCTCGACCTCGTCGGCGCGCGTGAGGATCGCATCGGTCTCCGCCGCGAGGCGCTCGATGCCGCGCGGGACGAGGTCGGCGTCGCCCGCGAGCCAGCGCACGGACTCGGGCGACCGGCCGAGCGCGTCGGCGATGTAGCGCGAGTTCGACAGCAGGTGCGCGAGCCGCTGCGCCGCCGACCCGGAGTCGCGCAGGAGCTGGAGGTACCAGTGCGTCGTGCCGAGCGTCTCGGAGAGCGTGCGGAACGCGAGCAGCCCGGCGTCCGGGTCCGCACCCTCGGCGAACCAGCCGAGCATCACGGGCAGAAGCTGGCGCTGGATGGCGGCACGGCGGCTCACGCCCTCGATGAGCGCGGTGACGTGCCGCATGGCGCCGGCCGGGTCGCGGTAGCCGATGGCGGCGAAGCGGGCCTTCGCAGCCTCCGGCGCCAGGCTCACCTCGTCCGGTGAGAGCTGCGCGACGACCGGCAGGAGCGGCCGGTAGAAGATCTCCTCGTGCAGGCCGCGCACCTCGCGCCGCGTCGCGCGCCACCGCTCGGTGAGGCCCGCGGCGCCCTCGGCCCGCATGCCGAGGGACCGGGCGAGACGGCGCAGCTCGTCGTCGGCCGTCGGGAGCAGGTGCGTGCGCCGGAGCCGGAAGAGCTGGATGCGGTGCTCGAGCGAGCGCAGGAAGCGGTAGCAGACGCCGAGCCGGGCCGCGTGCTCGCGCCCCACGTACCCGCCGGCCGCGAGCTCGGCGAGCGCGGTGAGGGTGCTGCGGCTGCGGATCGAGTCGTCGGACCGCCCGTGCACGAGCTGGAGCAGCTGCACCGTGAACTCGACGTCGCGCAGGCCGCCCTTGCCGAGCTTGAGCTGGCGGTCCGCCTCCGCGGCGGGCACGTGGGCCTCGACGCGGCGGCGCATCGCCTGCGAGTCCTCGACGAAGTTCTCGCGGCCCGCCGCCGACCACACGAACGGGGCGATCGCGTCCTCGTACGCGCGCCCGAGGTCGCGGTCGCCCGCGACGGTGCGCGCCTTGAGCAGCGCCTGGAACTCCCACGTCTTGGCCCAGCGCTCGTAGTAGGCGACGTGGCTCGCGAGCGTGCGCACGAGCGGGCCCTGCTTGCCCTCGGGTCGCAGCGCGGCGTCGACCTGCCACAGGGCGGGCTCGCCGGACGTGCCCGAGCACACGCGCGCGAGGCTCGTCGCGAGGCGCGCCCCCACGGTCGTGGCGTACGCCTCGTCGAAGCCCTCCGCGGGCTCGACGACGTAGATCACGTCGACGTCGGAGACGTAGTTGAGCTCGCGCGCCCCGCACTTGCCCATGCCGACGACCGCGAGGCGCACCCCGGCGCCGTGGTCGTCGAGCTCCGCGCGCGCGACGGCGAGCGCGCCCTCGAGCGCGGCAGCCGCGAGGTCCGCCAGCGCGGCGCCGACCGCGGGCATGCGCGTCAGCGGGTCGGTCACGGTGAGGTCCGTCGCCGCGATGCGCAGGATCCGCTCGCGGTAGGCGCGACGCAGCGCGTCGACCCGCTCGGGCCCCGGCTCGGCCGCGACCGGGACGGCGGCGTCCGGGTCGGCGCCCACGGCGCGCAGGAGCTCGGCCCGCACGTCGCCCGCGGCCACCCCGGTGCCCGGCGCCGGGTCCGCGACGACCTCGAGCAGCGCGGGGCGCCGCACGACGTCGTCGCCGAGCGCGACCGACGCTCCGAGCACCGCGAGCAGACGGTCGCGCGCCGGGCCGGGCCGCAGGGTGCCGCGCGCGAGGTCCGCGAGCGCACCACGCGCCTCGACGTCGGGGCGCAGCGCGCCCGCGAGCCGCACGACCTGCAGGAGCGCGAGGTCCGGGTCGGCGGCCTGGCCGAACGCGGCGAGCAGCTCGTCGTCGACGACGCCCGCCGGGTCGGCCGCACCGGCCTCCGGACCGTCGTCGTCGGGCGGGGCGCCGGGGTCGAGCAGCAGCGCCAGGTCCGGGTCCGCGAGCAGGCCGGCCGAGCGCGTGATGTCGGCGAAGCCGAACCGCGCGAGCCGACCCGTGAGCGTGGGCCGGCGGGAACCGCCGGACCGACCGGACGTCGTCGTGGACCCGCTCACAGGACCTGGAGGAACCGCTTCAGCTCGAACGGGGTGACCTGCGCGCGGTACGCGTCCCACTCCTGGCGCTTGTTGCGCAGCACGAAGTCGAACACGTGCTCGCCCAGCGTCTCGGCGACGAGCTCGGAGCCCTCCATGATGCGGATCGCCTCGTCGAGCGACTGCGGGAGCGGCTTGATGCCGAGCGCACGACGCTCCGCGTCGGTGAGCTCCCAGACGTCGTCCTCGGTCTCCTCGGGGAGCTCGTAGCCCTCCTCGATGCCCTTGAGCCCGGCGGCCAGCATGACGGCGAACGCCAGGTACGGGTTGGTCGCCGAGTCGAGCGCGCGGTACTCCACGCGGCTCGAGTTGCCCTTGCCCGGCTTGTACATGGGCACGCGCACGAGCGCGGAGCGGTTGTTGTGGCCCCAGCAGACGTAGCTCGGGGCCTCGGCGCCGCCCCAGAGGCGCTTGTACGAGTTCACGTACTGGTTCGTGATCGCGGTGATCTCCGCGGCGTGGACGAGCAGGCCCGCGATGAACTGGCGCGCCGTCTTGGACAGCTCGAACTGCGCGCCGGGCTCGTGGAACGCGTTGCGGTCGCCCTCGAAGAGCGACAGGTGCGTGTGCATGCCCGAGCCGGGGTGGTCGGCCATCGGCTTGGGCATGAACGACGCGAACACGCCCTGCTCGAGCGCGACCTCCTTGACGACCGTGCGGAACGTCATGAGATTGTCGGCCGTGGTCAGCGCGTCGGCGTAGCGCAGGTCGATCTCGTTCTGCCCCGGCCCCGCCTCGTGGTGGGAGAACTCGACCGAGATGCCCATGGACTCGAGCATCGTGATCGCGGCGCGCCGGAAGTCGTGCGTGCTCCCGCGCGCGAGGTGGTCGAAGTACCCGCCCTGGTCGACCGGGACGAGCGGCGACCCGGCGTCTGCCGGCTGGTTGAACAGGTAGAACTCGACCTCGGGGTGCGTGTAGAACGTGAACCCCTTGTCGCTCGCCCGGGCGAGCGCACGCTTGAGGACGTTGCGGCTGTCCGCGAGGGACGGCTCGCCGTCGGGCGTGAGGATGTCGCAGAACATGCGCGCGGTGCCGTGCCGCTCGCCGCGCCACGGGAGCACCTGGAACGTCGTCGGGTCCGGCTTGGCGATCATGTCGGCCTCGTACACGCGCGTGAGGCCCTCGATCGAGCTGCCGTCGAACCCGATCCCCTCGGCGAACGCCGACTCGAGCTCCGCCGGCGCGATCGCCACCGACTTGAGCATGCCGAGCACGTCGGTGAACCAGAGCCGGATGAAGCGGATGTCGCGCTCCTCGACCGTGCGGAGCACGAACTCCTGCTGCCTGTCCATGCGGTACATCCTGCCTGATCCGTGTGACGAACGGGTGACACGGTCGTGTCCTGGACGTCGTGCCGCGAGGCGGCCCCCCGGACGAGCCGTCCCCCCTGCTCGTCTAGGGTGGACGCATGGCTGATCTGCGCGTCGCGCTGGCACAGGTCGACACGTGCGTGGGGGACCTCGACGGCAACGCCGCCCTGGTCCTCGAGCGCACCCGGGAGGCCGCGGCCGCGGGCGCGCAGCTCGTCGCCTTCCCGGAGATGACCCTCACCGGCTACCCCATCGAGGACCTCGCGCTGCGGGCGTCGTTCCGGCGCGCGGCGTGGGACGCCGCAGCGGACATCGCGGCCCGGCTCGACGCCGAGGGGCTGGGCTCCGTCACCGTCGTGCTCGGCACCGTGGGCACCTCGGGCGCGCCGCGCGGTGCGGGCGCCGCGGAGCGCGAGGCCTCCGGGTCCCCCGCCGACCTCCCGACCAACCGCGCCGTCGTGCTGCGCGACGGCGTCGTGCAGGCCGCGTACGACAAGCACCACCTGCCCAACTACGGCGTGTTCGACGAGTTCCGCATCTTCGCGCCCGGCGAGACGACGACGGTCGTCGAGGTCGAGGGGCGCCGCGTCGGCATCGCGATCTGCGAGGACATCTGGCAGGACGGCGGCCCCGTCGCGGAGATGGCGACGCTCGACGAGGCGGGGAACGGGCTCGACCTGCTGCTCGTGCTCAACGGCTCCCCGTACGAGGAGGGCAAGGGGCACGTCCGCACGGACCTCGCCGCGCGCCGCGCGCACGAGGTGAGCGCCCCGGTCGCGTACGTGAACCTCGTGGGCGGCCAGGACGACCTCGTGTTCGACGGCGGCTCGTTCGTCACCGACGCCGCGGGCACGGTGGTGGCCTCGTCGCCGCAGTTCGTGGAGGACCTGCTCGTCTGGGAGCTCCCCGCCGACGGCGCCCCGCGCGGGCCGCGCGCCCCCGAGCTGCACCCGGACGAGGAGGTGTACCGGGCCTGCGTCACGGGCCTCGCGGGCTACGTGCGCAAGAACGGCTTCCGCTCGGTCGTGCTCGGCGTCTCGGGCGGCATCGACTCGGCGCTCACCGCCGCCGTCGCCGCGGACGCGATCGGGGGCGAGAACGTCGTCGGCGTCTCGATGCCGTCGCGGTACTCGTCGGACCACAGCAAGGACGACGCGGCCGACCTCGCGAAGCGGCTCGGCGCGGACTACCGCGTCCAGCCCATCGCACCCATGGTCGAGGCGTTCCAGGGCGAGCTCGCACTGGAAGGCGTCGCGGAGGAGAACCTCCAGGCGCGCGTGCGCGGCGTGATCCTCATGGCGATCTCCAACCGCGAGGGCCACCTCGTCATCGCGCCCGGCAACAAGTCCGAGCTCGCGACCGGGTACGCCACGATCTACGACGCCGGCAGCATCGGCGGGTTCGCGCCGCTCAAGGACGTCGACAAGTCGCGCGTGTGGCAGCTCGCGCGCTGGCGCAACAACGCCGCGCTCGACCGCGGCGAGATCCCGCCCATCCCGGAGTCGTCGATCACCAAGCCGCCGTCGGCGGAGCTGCGCCCCGGCCAGACCGACCAGGACTCGCTGCCGCCCTACGACCTGCTCGACGAGGTCCTCGACGCCTACATCGAGCACGCCGAGGGACGCGCCGAGCTCCTCGCCCGCGGGTTCGACCCCGAGGTCGTCGACAAGGTCGTGACGCTCGTCGACCGCGCCGAGTGGAAGCGCCGCCAGTACCCCCCGGGCCCCAAGGTCACGGCGCTCGCGTTCGGCCGCGACCGCCGTCTGCCGATCACGAACCGCTGGCGCGAGCCGCTCGCCTGACGACGGCGGCACCCCGCGCGTCGTCCGCCCCCTCCCGCACCCAGGAAAGGCCGTCATGTCTGCTCACACCGCCCCCGAGCCCGCCGCGACCGGCGGCACGGGACCGCGCCGCGTCCGCGTGCACCACCTCGCCGAGGCCAAGGAGCGTGGCGAGAAGATCACCATGCTCACCGCCTACGACGCGGTGACCGCGCGCATCTTCGACGACGCGGGGATCGACATGCTGCTCGTCGGCGACTCGATCGGCAACACGATGCACGGGCACGCGTCGACCCTGCCCGTCACGGTCGACGACCTCGTCCCGCCGGCCCGGGCCGTCGCCCGCGCCGCGCGCCGCGCCTTCACCGTCGTGGACCTGCCGTTCGGGTCGTACGAGGCGGGCCCGGAGCAGGCGCTCGCGACCGGCGTCCGGTTCCTCAAGGAGACGGGCGTGAGCGCGGTCAAGCTCGAGGGCGGCCGACGCGTCGCGGCGCAGATCCGTGCGCTCACGGACGCGGGCATCCCCGTCGTCGGGCACCTCGGCTTCACGCCGCAGTCCGAGAACCTGCTCGGCGGCCCGCGCGTCCAGGGGCGGGGCGACGACGCCGCGGAGCGTCTCAGCGAGGACGCGCTCGCCGTGGCCGAGGCGGGCGCCGTCGCGGTCGTGCTCGAGATGGTGCCGGTCGAGGTCGCCGCGCGCGTCACCGAGATCCTGCGCATCCCCACCATCGGCATCGGCGCGGGCGCGGCGTGCGACGGCCAGGTGCTCGTGTGGACCGACATGGCCGGGATGACGGACTGGTCGCCCCGGTTCGCCAAGCGCTACGCCGAGATCGGCGCCGCGCTCGGCCAGGCGGCGGCCGACTACGCCGCCGACGTGCGCGGCGGGACCTTCCCCGACGACGCGCACAGCTTCGCCCGCTGACCTCTCGGTGCGGGCGCTGGGTCACCCCGCGCCCGCACCACCGTCGGTGACCCACGCGGCGAGGCCGCTCGCGACGGCGTCCGCGTAGCGCTGGCGCCCCTCCTCCGACTCCATGACCGCGGCCTCGTCCGGGTTGCGCATCTCCCCCAGCTCGAGCATCACCGCCGGACGCTCGGCGTGGTTGAGCGTCGCCAGGTCGGCGCGCCGCTGGACGGGACCGTCGTCGGCCGCGACCGACGACGACGGCGCGAACCCGGCCGCCGTCAGCGCGGCCACGAGCTCGTGCGCGAGCGCGACGCTCGGCTCGCCCTGCGCCTCGTCCACGGGCGGGTCGGACACGATCGCGAAGAACCCGTGCGCGCGGCGGTCCTCCGTGCCGTTGGCGTGGAGCGAGACGAGCACGTCCGCGCCGTTCTCCTGCGGGAACCGGCCGCGCGCGTCGACGCACGGGCCCACGCCCGCGTCGTCGGGACGCGTGAGCACGACGACGGCGCCCAGCTCGGTCAGGCGTGCCGCGAGCCGCCCGGCCACGTCCCACGTGAACGCGTGCTCCGGGTAGCCGGAGTCCGTGGACGTCCCCACGGTGTTGCAGGCCTTGGTGTCGCCCCGACCGTCCGGCACGGGCGCGTTGACGACGAGCGGGTTCGCCCCGTTGCCGCCGTTGTGCCCCGGGTCGACGGCGACCGTCACGCCCGCGAGCGGGGGCGAGGGTGCCGCCTCCGTGACGGTCGGCCCGGGTGACGCCGTCGACGGCGCAGGCTCGGGCGCGGCCGGCAGGGCCCCGCCCGAGGGGGTGACCGTCGTCGGTCCGGCGCCCGACACCGCGCGCACCTGCAGCGCGACGAGGAACGTCAGCGCGCCCACCGCCAGCCCCGCGAGGAGGAGGCCGAGACGACCCGACCACACCCGACGCGGGCCGGGCGGCGGGGCGTGGGTCACTCCTCGCGCTCGCGGCGGTCTTCCTCGTCCCAGGCGTCGGTGCGCTCGCGCGCCGTCTCCAGGGCCTTCTCGGCGGCCTCGCGCGTCGGGTACGGACCCATGCGGTGCGACCACGACGCGCTCGGGCCGCGGTGCACCTCGCCGGTGCGCGTGTCGAAGTAGTACCCGTCCGCGGCCGCGGGCTCGCCGTCGTCGCTGAAGCGTGATCCGGTGCTCATGGTCCGATCCTCCCCCATACGGCCCCACCCGGCCGCCCACGGCGCCCGCGCGTTCGTAGACTGGCGGCCATGAGCACCGCCCTCGTCCCCGCTCCCCCACCCCCCGGGCGCCGAGGCCCCCTCGTGCCGGGCGTCGTGGGGCCGCAGCGGCAGGTCCCCCCGACGATCGAGCGGCCCGAGTACGTGGGCCGACCGGGGCCGCGGCCCTTCGACGGGAGCGAGGTCAACGACCCCGCGACCGTCGACCGCATCCGGGTCGCGTCCCGCGTCGCGGCGCAGGCGCTCGCCGAGGTCGGGCGCCACGTCGTCCCCGGCGTCACGACGGACGACCTCGACCGCGTGGGGCACGAGTTCCTCCTCGACCACGGCGCCTACCCGTCCACGCTCGGCTACCGCGGGTTCCCCAAGTCGCTGTGCACCTCGCTCAACGAGGTCGTGTGCCACGGCATCCCGGACTCCACGGAGCTCGTCGAGGGCGACATCGTCAACGTCGACATCACCGCCTACGTGGGCGGCGTGCACGGCGACACGAACGCCACCTTCACCGTCGGCGAGGTGGACCCGGAGTCGGCGCTGCTCGTCGAGCGCACGCACGAGGCGCTCGCCCGCGGCATCAAGGCCGTGGCGCCCGGCCGCCAGATCAACGTCGTCGGTCGCGTCATCGAGCGCTACGCCGCCCGCTTCGGGTACGGGGTCGTGCGCGAGTACACGGGCCACGGCGTCGGGCGCGCGTTCCACTCCGGGCTCGTCGTGCCGCACTACGACGCGGCCCCGGACCACGCGACGGTGATCGAGCCCGGGATGGTCTTCACCATCGAGCCCATGCTCACCCTCGGCACGTCCGAGTGGCGGATGTGGGACGACGGGTGGACGGTAGTCACCGCGGACGCCTCGCGGACCGCACAGTTCGAGCACACGCTGCTGGTGACCGACGACGGAGCGGAGATCCTCACACTGCCATGAACGCCCACCAGGACTCGCACGCCGCACCCCCTGCGGACCGCGCACGCCCCCGTACCGCCTTCGGCATCGACGTCGGCGGCAGCGGTATCAAGGGCGCTCCCGTCGACCTCGCCACCGGCGAGTTCGCGCAGGACCGGCACCGCATCCCCACCCCTCAGCCGTCGACGCCCCAGGCCGTCGCGGAGGTGATCGCCGAGCTCGTGGGCGCCTACGACCTCCCGCAGGACGTCCCGATCGGCGTCGCGTTCCCCGCCCCGCTCCAGCACGGCGTGGTCCGCTTCATCGCGAACCTCGACAAGTCGTGGACGGGCGTCGACCTCCCGGCCCTCGTCGCGCGGGAGACCGGGCGACACGTCGTCGCCGTCAACGACGCCGACGCCGCGGGCGTGGGCGAGGTGCGCTACGGCGCCGCGCGCGACGCGGACGGCGTCGTGCTCGTCGCGACGCTCGGCACCGGCATCGGCAGCGCGCTCCTCGTCGAGGGCCACCTGCTCCCCAACACCGAGCTGGGGCACCTCGAGATCGACGGGTACGACGCCGAGACGCGGGCCTCCGACGCCGCGCGCGACCGGGAGGACCTCGACTGGGCGCAGTGGGCCGAGCGGCTGCAGCGCTACTTCGGCGTCGTCGAGGACCTGTTCTCGCCCGACCTCATCGTCGTGGGCGGCGGCGTGAGCAAGAAGCACGAGCACTTCCTGCCGCTGCTGCACCTGCGGGCGCCGATCGTGCCCGCCCAGCTGCGCAACGCGGCCGGGATCGTCGGCGCCGCGTCGCTCGCTGCCGACGCCGTCTGACGGTCGTGCGCGCGGCGCGCCCCGGTCCCCCGGGGCCGGGCGCGCCGGTGCCGTCAGGCCGGGCTGGCCTCGTGGTGCTCGGTGCCGAAGATCTCGATGACACCGAGCATCTCGAGGACGTCGGTGACGACCGTCGGCGGGTTGCGCAGCGTCACGGACAGCCCCTCCTCGGAGCCGATCGTGTAGAACTGCACGAGGAACGCGATGCCCGTCGAGTCCATGAACGTCACCTTGGACGTGTCGATGACCACGGGCACGTCGCGTTCGAGCGCGTTGGCGAGCGCAGCGCTCGCCTCGCTGCGCAGGGCGACGTCGATCTCACCCCACATGTCCACGACGCTCGCGTCGCGCTCCTCGAGCAGCCGGATGCCGCCCGTCCCTGCTCCGGTGTCGCTGCGTTCGAGCTCTTGTACCAACACTGCCCCGCCCTTCGTCCTGCCTCGCCCACCCCGACGAGTGCCGCGCCTCCTGCCCGACGCCCCGACCTGTCGGGCCCCTGCTCTCGTACGTCGTCGGGCGACAGCAGGACTCCGGCGTGGTCGGTCGTCGCCAGAGTACCCCACGGATAGCGGCGGCTGGTAGGCCTCTGGCGAAGACTTTACCCAGACCCCCGTGAGCGGCCATTCCCCCGGGCGATGGTTGAGGATTCATTCAACAACTGGACGGCTGTCCAGACGACGACGGCCGCCACGGACCCGGTCTCGGGTCGACGTGACGGCCGTCGTGGCGGGTGCCGGACGTCAGCCGGTGTTCTGCAGACCGGCCGCGACCCCGTTGACGGTGAGCAGCAGCAGGTGCTGGAGCTCGTCCTTCACGGGGCCCTCCGCGCCGGAGCGCAGGCCGCGCAGCGCACGGACCTGGAGCAGCGAGAGCGCGTCGACGTACGGGCTGCGGAGCTGGACCGCGCGGCCCAGCACGCGCCTACCGGCGAGCGGCCACGCGTTCTCCGTCACCGCGAGGACCTGCTCGCGCGTGAGCCGCAGCTCGTCGAGGATCGCCTGCGCGAGGTCGTCGCGGTCCCCGAGCGCGAGGTAGCGCTCCGCGATGCGCTCGTCCGTCTTGGCGAGCGACATCTCGACGTTGTCCAGCAGCGTCGCGAAGAGCGGCCACTCGCGGTGCGCCTCGCGCAGCAGCTCGAGGTCGCCGAACTCGCGCAGCGCCGTGCCGAGCCCGTACCAGCCCGCGAGGTTGATGCGCGCCTGCGACCAGGAGAAGACCCACGGGATCGCGCGCAGGTCGTCGAGCGACGAGACCGACAGCCCGCGACGAGCCGGACGGGAGCCGATCGGCAGGAGGCCGACCTCCTCCAGCGGGGTCACCTGCGAGAACCACTGCGGGAACCCGTCCGCGCGCACCAGCTCGTGGAACCGGCGGCGCGACGACTCGTCGAGCGCGGCCGCGAGGTCACGGTAGCGCTCGGTCGCCTCGGCGTTGCGCTTCTCGGTCGACGGCGCCGACGCGAGCAGCGTCGCCGCGGCGACCTGCTCGATGTGGCGCGACGCGATCGTCGGGTCGCCGTAGCGCGCGAGGATGACCTCGCCCTGCTCGGTGAGCTTGAACCGGCCGTCGACCGAGCCCGGGGGCTGGGCGAGCACGGCACGGTTCGCCGGGCCGCCGCCGCGGCCGAGGGCCCCGCCACGGCCGTGGAACAGCGTGAGCGTGATGTCGTGGCGCTCGGCCCACTGCGCGATGCGGCTCTGCGCGTCGTGCAGGGCGAGCGTCGCGGAGACCGGGCCGACGTCCTTCGACGAGTCCGAGTAGCCGAGCATGACCTCGACGCGACGCCCGTTCTCCGCGAGCCGACGCTGCACCTGCGGCAGCGTGAGCATGGACTCGAGGATGTCGACGCTCGCCCGCAGGTCGGCGAAGGTCTCGAACAGCGGGATCGCGTCGACCACGGGCGCCTCGTCGGAGCCCTCGAACGCGAGCTCCGCGAGCTCGTACACCGCCGCCAGGTGCTCCGGCTTCTGCGTGAACGACACGATGTAGCGACGGGCGGCACGGATGCCGTAGCGCTGCTGGACCGCGCCGAGCGCGCGGAACGTGTCGAGCACCTCGCGCGTGCGGTCGGAGAGGTCGCCGTGCAGGCCCTTCTCCGCGATCTCGGCGAGCGCCCCCTCGTGGACCTGGGAGTGCTGGCGCACCTCGAGCTCCGCGAGGTGGAAGCCGAACGTCTCGACCTGCCACACGAGCTGCTGCAGGTCCCCGTACGCCGCGCGGGGCGCGCCCGCTGCGACGAGGGACTCCTGGACGACGCGCAGGTCGGACTCGAGCTGCTCAGCGTTCGGGTAGGCGAGGTCGGCGTTGCGCGCCCGCGTCGCGGCGATGCGGTCCGCGACGACGAGCAGCACCGCGCGGTGCGGCTCGCGCGGCGACGCCTCCGACGCGGCGACGGTGACCGCCTCCGAGAGCCGGCGCTGGCGCTCCCACAGGGCGCGCAGGCCGTCCGACGGCGGCGTGCCGTCCTGGTCGAGCGTGAGCTTGCGCCCGACGGCGCGCGCCTGCTGCTCGAGCGCGGCGAGCGCGTGGTCGGCCGCGATCGCCGCGGCCTGGCGCGTCACGTCGGCGGTGACGTTCGGGTTGCCGTCGCGGTCGCCGCCGATCCACGTGCCCAGGCTGACGAACGGCCGCACGAGCGGCTCCTCGCGCCCCGCCTCGTCACCCAGCAGCCAGTCGTCCAGGCGGCGGTAGACGGTGGGGAACGTGTCGAACATCGTCGCGTCGAACACGCCGAGCGCCGTCTTCACCTCGTCGAGGACCGACGGCTTGTGCTCGCGGATGGGGGCGGTGCGCCACATCGTGTCGATCTCGGCGAGGAGACGACGCTCGTTCTCCGCGAGCGACGTGCCGCCGAGGCGCTGCGCGTCCCGCTCGTCGAGGAGCGTCGCGATGCGCCGCACCGCGCCGGAGACCGCACGACGGCGCGCCTCCGTGGGGTGCGCGGTGAGCACGGGGCGGAACTCGAGGCGACGCAGACGTCGCAGCGCCTCCTCGCGCCCGACCTCGCCGACGAGCTGCTCGAACGCCTCGGGCAGCGAGTCGTCGGGCGTCGTCGCGCGCGTCGCGAACTCCGCCTCGCGCTCCCGCAGGACGCGCACGCGGTGGTACTCCTCGGCGAGGTTCGCGAGGTGGAAGTAGCACGTGAAGGCCCGCGCGACCTGCTCGGCGCGCGCCATGGACAGGCCCTCGACGAGCGCCTCGGCCTCGGCGAGTACCGCGCCCGACCGGTCGTCGTACGCACGGATCGAGAGCTCGCGGAGGCGCTCGACGTCGTCGAGCAGGTCCTGGCCGCCCGTCTCGCGCAGCACGGTGCCGAGGAGGCCGCCGAGCAGGCGGACGTCGTCGCGCAGCGGGCCCGGGACGTCGTGGCGCGCGAGGCCGCGCCCGGCGTGCCCGGTGTCGTCGGGGAGGCCGGAGACGTCGGCGGAGACCCGGTCGGGGCCGTCGGCAGCACCCGGGGACGGGGACAGTTCCGAAGGGGAGAGGTCGTTCACGGTGACGAGAGTATTCCTTGACCGTCAGGGGACGTCGAGACGTCCGAGGGGTGATCGCTGGTCGAGCACGGGTCGGCCCGGGGTCGCGAGGCGCGGCCCGGGCGCACCGCAGGAGGTCAGCGGCGCGCGCCGACCCGTACCGCGTCGAACGGCGCGTTCGACGCCACGCGGTCCTCGATGGAGGCGGTGACGACGTCCTTGGCGACGCGCGCGGCGTCGAGCACCGAGGCGCCCTTGGCGAGCTCCGCGGTGATCGCGGCGGCGAACGTGCAGCCGGCCCCGCTCACGCGCTCCTCGCCGATCTTCGGGGTGCGCAGCACGTGCACCTCATCACCGTCGACCAGGACGTCGACCGCGTCGGGGCCGGGCAGCTCGACGCCGCCCTTCGCGACGACGGCGCGCGGGCCGAGCGCCTGGACCTTGCGCGCCGCCTCGACGAGCTCCTCGACCGTCTCGATCGACTCGACGCCCGCGAGCGTGCGCGTCTCGAAGAGGTTGGGCGTGACGACCGTCGCGAGCGGGAGGACCTGCGCGCGCAGCGCCGTGTCGGTGTCGAGGGCGGCGCCGGGCTCCTGGCCCTTGCAGATGAGCACCGGGTCGAGCACGACGTGCTCCCACGTGCGCGAGCGCAGCGACTCGGCGACGACGTCGATCGTCGCGGGCGTCCCGAGCATGCCGATCTTCACGACCGACGGCTCGTGCGTGACCGTCGCCGCCTCGAACTGGTCGGCGATCACCTGCGGGTCCACGGGGACGAAGCGGTGACCCCAGTCGTTCTTCGGGTCGAACGAGACGATGCACGTGAGCGTCCCGACGCCGTAGGCGCCGAGCTCCTGGAACGTCTTGAGGTCGGCCTGGATACCGGCACCGCCGGTGGCCTCGGAGCCGGCGATGACGTAGGCGAGCGGAGGCGTGTGCGAGTCGTGGTGCGACATGGTGCTCCTCGGCACGAGTAGGACGGGGTCCGTCCTCCCGGTGGTGCCGGGAGAGGCGGACGGACGAGCCGGCGGACCGGCGTCTCCGCGGCGGGCGCGGCACGACAGCCTAACGCCGCACCGTGGCTCGCACGCCGTCCCGCCGTCCCGCGGCCGGCGACGGCCGAGGCAAGCCCGTCACGGTCCGCCTCGACGAGCAGACCCTGACCGCGGCCCGGGAGCGCGCCGAGCAAGAAGGTCTGGCGAACGAGTCGGAGGCGATCCGCGCCGCCGTCCGCGCCTGGGCCCACGTCGCGTGGGCTCCACGAGTCCGCACGGAAGCACGACACGCGGGACCGACCCGCTGGAGAAGACCCCCAGCCGTCTCGTGGCCCTCGTGCGACCGAGGGCAACCCTCCTGCGACGCCGCAGGTCGGGCGGTGGGATGCGGACGAGCCGGTCTGTACGCCGGGTTCTGTTCCCGCGCGAGGTCACCCTCGCGCGGGCGACGGTCATCCATCTAGGCCCTGCGTTACCGCAGGGCTCGAGCGGTCTACCCAGGAGCTCAGGCGGGCAGCCCTCTGACGCTCCCTGTCTGACCTTGCTCCAGGTGGGGTTTACCGAGCCGGACCGGTCACCCGGTCCGCTGGTGGTCTCTTACACCACCGTTTCACCCTTACCGCACCGGTCGGGGCCGGAGCCCTTCCCGACGCGGCGGTCTGTTCTCTGTGGCACTGTCCCGCGGGTCACCCCGGGTGGGCGTTACCCACCACCTTGCCCTTCGGAGCCCGGACGTTCCTCGGCGGGAGGCACGAGGCCTCCCGACGCGACCGTCCGACCGACTCGTCCGCGCCAGCAAGGCTACCGCTCCCGGGCGGCTCGGCGGACCAGCGACCGGCCCGCCGGCGGGTGATGGCCCGTAGGATGTCCCGCCCCCCTCGAAGACTGCTCCCGGAGGTCTGTCGTGCCCGCCACCGCCGTACCGTCCGCCCCCGACGCACCGAGCGCCGCACCCGCCGACGACACGTCGGGCGAGCTCGCCCGGGAGCAGGAGTTCCTGGCCGACGCCCGCACGCAGCTCGCCCGCATGCGCGAGCTGGCCGGGTCGCTCGACGCCCTCGCCGGGGACCGGGTCAGCGCTGAGCATCTCGAGGCCGCGCTCGCCCGTCGGCTCGCCCAGCTCGCCGACGACCCCGAGGTCCCGCTCTTCTTCGGCCGCATCGACCTCGACGGGACCGACCACGAGCCCGCCGAGGTCTTCCACATCGGGCGCCGCCACGTCTCCGACCCCGAGGGCGACCCGCTCGTCGTCGACTGGCGCGCCCCGGTGAGCACGCCCTTCTACCGCGCCACCCGCACCGAGCCGATGGGGGTCGCCGTCCGCCGCCGCTACGGCTTCCAGCGGGGCGCTCTCACCGGCTTCGAGGACGAGACGCTCACCGCCCCGGGTCCCGGTGCCGAGCCCTCCGCGATCCTCGAGGCCGAGATCGAGCGTCCCCGTACCGGGCCGATGCGCGACATCGTCGCCACCATCCAGCCCGAGCAGGACGTCATCGTGCGCAGCGGTCTCGACCGGACCGTCGTCGTGCAGGGCGCGCCCGGCACCGGCAAGACCGCCGTCGGGCTGCACCGCGCCGCATACCTGCTGTACTCCCACCGGGAGCGGGTGAGCCGCGCCGGGATGATCGTCGTCGGGCCCAACGCGAGCTTCCTGCGGTACATCCGCGACGTGCTGCCCGCGCTCGGCGAGGTCGACGCGACCCAGACCACCGTCGAGGAGATCGTCACGGCGCACGGCCGCCTGCGCGGCACGGAGTCCGCAGAGGTCGCGCGGCTCAAGGGCGACGGGCGCCTGGCCGAGGTGCTCCGACGCGCCGTGTGGTCGCACCTCGTCGAGCCGTCCGAGGCGCTCGTGCTGCCGCGCGGCGCGCGCCGCTGGCGCGTCGCCGCGCACGAGGCACGCGAGTGCGTGGCGCAGGTGGTCGGCCGGGAGCCGCGCTTCGACGCCGGTCGCGACCACCTGCGGCACGCGCTCGCGCACCGGATCCTCGTGCAGATCGAGGAGTCCGGGGAGGCCCTCGACGAGCGAGCCTGGGACGCGCTCGCGCGCACGCGCCCGGTCCGGGACTACACCGCCGCGGTGTGGCCGAAGGTCACGCCGACGGCGCTGCTGCACCGGCTCCTCGTCGACCCCGCGTTCCTCGCCGCGAGCGCCGACGGCGTCCTCACCGCCGCCGAGCAGGAGCTGCTGCGCCCGGCCCGACCTTCCCGGACGCCGGGCACGGCCCGCTGGACGCTGGCCGACCTCGTCCTGCTCGACGAGGTCGCGGACCTGCTGGCCCGCGGCGCGTCGGTGGCGCACGTCGTGGTGGACGAGGCGCAGGACCTGTCGCCGATGATGCTGCGCGCTCTCGGGCGCCGGGCGCGCACCGGCTCGCTGACGGTGCTGGGCGACCTGGCCCAGGCGACGACGCCGTGGGGCGTCTCCTCGTGGACCGACGCGCTGACGCACCTCGGCAAGCCCGACGGCCATGTGGAGCAGCTCACCGCGGGCTTCCGCGTCCCCGGCGACGTCATCGAGTACGCGGCCCGACTGCTCCCCTCGATCGCGCCGGACCTCGACCCGCCGGTCGCCGTCCGCCGGGCGCGGGGCGAGCTCGTCCTCACCACGGGGCCGCTCGTGGAGCTGGTCCGCGCGGCGCTCGACCGGGAGGGGTCGGTCGGGCTCATCGTGCCCGACGCCGGCACGGACGTCGCACGCACGGCGCTCACCGCGGCGGGCCTCGCCTTCGCGGTCGTCGGCGAGGCGACGGACGACGCGGGCACGGTCGAGTTCGACGCGCGCCTCGACCTCGTGCCCGCGTCGCTCGCGAAGGGGCTGGAGTTCGACCACGTCGTGCTGGACGACCCGGAGGGCGTGGTCCGGGGCGAGCCCGACCGGGTCACGGGCCTGCGGCGGCTGTACGTCTGCCTGACCCGCGCGGTGACGTCCCTCGCCGTCCGCCACCGGGACGACCTGCCCGCCGAGCTCCGCCGTCCGTGACGGGCGCCCCGGCGCGTGGACGGACGGGCCGGGACCGTCGTGTCGGATCTCCTCGGTAGGGTGCCTGGGTGGCCACAGCGACTGCGACCGACACTGCGACGGACACCGCGCTCGACGTGCTCCGGCGGGTCTTCGGGTACGACGCGTTCCGGGGCGAGCAGGCTGCCATCATCGACACCGTCGTCGGCGGCGGCGACGCCCTGGTGCTCATGCCCACCGGCGGGGGCAAGTCGCTGTGCTACCAGATCCCCGCGCTGGTCCGCGCGGGGACCGGTGTCGTGGTGTCACCGCTCATCGCCCTCATGCAGGACCAGGTGGACGCCCTCGCGGCGCTCGGCGTCCGCGCGGCGTTCCTCAACTCCACGCTGTCCCCCGAGGACCGCCGCGCCGTCGAGCGCGCGCTCGTGGCGGGCGAGCTCGACCTGCTGTACGTGGCACCGGAAGGACTCCGCAGCCGCGCGACCCTCGACCTGCTCGACCGGACGCCGATCGCGCTCTTCGCGATCGACGAGGCGCACTGCGTGTCCCAGTGGGGGCACGACTTCCGGCCCGACTACCTCGAGCTGTCGGTGCTGCACCGGCGCTGGCCCTCCGTCCCGCGCATCGCGCTGACGGCGACGGCGACGGCGGCCACCCGGGCGGAGATCGCCCAGCGCCTCGACCTGGAGGGCGCACGGCACTTCGTCTCCAGCTTCGACCGCCCCAACATCACCTACCGGATCGTGCCCAAGGACCGGCCCGAGAAGCAGCTGCTCGACCTGCTGCGCACCGAGCACGCCGGGGAGGCGGGGATCGTCTACTGCCTCTCGCGCGCGTCGGTGGAGAGGACTGCCGCGTCGCTCGTCGCGAACGGGATCCAGGCGCTGCCCTACCACGCAGGGCTCCCCGCGTCGGTGCGCGCCGCGAACCAGTCCCGGTTCCTGCGCGAGGACGGCCTGGTCATGGTCGCGACGATCGCCTTCGGCATGGGCATCGACAAGCCCGACGTCCGGTTCGTCGCGCACCTCGACCTGCCCAAGTCCGTCGAGGGGTACTACCAGGAGACGGGGCGGGCCGGGCGTGACGGGCTGCCCTCCACCGCCTGGCTGGCCTACGGCCTCGCCGACGTCGTGCAGCAGCGCAAGCTCATCGAGACGTCCGATGGCGATGCCGCGCACCGGCGCAACCTGGGCCAGCACCTGAACGCGATGCTCGCCCTCTGCGAGACCGTCGAGTGCCGTCGCGCCCAGCTCCTCGCCTACTTCGGGCAGGAGCACCCCGGGGGCTGCGGGTCGTGCGACACCTGCCTCGCCCCGCCCGAGGCCTGGGACGGGACGGTCGCCGCGCAGAAGGTGCTCTCGACGGTGTTCCGTCTGGAGCGCGAGCGCGGGCAGAGCTTCGGCGTCGGGCAGGTCGTCGACATCCTCCTCGGCCGGGACACGGAGAAGGTCCGCCGGTTCCGGCACCAGGAGCTGTCGGTGTTCGGGGTCGGCAAGGACCTGTCCGAGGACGAGTGGCGGGCCGTGGTGCGTCAGCTCCTCGCGCAGGGGCTGCTCACCGTCGAGGGCGCGCACGGGACGCTCGTGCTCACTGCGGGGAGCGGGGAGGTCCTGGCCCGGCGACGCGAGGTCCGGATGCGGCACGAGCCGGCTCGTCCGGTGCGGGCGGCGAAGGGACGGAAGGCGGCGGCCGCCGCCGAGCTGGCCGAGGCCGACGTCCCGCTCTTCGAGGCGCTGCGCGCCTGGCGGGCGGGCGAGGCGAAGACCCAGGGCGTGCCCGCGTACATCGTGTTCGGGGATGCGACGCTCCGCGGGATCGCGACCGCCCGGCCCGGCTCGCTCGAGCGGCTCGCGCAGGTGAGCGGCGTCGGCGAGAACAAGCTCGCCCGGTACGGCGACGCGGTGCTGGCCGTCGTCGCCGAGGCGGGTTGAGCGGCCGCGCGCCAGGCTCCGGACCGCCCGCTGCGCCCGAGGCAGGGGACGCGATGCGTGTCAGACGTCGACGCGGTACGACAGCGCGAGCTCGTCGCCGCCGACCCCGCGGATGCCCCAGTTCTCGCGCGGGCTCTCCAGGACCACGAGCTCTACGTCGTCCGCGGTCAGGCCCAGGGCGGGCGCGACGTCGTCGTACAGCGCCGCGACCAGCGCGCGCTTGGCCTCGCGCGTGCGTCCGGTGAAGCAGACGACCTCGACGACGAGGTACGCATCCGAGCGCGGGGCGACGAGGTCGTCGTCGTCCAGGAGCAGGAAGCGGTGGAACCGCTTGTCCGGCGGGAGCTGCCACGTGCGCACGAGCGCGTCGTGCAGCGCGTCGGACACCTCCCGGCGCCGCTCGCCCCACACGCTGCGCCGTCCGTAGATCTTCACCTGGGCCACGGGGCGAGCGTAGCCGTGACGCACCCCACGCCGTCGGTCCCGGTCACCCGCGGCGGCGACGTCGCGCGCGCTCGTAGAGTGACCCGGTGCTCGTGCTGCTCCCCCCGTCCGAGGGCAAGACCCCCGCGCCCGACGGCGCCCCGCCCGTCGACCTCGACGCCCTGACCTCCCCCGCGCTCACCGCGCACCGCGTGACGGTCCTCGACGCGCTCGCCGCCGCGAGCGCCCGGCCGGACGCGCACGACGTCCTGGGCACGACACCGGGGCTCGCCGAGGAGGTGCGGCGCAACACCGTGCTGCGCACGGCCCCCGCCGGTCCGGCGGCCGACGTGTACACGGGCGTGCTGTACGGCGCCGCGGACCTCGCGGGCGCGCTCGCCGCGGGCGGGGAGCCCGCGCGTCGGGCCCGCGAGGACGTGCGCGTCGTGTCGGGGCTGTGGGGCGCGCTCTCCCCCGCCGACCGGGTCCCGGCGTACCGGCTCTCCATGGCGGTGGACCTGCCGGGCGTCGGGAGGCTCGCCACGGCGTGGCGGCCGCACCTCGCCCCCGTGCTCGACGAGCGCGCGGCGGGCGACGTCGTCGTGGACTGCCGGTCCGCGACGTACGTGGGCGCGTGGAAGCCGCGGGCGTCGGGTCCGTCCGCGGCCGAGTGGGTCGCGGTGCGGGTCGTGCGCGAGCACGCCGGGAGGCGCACCGTCGTCTCGCACAACGCCAAGCACACGCGCGGCGTGCTCGCCGGGCACCTCGTGCGCCGGGAGGCGGCGGCGCCGTCGTCCGCGGCCGGGCTGCTGGACGCGGCGCGCGAGCTCGTCGGCACGGTGATCGGGACCGAGGTCGGCTCGGGCCTCACCTACCGGTTGATCGAGGCGACCCTGCACGACGCCACGACCCGCAGCGGGCCGCGCACGCTCGAGCTCGTCATCTCCTGAGCGGTCCGGACGAGCAGTCCGGACGAGCGGTCCGGCGCGGTCGTCGGCCCGGCCGGCGCGGCGCGCCGCTGCGCCGGGACGGGCGGGGGTCCACAGTGGACCCATGGCCGTCAGCCAGGACCTCGCCGACCGCGTCCGCGCGGTGCTGGCGCCCCGCGCCCCGTTCGAGGAGCGGACGATGTTCGGCGGCCTCGCGTTCCTCGTGGACGGGCGCATGGCGGTCGCGATCACCGGGGACGCCCTCATGGTCCGGGTCGGCACGGGCGGACGCACCGCCGCCCTGGAGGACGGTGCCCGGCCGATGACGATGGGCACCCGCACGGTGGCGGGGTGGGTCGTCGTCGACGGTCCGCGCCTGGCGGACCCGCGCGACCTCGACGCCTGGGTGGGTACCGGTCTCCAGGTCGCCCGCACCGCGCCTCCGAGGCCGCCGAGGTAGAGCCGTGGTCGCGACCACGGCTCTACCTCGCGCCACGGGGAGTGTCGCTCGGGGGATCAGAGGTCGCTCGGGACGCCCTGGGCGGTGAGCTCGCTCGTGCCGTCGGCCCACAGCCGCAGGATGCTCACCGACGCCGGAGGGACGCGGACGCGCGACCACTGCTCGGGCGGCGCGCCCACGGCCGTCCCGATCGCGGCCCGCACCTGGACGGCGTGGCCCACGACGACGACGGTGCAGCCCGCGGGTCCGGCGCCCGGCAGCATCGTGTCGACGAGGTCGCGCAGCCCCTGCCGGACGCGCGCGCCGACGTCGGCGGCCGACTCGCCCCCGGGGGCCGGAGTCGTCCCGGTCGTGTACCAGGCGGCCAGCAGGCCGGGCCACCCGGCGTCGACCTCCGCGGCCGTGAGCCCCTCCCACGCGCCGAAGTCCACCTCGGCGAACCGGTCGTCCGTCGTCACGGGCACCCCGAGCCGTCGGCTGACGGCGCGCGCCGTCTCCTGGGCCCGGACCATGGGCGAGGCGACGACGGCCGACGGGCGCGGCAGGTCGGGCCACGCCTGGCGCCCGATCCGGAACACCAGGTCGGCGGCCTGTGCGGCCTGTGTCCGGCCGCGCGCGGTGAGCGACGGTCCCGGCACCGACGAGCCGCTGAACGCGCCCGCGACGGTGAGCGGCGTCTGCCCGTGCCGCACGAGGACGACCGTGAGCGCGGGCGCGTCGTCGAACCGGACGGTGGCGCCCGACGGCCGGGCTGCCGTGTCGAGCGCCGCGCCCTCCGGGACGGCGGGGAGCGTCGTCGGCACGCCCTCGGGGTCGGCCGCGGTGTCCGGCACGGGGTCGGCCGCCGCCCCCGACGGGTCCGCGGGCTCGTGGTCGCGCACGACGGTCCCGCGGGTGTCCATCGCCTCGTTGGCGAGGGCGTCGGCCGCCGCGTTCTGCGCGCGCGGCACCCACTCGTAGGTGACCTGCGCGGCCGGGAGCACCGTCGCGGCCTCGGCCGCCAGGCGGCGCATGTCGTCGTGCTTGATCTGCCAGCGCCCCGACATCTGCTCGACGACGAGCCGCGAGTCCATCCGGACGGTCACGCGCGCGTCGGGGTCGATCTCCGCGGCGGCGCGCAGCCCGGCGACGAGGCCCGAGTACTCGGCGACGTTGTTCGTCGTCGTGCCGAGGTACGCGGCCCGCTCGGCGAGCACCTGGCCGGTCGCGGCGTCGCGGACGAGCGCCCCGAAGCCCGCGGGCCCCGGGTTGCCGCGGGAGCCGCCGTCGGCCTCGACGACGAGCTGCCGACCTCTCGCCCCGCTCACGCGCCGGCGCCCTCCGGCCGCACCACGATGTGACCGTAGTCCTCGAGCCGCACCACCTGGTCGGGCGCGGCCGACGTGATCGCCGCGAGCTCCGCCGGGCTCAGCGAGACGTTGAGCCCGTCGACGTGCTGGCCGCGCAGCGCGACGACGCCACGGCCGCCGTTCTGGTCGCACACGCGCTCGTAGAGCGCGAGCAGGCCCGCGTCGAGGCCGGCGACGGCGTCCGTGCGGCGGGAGGCGACCTGCGCGGCCTCGGCGTCGAGCTCCGCGTACCGGGCGTCGCGCGCGGCCACGACCTCGGCCTTGGCGGACTCGAGCTCGGCGTGCGCCGACTCGAGCTTCGCGAGGGCCTCCTCGTGCGCCTCGAGCCGCTCCATGACGTCGAGCTCGACCTCCTCGAGGACGCCCTGCCGACGCGCGAGCGACTCGAGCTCGGCGACGAGCGCCTGCGCGTCCTTCGCCCCGACCTGGCCGGAGTCCAGCCGCGACTGGTCGCGCGCGGCGCGCGTCCGCACCTGCTCGACGTCGCCCTCGGCCTTGGTCAGCTCGCGCCGGAGGTCGCTCACCGCGGTCCGCGACTCCACGAGCTTGCCGCGCAGGTCCTCGAGCTGGGCGTCGAGCTCGGCGATGCGCGCGTGCTCGGGCAGGTTCTTGCGCTGGTGCGCGAGCTGCTGGGCACGCGTGTCGAGCTCTTGGACGTCCAGCAGGCGGAGCTGGTCGGCGGGCGGTGCAGTGGCCACGGGTGGTTCCTTTCGTGGGCCCCGGGTGGGGGCCGGCGTGCGGGTCGGTGGGGACGGGTGCGGGTCGACGCGCGGCGGGCGTCAGCCCTGCGCGGTGTCGCGGGGCGGTCCGGCGTCGGCTCCGGGGTCGGCGGGTGCGGACGGGAACCGCGCCGTCCACGGGTCGGTGACGAGCGTGCTGACCCGCGTCTCCACGGCGGCGCCGGAGCGCGCGAGGACGCGCACGAGGTCCTCGGCAGCGTAGCGGAGCCACGGCCACTCCGAGGCGTAGTGCGGCACGTCGACGAGGAACGGCGTCCCGGCCCCGCCGCCGTCGAGCCGCGCGCGCTCGCGCAGCTCGGACACGGGGTGGTGGCGCAGGTCGGACGTGAGGTAGACGTCGGCCCCGCTCGCCCGCACGGCGTCGAACAGCGAGTCGCCGGACCCGCCCACGACCGCGACCGACTCGACGCGCGCGTCGAGGTCGCCCGCCACGCGCACGCCCTGCACCGTCGGGGGCAGCACCTGCGCGACGCGCTGCGCGAAGGCGCGCAACGTCGTCGGCTCCGCGAGCCGGCCCACGCGGCCGGTGCCGGTGCGCGCCGCCTCGTGCGGCGACGGCGCGGGGTGCGGCACGAGGGGGACGCGCTGGAGCAGGTCGAGCGCGTCGGCGAGGGCGTCCGCGACCCCGCGCTGCGCGGCGTCGGCGTTCGTGTGCGCGACGTACAGCGCGCACCCGCCCCGGATGAGGCGGTGCACGAGCGAGCCCTTGAAGGTCGTCGCGGCGACGGAGTGCACCGGCCGCAGGAACAGCGGGTGGTGCGTGACGAGCAGGTCGGCGCCCCACGCGAGGGCCTCGTCCGCGACCTCCTCGACGGGGTCGACGGCGAGCAGCACCTTGCGCACGGGCGCGCCCGGGTCGCCGGCGACGAGGCCGACGGCGTCCCAGTCCTCCGCCGTCGACGGCGGGTACAGCTCGTCCAGCGTCCGCACCACGCGGCCGAGCGTCGGGTGCCCCGCGCCCTCGGCCGCCGGGTCCGCAGGAGAGGTGTCGGTGCTCGGGTCGGGCGCGGCGGTCATGGCGGCAGGCTATCCCGGGCGGGCCGCCGCACGCCGCCCGCCATGGTTTGATGGATTGCGCAATCCATCATCCCGCTGCACCGGAGGACCCGTGCCCCGCCCACCCCGACCCGACGACGACGCCCCCGGCACCGACGAGACCGCTCCCCTCTACCGCATCAAGGCCGAGCTCTTCCGGTGCCTCGCGCACCCCACACGCATCCAGGTGCTCGAGGTCCTCGCCGCCGACGCCGACCACACCGCGCCCGTCTCCGTGCTGCTCGACGTCACCGGGTGCGAGGCGTCCCAGCTCTCCCAGCACCTCGCGGTGCTGCGCCGAGCGGGCGTCGTGACCTCCACGCGCAGCGGGAACGCCGTCGAGTACCGCCTCGCCGAGCCGCTCGTCGCCGAGCTCCTCGTCGTGGCGCGAGCGTTCCTGCTGTCGAACCTCGCGGGCGCGTCCGACCAGCTCGAGGCCGCGCGTCGGCTCCCGGCCCTGCCCGGCGCGTCCGCGCGCGCCGTGCTCGACGCGACCACCGCGTCGTCCCCCTCGGCATGAACCGCCTCGCCGCCGTCCGCGACCTGCTGCCCCGGCGCTCCGACTACGACCTGCGGCCCCGGACCCTGCGCGCCGACCTCCTCGCCGGCGTCACCGTGGGCGTCGTCGCCCTCCCGCTCGCGCTCGCGTTCGGCGTCAGCTCCGGGGTCGGGGCCGCCGCCGGGCTCGTCACCGCCGTCGTCGCCGGTGTCGTCGCGGCGGTCCTCGGCGGGTCGAACCACCAGGTGTCCGGGCCGACCGGAGCGATGGCGGTCGTGCTCGCGCCGGTCGTCGTCACGCACGGCCCAGGATCGGTGGCGCTCGTCACCGTCCTCGCCGGGCTCGTGGTCCTCGTCGCCGGGCTCGCCCGGCTCGGGCGGGTCGTCACGTACATCCCGTGGCCGGTCGTCGAGGGGTTCACGCTCGGGATCGCGTGCATCATCTTCCTCCAGCAGGTCCCGGCCGCGGTCGGCGTCGAGGCCGCACCCGGCCACAACACCCTGGTGTCCGCCGTGGAGGCCGTGCGCGCCGCCGTGACCGACGTACCCGCCGCCCCGGTGCTGTGGACGCTCGGCTGCGTCGCGCTCGTCGCCGCGACGATGCTGCTGCTCCCCCGCCTCCACGCGGCGGTCCCCGCGTCGCTCGTCGCGGTCGTGCTCGCCACGGTCCTCGTCGAGGTGCTCGGCGCGCCCGTCCCACGCATCGGCGCCCTGCCGTCGTCGCTGCCCGCGCCCGTCCTGCCCTCGGTGACACCCGGCGCGCTGCGCGACCTCGGCGGCGCCGCGCTCGCGATCGCCGCGCTCGCGGCGATCGAGTCCCTGCTGTCCGCCCGCGTGGCGGCGACCATGGTGCAGTCCGGGCCCGGCGGTGGCTCCGTCTACCAGCCCGACCGGGAGCTCGTCGGCCAGGGCGTCGCCTCCGTCGCCAGCGGCCTCTTCGGCGGCATGCCCGCCACCGGCGCCATCGCGCGCACCGCGGTCAACGTGCGCTCCGGCGCCCGCACGCGGCTCGCCGCCGTCGTGCACGCCGTCGTGATCCTCGCGGTCATGTACCTCGCCACCGGTCCCG
Source organism: Sphaerisporangium cinnabarinum (assembly GCF_055567015.1). Taxonomy (NCBI): domain Bacteria; kingdom Bacillati; phylum Actinomycetota; class Actinomycetes; order Streptosporangiales; family Streptosporangiaceae; genus Sphaerisporangium; species Sphaerisporangium cinnabarinum. The sequence goes on from NZ_JBVHRG010000003.1 coordinate 71,276, forward strand.
TCTCGCGGATCCCGCTCGCCGCCCTCGCCGGCGTCCTCATGGTCACGAGCTTCCGGATGATCGGCGGACGCACGATCCGCTCCGTCGTCGGCGCCGGGCGCTCCAGCGCGGCCACCTTCGCCGTGACCGCCGTCGTCACCGTGGCGTTCGACCTCGTGCAGGCCATCGAGATCGGCATCCTCGTCGCCGCGTTCTTCGCGCTGCGCACCGTCGCCCGCGCCTCGGGGGTGCACCGTGACCCGCTCCCCGGCCCCGCCGAGCCGGGCGACGAGCACGTCGCGCTCTTCCGCCTCGAGGGCTCCATGTTCTTCGGCGCCGCGGACCGGGTGCTCGCCGAGGTGTCCGACGCCTCGGCGCACGACGACGTCCTGGTCGTGATCCTCCGGCTCTCCCAGCTCCGCATGGTCGACGCGACCGGCGCGAGGGCGCTCGGCGAGCTCGTCGAGGGCCTCGAGGCGCGCGGCGTGACCGTCCTCGTCAAGGGGGTGCAGGACCGGCACCGCGCGCTGCTCACGAACGTCGGCGCGCTCGCGGAGCTCCGGCACGAGAACCACCTCTTCGACTCCCTCGACGACGCGATCGAGCACGCGCGCTCCCACGTGCGTCGCGCGGCCACCGGCACGGACGTCCCGCAGGTGCGCGGGCTGCGACCGTCGAGCTGACTGCCTAGCCTGGAGCGGTGCACGAGTACGTGCGGGCCCTGCCGCCGACGCTGCCGCCCGGCGTCGTGTCGATGGTCGGGTACCGCCTGCGGACCGCGACGACGGACGGCACGCCGTCCGTCCATCGCGGCCTGCCGTCGCCGTGGCTCACGCTCGTCGTGAGCACCGCGGGCGTCGTGCCGACGGCGGTCGGACCGGACGCGGCGCCGACGCGGTACGCGTCGCTCGTCGGCGGCCTGCACACGCGGCCCGCGTACATCCACCAGCCGCCCGAGCAGGCGGGCGTGCAGCTCGCCCTCGACCCCCTCGCGTGCCGCGAGCTGCTCGGTGTCCGGGCCGGCGACCTCGGCCTCGTCGAGGACGCGGACGCGGTGCTCGGACCCGTCGCCGAGCGGTTGCGCGAGCAGGTGGCCGAGGCGGGCTCGTGGGCCGCGGCGTTCGACGTCGTGCGGGCGGCGCTCGCGACACCCGGCGGGGCCGCACCGGGCGGCTCCGCCACCCGGTGCGACGGCGTGCGCCCCGAGGTCGCGGAGGCGTGGCGGGTGCTCGTGCGGACGCGCGGGCGCGCCCGGGTCCGGGACGTCGCGCGGCACGTGGCGCTGGGCGAACGCCGTCTGGAGACCCTGTTCCGGGCAGAGCTCGGGGTGTCCCCCCGCGCCGCACGCGGGCTCGCGCGGTTCGACGCCGCCCGTCGCGCGGTGCAGCGCCTCGCCCTCGGCCGCGGTCCCCGCACGCTGGCGGACGTCGCCGCGAGCGCCGGGTACGCCGACCACTCCCACCTCGTGCGCGACTTCCGCCGGTTCGCCGGCACGACCCCGACGGGGTGGGTCCGCGAGGAGGTCGGGAACATCCAAGCCGGGGCCACACCGACGGCCCAGGCTGGGACCATGAGCATCCACGAGAGCACCCGGGACACCGCTGACCACGCCCCCGCCGCCGTGACGGCCGGGACTCCGACCGGGACGCCGACCGGGACGCCGCCCGGGACGCCGAGCCCCCAGGTCTGGCCGACCCTCCAGGCGCGCGACGCCCGCGCGCTCGTCGCGTTCCTCACCGACGTCGTCGGGTTCGTCGCGACGGCCGTCATGGCGGGCGACGACCGCGACGTCGCGCACGCCCAGCTCGACTGGCCGCACGGCGGCGGGATCATGCTCGGCAGCCACTCCCCCGAGCGGGAGTGGTCACGCGAGCCGGGGACGTGCGGCACGTACGTCGTCGTGCCCGACGACGCCGCGATCGAGGCGCTGGACGCCCGGCTGCGCGAGCGCGTGCCCGGCACGGGTGGCCGCGTCGTCGTGCCGCTGCGCGAGACCGACTACGGGAGCCGCGAGCTCGTGCTCCAGGACCCCGAGGGCAACCTCTGGTCCTTCGGCACGTACCGCGGGGAGCCGCGGCGGTGACGGCGTCGGGCGTGCTGCCCGCCGCGCGCCACCGGTCGGGCGCGGTACGCCCGGCCTCGGCTCGCCTCGCCGCGCCTCACTTCGCCTCGGCGTAGTGGTCGACGACCGCGACGGTCAGCGGGAAGTCGACCGGGAAGTCGCCGAACAGCAGGCGTCCCGCCTCGGCCGCCGCGGCGCGGACCTCGTGCGCGACCGTCTCGGCGAGCTCCGCCGGCGCGTGCACGACGACCTCGTCGTGCAGGAAGAAGACGAGGTGCGCACGGTCGGCGAACGGGGCGGGCGCCGCGCCGGGGGTCGCGGCGAGGGGCAGGTCCCACAAGCGCCGCCGGATCGACGCCAGCCAGCACAGCGCCCACTCGGCCGCGGTGCCCTGCACGACGAAGTTGCGCGTGAACCGGCCCCACGCCCGCGTGTACGACCGGGCCCGCGCCTGCGCGTCGGCCCCGGACGCGGCGTCCTCGGTGGCACCGGCGTCCTCGACCGCGTACGCCCCGTCCTGGGCGGCGTGCCACGACTCGCCGGGCCGCGGGGAGCTGCGGCCGAGGAGCGTCGAGACGACCTCGCCGCGCTCACCCGCCTGGGCGGCGCGCTCCACGAGGCCGATGGCGTCGGGGAACGCCTTCGCGAGCCGCGGCAGCACGAGCGCGCTGTCGCCCGTCGTGCCGCCGTACATCGCGCCGAGCATCCCCACCTTCGCGTGGTCGCGGGTCGCGACGGCGCCCGACGCGACGATCCCCGCGTACATGTCGCCGCCACGCCCTGCGGCGGCCATCCGCTCGTCGTGCGCGAGCCCGGCGAGCACGCGCGGCTCGAGCTGCGCGGCGTCGGCCACGACGAGCCTCCAGCCCGGGTCTGCGACGACGGCGCGCCGCACCTGCTTCGGGAGCTGCAGCGCTCCCCCGCCGCTCGACGCCCACCGACCCGTGACGACCCCGCCCACGACGTACTCGGTCCGGAACCGGCCGTCGTGCACCCAGGTGTCGAGCCACGCCCAGCCGTTCGCCGTGAGGAGCCGCGCGAGCTTCTTGTACTCGAGCAACGGCTCGACGACGGGGTGGTCCGTGCGCTCGAGCTCTCCCTTGCGCAGGGACCGCACGCCGACGCCCGCGTACTGCAGCGCCTTGAGCAGGTCGGGGTGGGAGTCGGGGTTGAGCGTGGGTGGCGCGTCGAGCGCGGCGCGGATGCGCGCGACGAGCTCCTCCATGCGCGCGGGCCGCTCTCCCGGCCGGGGCCGCGGCCCGAGCTCGCCGCTGAGGATCGCGTCGTGCACGTCGGCGCGCCACGGCACGCCCGCGTGGTGCATCTCGGCGGCGACGAGCGCGCCCGCGGACTCGCCGGCGAGCAGCAGGCGCAGCCGTCCGGCCGCGTCCGGGCCCTCCGCGGCGGCGACGGTCGCGAGCTGGTCACGGAGCTCCGCGACCGGGTCGAGCCGCACGCTCGGGCCGTCCTGCGCGCCGAGCTCGAACAGCCCGACGGGCTGCGGCGGCATGGACGGGTCGCGCCCGGCCGGCACCGCGGCGAGCTCGTCCCACGGCCCGGGGTCGCGCCGCGCGAACGGCGTGCCCGCGACGAGCCGCGAGCGCCGCAGGAGCACGTGGGACAGACGCAGGTCGTGCGACCGCTCCACGCGTCGCCCGGCCGCGAGCAGGGGCGGGTACCACCGGTTCGTGTCGTCCCAGGTCTCGCGGACCGGGTCCGGCGGCCCGTCCGCGACGTGCTCCACCCGGGCCCGTCCCGGCGAGCCGACGTGGACCGCGTACGCGCTCACGCGCCCGCCTCCCGCGCTCGGGGCCCAGGGTCGGGCGCGGCGGCGACGGCGCGCGCGAGCGTCCGGCCCCGGGCGGCGACGAAGCCGGCACGCAGGAGCCCGGCCGCGTCGGGCGCGTGCGCGACGAGCCCGACCGTGGTGGCGAGCGTCGTCGCCCCGAGATCGTCCGCGGTGCGCGCGGCGCGCGCGAGCGCGCTCGCCTGGTGCGGCGTGAGGTGCCGACGCCCCGTCGCGGCGAGCGCCACGACCGTGTCGAGCAGCGTGTCGCACACGTCCTCGACGGGCGTGGGCACGACCACGTCCCGCGCGTGCGTGCCCGCACGCCCGCGCAGCGACCGGGCGCGCGCCCGGAGCCGGGCCCACGGGGGCGACCACGCCCGGTGGTCGTACGCCGGCGTCAGCGTCGGGACGACGACGTCGAGGCCCTCGCCCGGGCGGTCGACGAACAGGCCGACGGCCTCGTCACGCCGCGACGCCAGGTCGCGCTCGAGGGCGACGGCGACCACGCGCCGGCTCCCCGCCGCGACCCCGAGCAGGGTGTCGCACGCCGCCTCGTCCGCGGCGTCGACGCGCACGACCGTCTCCGCGCCGTCCGCCGCGACCAGCGTCCAGGTGAGCTCCTGCGCGACCTCGTCGAGCCCGATCGCCCCCGCCTCACGCACCATGACGACCCGCACGACGGCGGGCGTCCGCCCGAACCCGGCCTCGGCCCGCGGCGGGGTCGTCGCGGTGCGGGCCGCGACGTCGCGGAGCTCGTCGGCGTCGAGCACCCCGAGCGGCTCGACGGCGGGCCCCTCGCCCGCGCGCAGCCCCGTGCCCGCGCGCTCGGTCGCGCCGCGGAGCGCGAACGGGCCGCGGCACAGCGCCTCGACCGACCGGCCCCAGACGAGCGGGAGGTCCCACGAGCGCCGGAAGGTCGGGTCGGCGCCCGGCGGACGGCCGGTGGTGACCGACCGGACGCGCCCGGCGTCCGCGTCCCACAGGTGCACGGTCACCCCGCGCGCGCCCGACGCCGCGACCCACCAGCGCGCACCGAGCGGCACGACCCGGGCCAGGTCGGTCGTGCGCTCGTCGGGCGTGCCGGCGTCGGGCGGCGGGTCCGCCTGCACGTACGCCCACAGCTCGGCCAGGGCCAGGAGGCAGTCCGTCTCGTCCACCGCGTCGCGGCGGTCCACGAGCGCCTCGAGCCGTCCGACCGCGGACGTGACGAGGCGCTGGACCGCGGGCCGTCGGCCGAGCCGCGCGACCACGCCCGCACCGCGCAGCTCCTCCAGGTCGTCGCGGCCCACGTGCGAGAGCCCGGCGTCGAGCAGCCGCTCGACCGCGCGCACGACCTCGTCGGCCACCGCTCGTGCCTCCGGGACGCCCGTGGCGCGGGGCGCGGTCGCGGCCCGCTCGGGCCAGGGCCACGGACGGTCGTGCGCGCGCCACACGTGCGCGAGCGCCTCCAGCCGCCAGCGGCGCTCTTCCGCGTCGCTCCACGCCGTCCCCTCGCGGGCCACGAGCATGCCCGCGAACCCCGCCCCCACGACGTAGGTGACGCGTGGCGCGCCCGGCCACGAGACCACCGCGCGCGGGCCGTCGACCACCACCTCCACGGGAGGGCCGCCGACCGCCGCCTCCACGAGGAGACCTTCGACCGCCGCCTCCGTGGGGAGACCGTCGACCGTCGCCCCCGCGGGAGGGCGGGGCGCCGTCTCGGCGACCGCCCGCACGACGGCGGCGCCCGCGGCGCGGTGCACGACGCGCGGGTCGAGCGCGAGGATCTCGGCCACCGGGTCCGGGGCGGGAGCGGACGCCGCCGCGCCGTCACCTGCCGCGGCGGGAGTCTCCGCGGGCGCGGAGCCTGCCTCCCGCACCCACAGGCTCGCGGCCACGACGTGCTGGCACGCGCCCGGCGTCGGGCACGCGCACCGCGCCTCGGCAGGACCACCCGCATCGAGCTCGACCTGCATCCCGCCCACGGACACCGCGACGCCGTCGGGGCGCGCCTCGACCGGCTCGACCCGCCCGGCGGCGACGTCCTTGCGGGCGCGCCGGACGAGGCCCGGGCTCGCGAGGGTGGCGAGCGCGGCGTCGTCGTACCCCAGGTACACCGCGGCCCACGCACCGAGCCCGGCGGCGTCCCCGCTCACGGGAGCACCTCGCCCAGCCACCCGGCGAACCGCTCCGGCGTCAGCGCCGCGATCTCCATGCCCTGCTCCGCGAGCCTGCGGGCGACGCCGCGGTCGTACGCCGGGTTCGCCTGCCCGTCGAGGGCCGCGACCCCGAGCAGCCGGACGCCCGACGCGTGCAGGCGCCCCACCGCGGACACGAGCTGGGACACTGAGCCACCCTCCTCGAAGTCGCTGACGAGCGCGACGACGGTGCGCCGCGGGTCGCGCACGTGCTGCTCCGCGTACCGCACGGCGCGCGCGATGTCGGTCCCGCCGCCGAGCTGCGCGGTGAGCAGCACCGTCACCGGGTCGTGCGCGAGGTGCGACATGTCGACGACCGCCGTGTCGAACAGCACGAGGCGGACCGTGATCCCGGGCAGCCCCGCGAGGATGCCCGCGCTCACCGCGCTGTAGAGCACCGAGGCCGCCATGGACCCCGACTGGTCGACGAGCAGCACGACGTCGTACGACAGCGCTCTGCGCCGCCGCGCCGAGAACCGCAGGTCCGTGACGAGCAGGCGCTTGCGCTCCGGGTCCCAGCGGCCGAGGTTGGCGCGGACGGTCCCGGCGGCGTCGAACGTACGGCTCGACCGCACGAACGACCGGCGGGACCGGTCCCGGCGACCGTCGACGGCCGTCACGAAACGGGGGCGCAGGCGGCGCACCACGTCGTCGACGACCCGCGCGACGATCCGTCGCAGCCCGTCCTGCACCTGCGGCCCGAGCCTGCCCCGCACGCGCAGGAGCGCCGACGCCAGCTCCGTGCTCGGCTCGACGGCCTCGACCGCCTGCGGGTCGGCGAGCAGCTCCGTCATGCCGTACCGGCCGACCGCCTCGACCTGCATGCGCTCGAACGTCTCGCGCGGGAACAGCTCGCGCGCCGACCCCAGCCAGTCGAGCCCCTCGACGACCGACCCTCCGCGGCCACCTCCGCGGCCGCTCCTCCCACCGCCGTCCGGCCCGCCGCCGCTGCCGTGCCGGTGGCCGCGCGCGGTGTACTCGCGGTCGTAGAGGTGCCCGAGCGTGCGGTCGATCGCCTGGTCCGACGGCGCCACGGGCAGGGCGTCGCCCGCGTACCGGCCCAGCACGAGCCGCCAGCGCCGCGCGGCCTCCCGGTCGTCCGCGCGGACGTCGGCACGGACGTCCGCGCCGAGGCCGTCGCCGACCGCGGTCACGAGACGCTCCCGCGCGCCCACGCGCCGAGCCCGTCCCGCTCGAGGACCGCGACGAGCTCGCGCTCCACGACGAGCCCGGCCCGCAGGTCGTCCTCCGACACGTCCACGCGCCGGTCGAGCGCGTCCGCGCGCGTCCCGGTCCGGGCGGCGACGCGCTCGGCGAGCCGGTGCGTCTCGGTGGGCCGCAACCACGCGAACGCGCGGCGCAGGTCCGGCAGGACCGCGCGGAACGCGTCCTCGTCGAGGCCGCGCAGACCCTCGTCGACCGCGTCGAACAGCTCGGGCGTGTGGAGCAGCAGGTCCGGGGCCGCGCGCAGGACCCCGCCGAGGAACGCCGTCGCGGCCACCGGGTCCGCCCCCGGCGCCAGCTGGGCGCGCACGCGCTCGACGAGCCCGTTCTCGCCGGGCCGGTCACCCAGCTCGTCGTCGACGGCGGCGAACGCGGTGAGCGCACCGCGCACCGCCGGGGAGGCGTCGGCGTCCTCGCGCACGCGCGCGAGCGCCTGCCCCACCGCGGTGGGCGCCGAGCCCGGACCCTCCCGGCCCGCGCCGCGCACGTCGCGCACCAGAGACCGCAGCGCGACGAGGCACGCCAGCGCGTCGTCCTGCGTCGTCGCGTCGGCCGCCGCGAGGTCCGGGACCAGGTATGCGGACGTGGCCAGCCCCTGCTCCGCGAGGTCGAGCAGGGCCTCCGCGTGGTCGCCCAGCTCGAGCTCGACGCGTGCCCGCCACAGCCCCACGAGCCGCCGCATGCCGGCGACGACCGACGCGAGCGACGGGTCCACGTCGAGCGTCGACCGCACGAGCGCGACGAGCGGGTGCAGACGATCCGGCAGCCCGACGACGACGCACTGCGCGACGAGGCGTGCGACGGCGTCGCTCGAGCGCTCCTCGCGCGCCCGGTCGCGCGCGTCGTCGAGCAGCGCGACCGCGACCGCCTCGAGCGTCGCGCCACGGTGGGAGAGCTCGACGAGGCGCGCCTCGACGAGCGGTGTCCAGGCGTACGTCCACTCCTCCAGCACGAGGCCCAGCCCGCGGCCCGCGACGTGGTCGGGGCCGGACACCCGGCGGGCGAGCCCCAGGTCGAGGAACGCGCACAGCGCGAGGAACCGGCGCCGGTGGCGGTGCGCGGCACGACGGCGGGCGTCGAGCCGCACGGTGCGCGGCACGGCGTCGGACACGTCGAGGCGCAGCGCCCGCGCACGTGCCCGTGCCTCCTCGACGAGCGGCGGGGCCGCGCCGCCCGGGGCGACGTCCCCGAGCGCGCGCCCGGCGAAGATCTCGGCGACCGCGAGGCCGAGCGGGCGGTCGCCCGCGGCGTCCAGGTCGTCCGGGTCCTTCACGTAGCAGGAGGTGATCGCGTCGAGCAGGTCGGTGCGGCACGGCCAGGGCCGTTCGCGCAGGACCGCGAGCCGGTGCGCGTGCTCGACGGCGGCCTGGGACTGCGCGACGCTCACGAGCGCCCCGCGCTCCGACGCCCCACGCCCGACGTCGACGAGCACCCCGGTCGCGGCGGCAGCGGGCCCGGCCGCGTCGTGGTGCGCGGACCAGAGGCGGTCGTAGTAGCCCGGCGCGGGCATGCCTGCGCCGTACCCCCGCAGGGCGTCGAGCCGCTCGTCGTCGTAGCGGACGAGCCACGCGGGGGCCTCGGCGAGCGCGCCGTACCCGTCCGCGGGGCGCCGCGCCGCGACCGCCGCGCCGTGCTCGCTCCCGACGAGCGCCTCCACGAGGGCGAGCGTGTGGAACGCCCCCGTGACGACGACGACCGGCCCGTCCGCGCGCGCCGCGTGCTCCGCGACGCGCGCGGACATGCGCGCCTCGCGGTCGAGCGAGCCGTCGGCGGCGAGCGCCTCCTCCTCGTAGTCGAGCCGTGCGAGCGCGGCCCACGCGAACACGTCGTCGACGAGCTCGCGCCAGTCCTGCAGGCGCGCCGTCTCGCGCGCCTCGAAGAGGTGGTCCCACAGCTCGTCGTGGTCGCGGCACCCGAGCCGCTCCGCGAGCCGGGCGACCGTGCGCGAGTACGCGAGGTGGCGCTCCGCGAGGACGGTGCGCGCGGCGGCCTCCCGCTCGTCGTCCTCCTCGGCCGCCCGCTCCCCCCACGGGGAGTCGACGAACGCGAGCTCCGCCCCCGCCGCGTGGCCCGCGCGCAGCGCGACCCACTCCGGCGAGTACCGCGCGAGCGGGTAGAAGCCCGCGGCCCGCGCGCCGCCTCCCGCGGCGTCCGCGGGATCGCCCGCGAGGCTGAGGACCGCGACGGGCGGGACCGTCCGCTCGTCGAGCAGCGCGGGCAGCAGGCGCGTGTACTCCTCGGGTCCCTCGACGAGCACGACGGACGGCCGGACCTCGGCGACGAGCGCGGCCACCGCGACCGCGCACGCAGGGCTGTGGTGGCGCACCCCGACGAGGTGCACGCCGTCGCGCTCGCGCAGCAGCGCGAGGTCGTGGGCCGCCTGGCGCAGCCGCGGCGGCGCGGCGTCCCACGCGGCGCGCAGGGCTACCGCCACAGGTCGCCCGCCGCCGTGAGGAAGTCCTTCCAGCGCGCGTCCGACCGCGCACGTTCCCGCACGACGTTGTCCACGTAGTGCCGCAGCCGCCGTGCGTCCTCCTCGTCGCCCTTGAGCGCGACCCCGCCCACCTGGCGAGCGACCTGCCCCGCCGTGACCGTGCCGTCGCCGAGGTAGCGCGCCTCGAGCGACGCCGCGATCGCGACGTTCACCGCCTCCGCCGTCGACATGACGGTCTCGGGGCGCTTGACCGGTGCGCCGCTCGCCGTCGTGCCGGTGCGCAGGTCCTGGAACACGGTGACGAGCACCTCGAGCACGTCGCGGTCGAGCACGGGCCGGTCGGCGGCGGGCCCGAGCTCCGCGGTGAGGCGCGTCTCGACGAGCTCGATCTCGAACGCGCGGTCGCGGATCGGCGCGACCGTCTCGAAGTTGAAGCGCCGCTTGAGCGCGGCCGACATCTCGTGGACCCCGCGGTCGCGGAGGTTCGCGGTGGCGAGCACGTTGAACCCGGGCCGCGCCGCGACGCGGGCGTCGGCGCCGAGCTCGGGGACCATGAGCTGCTTCTCGGAGAGCACGGACACGAGCGTGTCCTGGATCTCCGGGGCGCAGCGCGTGATCTCCTCGAACCGCGCGACGCGCCCGCTCTCCATCGCGCGGTAGACGGGCGACGGGACGAGCGAGCGCTCGCTGGGTCCCTCCGCGATGAGGAGCGCGTAGTCCCACGAGTACCGCACGTGGTCCTCGCTCGTGCCCGCGGTGCCCTGCACCGTGAGGGTCGACGTGCCGCTCGCGGCCGCCGCGAGCAGCTCGGACAGCAGGGACTTCGCCGTGCCGGGCTCGCCGACGAGCATGAGGCCCTGCCGGCCGAGCAGCGACACGACCGCGCGGTCGACGAGCGGGTCGTCGCCGAAGAACTTGCGGCTCACGCCCAGCTCCCGGTCGCCCACGACGAACGCCCGCACGGCGCGCGGGCTCAGGCGCCAGCCCGGCGGGACGTCGGCCCCGCGCCGGGCGTCGGCGTCCGCGAGCGCCGCGAGCTCGTCGGCGTACCGGACCTCCGCCGGCGGTCGCAGCTCCGCGAGCGCCGGGGGCGCCTGCTCGTCACCGGTGGTCGTGCTCGTCACCCGGGCTCCTCCTCGGTCCGGTCGCGGGCACCGTGCCCGTGGTCCTGCAGGTCAGCGTAGGAGCCGCGTCCCACACGGCCGGCGCCGGTGCGCCGGGGACGGTCGTCGACAGGTCCGGCGGGCGCGGCCGACGTCGTGGCGCCCTGGCCGCCGGCCCACGACCCGCCCGTGGCCCGACCCGCCGGGACCACGCGGTGCGGGTCGGCCTCCGCGTTCACGACGCCGCCCACGAGCACGACGATGCTCGTGAGCCAGCCCCACAGGACCCCGGCGAGGACGAGGCCGAGCATCTGCCCGGCCGCCTGGACGACCGCCGTCGTCCCGGCCTCCGTGCCCGGCGCCGCCGGTCCCGCGAGCCGGACGTAGAGCCCGAACCCCCACGACACGAGCAGGACGCCGCCCGTCCCGACGGCCGCGCCCGGCAGGCACCGCCGCCACGACGTGTCGACGTTCGGTGCGTACCGGTAGAGCAGCGTGAGGTACGCGCCGCACACGAGCACCACCGTCGGCCAGCGCAGCACGTCCCACGTCTGCCGGAACGCGGCGTCGAGACCGAGCCGCTCGGCCAGGTCGGTCCCGTCGCCCAGGAGCGGGCCGACCACGACGAGCGCGACGACGGACACCGCCGTGACGATCGCGCCGAGGGCGAGCGCGACCCCGAGCACGTACTGCGCCACGACCCCGCGGCGCCGCTCGACGCCGTACGCGTCGTCCAGCGCACGGACCGCGGCGCGGAAGACGCGGCTCGCGAGCCAGAGCGCCACGAGGAAGGACCCGACGGCGAACCCGGTGCGCTGCTCGTCGAGCAGGCTGTCGACGAGCGGCGCGACGACGGAGGTCGACACGTGCTCGGCGAACACCGTGGTGAGCCCGCCGACGATCGACGAGCGGATCGAGTCGACGGTGTCGTCGCCGAGGAGCGGGCGCAGGAATCCGAGGCTGGACCCGACCGCGGTCGTCAGCGGGATGAGCGAGATGAGCCCGTAGTAGGACATCTCGGCGGCGAGACCCGTGACGCGGACCCCGGCGACGCGGAACGCCGAGCGGGCGGCGACGTCGGCGACGCGCACGCCCCGCACGCGCGGTCCGGTGCGCGCCGCGGCCGCGAGCACGCGGTCCTGCCACGGCACGCGGCCCGCCGCGCGCTCGCGCCGCCGCACCATCCACGGGCGGACCACCGCGCGCGCGCACCACGTCCCCGCCGCGACCGCGCCGGCCGCGGCGGGCACGCTCGCGAGCGCGCCGAGCGCCCGCGCCCCGCCGTCGTCCGCGGCGACGGCCACCACGACGACGACCGCCCCGACGCCCGCGAGGGCGAGCAGCGTCGACGTCGCCGTGCTCACCGTGGACCGGACTGTCGGCGACCGGCGCGCGAGCACGGCCACGAGCAGCCAGGCGAGCGTCGCGACGACGATCACGGGGCGGCGCCGTCGCTCACGGGAGCGTCCGCCGGGTCACCACTGGCTCTTCCGCTCCCAGTCGGGGTCGAACGACCCCGCCCCGGCCACCGCCACGTAGTCGCGGTACGCCTCCGCGACGAGGACGGGCGGCAGGTCCGCGATCCGCGCGGTCCCCCGCCCGGAGCCGCGACCCGTCCGCTCGAACGTCAGCGCCGTCACCGCGGCCGGGATGTTCTCCTCGGGGACGAACGACCCCGTGAACTCGATCTGCACGACGATCCCCGCGCTCGTGAAAGCCTTGGTGTACGCGCTGAACCACCCGGCGTCCTCGGCCTGCGAGCGGGAGTAGCCGCGCTTCGTCGCACGCCCGCGGATGGAGAAGCTGTCGGAGAACCAACCCTTGTGGTCGTCGATCGCCGTCGCTCCCGCGGGGACGTCGGGCGTCGCGACGTCGAGCTGCGCGAAGAGCGGGGCGACCTCGTAGTCCGACAGGTGGGCCGTCCAGGCGGCCGTCGCCTCCGGACCGAGCAGGACGGCGTGCGCGAGCCCGACCGTCGACCCCTCCCCGAGCTCCACGTCCTCGTCGTCGGCGTCCACGAGCGCGCCGCCGTCGGGCCGGAACGGGCGGGCACCCTCCGTCCCGGGGTTCTCGACCCAGACGAGCCGCTCGACGAGCCGCGACATCACGGGGTGACCGAGGAGGTACTCCTGCCACTCCGAGGCCGTCCAGGTGCGGCCCACGCACATCGCCTCGTAGAGCCGCTGGGTCTGCAGGGCGACGACGGCCTTGAGCTCCTTGCGACTCGCGGTGAGCTGCTTCTTGGCGGCCGCGACGAGCTCGGGGTCGTCCTGCGCCCGGGGTGCCGGGAGCGCCTTGACCACCTTCCCGGCGTCGCTCGTGAGCTCGAGCGTGAACGCGGGGGTGATGCGCCCGAGGTACTCCCGGGAGCCGAGGTCGAGGTGGAGCAGCCCGTCGTCCTCGAAGCCGGCGGTCTGGACGGTGCGGTCGGCGAGCTGGTCCGCCGTCCAGCCGCGCCGCTCCGCGAGCTCGCCCGCGAGCCGCTGCGCGGTCTCCTGGACCGTGGCCTGCCGGAACCGCCGCGAGACGGCGAGGAGCTCCTGGATCGCGGCCGGCTGCCCGTTGGCGGCGAGCGCGTGCACGAGCGCCTCGGTCTGCGCGCGGCGCCCGACGTGCGCCTTCGCGTAGCGCTGGAACGTCGCGGCGAGCTCGGCGCCGGGCATCGCGACGGTCAGGGCGAGCAGACCCTTGTCCTTGACCGCCGAGCCGACGTACGTGGCCTGGTGCTCGCGGTACAGGTCGCGGTGATGGTCCTCGACCGTCTTGGACGCCTCGACCGAGTAGTGCTCGGGCGAGCGCTTGGCCCACGCCTGGTACTGGTCGTACCGCAGCTGGGCACCGGCCGTCGCGTACGCGTCGCTCTCCTGCGGCGAGGGGTTGCGCGTGTCCTGCGCGACCCACGCCGCGAGCACGTGGCTGCCGAGCCGGGCGCGGTCCTCCTCCTGGAGCAGCGACAGGTACCGCTCCAGCAGCCCGGCACCGCTCGGGTCCTTGAGCTTGACCGCGAGCACGACCCACCAGCGCAGGACCGTCGGGTCCACGGGCGAGCCGTCCGCCGCCCAGCGGGCCGCGGGCAGCGCGTCGAGGTCGAACCACGCCATGCTGACGGGCTTCTTCGCGCGCAGCCCCTTGGTCGCCTCCGCGAGCAGCGCGTCGGGCGCGAGGTCGGCGGAGATGTCCTCGCCGAGCGCCTCCAGCGCCGTGAGGAGCGCGGCGCGCACGACCTCGCTGCGCTCCTTGCCCAGCGCGGCGCGCAACGCGGGCACCGCCTCGACGTCGCCGAGCCGGGCGAGCCACTCCGCCGCGCTGCGGCGCACCTCGGACCGGCCGTTGCCCAGGCCTTGCTCCGCCAGCCCTCGCACTCCGGGGTGCGTGCTCAGGGCCGCCTGCGCCGTCGCGCGATAGGTACGCCCCTCGCCGAGCGCGAGCTCGGTCAGGCGCGGCAGGAACCGGCGCGGGACGTGCGGGAGCTGCGCGAGCACCGCGAGCGCCCGGGCGGGCTTGGAGCTGCCGTACGTGCGCTCGCGGTCGTCGAGCGCCGCGGCGAGGCGGTCGAGGTGCCCCGCGTAGTAGGGCCACGCGTTCTCGGGCGTCACCGTGTCGGTCGCCCACCACGTCGAGAAGTACAGCTCGTCGACCAGCGCCCCGGCGTCGTCGCGTCCGACGCGCCGCAACGCCTCGTCGAGGACGCGCAGGTCGACGTCGAGCAGGTCGCCCTCGTGAAGCCGGTACCAGCCGAACCGCTCGTTGCGACCGCGCCCCTCGTTGCCCTGCAGCCGTAGCCGGTGCAGGAGCGTGATGTCCGGGAGGCGCGAGAAGACGCCCGGCGCGGACAGCCGCCGCATCGCGACGCCGCCGGGGCGCCGGGTGCTCGTCCCGGAGAGGAACGCCGCGAAGGCCCGGATGTCCTCGTCGGTGATGCCCGGCAGCTCCTTGAGGTCCTGCTCGACGGTCAGACGGCGCCACCGCGGCCACCCGTCGTCGTCCTTCTTCCCTGCGTGCGCCGCCTGGTCGGCGCGGGCGCGCTCGAGGACGGTGTCGATCGCGGACCGCGCAGCCCGCACGACCTCGTCGCCGAGCACGGTCTCCGGCAGCGGCTCGAAGGGCGGCACGTCGATCTCCGGCTCGTCCTCCTGTGCGGCGTCGAGCACACGGGCTCGCTCGACGGTGTCGCGCAGCAGCGTCGCCCGGGCGCCCGTCGACCGCTCGGCCGCGTCCTCCAGGGCGGCCAGGCCGCCGTCGACCTGGGCGAGCCGCGTGACCACGGCACCGAGCCGCGAGGCCGGGAGCGACGTGAGGAGAGGGGCGAGGAGCTCGCGCTGCTGCGCCGCGGGGAGCGGGACGAGCGCGGCGACCGCCGCCTCGCGCACCGTCTTGCTCGTGTCCGCGGCGAGCACGGCGAGCAGCGGGGCGAGCGACTCCGTCGCCGCCGGGTCCGCCGCGACGAGGGCCACGAGCTCGCCGCGCCCCGCGGCGCTCACCCCCGGCAGCACCTGCGTCGCGAGGTCCAGGTGCGCGACGACGAACTCTCGCGCCGGGTCGCCCAGCAGCGCCGGGCCCAGGTGCCGCGACGCCCAGCCGGCCGACGCCGGCCGCTCGAACAGCTCGCGCAGCACGACCGCCGGCGCGTCCGCCTCCGGCACGCCGCCCTCGACCGCGAGGGTCACGAGCAGGTCCGGCGTCCAGCGGTCGGGCGCGCCCTTGCCGTTCTTGCCGTGGCGGCGCTCGTTCGCGCGCCGCGACATGTCGTTGACGAGCGTCGTGAGCCAGCGCGGGTCCGACGACCGCTCACGGTCCACCTCGGACGAGACCGCGCTGAGCACCCTGCCGAGGCGCACGAGCTCCGGGACGGTGACGGAGTCCGACAGCGTGTAGAGGTTGGAGCGCGCGGTGACCGCCTTGGCGGACGTCCACCCCGGTACGGCGGCCTTCAACCGGTCGTCCTGGGTAGGGGTCGTCCACGAGTAGACCCCGGACTGGCCGGGACGGCCGAGGAGGGCCTCGACGTCGCCGCCCCGCAGCGTCTCCAGCTCGAGCAGCACCTCCGGCCCCTCGCCCCGGTGCACGTACGCGACCGCACGGTCCGCGAGCTCCGGCGACGCGACAGCGAGCACCTTCAAGGCGTCGACGAGCCGAGCGCTCGGGCGGTCGACTCCCGTCTGCCCCTCGTCACGCCGGAACAGACCCTTGACCTTCTCGAGCACCCTCTACCTCACCGTCACGTCGTCGCTGCTGGTGGGCCCGATGCTAGGGGTGGCCGCCGACATGGCGCGCTGCCCGCCTCCGGGCGACGCGCGCCCCGTCCGGGCGAGGCACGGGCGTGCCCGGCGGGCAAGGGAGGGGTGGTGGGCCCGGAGGGACTCGAACCCCCGACATCCACGGTGTAAGCGTGGCGCTCTAACCAGCTGAGCTACAGGCCCTGGAACGGCGGAGCACAGCCTACCGGGTCGGTACCCCGCCACCTGCCACGACCGCCGGGCTCCCGGGGCTCAGAGCTGTTCCAGCGCCCGCCGGTAACCGTCGAGGTCACGGCGCTGCCCGCGCGGGTTGACGACCGACCAGCGGACGATCCCGTCGGCGTCGAGCAGGAACGAGCCGCGCAGCGCGAGGCCGTTGTCCTCGTCGAGGACGCCGTAGGCCCGCGCGACGTCGCCGTGCGGCCAGAAGTCGGAGAGCAGGTCGAACTCGAAGCCCTCCTGCGCGGCCCACGCCTTCTGCGCGAACACCGAGTCGCACGAGATGCCGAGCAGCGTGACGCCGGCCGCCTCGAACTCCTCGAGGTTGTCGCGCAGCTCGCACAGCTCGCCCGTGCAGATCCCCGAGAACGCGAACGGGTAGAACACGAGGAGCACCGGCCCTCCGCGCAGGTCCGCGAGGTGGACGGGGGTGCCGTGGGTGTCCGGCAGCGTGAAGTCGGGCGCCGGGTCGCCCGGACCGGGCGGCGTGGTGCGCCCGGTCGTCGAGGCGTCGTCAGCGACCGCGGCCACGGGTCCCGAGCTTCGTCGCGGACCAGTCGGGCGCGATGGCGAACGTGCTCGTCGCGTGCAGCCCGGCCGTGTTCGCGGCCTCCTGGATGTCGTTGTGACCCACGTGTCCCGGCCGCCCGGGCTTGGGGGTGAGCACCCAGATGAGGCCGCCGTCGTCGAGCACGGTCTGGACGTCCACGAGCAGGTCGGTGAGGTCGCCGTCGTCCTGGCGGAACCACACGACCACGCCGTCCGTGACGTCGTCGTAGTCCTCGTCGACGAGCTCGCCGCCGACGAGCTCCTCGAGCTCACCGCGCAGGTCGTCGTCGACGTCGTCCGCCCAGCCGAACTCCTGGACCACGTTGCCGGGCGCGAACCCCAGTCGGTCCGCCCCGCTGGGCCCTACGGTGTCGGTCACTGTCGTGTCGTTCCTTTCCTCGTCCTGTCCGTGCGGTGGCCGTCGCGCGCACCCGGGCGGGCGCCCGCGCGCACGACGACCTGCCGTGTCTGGCAAAGGTAGCCCACCGCAGGGTGCGGTGCTTGGCAAGGCACCGCCCACGGACAGCCGTCCCGCGGGTCGTTCGCCGTGGTCGGGCACGGCCGGGCCGCCCTACGACGGCGGCGCGCACGCCGTCCGGCCCGTGTCGCCGAAATCACGCCCTCTTGACCACCCGATGGTGTGACTTACGCGCGCGTTGTGAACACAATGGGTAGACCACCCTGGTCTCGTGAAGAGGCGCGGTCGCCACCAGCGGCCGCGGCCGCGTGCCCGGAGTGGGCCCGAGACGGGTGTCGGCCGTGTACCGCGCGGCCGAGTGCCCGGCATCCGACGAGATATGAGGTTGCTGGTGGCTTCGTACGACGAGACCGGACCGCTGATCAACGGTCTGCTCAGCCAGGTTCCGGACTTCGACCCCGCCGAGACCGGCGAGTGGGTCGAGGCCCTCGACGGCCTGATCGACGACCGCGGGGGCCCGCGCGCCCGCTACGTCCTGCTGAACCTGCTCAAGAGGGCCCGGGAGCGCAACGTCGCCGTCCCGACCTCCCTGACGACCCCCTACGTGAACACCATCGGTGTGCACGAGGAGCCCTACTTCCCCGGCGACGAGGCGCTGGAGCGTCGCTACCGCTCGTGGATCCGCTGGAACGCCGCCGTCATGGTGACGCGGGCGCAGCGGCCCGGCATCGGCGTCGGTGGCCACATCTCCTCCTACGCGTCGGTGGCGACGCTGTACGAGGTGGGCCTGAACCACTTCTTCCGCGGCAAGGACCACCCGGGCGGCGGCGACCAGGTCTACTTCCAGGGCCACGCCTCCCCCGGCGTGTACGCGCGCGCGTTCCTCGAGGGCCGGCTCTCCGCGGACCAGCTCGACGGGTTCCGCCAGGAGAAGTCGCACCCGGGCGGCGGCCTGCCGTCGTACCCGCACCCGCGGCTCATGCCCGACTTCTGGGAGTACCCGACCGTCTCCATGGGTCTCGGCCCGGCGAGCGCGATCTACCAGGCGTGGACGGACAAGTACCTGCACAACCGCGGGATCCGCGACACGGAGCAGCAGGACGTGTGGGCTTTCCTCGGCGACGGCGAGATGGACGAGCCCGAGTCGCGCGGCATGCTCCAGCTCGCGGCGCAGCAGCAGCTCGACAACCTGACGTTCGTCGTGAACTGCAACCTGCAGCGCCTCGACGGCCCGGTGCGCGGCAACGGCAAGATCATCCAGGAGCTCGAGGCGCAGTTCCGCGGTGCGGGCTGGAACGTCATCAAGGTCATCTGGGGCCGCGAGTGGGACGTCCTGCTCAACGCGGACAAGGACCGTGCCCTGGTCAACCTCATGAACGTCACGCCCGACGGCGACTACCAGACGTACCGTGCGGAGTCCGGCGCGTTCATCCGCGAGCACTTCTTCGGCCGCGACCCGCGGACGAAGGCGCTCGTCGAGAACATGACCGACGACGACATCTGGAACCTCAAGCGCGGCGGCCACGACTACCGCAAGATCTACGCGGCCTACGCGGCGGCGCGCGCCCACACGGGCCAGCCGACCGTGATCCTCGCGCACACGGTCAAGGGCTACGCGCTCGGGCCGTCGTTCGCGGGCCGCAACGCGACGCACCAGATGAAGAAGGTCGGCCTGGCCGACCTCAAGG
This sequence comes from Sphaerisporangium cinnabarinum, assembly GCF_055567015.1. Classification (NCBI taxonomy): domain Bacteria; kingdom Bacillati; phylum Actinomycetota; class Actinomycetes; order Streptosporangiales; family Streptosporangiaceae; genus Sphaerisporangium; species Sphaerisporangium cinnabarinum. The sequence continues at coordinate 90,155 of NZ_JBVHRG010000003.1, forward strand.
CGCTGCGCGACTCGCTGCGGATCCCGATCACGGACGAGGAGCTCGACGCCAACCCGTACGAGCCCCCGTACTTCCACCCGGGCCCGGACGCGCCGGAGATCCAGTACCTGCTGAACCGTCGCCAGCAGCTCGGCGGGTTCGTGCCCGAGCGCCGCTCGTCGCCGAAGCCGATCACCCTGCCCGGCGACAAGTCCTACGAGATCCTCAAGAAGGGCTCGGGCCAGCAGGAGATCGCCACGACGATGGCGTTCGTCCGCCTGCTCAAGGACCTCATCAAGGACAAGGAGTTCGGCAAGCGCGTCGTGCCGATCATCCCCGACGAGGCCCGCACGTTCGGCCTGGACTCGATCTTCCCGTCGGCGAAGATCTTCAACACCCAGGGCCAGCACTACCTCGCCGTGGACCGTGAGCTCATGCTGAGCTACAAGGAGTCCGAGGCCGGGCAGATCATGCACACCGGCATCAACGAGGCGGGCTCCGCGGCCGCCTTCCAGTCGGTCGGCACGTCCTACGCCACGCAGGGCGAGATCATGGTGCCGTTCTACATCTTCTACTCGATGTTCGGCTTCCAGCGCACCGGCGACCAGTTCTGGGCGGCGGGCGACCAGCTCACGCGCGGCTTCATCATCGGCGCGACCGCGGGCCGCACCACGCTCACGGGCGAGGGCCTGCAGCACGCCGACGGCCACTCCCCGCTCCTCGCGGGCACGAACACCGCGATCGTCCAGTACGACCCGGCGTTCGGCTACGAGATCCGGCACATCGTGCGCGACGGCATCGAGCGCATGTTCGGCCCCGGCGAGCACGGCGTGGGCGCGGACGGCCGCGACCAGAACGTCATGTACTACCTCACGGTGTACAACGAGCCGATGGTCCAGCCGGCCGAGCCGGAGGACGTGGACGTCGAGGGCATCCTCAAGGGCATCCACCGCATCGCCGTGGGCGAGGGCGACGGGCCGCGCGCCCAGATCCTCGCGTCGGGCGTCGGCGTGCCGTGGGCGCTCGAGGCGCAACAGCTCCTGCGGGAGGACTGGGGCGTCGCGGCGGACGTGTGGAGCGTGACGAGCTGGAACGAGCTGCGGCGCGACGCGCTCGCCGCCGACCAGGCCGCGTTCCTCGACCCGGCCGCGCCCGCGCGCGTCCCGTTCGTCACGGAGAAGCTCTCCGGCGCCGAGGGGCCGTTCGTCGCGACGAGCGACTACGACCACCTGGTCCCCGACCAGATCCGCAAGTGGGTCCCGGGTGACTACGAGGTGCTCGGCGCCGACGGCTTCGGGTTCTCGGACACGCGCGCGGCGGCCCGCCGGCACTTCAAGATCGACGGCCCGTCCGTCGTCGTGCGCACGCTCCAGGCGCTCGCCAAGCAGGGCAAGGTCCCCGCGGACGCGTCGGCGCGCGCGATCGAGAAGTACCGCCTGATGGACGTCACCGCCGGCACGTCCGGCAACGCGGGCGGCGAGGCCTGACCCTCACCGCCTGAAGACGACGGCCGGTCACCCCGCGGGGTGACCGGCCGTCGTCGTCTCCGGAGGTGCCCGACGCCGCGGGTCAGGTCCCGGCGCGGTGCTGCTCGGCCTGGGCGACGGCGCGCTCGAGGTCGGCGCGCAGCGGCGCGACGCCCCGGGGGTCGCCGTACTCGACGAGCGACTCGAGGTGGTGGCGGGCGTCGAGAGGCCGGTCGGCCTCGATGGCGGCGAGGACGAGCTGGCGCCCGACCTCGGCCTCGTGCTCGCGGGCACGCCAGTGCCCGACGCCGAGGCCCAGCGCCTCGACCGGCAGACCAGCGGTGCGCAGCACCTCCATGGACTGCGCGAGCGCGTGCCCCGAGGGGTCGCGCTCGGCGGCCGTCGCGAAGCGGCGCAGGGCCGCCTCCGGGTCGTCGTCGAGGGAGAGACGGCCGAGCTCCACGAGCGGGTACCACCCGCGGGGGTGCCCCGCGAGCTCCTCGGCGAGCGCCCAGACCGCGAGGTCGGCGGCGCGCTGCTTCTCGGTCTCGTCCGCCGGGGCGGCCAGGGGGTCGTCCGTGGTCGGTCCCTCGGCGGCCCGACGACGGACCAGCTCGGCCAGCGCGCGGAAGGCCCGCTCGTCGTTCGGGTCGTCGACGAGCATCGCCCGCAGCGCGTCCTCGTGGACCGTGTCGCCACGCTTCTCCCCGGACCGTGGGCGGCGCGTGCCGACGGTCGACGCGGACGTCGGCCGACGCATGAGCTGTCGAAGTCGGGGCATGAGTGCCATTCCCCGACCCTAGCGGGTCGTCCGGGTGCTCACCCAGCGACCCGGTCCCCCGACGACGCGCCGGCCGTCGCGGCGCGCGCTTTGTGGACTGTCCACAACACCGGCCGTATGCTCGGCGCGTGACGGCCACCCCCAGGACCCCGGCGACCGCGCCGGCCCCGACGAGCCCGGCCGGCAACGCGGACAACCTCCAGCGCCTGCGCGACGGCAGCGGCCTGCTCATGTCCGCCGCGCTGCGCCGCCTCGACGACGAGATCCGCTGGTACCGCGAGCTCCCGGCCGAGGACCGCTCCTACGTGGGTCTCGTCGCGCAGTCCGGCATCACGGCGTTCGTCACGTGGTACGCGGACCCGCAGGCCCCGCCGCACGGCGTGAGCGACATCTTCGCCGCGGCCCCGCCCGAGCTCACGCGCTCGATCTCGCTCCAGAACACGCTCCAGCTCGTCCGCATCGTCGTCGAGGTCGTCGAGGCGTACTCCGACCAGCTCGCGGCGCCGGGCGGGGAGCGCGACCTGCGCGAGGCCGTGCTGCGCTACTCCCGGGAGGTGGCGTTCTCCGCGGCCGAGGTCTACGCCCGCGCCGCGGAGGTCCGCGGCGCGTGGGACGCGCGCCTGGAGGCCCTCGTCGTGGACGCGCTCATCCGCGGCGACGGCGACGACTCCCTGCGGTCGCGCGTCTCGGCGCTCGGCTGGGGCGGCCACGGCTCGACCCTCGTCATGGCGGGGACGATCGCCGCGACGCTCGACGAGGTCCGGACGGCGGAGCTGCGCCGCGCGACGCGCCGGGCGGCGGGCGACGCGCTCGTGGGCATCCACGGCGACCGGCTCGTGCTCGTGCTCGGCGGCGAGGGCGACCTCCAGGCCGCGGCGGCGTCGCTCCTGCCGCGCTTCGGGCCGGGCCCGGTCGTCATCGGGCCGACGGTCCCCGGGCTCGAGGAGGCCGCGCGCTCGGCGCAGGCCGCGCTCGCGGGGCTGCGGGCCGCGCCCGCGTGGCCGCAGGCCCCGCGCCCGGTGCTCGCCGACGACCTGCTCCCCGAGCGCGTCCTCACCGGCGACACCACGGCGCGGCGCACGCTCGTCGCCCAGGCGTACCGCCCGCTCGCCGAGGCGACGGGCTCGGTGCTCGAGACGCTGTCCGCCTACCTCGGCACGGGCCGGTCGCTCGAGGCGGCGGCCCGGTCCCTGTACGTGCACCCGAACACCGTGCGCTACCGCCTGCGCAAGGTCTCCGAGATCACCGGCTGGGACCCGCTGGACGCCCGCGAGTCGTTCGTGCTGCAGGTCGCGCTCGCGCTCGGGCAGCTCTCGACGGTCCGCTGAGGAGCCGGGCCCGTCCGACGACCACCGGGGCACTCCGCCGTGCCGCCTTGTAGGTTCGGCACAACCACCCTCCGCAAGGTTGGTGCGCGTCGTGACGTGGCGCACGGGCCTCGCGTTGGCACAGTTGACGGGTGCTCGCCGTCTTGTGCCCTGGACAGGGCTCCCAGTCCCCCGGAATGCTCGCCCCCTGGCTCGAGCTGCCCGGCGTCGCCGACCAGGTCTCCGCGTTCGGCGAGGCCGCGGGCCTCGACCTGCGTGCGCACGGGACGGAGTCGGACGCCGACACGATCCGTGACACGGCTGTCGCGCAGCCGCTCATCGTCGCGTCGTCGCTCGTCGCGCTCCGCGTGATCCTCGACGGGCGCGACACCGCCGACGTCGTCGACGTGACCGCCGGGCACTCGGTCGGCGAGCTCGCCGCCGCGGCCGTCGCGGGGGCGCTGACGGACACCGGCGCGGTCGGGCTCGTCGCGCACCGCGCGCGCGCCATGGCCGCGGCCGCCGCCGCGACCCCGACCGGCATGAGCGCCGTCGTCGGGGGCGACCCCGAGGAGGTCCTCGCCGCGATCGAGGCGGCCCACCTGTGGCCCGCGAACGTCAACGGCGGGGGGCAGGTCGTCGCCGCCGGCGCCCTCGACCACCTCGCCGCGCTCGCGGAGAACCCGCCGGCGAAGGCGCGCGTCATCCCGCTCCAGGTCGCAGGTGCGTTCCACACGCCCTTCATGCAGCCGGCGCTCGAGGAGTTCGAGCCGGTCGCCGCGTCGTGGGACGTCACCGACCCGCGCCTGCCGTTCCTCTCGAACGCGGACGGCGAGTCCTACGGGACGATCGACATCGAGGGCAGCACCTACGGCAAGGCGCGGGACGTCGTCCGCCGCCTCACCGCGCAGATCGCGGCACCCGTGCGCTGGGACCTGTGCCAGGAGACCCTCGCGGAGCTCGGCGTCACCGCGCTGCTCGAGCTCGCGCCCGGGGGCGTCCTCACGGGCCTCGCCCGCCGCTCGCTCAAGGGTGTGGAGGCGGTGGCCGTGAAGTCGCCCGACGACGTCGAGGCGGCCCGCGACCTCGTCGCCCGGCACTCGGTGGCGGCCGGCGCGGCCCCGGGCGTCGACGCGTGAGCGGCGCGACCCTGCGCCAGGCCACGGGCCCGGCGCACTCGCGCATCCTCGCGATCGGCGGGGTGCGCGGCGAGAACATCGTGACGAACGACGACATCGCCGGCCCGATCGACTCCTCCGACGAGTGGATCCGCCAGCGCACCGGGATCGTCACGCGCCGTCGTGCGGGCGCCGACGTGGACGTCCTCGACCTCTCCGAGGCCGCGGCGCGCGACGCGCTCGCCCGGGCGGGCCTGCAGGGCGCCGACGTCGACGCGGTGATCGTCTCGACGGTCACGTACTTCCACCAGACCCCCGCCGCCGCGGCGGTGCTCGCCGAGCGCCTCGGCGCGACGCCCGCCGCCGCGTTCGACGTGTCCGCCGCGTGCGCGGGCTACGCCTACGCCATCGCGCAGGCCGACGCCCTCGTGCGCGCCGGCATCGCGACCCACGTGCTCGTGGTCGGGGCGGAGAAGATGAGCGACTTCATCGACCCGACCGACCGCTCGATCTCGTTCCTCCTGGGCGACGGCGCCGGCGCCGCGATCGTCGGGCCGTCCGACACCCCGGGCATCGGCCCGACGGTGTGGGGCTCCGACGGCGGCAAGGCGCAGGCGATCCGCCAGACGCACGCGTGGTCGGACCTGCGCGAGGACCCCTCGCTCGGGTGGCCCACGCTGCGCCAGGACGGTCAGAGCGTGTTCAAGTGGGCCGCGTTCCAGATGGCCCCCGTCGCCGCCAAGGCGATGGCCGAGGCCGGGGTCGCCCCGGCCGACATCGGCGCGTTCGTGCCGCACCAGGCGAACATGCGGATCATCGACCAGATGATCAAGCAGCTCGAGCTCCCCGCGTCCGTCGCGGTCGCCCGGGACATCGCGGAGACCGGCAACACGTCGGCCGCCTCGATCCCCCTCGCGACCCGGCGCCTGCTCGACGAGGGGCAGGTCCGCTCCGGCGACCTCGCCCTCCAGATCGGGTTCGGCGCCGGGCTCGTCTACGCGGCGCAGGTGGTCGTCCTGCCGTAGGGGAGAATCACCCTGGACGGACGGCCGCCCTCCTCGCGGGGAGGACCCACGCCGTCGGCGGACCCGTCCGTCGCGCGCACCCGTCTGACGAAGTACCGCCCGGCACACCCACCGGGCACCGCCACCGGGACCGGTCGCCGCCGGCCCCACGACAAGGAGAAACCATGGCCTACACCGAGCAGGAAGTCCTCGCCGGCCTCGCGGAGATCGTCGCCGAGGAGACGGGTCTGCCGACCGACGCCGTCGCGCTCGAGAAGTCCTTCACCGACGACCTCGACATCGACTCGCTGTCGATGATGACGATCGTCACCCACGCCGAGGACAAGTTCGGGGTCCGCATCCCGGACGACGAGGTCAAGAACCTCACGACGGTCGGCGACGCCGTGTCCTTCATCACGGGCGCCCAGGCCTGAGCACGCCCCGCCTGCCTCGCAGGCCTGCGGGCGGGCCGGCGTCACCCACGCCGGCCCGCCCGTCCTCCCCGCCCCCGCCGCAACCCCCGAGGAGCACCATGTCCGCCGCTACTGAAGTCGTCGTCACCGGCCTCGGCGCCACCACGCCGCTCGGCGGCGACGTGCCCTCCACCTGGGCCGCGGCACTGGCCGGCGAGTCCGGCGCGCGCACGCTCGAGAACGACTGGGCGGAGCGCTACGAGATCCCGGTGACGTTCGCCGCGACGATCAAGGTCGACCCGGCCGAGGTCCTCGCACGCCCCGAGATCAAGCGCATGGACCCCTCCACGCAGTACGCGATCATCGCCGCGCGCGAGGCGTGGGCGGACGCGGGCAGCCCCGAGGTCGACGGCGACCGGCTCGGCACGGTCGTGTCGTCCGGCATCGGCGGCATCTGGACCACGCTCGACGGCTGGGACACGCTGCGGGAGCGCGGCGCGCGCCGCATGCTGCCCATGACGGTGCCCATGCTCATGCCGAACTCCCCCACCGCGTACGTCTCGCTCGAGCTCGGTGCGCGGGCTGGTGCCCACGCCCTCGTCTCCGCGTGCGCGTCCGGCGCCGAGGCGATCGGCTACGGCGTCGACATGATCCGCGCGGGCCGTGCGGACGTCGTCGTCGCCGGCGGCACCGAGGCCACGATCCACCCGATGCCGATGGCGGCCTTCGCCGCCTCGCGCACGCTCTCGCTGCGCAACGACGACCCGCAGGGTGCGTCGCGCCCGTACGACGTCGACCGCGACGGCTTCGTCATCGGCGAGGGCTCGGGCGTCGTCGTCCTCGAGAGCGCGGAGCACGCCGCGGCCCGCGGGGCCCGCGTCTACGCGCGGCTCGCCGGCGTCGGGCTGTCCTCCGACGCCTACCACATCACCTCGCCCGACCCGGAGGGCCGGGGCCAGGTCGCGGCGATGCGCCGCGCGCTCGAGGAGGCCGGGGTCACCGGTCGGGACGTCGTGCACGTCAACGCGCACGCGACCTCGACCAAGGTGGGCGACCTCACCGAGACGCGCTCCATCCGCTCGCTCCTGGGCGACGACGCCGACCACGTGCTGCTCTCGGCCACGAAGTCGATGACCGGCCACCTCCTCGGCGGTGCCGGCGCGCTCGAGTCGATCTTCACGATCAAGGCCGTCGCCGAGCGCCTCGCTCCCCCGACGATCAACGTCGCGAACCCCGACCCGGAGCTCCAGGTGCCGCTCGTGCGCGACACGCCCGCGCCGCTGCCGGGCGGCGACGTGGTCGCGATCAACAACTCGTTCGGCTTCGGGGGCCACAACGTCGCCCTCGCCGTGGCCAGCGTCTGACCAGGCGCCACGACGACGCGAAGGGCGCCTCCCGGGTCTCCGGGAGGCGCCCTTCGTGGTCCCTGCCGACGGGCGTGCGTGAGCAGTCCCCGCGGCGCGGCGTCGGTGGGCGTCAGCCGACGCGGTGCAGCCAGCGCACCGGCGCGCCGGCACCGGCGTAGCGGAACGGCTCGAGCTCGTCGTCCCAGGCCTTGCCGAGCGCGAGGTGGAGAGCGTCGCGCATCGCCCACGGCTCGCTCACCTGCTCGAGCGCGGCGCGGATCCGGTCCTCGGGCACGACGATGTTCCCGTGCACGTCCGTCTGGGCGTAGAAGATGCCGAGGTCGGGCGTGTGGGACCAGCGACCGCCGTCGACGCCGTGGCTGGGCTCCTCGGTGACCTCGTACCGCAGGTGGGACCATCCGCGCAGCGCGGAGGCCAGCCTGGCGCCCGTCCCCTGCGGCCCCTGCCACGAGTACTCGGCCCGGTAGAGGCCGCGCGCGGCGGGCTGCTCGGTCCAGTCGAGCGACACGCGCACGCCGAGGACGTTGCCCGCGGCCCACTCCATGTGCGGGCACAGAGCACGCGGTGCTGAGTGCACGTAAAGAACACCGCGGGTGATGGCACCGGCCATGTCTGCCTCCCTAGGTCGAGGTTTCGTCTTCCCCAACGTCCTCACCCAGGGCGGGTCCACAGCGCTCGCACAGGTGTCGCGGCGTGTCTCGTGCTCATCTTGCACGACATCGCGCGTGCGCGCGAGAGATCGGGCGGGCGTGCCCGGGACCGACCGGGCACACCCGTGTCAGAGGTGCTCGCGCAGCTCGCGCATCGCCTTCTTGCGCACGGCCCGGTCGAGGCGGTCCAGGTAGAGCATGCCGTCGAGGTGGTCGCACTCGTGCTGGAGGCACCGGGCCATGAGCTCGGTGCCCTCGACCACGACCTCGTTGCCGTCGAGGTCGGTGCCCACCACGCGCGCGTACCAGGCGCGGCGCGTCGGGTACCAGAGGTCGGGGACCGAGAGGCAGCCCTCGTCGCCGTCCTGGTAGTCGTCGGACAGCTCGACGATGCGGGGATTGAGCACGTACCCGATCTCGTCGTCGATGTTCCACGAGAACGCCCGGAGGTTGACGCCGATCTGGTTGGCGGCGAGCCCCGCGCGGCCCTCGTGGTCGACCGTCTCGACGAGGTCGGCGACGAGAGAGCGCACCCGGTCGTCGATGGTGGTGATCTCGTCGCAAGGGGTGCGGAGCACGGGGTCCGGGATGGTCCGGATCTCTCTCATCGCCATGGTCACCATTCTTCCATGCGCGCGGCGTCGTCCGGCCGTCGTCCCCAGCCCCGCACCGGGGCGCGTGTCACATCCGCGCGTACCGCGCCCGCGCGAACGAGTAGAGCCCGTAGGCCGCGAACCCCAGGCCGACGGCGACGAGGAGGACGACCCCGAACGGCTGCGCCGCGAGCGTGGCGAACGCGCTGTCGAGACCGCCCGCCTGCTCCGGGTCGTGCTGGACGGCGGCGACGACGAACAGCACCCCCAGCACGCCGAGCGCGACGCCCTTGGCGATGTACCCGACCTGCCCGAGCGTCACGACGGCGCGTCCCAGGTGCCCGCCGGTCCCGCCCTCGAGGTCCTCGAGGAACTTCTTCCGCCATCCCTTGAGGACGTGGTAGACGCCACCGGCGACGATGCCGACGCCGACCGCACCGACGAGGAGCACACCGCCGGGCTTCTCCATGAGGGTCGCGGTCATGCTCTCCTCCTGGCCGGAGCCACCGGCGGACCCGGTCACGACCTGGAGGGCGATCACCCCGAGCGCCAGGTAGAGGACGGCCTTGCCCGCCGCCTTGAGCCGGTCGGACGTCTCGCCCGCGCCGCTCAGCGCGACGGTGATCTGCCACAGGGCGAGCGCCGCGAACGCGACGACGGCGAACCAGAGCAGCGCGGTACCGCCCGGCGTCTGCGCGATGGCCGTGAGCGCACCGGTCTGGTCGGCCTGCTCGCTGGAGGCCGAGCCGGTCGCCACCTGCACGGCCAGGACGCCGACGACGAGGTGGAGCAGACCGCTCACCGCGTAGCCCGCGCGGGCCAGGAGCTCCAGGGTCTTGCTACCGCGTGCGCCGCGTGCTGCCGCCTTGCCGGTCGAGCTCATGCTCGCTGCCACAGGACCTCCTCGGTCGTCGGGACGCCGCCCCCACCGCGCCGCCGGGTTCTCCGGCCCGCACACGGTGCCAGAACTGCGGGCGCTGCGCACGCCGGGCGCCCATCTCGGGCCTCGTTGATCACGATTCGGTAACGTGCCCCGGATGCCGACGCAGACTCCTCGCCTCGCCGTGCTCGACGGACTCCGGTTCGCCGCCGCGGCCGCGGTGCTCGTGTACCACTTCGTCGCCGTCAACCACCACGCGTGGGGCGAGCGCACGAGCACCTCCCTCCCCGGCGCGCAGGCTGTCACCGCCTACGGGTCCTTCGGGGTCCAGCTCTTCTTCGTCGTCAGCGGCTTCGTCATCCTCATGACCGCCTGGGGCCGCGACGTGCGCGGCTTCGTCGCGTCGCGCGCCGGGCGGCTCTTCCCCGCCTACTGGGCCTCGGTGCTGCTCACCGTGGTCCTGCTGGCGCTCGTCGTCCCCGGGCGGCGCGACGTCGACCTGCCGCAGGCGGCGGCCAACCTCACCATGGTCCAGCGCGCGTTCGGCATCCCCGACCTCGAAGCCGTCTACTGGACGCTCTGGTCCGAGCTGCGGTTCTACGTCCTCGTCGGCGTGCTCGTCGCCGTCGGCCTCACCCGGGCGCGGGTCCTCGCGTTCGTCGTGCTGTGGCCCGTCGCCGGCGCGATCGCCACCCAGACCGGCTCCGAGCTGCTCGCGACGGTGCTCGTCGCCCCCGACGCCCCGCTCTTCGCGGGCGGCATGGTGCTCTACCTGCTGACCCGCGAGCGCCGGTCCCCCGTCCTCTGGCTCGCGCTCACGCTGAACGTGCTCCTCGGTGCGGCGCTCTCCGGCCGGATCCAGTCCGGGCGCATCGAGAACAGCACCGACGTCGTCGTCTCGCCCACCGCATGGTGGGTCGCGATCGTCGTGTGCTTCGCGCTCGTCGCCGCGGCGACGCTCACGCCGCTCGCCCGCGTCTCCTGGGGCTGGCTCACCGCGCTCGGCGCCCTCACGTACCCGCTCTACCTCGTGCACTCGTCCTGGGGGCGGTGGGTCATCGAGTCCGTGCACCCGTACCTCTCGCGCGCCGCGACCCTCGCGGTCGCGGTCGCGGTGTGCCTCGCCCTCGCCTGGGTGATCCACCGCGCCGTCGAACGCCCGCTCGGGCCCCGGCTGCGCCACGCCCTCGACCGCGACCTGCGCCGCGACCTCGACCGCCCGTCCCGCGCCGCCGCCGCCGGGAGCGCTCAGGGTGAGCCGGTCGCCGCGAGGTAGTCGCGCAGCACCACCGCCTGGTTGTGCTCCTCGTCCTTCGCCCCGTACACCAACGTCACCACCGGGTGCTGCCCGACGACGTCCCGCAGCTCCGCGACCGCCTCGCCGTGGGCGTCGAGCTCGGCGCGGTACCGCTCGGCGAACTCGTCGAACAGCCCTTCCTCGTGGTGGAACCAGCGCCGCAGGTCCGTCGACGGCGCGACGTCCTTGAGCCACAGGTCGACGTGCGCCGCCTCCTTGCTCACGCCGCGCGGCCACAGGCGGTCGACGAGCACGCGGAACCCGTCCTGCTCCTCGGCCGACTCGTACACGCGCTTGGTCCGTACCGTCATGAGGCCATGACACCGCGCGCACGCTCGCGCCGCACGCGCGACGCGGGAGGGTGCCCCGTGCAGGACTTGAACCCGCGACCGAGAGATTATGAGTCTCCTGCTCTGACCAGCTGAGCTAACGGGGCGCGCGGGCGAGCATACCGCCCGTGCGGCAGGCGGTCGGAGAGCCGCTACGGTGGGGACGTGTCCTGGTTCCGCCGTCCCGCGCTGCCCGACCCTGTCCGTCGTGCGCTCGACCTCCCGGCCACCGACCGCGTCCTCGCGTCGGCCGAGCTCGCCGACGGTTCGTGGGCCGTCGCGACGCGGGCCGGGCTCCTCACGAGCGACGCCGGAGGGACGACCGTCGACCGGCACCTCTGGTCGGACGTCGACCGGGCGGGGTACGACCCGGAGAGCGCGACGATCACCGTCACGTGGGTCGACGGCGCCCCTCCCCTGGCCCTGCGCCTCGCCGACCCGCGCCGCACGTCTCTCGCGCAGACGCTGCGCGAGCGCGTGCAGTCGTCGGTCGTGCTCTCGGAGACCGTGACGTTCGCCGCAGGCCTCACCGCGCGCGTCGCCGTGCGGCGGGACGCGGACGGCGAGCTCTTCTCGCAGGTCGTCGCCGACCCCGGACTGGACCTGACGGACCCGGAGGTCGAGGCACGGGTCGACGCGGCCGAGGGTCGGGTCCGGTCGGCGTCCGGACTACCCCTCTGAGCCTGCTAGAGTTTTCCCCGGTCGCTGCGGTGCACACCGCGACGGCCGTGGTCGATCCCGCGTAGCTCAGCTGGCAGAGCATCCGACTGTTAATCGGACGGTCGTAGGTTCAAGTCCTACCGCGGGAGCCCTCAGGTTCGGCCCCGGATCGCGCAGCGGTCCGGGGCCGAGCCTTTTGCGTCTCCGGGACGGACCTCCGTCCGGCGCGAGACCGTCCGACCTCTCCGAGCACCCGTCGCCGCGTCCGCGCCGCTTGCGCGGGTCGGGCGTCACCGAACGCCTCCGTCCACGGAGGAGGACCCGGACCGACCGAGGCCGCCGGGTCAGGCGATCTCGCCCTCGCGCAGCGTGCGGCGCTCGGCCTCGACGGCGAGGAGGGCGGCGAACGCCTCCTGGTACGCGGCGAGGTCGACCGACGGGTCGAGGCGCTGGAGCCGGCTCTTCGCGTCGGCGACGCGGCGGGTAAGGCCCAGGTCGACGAGGCCGCGCACGACGCCCGCGACGTAGCCGCCGACGACGTTCTCCCGGTCCTCGGGCAGGGGTGCGACGGCGAGCTCGGTCACGAGGCCGCGCACGGGCTCGGCGGCCTGCTCGACGACGGCCTCGACCCAGTGCCCGGCGCCGAGCGACCTGCCTTCGCGCACGCCACCCGCGGCGCGGATCGCGGCGTGGACGGCGCGCCAGGCCGGGACGGCGAACGCGTCCTCGCCCAGGTCGTCGAACATCGGCGGCACGTGCTGGGGGTACTGGAGGACGGCGACGAGCGCGAGACGTTCCCGGCGGGCGACGGGGTCGCGCGGGTCGGGCAGGGGCAGCGCGGGGACCTCGGGCTCGGGCGACCGGGGCTCGGCACCGGGGCGGGCGTCGTCGGACCGCGTGGTCCGCACGGGCCCGGGTGCGCTGCCGCGCTTGGCGGCCGCGGCGACCTCGCGCCGGACGCGCTCCGCGTCGGTGCCGATCCAACCGGCGAGCATGCGCGCGTACTCGGGCCGCAGCGCCGTGTCGCGGATGCCGGCGACGACCGGCGCGGCCGCTCGCAGGGCGCCGACGCGCCCTTCGGCGGTGTCGAGGTCGAACGACGCGAGCGTGGTCCGGATGACGAACTCGAAGAGCGGCTGGCGACCGTCGACGAGCGCACGCACCGCGTCCGGCCCGCGCGCCATGCGCAGCTCGCAGGGGTCCATGCCGCTCGGCTCGACGGCGACGAACGTCTGGGCGTAGAAGCGCTGGTCCTCGCCGAACGCCCGCACGGCCGCCTTCTGGCCCGCGGCGTCGCCATCGAACGTGAAGACGACCTCTCCCCCGACGGACGCGCCCGACGCGAGCTGCATGCCGCCGCCCGCGGTCGTGTCGCCGAGGAGGCGCCGGACGATGCGCGCATGGTCCGAGCCGAACGCCGTACCGCACGTCGCGACGGCGGTCGTCACGCCGGACAGGTGCGCGGCCATGACGTCCGTGTACCCCTCGACGACGACGACGCGCTTCTGCTTCGCGATCTCGCGCTTGGCCAGGTCGATGCCGTAGAGCACGTGCGACTTCTTGTAGAGCGTGGTCTCGGGGGTGTTGAGGTACTTGGGGCCCTGGTCCTCGTCGTAGAGGCGGCGGGCACCGAACCCGATGATCTCGCCCGTCACGTCGCGGATGGGCCACATGAGGCGACCGCGGAACCGGTCGTAGATGCCGCGCTGGCCCTGGCTCATGAGGCCGGAGGCGACGAGCTCCGCCTGCGTGAAGCCGCGGCCCTGGAGGTGGCGCTGGAGGTTGTCCCAGCCGGTGGGCGCGTACCCGACGCCGAAGTGCTCGGCGTCGGCCCGCTCGAAGCTGCGCTCGGCGAGGAACGCGCGCGCGGCCTGGGCGCCCGGGGCGAAGAGCTGCTCGGAGAAGTACTGGGCAGCGACGCGGTGCGCCTCCAGCAGCCGCTGGCGGCGGCCGGGCTCCTCGCGCGGGCGCTGCGGGCCGCCGGAGTCCTCGTAGCGCAGCTGGATGCCGATGCGGTCCGCGAGGTACTCGACGGCCTCGACGAAGGTCAGGCCGTCGATCTTCTGCACGAACGAGATGACGTCGCCGCCCTCGCCGCACCCGAAGCAGTGCCAGCGCCCGACGCCGGGGCGCACGTGGAACGACGGCGAGCGCTCGTCGTGGAACGGGCACAGGCCCTTGAGCGAGCCGACGCCGGCGGTCTTGAGGGTGACGTGCGCGGAGACGATCTCGTCGATCCGCGCGCGGTCGCGGACGGCTTCCACGTCCTCGCGTCGAATCAGGCCTGCCACGAGGCGAGTCTATGCGCCCCGGACCGGCCCGGCGGGTGCCCCGGCGGCGGCGTCCGTCACCTCCGTCCCGGTCCCCGCCGTCGCCCCCACGAGGGCCGCGCGCGACGCCGCGCAGCGGCGCGCGTACGCGCCCGGGGTGACACCGGTCGCGCGCGCGAAGTCCGCCCCGAGGTGGGCCTGGTCGTAGTAGCCGACGGCGGTAGCGAGCGCCGCGAGGTCCTGGCCCGGGTCCGCCGCCAGGAGGTCCGCGGCGAGGTGCACGCGGTGCCGCTGGAGCACCCACTTGGGGCTCACGCCGACGGACGCGGCGAACAGCCGCTGCAGCGAGCGTGCGGACGTGCCGACGACGTCCGCGAGGTCCCCGACGCCCGCCCCCGGCCCGAGCTCGCCGCCGACGAGCGCGGCGAACGCTCGCGCCACCCGGTCGAGGTCGCGCGTCGCACGGGGTGTGCGGACCCGCTCGGCCCGGGCGCGCAGCAGAGGCTCGACCGTCCGCACGGCCTCCTCGTCGCGGCCCGCGACCGCGAGGGCGAGCGCCGCGGCGCCGGTGCGCTCCGCCGTCGGGCCGAGCAGCGCCGCGGCCGGGACCTGCACGCCCGGACGCACGGCGTCCGGGTGGCCGAGCAGCACCCGGAAGGCGCCCGGCCGGAGCTTGGTGCCGACGACGGCGCCCGACCCGGTCAGGGTGCGCTCGAACAGCCCGGGCGGGATGCCGTGCGCGACGTACCCCGGCTCCTCGGCGACGACGTTCGCGACCGGGTGGGGCACGAGGACCTGCGTGAACTCCGCGCCGGGCGGCAGGTCCCACCGCACGACCCAGTGCCGCTCCACCAGGTCCGCGAGGTCGGCGGCGGGCTCGACGCGCACGAGCTCGAAGCCGCGGCGCGCGGCCGCCGGGTCGACGAGACCGCGGACGGACGTCGTCGGGCGCCGGGGCCCTACGGGGGCACCGGGACCGGCGGGTTCGAACACCTGTCGCATTCCTCCAAGACTGGCACGGCCCGCCGACACGAGCATGGGGGGACGGCCCGCCCCCGGTGGGCGGGGAACCACGAGGAGGAGGACACCATGGAGATGTCGGCACTGCACCCCAACGTCACGGTGAGCGGCGCGCGCGAGGCGATCGCGTTCTACGAGGCCGCGCTCGGCGCCGAGGTGGTCGACACGATCACGGCGGGCGACGCCGTCATCCACTCCGACCTGCGGCTCGTCTCCCCCGCGGGGACCAGCACGTTCACCGTCGCGGAGGCGTTCCCGCCGGACTCGGTCGCGCCGGAGCCCGGCGCACCGACGCACGCGTCGTTCACCGTCCCGGTCGAGGACGCCGACGCCGCGTACGCGCGGGCGCTCGCGGCCGGCGCGTCGAGCCTCGCGGAGCCGTCGGACTGGTTCGAGGGGTTCCGCCAGGCGGCGGTGCGCGACCCGTTCGGGCACCGCTGGTACTTCGCGACCGTCGCGGACTCCGTCACGGCCGAGGACGTGCAGCGCGCGAGCGACGCGTGGGTCGCGGAGCGCGGCTGACCCGGCCCGTGCGCCCGTCGGTCAGGCGGGCGGGCGCACGAGCCGCGCGTGGAGCTGCATAGCGGAGACGTCGGTGAGCGACGCGACCTGGTCGATCACCACGCGCAGGCGGGCGGCGTCGTCGGGCGCCGCCTCCCAGTCCGCCGCGAACGACGGCTCGAGCGCGACGGGCGCTCGGTCGCCCAGGACGTGCACCAGGTCGGCGATCACCTCGCGCTGGCGCTGATAGAGCGGCTCCTGCTCGCGCGGCGCCATGACGTACGCGACCGCGACGCCCTTGAGCACGAGGATCTCGGCGACCGTCTCGTCCGGCACGACGAGACGCGCCGCGTACCGCGTCAGCGGGCCGTCCCCGAACAGCGCGCGCGTCGCGTCCTGGGCCGCACCCGTGAACCGGCCGATGAGCTGGCTCGTCGCGTCCTTGAGCGCGGCGAGCGCGCGGCGCGACCCGTCGAACCCGGTCACCAGGTGCCCGGTGGCCTGGAGCCGCGTGATCGCGGCGTCGAGCGCCGCCTCGTCGTACGCGGTGCCGTACCAGGAGTGGACGGCACGCACGACGCGCGCACGCTCGTCGGGGTCGTCGAGCACGGCGAGCTCGATGCGCCCGCCGACGACGGCGTCCTCGACGTCGTGCACGGAGTACGACACGTCGTCCGCGAGATCCATGACCTGCGCCTCGAGGCACTTCACCTGGGCGGGTGCCCCGGCGCGCAGCCAGTCGAACACCGGGCGGTCGTCCTCGTAGACGCCGAACTTGTGGGTGGGCCGGCCGTCCGCGCGCAGCGGCGCCTCCCCCGCGCCCCACGGGTACTTGACGCTCGCGTCGAGGCTCGCGCGCGTGAGGTTGAGCCCGTACGACCGGCCGTCCTCCACGACCTTGGGCTCGAGCCGCGTGAGGAGGCGCAGCGTCTGCGCGTTGCCCTCGAACCCGCCGACGTCGACCGCGAGGTCCGCGAGCGCCCGCTCGCCGTTGTGCCCGAACGGCGGGTGCCCGAGGTCGTGCGCGAGGCACGCGGTGTCGACGATGTCCGGGTCGCAGCCGAGCGCCTTGCCGATCTCGCGGCCCACCTGCGCGACCTCGAGCGTGTGCGTGAGCCGGGTGCGGACGAAGTCGTCGCTGCCCGGCCCGAGCACCTGCGTCTTGGCGCCGAGGCGGCGCAGCGCCGACGAGTGCACGATGCGGGCGCGGTCGCGCTCGAACGGTGTGCGGGCCCGGGACTTCGCGGACTCGACGAACCACCGCTCGGTGTCGGCGTCGGAGTACGACGCCGTGCCCTCCTCGCCGCGCGCCGGGCGCGGGCCGGTCCCCACGACCGCGGGGTCGAACGCCTGCTGCTCGAACGTCTGCACGGGCCCCAGCGTAACGACGCCGGTCACGACGTGGCGGACGGCGTGCGCGCCGTCGCGGGCGTACCCTCCCGCGTATGGGTGCAGCGCGTGCGCTCGAGCTGCGGGCCGTCACCGTCGACGGCCTGGTCGAGGTCGTCCCGTACGTGGACGGCCGGTCGCTCGTGGACGTCGTCGGACGGTTCGAGTCGGCGCGCGGGTACTCCCCCGCGGGCGCGTACGGCGGGCTGGTCCCCGCGTTCTTCCGCTACGGCGACGCCGCGCACCAGTGGTACGGGCGGGGACGCGTGCCCGCGGGCGGGCGGGCGTGGGTGCTCGCGTGCGACTGCCACGAGGCGGGCTGCTGGCCGTTCGAGGTGGCCGTGGCCGCCGACGCGACCACCGTCACGTGGCGCGACCTCACGCAGCCGTTCCGCCCCGAGTGGGACTACTCCGCGCTCGGCCCGTTCACGTTCGACCGCGCGCAGTACGACGACGCGGTGCGCGCGGTCGCGCACCTGTTCGGCTAGGTGCGTGTCTAGGGCAGCCGCCACACCCCGACGGCCGGACCGTCGCCCGAGAGCCGCGCGCCGCCGTCGTGCGGGGCGAGGTCCAGCGCGCCGTGCAGCCGCTCGGGCTCCCCGCGCCCCACGAGCGCGGGGTGCAGCGTGACGCCGTCCCACGGCGCGCGGGCGAGCGCGACGAGGACGCGCTCCTCGGGCGTCTCCCGGAGGTAGACGAGGGCGTCGTCGGCGACGTGCACCCAGCGCAGGCCGCCGCGGCGCAGCGCGTCCGAGCCGCGCCGCACCGCGATCAGCGCCCGGTACAGGTCGAACGTCGCGCCGTCCCAGCGCGCGCCGCCTGCGCCCGTGGCGCCCCCGTCGTCCCACGGCATGGTCGCGCGCGCGTGCTCGCCGTTGAGACCGGTGAGCCCCACCTCGTCGCCCGCGAAGACGACGGGCGTGCCGGGGTAGGTCAGCAGGAGCGTCGCGGCGACCTCGACCATCTCCCGCGAGCCGACGATCGACCGCAGCCGCGGGGTGTCGTGCGAGCCGAGCATGTTCCACTGCGACGCGGTCACGCGCCAGGGCAGCACGGCGTCGAACTCGCGCATCGTCTCCACGACCGCCGGTCCGGCCCGGCGCGGCGTGCGCACGGGCAGCCCGAGGTAGGGCACGGGCGAGTGCGCGGGAGACAGCCAGGTCCACGCCGGGCGCGTGAACGCCGAGTAGTTCATGTTCGCGTGCCAGCCGTCGCCCGCGAGGTCGCCGGACGCGTCGTGGAAGTGCTCGGCGACGAGGGCGGCCTCCGGGTTCACGCTCCGCATCGTCGTGCGCAGGCGCCGCGCGACGTCGAGCGTGCGGTCCTCGGCGCCGAAGCGGCCGGTCATGTTCGCGACGTCGATGCGCCAGCCGTCGAGACCGAACGGCTCGCGCAGGTAGCGCCCGACGACGGACCCGGGCCCGTCGATCATGCGCGCCCCGAGCTCGGCCGACCCGTACGACAGCTTCGGCAGCGACGCGTGCTCGAGCCAGCCCACGTAACCGGGCTCGCCGTCGGTCCAGTAGTAGAAGTCACGCTCCGGCGCGCCGGGGTCGGCGAGCGCCCGCGCGAACCACTCGTGCCCGGCGCCCGTGTGGTTCGTCGTGAGGTCGCCCATGACGCGCAGCCCGCGCGCGTGCGCGGCGCGGATCAGCGACGCGTACGCCGCGTCGCCGCCGAGCAGCGGGTCGACGTGGTCGAACGAGCTCGCGTCGTAGCGGTGGTTGGAGCGCCCCGGGAAGACAGGGGTGGTGTAGAGGGTCGTGACGCCGAGCGCCACGAGGTGGTCGAGCCGCTCCTCGACCCCGGCGAGGTCGCCCCCGTAGTACTGCGTGCCGACGTCGGGCCCCGCGCCGTGCGGCTCGTCGTCCCAGGCCGCGGGGACGGCCCACTCGGGGAGCGGACGCCCGTCGGCCGCGGCCGAGCGCGCGAACCGGTCCGGGAAGACCTGGTACACGACGCCGTCGCGCATCCACGCGGGCGCGCCCTCGTGGACGGTGAGGCGGAAGTCCGCGGCGTCGGGCACGTCGCGGTCCCACACCCCGCGGCCGTTGAGCCAGCGGTAGCCGCGCTCGCCCTCGTCGAGGAAGAACCGGTACCCGGTCTCCGGGTTGTGCACGAGCACCTCGGCGACGTACCAGTCCTCGTGCTCGTCCGAGCGGTCGAGGCGCGCCGGGGCGAGGCGCGGCTCGCCGTCGCGCACGGTGCGCAGCCACACGTCGCGCACGCCGGCCGACCGGGGCACGCGCACGCGGACGGGGACCGTGTCCCCGAGGGCGGGGACGCCCTCGGGGACGTACAGCGCCGAGCCGTCGTGGTGCGGGACGGGACTCACGACGTCGTGCACGCGGTCAGCCCTTCACGGAGCCGGCCGTGAGGCCGCCCACGATGTACTTCTGCAGGTAGAGGAACAGGGCGAGCACGGGCAGCGCCGAGATGACGGCACCGGCCGTGAAGAGGCCCCAGTTGGCCTCCTTGAGCGACGACACCCACCCGTACAGCCCGACGGCGAGGGTCCAGTTGCTCTCGGACGACAGGACGATGCGCGCGATGATGAACTCGCCGAACGTGCTGATGAACGACAGCAGCGCGACGACGGCGAGGATCGGCGCGACGAGGCGCAGGATGATCGTCCAGTAGATCTGCGTGTGGGTCGCGCCGTCGATCTTCGCGGCCTCGTCGAGCTCGCGCGGCACGGTGTTGAAGAACCCGTACATGAGGAACGTGTTCACGCCCAGGGCGCCACCGAGGTACACCGCGACGAGCGCGATCTTGCTGTTGAGGCCGAGGACCGGCACGACGTTCCCCAGCGAGATGAGCAGCAGGAAGATCGCGACGAACGCGAGCATCTGCGGGAACATCTGGATGATCAGCAGGGACGTCAGTCCGGCGCGCCGGCCGCTGAAGCGGAACCGGGAGAACGCGTACGCCGCCGCCGCGCCCATGAGCACGGTCCCTACCGACGTCGCGACCGCGATGACGAGCGTGTTGCCCATCCACGTCCAGAACATCGTGGTGCCGAGCTGGGCGTAGTTCGCGGTGCTCACGTCGGAGAAGAGCGAGTTGGAGCCGGTGAGCGTCCCGTTCTCCGACAGCGACGCCGACAGGACGTACACGAGCGGGAACGCGGCGTAGACGACGGCGATCACGCCGACGACGTGCCGCCAGCCCAGCTCGGAGAACCAGCGCCCCGGGCGCATGCGGTTCCGGGGCGCCGGGGCGGCCGTGCCGCCGACGACGGGGGGTGCCTGGGTGGTCGCCATGTCAGCTGATCTCCTCGAACTTGCGCGTGCTGCGGAAGGCGATGGCCGAGATCGTCCCCACGATGACGAAGATGACGATCGACAGGGCGCTCGCGAGCCCGAAGTCCTTCTGCGCCGAGCCGTCGACGCCGGAGATCGAGTACACCATCGAGATGAGGATGTCCGTGTGGCCGAGCGGCACGGACGCGTCGGCGAAGCGTGGCCCGCCCCCGGTGAGCATGTAGATGAGGGTGAAGTTGTTGAAGTTGAAGGCGAACGACGAGATGAGCAGCGGCGCCGTCGAGATGAGCAGCAGCGGCAGCGTGATCGCGCGCCACGTGGTCCAGCGGCCGGCGCCGTCGATCTTCGCGGCCTCCATGACGTCTGACGGCAGCGACTGCAGCGCGCCCGTGCAGATGAGGAACATGTACGGGAAGCCCAGCCACAGGTTCACGCCGAGCACGGACAGCTTGGCCAGCCAGGGGTCGGTGAGCCACGGGATGTGCGCGCCGCCCAGGATCACCTCGTTGATGAACCCGAACCGCGTGTTGAGCAGCCCGGACCACAGCAGCGCCGCGAGGAAGCCCGGGATCGCGTACGGCAGGATCATCAGCGTCCGGTAGACCTTGCGCCCGCGCATCCGCGTGTCGTTGAAGACGATCGCGAGGAACAGGCCCAGCAGGAACGTCGTGGCGACCGAGCCGATCGCGAACACGAACGTCCACAGCAGGATCTTGACGAACGGCTGGGCGTAGCGGGCGTCCGAGAACGCGGTGACGAAGTTGTCGAGGCCGACCGGGACGCGCCAGCCGACCGCGAGGGTCGAGCCGTCGGGCGCCTGGAACTGGCCCTCGTCGTTCGGCGTGTAGACCGTGCCCGTCGTCGTGTCGGTCATCGTGTCGGCCGCCGCGTCCCACTCGAGGGCGGACGTGTACACGTAGCCGGTGCGCGCGTCGGTGGTGCGGATCGAGCCGTCCTCGGGGTCGTCCGAGACGGGGACGCGCAGCTCGGTCACCTCGGCCTGGCGCTGCAGCACCTGGTCGCGTGGCAGGACCGTGTAGCCGGGGACCTCGGTCGCGCGGCCGTCCTCGACCGTCGCGCCGTCGACGACCGACAGCGGCCGCTCGGCGGTGCCGGCCTCGACCTCGCCGTCGTCGGTGACGACCGCGAAGCCGAGCGCGTCGCCGTCCTCGACGACGGTCAGCGCGGACGACGCCGAGCCCTCGACCCGGCGCTCGTTCTGGATGAGCAGCGCGGAGACCGCCTGCTCCTTCGTGGAGTTGTGGCCCGTGCCGTAGTTGGTGAACGCCACGTAGCCCGTGTACCCGACGACGAAGATCTGGTAGACGAGCAGGAAGATCAGGCCGGGCAGGATGTACTTCAGCGGCAGGGACCGCTTGGAGAAGTACACCCAGTTGGCCGCGACGAGCATCGCGAGCGTCGCGGCGAGGATGCCGTACGAGCCCGCCGTCCACGCGGACCAGACCACGTACACGCCGAGCGCGTCCACGACCGCCATGAGGGCGAGCTTGACGAAGAACCCTGGCCCGTAGTCGCGCGCGTGCGACGCGTCGCGGGCCCGCAGGCGGCGCGCGTCCCGCGGCGGCGGGCCGTCGGCTCCGGAGGTGCCGACGCGCTCGTCGCCGGCCGTGGTCTGAGGGGCGGACATCGTGGTGCCTCCGAGGTCGTCGGACGCGCGGGTGCTGCGTCTTCTGGAGTGTCGTCGTGCTGCGTCGCGGCCCGTTCCGGGCCGGAGGGCGGGACGCGCCGCCGCGGTGCGCAGGAGCCCTGCGCACCGCGGCGGCGGGCTGCACCCGGATCAGGCGTCGATCGCGCCCTGGATGTCGGCGATCATCTTGTCCCAGCTCGAGACCGGGTCGGCACCGGCGACGATCGCCGCCTCGGTGACGCCCCAGAAGCTCCACACGGAAGCCATCTCGGGGATCGACGGCATCGGCACGGCCTCGGCACCCACGGCGCGGAAGCCCGCGACGATCGGGTCGTCGGCGGCCGCGGCGTCGGCGGCGGCGGTCAGCGCCGGCGGACGGTTGCCCGCCTCGTACAGCGCGAGCTGCGCGTCCTCGGTGGACAGGAAGTTCACGAGGAAGTCGTTCGCGACGATCGCGTTGTCGCTCTCCGCGCTCAGGTAGAAGCCCTGGACGCCGACGAACGGCTGCGCGGGCTGGCCGCCCGCGGTCGGGATCGGGTCGATCGACAGGTCGAGGCCCTCGAACGAGTCGATCATCCACGGACCGCCCACGATGAACGGCGACTGCCCGTTCTTGAACGCCTCGACGGCGATGTCGTAGGTGGTGTCCTGGCTGAGGACGCCGGCCGCACCCTGGGCGCCGAGCCACTGCGCGAACGCCTGGCCCTCGGGGCCGCCCATCGCGAGCTCGGACGAGTAGCTGCCGTCCTCGTTCTGCGCGAAGACCGGAGCGCCGAAGGACGTCTGGAACGGGTAGTGGGTGTAGGGGTCACCCTTGTCGCCGTCCGACTGGACCAGGATCGGGAACTGCGTCCCGGCAGCCTGGCCCGCGGCCACGGCCTCGTCCCACGTGGCGGGGGCGGTCGACGCGAGCGCGGTGTTGCGGATGAGGGCGATGTTCTCGATCGCGTAGGGCAGGCCGTAGACCTGGCCGTCCTGCGTGAACGCCTCGATGGAGACGTCCTCGAACTCGGCCGCCTTGTCCCCGAGCTCGAGCGGCGCCACGACGCCGTTCGTCGTGAGCTCGCCCAGCCAGTCGTGGGCGCCGACGGTGATGTCGGGGCCCTCGCCCGTCGGGACCTGCGCGAGGAAGTCCGCCCGGATGTCCTCGAAGTTCTTGAGCACGACGTCGACCGTCGTGCCCGTCTCGGTCTCGAACGACTCGGCCGCCGCGGTCACGGCGTCCTGACGGGTCTCGTCGACCCAGACGGTCAGCGAGCCACCGGCGGACGAACCCTCGGCGCTCGGCTCGTCGGTGGTCTCGTCGCCCGAGCCGCCGGACGAGCAGGCGGTCAGCGCCAGCGTCGTGGTCAGCGCGGCGGCAAGAAGGATGCTCCGTCGCATCAGTGGTCACTCCAAGCGTGTCGTGATGGGCGGCCCGCTCCGGCGTTGGCACCGGCGCCGGACCCTGATGAGCACGACGGTAGAGCGGGAGGTGGCACGGGTGCAAGTCGTTGCGGTAACTTTCATGCAACGCTTTACAGGGCGTCGACCGGCGCCCACCCGCCTCCTCCGGTCGCCGGGTCCGCGCGCCTCCGCCCGGAGGATCGCGGCTCGCCGACCGGACGACCAGGACGAGGAGGTCCGGTGTCCCCTACGCTGCCCCATGTGCGTACCCGTCTCAGTGATCTCGCCGCCCAGGCAGGCGTCTCCACGGCGACGGTCTCGCGCGTCCTCAACGGGAAGCCCGGCGTCGCGAGCGAGACCCGCCAGGCGGTGCTCGCCGCGCTCGACGTGCTCGGCTACGAGCGCCCGTCGACGCTGCGCACCCGCTCCGCCGGCCTCGTCGGCCTCGTCGTCCCGGAGCTGACGAACCCCGTCTTCCCCGCGTTCGCCCAGACGATCGAGTCACTCCTGTCCGAGCACGGGTACACGCCGCTGCTGTGCACGCAGTCGCCGGGCGGGACCACGGAGGACGACTACGTCGACATGCTCATGGACCACGCGGTCGACGGCATCGTCTTCGTCTCCGGCCTGCACGCGGACACCCAGGCGAGCCACGAGCGCTACGAGCGCCTGCGCAGCCGGGGCATCCCGATCGTCCTGGTCAACGGCTTCGCCGAGGGCATCGACGCCCCGTTCGTCTCGCCCGACGACGTGGCGAGCGTCGAGCTGTCCGTGCGCCACCTGGTCTCGCTCGGGCACCGCAGCGTCGGCCTCGCGATCGGCCCGGACCGCTTCGTCCCGGCGCAGCGCAAGCTCGCGAGCTTCGCCGAGTCGCTCGTGCGGCACGGGCTCGTGGCCGACGAGGCGGAGGCGGCGCAGCACGTCGTCGTGACGCTCTACACGGTCGAGGGCGGCCAGGCCGCGGGCGGCGAGCTCATCGACTCGGGTCACACCGCGATCGTCTGCGGCTCCGACCTCATGGCGCTCGGCGCCATCCGCGCGGCACGCTCGCGCGGGCTGCGCGTGCCGCAGGACGTCTCGGTGCTCGGCTACGACGACTCGCCCCTCATCGCCTTCACCGACCCGCCGCTCACCACCGTGCGCCAGCCGGTGAGCGCCATGGCGCACGCCGCCGTGAGCGCGCTGCTCACGGAGATCGCGGGCGAGCGGGCGCCGCGGACGGAGCTCCTGTTCCAGCCGGAGCTCATCGTCCGCGACTCGACCGGGGCCGCACCGGCCCGCGCGACGTCCGCCCCGGACGCGAGCACGGCCGCCGCGGCGGGCTCGCCGACCGCCTGAGACCGGCACCCGCCCACCTCGCTGCGGGTGGCCGTCGACCCTTGTCGGCACCGCACCGCAAGCGCTTACACTCGACGAAGGGTCGGCGACACCCCGCTCCGCCAGCCGAGTGTTCATCACCGGAAGATCCCCTGAAAACCCCAGCACCACGTACGTGAGGACCGACAGCTCGATGACTCGTATCGATTCGACGCCGACCGCCACCGCGCCCAGCACCGGACTGGCAACGGCCACCGCCCCGGCTCCCTTCAGCACGGGCGCGCTCGTGCACACCGGGCCGGGCGAGGCCCCCGAGTGGTGGCGCGACGCCGTCATCTACCAGGTCTACCCGCGCTCCTTCGCGGACGGCGACGGCGACGGCGTCGGCGACCTGCCCGGCATCACCTCGAAGCTCGACCACCTCGCCGAGCTCGGGGTCGACGCCGTCTGGCTGAGCCCGTTCTACCGCTCGCCCCAGAAGGACGCGGGCTACGACGTCGCCGACTACCGCGACGTCGACCCCCTGTTCGGCACGCTCGCCGACTTCGACGAGCTCCTCGCCCAGGCGCACGCCCGCGGCATCCGCATCATCGTCGACCTCGTCCCGAACCACACGTCGGACCAGCACGCCTGGTTCCAGGCGGCGCTCGCGTCGCCCGAGGGCTCGCCGGAGCGCGCGCGCTACATCTTCCGCGAGGGCGAGGGAGAGCACGGCGAGCTGCCCCCGAACAACTGGCAGTCGATCTTCGGCGGCCCCGCGTGGACCCGCGTGACGGCCGGCGCGAACGCGCGCCCCGTGACCGGCGCCGAGGGCGAGACGCCCGGGCAGTGGTACCTGCACCTCTTCGACTCGACCCAGCCGGACCTCGCGTGGGACAACCCCGAGGTGCGCGAGGAGTTCGAGCAGGTCCTGCGCTTCTGGCTCGACAAGGGCGTGGACGGGTTCCGCGTCGATGTCGCGCACGGCATGATCAAGGCCGACGGGCTGCCCGACTGGGACGGCACCGTCTCGATGGTCGAGGGCACCGAGGCCGGCGAGGAGGGCACCGACCCGGGCGCCCCCGAGGACGGCTCGACGGGCGCCGGGAACTCCGGCCCGATGTTCGACCAGGACGGCGTCCACGAGATCTACCGCGCGTGGCACCGCGTGCTCGCCGAGTACGACGGCGACCGCGCCCTCGTCGCCGAGGCCTGGGTCGAGCCCCTCTCGCGCCTCGCGCGCTACGTCCGCCCGGACGAGATGCACCAGGCGTTCAACTTCTCGTTCCTCACCACCGGGTGGGCGGCCGCGCCGCTGCGCACCGTGATCGCGGCGTCGCTGCACGCGAACGACGAGGTCGGCGCCCCCACGACGTGGGTCCTGTCGAACCACGATGTCGTGCGGCACGCGTCGCGCCTCGGCCTGGCCGACCCGGGCCTGCGCCCCAACGGCATCTTCGCCCACGACCCGCAGCCCGACGAGGAGCTCGGCCTGCGCCGCGCCCGTGCCGCCTCTCTGCTCATGCTCGGCCTGCCCGGGTCGTCGTACCTCTACCAGGGCGAGGAGCTCGGCCTCCCCGAGCACACCGCCCTGCCCGACGACGTCCGCGAGGACCCGGCGTTCTTCCGCACCCAGGGCGCCGAGGCGGGCCGCGACGGCTGCCGCACCCCGCTCCCCTGGACCGCGGACGCCGAGGGCTTCGGGTTCGGCCCGTCCGGGAAGACGTGGCTCCCCCAGCCGGAGTCGTACGGGCGCTACGCCGCGGACGTCCAGCGCGGCGTCGAGGGCTCGACCTACGAGACGTACCGCACGGCCCTCGCGACGCGTCGCGCGGAGCGCCTCGGCGCGGGCACGCTCGCGTGGGTCGAGGAGTTCGCCGGCTCGGCGGACGTCGTCGCCTTCCGCAACCGCGACGTCGTCGTGCTCGCCAACCTGGGCACCGAGCCCGTGCTGCTGCCGCGCGGCGCGGAGGTTCTCGTGGCCTCCGGCCCGGTGCTGACCGACCGCTCCGCGGACCCGCAGGTCCGCGTCCCGTCGGACACGACGGTCTGGCTGCGCGCGCACTGACCGACGCCGCCGCGTCCACGACGGCCGGGACCCCCACGGGGGTCCCGGCCGTCGTGCTTCTCGTCCGGTCGGCGCAGGGCCGGGGTCGGGCGGAGGAGGAGGAAGCGGCTGCGGTCAGCCGCCGGAGACGCTCAGCTCGGCCTCGCGCAGCCGCTCCTCGTGCTCGGCGTCGAGCTCGCGCGAGTCGAGCCAGCCGTAGGGCAGGTGCGGCGTCTTGGGCGAACCCGCCCGGCCGCGCTGGCCCTCGGCTGCCTCGCCGGGGTAGGGGGCGTCCTGGTCGAGGTCGTCGAGCAGCGCGCGCAGCTCCGCGAGCGTCGAGACCATCGCGAGCGCGCGGCGCGCGTCCCCGCCCACGGCGTAGCCCTTGAGGTACCAGGCCATGTGCTTGCGCAGGTCGCGCACGCCCTTGCCCTCGTCGCCGTCGAAGTACTCGATCATGAGCTCGCCGTGGCGGTAGATCGTGCCCGCCACCTCGCGCAGGCCCGGGCGCACGCGCTCGGGGCGGCCCGCGAACGCCGCGGCGAGGTCGGCGAACAGCCAGGGCCGGCCCTGGCAGCCACGCCCGACGACGACGCCGTCGCACCCGGTCTCACGGACCATGCGGACGGCGTCCTCGGCCGACCAGATGTCGCCGTTGCCGAGCACCGGGACGCTCGTCACGGCCTCCTTGAGACGCGCGATCGCGGACCAGTCGGCCGTGCCGGAGTAGTGCTCGGCGGCGGTGCGGGCGTGCAGCGCGACCGCCGCGACGCCCAGGCCCTCGGCGATGCGACCCGCCTCGAGGTAGGTGAGGTGGTCGTCGTCGATGCCCTTGCGCATCTTCACGGTGACGGGCACCCCGTACGGGCGGGCGGCCTCGACCGCGCCCTGCACGATGGCGGTGAACAGGTCGCGCTTCCAGGGCAGCGCCGCTCCCCCGCCCTTGCGCGTGACCTTGGGCACCGGGCAGCCGAAGTTCAGGTCGACGTGGTCGGCACGGTCCTCGGCGACGATGATGCGCACGGCCTCGCGGACGGTCGCCGGGTCCACGCCGTACACCTGCGCGGACCGAGGGGTCTCGTCGGCACCGAACGTCACGATGCGCAGCGCCTCGGGGTTGCGCTCGACGAGCGCGCGGCTCGTGACCATCTCGGCGACGTAGAGGCCGGGGTCGTCGCCGCCGGACGCGCCGGCCTCGCGGCACAGCGTGCGGAACGCGCGGTTCGTGACGCCGGCCATCGGGGCGAGGACCACCGGGGTCCGGACGACGATCGGGCCGATCCGCAGCGGCGCCACGAGCGGACCGGTCCCCGGGTCGGGGCGGTCGGTCGTCGCGCTGAGG
Source organism: Sphaerisporangium cinnabarinum (assembly GCF_055567015.1). Classification (NCBI taxonomy): domain Bacteria; kingdom Bacillati; phylum Actinomycetota; class Actinomycetes; order Streptosporangiales; family Streptosporangiaceae; genus Sphaerisporangium; species Sphaerisporangium cinnabarinum. The sequence goes on from NZ_JBVHRG010000003.1 coordinate 118,161, forward strand.
GCAGGAGCGGGTGCAGTCACGCGCTCCATTGTCCCACCCGGCACGCGCTGCACGGCGAGCCCCGTTTCGACGAGCGAGCAGCGGACGGTCGTGGCAGTGTTGAGGAGGTCCGGCAATACAGGCCGGACACGGACGAAAGGGACGACATGCCTCTCTGGCTCATCCTGGTCATCGTCGGCGCCGTGCTCCTCATCCTCGGCGTCGCCATCGAGGCCGCGAAGATCCTCATCTGGATCGGCATCATCGTGCTCGTCGTGAGCCTGGTGATCGGCCTGCTCAACAGGGCTAAGGGGGCGGCCCGCTAGCGCGAGGCCGCCGGGGGCGACGCGTCCCGACGAGACGCGACAGGAGGGGCGGGACCGTACGGTCCCGCCCCTCCTGCGTGCCCGGCACCGGCGCGCCGGGCGGTGACGCGTCAGGCGCCGAGCAGGTGCCCGGCGAGGTACTCGGTGACCTTGTCGAGCGCGACGCGCTCCTGGCTCATCGAGTCGCGGTGGCGGATCGTCACGGCCTGGTCGTCGAGCGTGTCGAAGTCGACCGTGATGCAGAACGGCGTGCCGATCTCGTCCTGGCGGCGGTACCGGCGGCCGATGGCGCCCGCGTCGTCGAAGTCGACGTTCCAGTACTTGCGGAGCTCGGTCGCGAGGTCCTTCGCCTTGGGCGAGAGCTGCTCGTTGCGGCTCAGCGGGAGCACGGCGGCCTTGACCGGCGCGAGCCGGTGGTCGAGGCGCAGGACCGTGCGCGTGTCCACGCCGCCCTTCGCGTTCGGCGCCTCGTCCTCGGTGTACGCCTCGACGAGGAACGCCATGAGGGAGCGCGTGAGGCCCGCGGCCGGCTCGATGACGTAGGGCACCCAGCGCTCGTTCTTCGTCTGGTCGAAGTACGACAGGTCCTTGCCGGAGTGCTCGGCGTGCGTCTTGAGGTCGAAGTCGGTGCGGTTCGCGATGCCCTCGAGCTCGCCCCACTCCGAGCCCGAGAAGCCGAAGCGGTACTCGATGTCGACCGTGCGGGTCGAGTAGTGCGAGAGCTTCTCCTGCGGGTGCTCGTACAGGCGCAGGTTGTCGCGCTGGATGCCGAGGTCGACGTACCAGTCGGTGCGCGTGTCGATCCAGTACTGGTGCCACTCGGCGTCCGTGCCCGGCTCGACGAAGAACTCCATCTCCATCTGCTCGAACTCGCGCGTGCGGAAGATGAAGTTGCCCGGCGTGATCTCGTTGCGGAACGACTTGCCGATCTGGCCGATGCCGAACGGCGGCTTCTTGCGGCTCGCACCCATGACGTTGGCGAAGTTCACGAAGATGCCCTGCGCGGTCTCGGGGCGCAGGTAGTGCAGGCCCGACTCGTCCTCGACGGGGCCGAGGTGCGTCTTGAGCATCATGTTGAAGTCGCGCGGCTCGGTCCACTGCCCGCGCGTGCCGCAGTTCGGGCAGACGATCTCGGCGAGGCCGCCCTCGGGCGCACGGCCCTTCTTCTCCTCGAACTCCTCGATCATCTGGTCCTCGCGGAACCGCTTGTGGCAGTGCAGGCACTCCGTCAGCGGGTCGGTGAAGACGCCCACGTGACCCGACGCGACCCACACCTGGCGCGGCAGGATCACGGACGAGTCGAGGCCCACGACGTCGTCACGACTCGTGACCATCGCGCGCCACCACTGCTTCTTGATGTTCTCCTTGAGCTCGGTGCCCAGGGGCCCGTAGTCCCACGCGGAGCGGGTGCCGCCGTAGATCTCGCCCGAGGGGAAGACGAACCCGCGCCGCTTGGCGAGGGAGACGACGGCGTCGAGACGGGCGGTGGGTGAGGGCGCTGCGGCCACGGACATCACTCCTGGTGCTCACGGCCCCGCACGTGGCTCGTGGGGGCTGGACGGGTGGGCGACGCCCGCACGGGCGCCGACCGACCAGCGTACCCGGCCGTGACCCGGCTCACCGGGAACGGTTTTGACATTCATTCTCAAGAAGGCGGAGACTGGTGGTCATGCACCGCTCCCCCGCCCGGCGCCGTCGCGCCCTCGCCACCACCGCCGCCCTCGCCACGGCCGCGCTCGTCGCGGCGTGCTCCCCCGGTGCCGGCGGCTCGGGAGGGGGCGGCGACGACGGCCGGCTCCAGGTGCTCGCGTCGTTCTACCCGCTCCAGTACGTCGTCGAGCAGGTCGGCGGGGAGCACGTCGACGTCTCGAACCTCACGCCGCCCGCGGCCGAGCCGCACGACCTGGAGCTCGCGCCCGCGCAGGTCCGCGCGATCGGCGACGCCGACCTCGTCGTCTACCTCTCGGGGTTCCAGCCCGCGGTGGACGAGGGCATCGAGCAGCGGGCGCCCGAGCACGTGGTCGACGCCGCGGCGTCGGCCGGGCTCGAGGAGCACCCCGGCGGCGAGGGCGACCACGCCGACGAGACCGCGGAGGAGCACGCCGAGCACGCGGACGAGTCCGGGGACGGCCACGACCACGGCCCCACGGACCCGCACTTCTGGCTCGACCCGACGCGCCTGGCCGCCGTGGGCGACGCCGTCGCCGACGAGCTCTCCGCGATCGACCCCGACCACGCGGACGACTACGCGGCCGGCGCCGCCGCCCTCACCGCGGACCTCGACGACCTGGACGCGGAGTTCGCCGCGGCGCTCGCGCCGTGCGCGGGCGCGACGCTCGTCACCTCGCACGAGGCCTTCGGCTACCTCGCCGAGCGCTACGACCTGCACCAGGTCGGGATCTCCGGGATCGACCCCGAGGCGGAGCCCTCCCCCGCGCGCCTGCGCGAGGTCGGCGAGGTCGTCCGGGAGAACGGCGTGGCCACGCTCTTCTTCGAGACGCTCGTCAGCCCGAAGGTGACCCAGACGCTCGCCGACGACCTCGGCGTCCGGACCGCTCTGCTCGACCCGCTCGAGAGCCTCGCGGAGGGCGCGACGGACTACCGTGAGGTCATGGAGTCCAACCTCGAGGCGCTCACGGCCGGCCTCGCGTGCGCATGACCGGCGCACCGGAGCTGATCGCCGCGCGCGACGTCCACGTGACGCTCGGCGCGAGCGAGATCCTGCGCGGCATCGACCTCTCGGTCCGCGCGGGCGAGGTCGTCTCGCTCCTCGGCGCGAACGGCTCGGGCAAGTCGACCCTGGTCCGCGCGCTCGTCGGGATCGTGCCGCTCTCCCGCGGCTCCGTCGACCTCTTCGGCACGCCGCTCGGTCCGCGGCTGCCGTGGCGGCGGCTCGGGTACGTGCCGCAGCGCGTGAGCGCGCCGTCGGGGATGCCGTCCACCGCGTCGGAGGTCGTCGCGTCCGGGCTCCTCGGCGGGGGCCGCCTCCGGCTCCCGCGCGGCTGGCGCGACCGCACGGTCGAGGCGCTCGAGCTCGTGGGCCTCGCGGACCGCGCCGACGACTCGACGGCCGAGCTCTCGGGAGGGCAGCAGCAGCGCGTGCTCATCGCGCGCGCCCTCGTCCGTCGGCCCGACCTGCTCGTCCTCGACGAGCCCGTCGCGGGCGTCGACAAGCCGAGCCAGGAGGCGTTCGCCGCGACGATGACGCGGCTCGTGGACGACGGCCTCACCGTCCTCGTGGTGCTCCACGAGCTCGGGGCGCTCGCCCCGCTCGTCGAGCGCGCGGTCGTCCTGCGGCACGGGCGCGTCGTGCACGACGGCGCCCCGCCCCGCGCGTCGTCCACGCACGCGGGCGCGACGCACCAGCACCTGCACCCGCACGAGCCCGTGGACGGCGACAACCGCCCCGCGGGCCCGGAGACGGGCCTCACCGACACCCTGAACCCCGACCTCTCCGCAGGCCACGCACCCAGGACGGCCTCATGACCACCCTGTTCTCCGAGATCTCCCTGCTGCTCACCGACCCGCTCATGCAGCGCGCCCTCCTCGCGGCGCTGCTCGTCGGCGTCAGCGCCCCCGTCGTCGGCACGTACCTCGTGCAGCGCAAGCTCTCGCTGCTCGGCGACGGCATCGGGCACGTCGCGCTCACCGGTGTCGCGCTCGGGTGGCTCGTCGGCGCGGCGATGGGTGTCGTGCCGAACGACGCGCTCGCGATCCCCGGCGCGGTCGTCGCGGCGGTGCTCGGCGCCGTCGCGATCGAGGTCGTGCGCGAGCGCGGCCGGACCAGCGGCGACCTCGCGCTCGCGCTCCTCTTCTACGGCGGCATCGCGGGCGGCGTCCTGCTCATCGGCCTCGCGGGCGGCTCGTCCGGCAGCCTCATGCAGTACCTGTTCGGCTCGATCTCGACGGTGACGTCGTCGGACCTCGTCCTCACGGTCGTGCTCAGCGCGGTGATCCTGCTCGTCGGCGTCGGCCTGCGGGCCGCGCTGTTCTCGGTGAGCCACGACGAGGAGTTCGCGCGCGCGTCGGGCCTGCCGGTGCGCACGCTGAACATCGCCGTCGCCGTCGTCGCCGCGCTCACCGTGACCGTGTCGATGCGGGTCGTCGGGCTGCTGCTCGTCAGCGCCCTCATGATCGTGCCCGTCGCGGTCGCCCAGCTCGTCACGCGCTCGTTCCGCCGCACGATGCTCGTCGCATCGGTCGTCGGGGTGGTCGTGTGCGTCGTCGGGCTGTCCTTCACGTACTGGAACAACGTCTCGCCGGGTGCGACGATCGTCGTCCTCGCGATCGCGACGTACCTCGTCGTGGCCGCGCTGCGACCCCTCTGGGTCCGACGGCGGCCGCGCGTCGCCCGGGACCCCCACCCGGACATCCCCGACGACGTCGAGCTCGACCTCGTACCCTCGGGGTCGACCCACCGCACCACCGGAGGTGACCCGTGCAGCGCATGACCCGCCAGCGCGCCGCCGTCTCGGACGCGCTGGAGGACCTGGAGGACTTCCGCAGCGCCCAGCAGCTCCACGAGATCCTGCGCACGCGCGGCGACAACGTGGGGCTCGCGACCGTCTACCGCACGCTGCAGAGCCTCGCGGACGGCGGCGACGTGGACGTCCTGCGCACCGAGGAGGGCGAGAACCTCTACCGCCGGTGCGAGCGCCGCGAGCACCACCACCACCTCGTGTGCCGGGCGTGCGGCCGGACCGTCGAGATCGACGGCCCGACGGTCGAGGCCTGGGCCAACCAGGTCGGCACCTCGCACGGGTTCGTCGACATCCAGCACACCATCGAGCTGTTCGGCACGTGCGCGGTCTGCGCGCGGGCCACCGCCGTCCAGGGCTGAGCCGTGCCCGACGCGCTGGACGGCGCCCCGTTCGCCGCGCTCTTCGCCTTCTTCTTCGCGATCGCGTTCGTCCGGACGCAGGCGACCTACTGGATCGCGCGCCTCGTCACGACGTGGACGCTCGACCGCACGCGCCCCGTCAAGCCCTGGGTCGCGCGCGTCCACGCCTGGCTGTCCGGCCGCTCGGCCGCGCGCGGGATCGAGACCGTGCGGCGGTGGGGCGTCCTCGCGGTGCCCGCGTCGTTCCTCGCGACCGGGACGAAGACCGTGATCAACGCCGCGGCGGGCGTCGTGCGCATGCCGTTCGGGCGCTACCTCGCGGCCATGACCCTCGGATGCATGGTGCACGCGACGATCTACGCGACCGTCGGGTGGGCGGTGTGGACGGCCGCGTTCGCCGCCGCGACGGGCTCGCCGACGGGGGTCGCGGTGCTCGTCGCGATCGTGGTCGCGGTCGTCGTGGCGGTGGTCCTCACGGTCCGGCGTCGGGCTGCCCGCCCGGGCGGTGGCCCCGCGGTCGTGCCGACCGCCGCCTCCGTCGGGGACGGCCCCGGGGAGGGCGCCGGGCCAGGCCTCTCCCGCGACGAGGACACGCCGCGCGCCGACCGATGAGATGACGGGCGCCCGGCCGTCCGAACCCCCATGACGACCTTCCTCCTGCTGCCCGGCGCCGGCGGCGACCCCGCGTACTGGGACCTGCTCGTGCCGGAGCTCGACCGGCTCGGTCACCGAGCCGTCGCGGTCGACCTCCCCCAGCACGACGAGGGCCACGGCTGGGCGGACCTCACCGACGTCGCGGTCACGACGCTGCACCGGGCGGCGGCCCCCGCCGAACGGGGCGACCTCGTCGTCGTCGCCCAGTCCATGGGCGCGTACGTCGGGCCGCTCGTGTGCGAGCGCGAGCCGGTCCGCCTGCTCGTGCTGCTCAACCCGATGATCCCGCGCCCGGGCGAGAGCGGCGGCGACTGGTGGCGCGCGACCGACCACGCCGCGCGTCGTACCGCCACCGGCCTGGGCCCGTTCGACCCCGTGGACGACTTCTTCCACGACGTGCCGGAGCACGTCGCGGCCGTCGCGCAGCGCAGCGACCGGCAGCCGTCCGAGCGGTCCTTCGCCGAGCCGTGGCCCGCCCGCGCCTGGCCGGGCGTGCCCACGGTCGTGCTCCAGGGCGACGACGACCGGCTCTTCCCGCTGCCCTTCCAGCGCGCCGTCGCGCGCGAGCGGCTCGGCGCCGAGGTCGAGACGATGCCGGGGGGACACCTCGTGGCGCTCAGCCGCCCGGCCGAGCTCGCCGCCCGCCTCGACGCGCTGGCGCGCTGAGGGGCCGCCCTGACGGGACGGCCACCGCCTCAGCCGACGGTCGTCGCCGACGCCTCGGGCGCCCCCACGCAGAACTGGTTGCCCTGCGGGTCGGCGAGCACGGTCCAGCCGAAGCCCGGCATCGTGTGCTCCCCGACGACCGTCGCGCCGTCCGCCACGAGCGCCGCGACGTCCGCCGTGCGGTCGGACGTGCCGAGGTCGAGGTGCAGCCGGTTCTTGCCCGGCGTCGGGTCCTCGACGCGCTGGAACCCCAGGACCGGAGCCGTCACCCCGTCGGCGGGAACCACCTCGAGGAACCAGCCGTCCGCCTCGTCGACGACCCGCCCGCCGAGGTGGCGCGCCCACCACTGGGCGAGCGGTCGCGGGTCGGTGGAGTCGACGGTCACCATGCCGATGCTCAGAGTCATGCCGCGCACGCTACCGGCCGCCTCCCACGGCGTCCCGGCGGCAGGCGCGCGCCGCCCCGCGCCGGGTGTCAGGCAGTGCCGCCCGCCGTCCCGCCGGCGTCGCCCACCGCGTCGACCGCACCTCCGTAGCGGCGGTCGCGGCGCGCGTACTCCTCGACGGCGCGCCACAGCGAGCGGCGGTCCACGTCGGGCCAGGGCTCCGGGAGGAACACGAGCTCCGCGTACGCCGCCTGCCACAGCATGAAGTTCGACGTGCGCTGCTCGCCCGAGCTGCGCAGGAACAGGTCGACGTCCGGCAGGTCGGGCTCGTCGAGGTGCTGCTGGACGGTCCGCTCCGTGACCTTGCGCGGGTCGAGCCGCCCGGCGGCGACCTCGCGCGCGATGGCGGCCGCGGCGTCGGCGATCTCGGCCCGACCCCCGTAGTTGACGCACATCGTCAGCGTGCAGACGTCGTTCTGCCTCGTCTGCTCCTCCGCGACCTCGAGCTCCTTGATCACGGACGCCCACAGCCGCGGACGGCGCCCCGCCCACCGCACGCGCACGCCCCACGAGTCCATCTCGTCGCGGCGACGCCGGATGACGTCGCGGTTGAAGCCCATGAGGAAGCGGACCTCGTCGGGCGAGCGCTTCCAGTTCTCGGTCGAGAACGCGTACGCGGACACGTGCTTGACGCCGATCTCGATCGCGCCCGCGACGACGTCGAGCAGCGCCGCCTCGCCGGCCTCGTGACCCGCGGTGCGCGGCAGCCCGCGCGCGTTGGCCCAGCGGCCGTTGCCGTCCATGACGACGGCCACGTGGTTCGGCACGAACTGCGCCGGGATCGCCGGGGGCCGGGCACCGCTGGGGTGCGGGAACGGCGGCTGGTACGTGCGCCGCGCCATCAGGCGTCCGCCCCGGCACCGGCGCGCGGGTCCGCGGAGGCAGCGGCCTCGTCGGCGTGCGGGGCGGCGGGGACGTGCGGAGCGGGGGCGTCCCGCTCCACCATGCGCAGTGATCGCAACGTTCTCTCCAGGTGGTATTGGCTGTAGGCGGCCACGAGGCCGCTCGCTTCCTTGCGGTGCCGGGCGTCCGACGCGTCGGCCGCGTCCCACTCCCCCGCGAGCAGCGCGGCGAGCAGGGCGAAGGTCTGGGGGGCGGGCGCCGTCGAGCCCGGCGGGCGGCAGCGCGAGCACACGGCCCCGCCCTGCGCGACGGCGAAGGCGTGGTGCGGGCCCGGCTCCCCGCAGCGCGCGCAGTCGACGAACGACGGCGCCCAGCCCGCGACGGCGAGCGCGCGCAGGAGGTAGGAGTCGAGCACGAGCCCCGGCGCGTGCGCGTGCTCGGACAGCGCCCGCAGCGCGCCCGCGAGCAGCCAGTACTGCTGCACGGCAGGCTCGCGCTCGTCGGCGACGAGGCGCTCCGCGGTCTCGAGCATCGCGGCGCCCGCCGTGTACAGGCCGTAGTCCTCGCAGATCCGGCGCGCGTAGGGGCCGATCGTCTCCGCCTGCGTCACCGTGTCCAGCGACCGGCCCGCGTAGAGCTGGACGTCCACGACCATGAACGGCTCGAGCCGCGCGCCGAACCGGGACGACGTGCGGCGCACGCCCTTGCCGACGGCGCGCACCTTCCCGTGCTCGCGCGTCAGGAGGGTGACGATGCGGTCCGCCTCGCCCAGCTTCTGGGCGCGCAGCACGATCGCGTCGTCTCGGTACAGCACCACGCCCCTATTGTCCGTCACGCCGCCGACACGGCGCGCACCACCCGCCGACGGCGGTGGTCACGCCGGCGCGAGGCACCCGAGGACGGCGCGCACCCGGGCCAGCGTCGTCTCCGCGTCCTCGCCGGCCTCCACCTGGCGCGCCGCGGCGAGCACCACCGCGTTGACGAGCTCCGCGGAGCGCGCGGCGTCGGGGACGCCGAGCTGCTCCAGCGCCTCGACGAGCGGGACGAGGATCGTCGCGTGCATCGCCGCGCTCTGCTCGGCGAGCGCCTCCCGGCTCGCCTCGGCGCGCAGCGCGGCGACGACCGCGTGCTCGCCCTCGGCGACGAGGAGCAGGTTCTCGCGCGCGTAGGCGACGATCGCGCCCTCCGGGGACGCGGCCGTCGCGACGGCCGCCGTGATGCGCGCCGACCAGCGCGGCACGACGTCCGCGACCACCGCGTCGAGGAGCTCCTCGCGCGACCGGAAGTACTGGTAGACGCTCGACCGGGCGAGCCCGGCACGCGCCGCGACGGCGGCGAGGGTGAGCCCGCTCCCGTCCTCGCGGATGAGGTCGCGCGCGGCGTCGAGCAGGGCCCGGAGCTGCGCGGCGCGGTGCTCGGCCACCGTCGGGGCGGCGATCTTGGGCACGATGGTCCTCCTTCCCGGAGCGCTCTCGGAGCACTCCCCCGGGAGCACGACGGCCCCGGCCGGACCATCATGCCCGACCGGGGGCGCGTGGGCGGCTCTCCCGGAGCCGCCCACCGGCGTCAGCCCGTGACGGCGGGCAGGCCGAGCCGGCCGTCGACCATCTCGACGACCCGGTGGCAGTGCTCGAGCACGTCGTGGTCGTGCGTGACCATGAGCGCCGCGGCACCGTAGGCCTCGACCTCGCGGGCCAGGAGGCTCACGACCTCGTGGCTGCGCGCCCGGTCCAGCGCGGCCGTGGGCTCGTCGACGAGCAGGAGCGCCGGGCTCGCGACCAGCGCGCGGGCGATGCCCACGCGCTGCCGCTCGCCGCCCGAGAGCTGGTCCGGACGACGGTCGGCACGGTGGCTCATGGACACGGACTCCAGGAGCTCTCGGGGGTCGCGGGCGCGCGCGTCGCGCTCGTCGATGCCCGCGATCCGCAGCGCGAGCCGGAGCTGGTCGACGCTCGTGAGCGCCGGCAGGAGGTTGCCGGACTGGAAGACGAACCCGATGCGCTCGCGCCGCAGGCGCGCACGCTCACGCTCGCTCGTCGCGCCGAGGTCGACCCCTTCGAGGCGGACGGTCCCGGACTCCGGCGCCGTGAGCGCACCGGCCACCGCGAGCAGGCTCGACTTGCCGGAGCCCGACGGCCCGACGACACCGACGAGCTCGCCCGCGGCGACGCTCAGGCTGACCTCGTCGAGCGCGACGACCGTGGTGTCGCCGTCGCCGTGGCGGACGGTGGCGCGGTCGATCTCGAGCACGGGCGTGGCGGGGGTGGTGGTGCTCATCGCTGCCCTCCCAGGGCGGTCAGGGGGTCGACGGAGGTGATGCGCGCGACGGCGACGGCCGCTCCGGCCATCCCGAGGACGAAGAGCAGGACGCCGGCCAGGACGAGGTCGGGCGCCTGGAGCGCGAACGGCATCGGGGTGGCACCGAGGCCCGCGCCCGCCGCGATGCCGAGGGCGAAGCCCAGGCCGATCGAGGCGAGCAGGAGCACGGCCGCCTGGCCGAGCGAGTCGGCGAGCAGGAAGCGACGCCGCGCCCCCATGGCGCGCATGACGGCGATCTCGTGCCGCCGCTGGATGACCCACACGGTGAAGAACGCGCCCACGACGAGCGCGGAGATCGCGTAGAGGAACACCTGGATGAGCAGGAGGGTGGCGGTCTCGGCCGTGTATCCGGGCGACGCGTCGAAGGACTCGGTGAGCGTGCGCGTCACCGTGCCCGACGCCGCGTCGGCGGCCTCGCGGTCGAACGAGCCGGGGTCGGTGCGCAGCGCGACCGCGGTCGCGACGTCCGGGACGTCGGCTCCCGGCTCCTCGGCACCGGCGAGCAGCTCCTGCCACGTGCCGAGCGGGAGGTACGCGACGTCGACGTGGCCGAACGTGTGCTGGTCCTCGAGGACGCCCACGACCGTGAGCGTGCGCTCGGGCCGCGCGAGGGTCACGGTGTCCCCGACGGCGAGCCCGTCGTCGGCGGCGGTCGCGGAGACGACGATCCCGTCCTCCGCACCGACCAGGCTCCCCTCCGCCACGGCGGTGGGCGCGACGAACGAGCCGGGCTCGACGCCGACGAGGGTGAGGTCGACAGGTGAGCCGTCCTCCTGGTGCGCGTTCGCCAGGAGCAGGCCGTACGGCGCGGCCTCGAGCACGCCCGGCTGCTCGGCCATGGTGCCGACCTGGTCCGTCTCGATGACGGACCGGGTGAACGCGGCGTCGGTCCCGGTGCCCTCGTCGAACGCGAAGTCGGTGACGGGCGTGCGCTTGAGGCCGGAGACGCCGTCGTTGACGAGGCCGGCGGACAGCCCGGAGAGCAGGACGACGAGGACCGCGACGAGCGCGACGACACCGCCCATGAGCAGGAAGCGGGTGCGCGCGAAGACGAGCTCGCGCAACGCGAGGAACATGAGGAGCCTTCCAATGTTGTCGACAGTGCGTCGGTATCTTACCAACACTGCGTCGACAAAACGCCGACGGCCCGGACGACGAGGTCGTCCGGGCCGTCGGCGAGGTCGGCGTGGCAGCGGTCAGCCCTGGGCGCGCTCCGCGCGGTTCACGGCGGACACGATGGCCTTGAGCGAGGCCGTCGTGATCGACGGGTCGATCCCGACGCCCCACAGGACGTCGTCGCCCACCTGGCACTCGACGTACGCCGCAGCCGTCGCGTCACCGCCCTCCGAGAGCGCGTGCTCCGCGTAGTCCAGGACGCGGACGTCGACCCCCACCTGGGCGATCGCGTCGACGAAAGCGGCGACCGGGCCGTTGCCCGTGCCCTCGAGCGTCAGCTCCTCGCCGCGGTCGACGACGTCGACGCTCAGGGTGTCCGGGCCGTCCTCGCTCGACGACGCGCGCGTGGAGCGCAGCTTGAGCCGGCCCCACGGCTCCAGGCCGGAACCGGGCTCGACGGGCAGGTACTCGTCCGAGAAGATGCGCCAGATGTCCTCGCCCGTCACCTCGGTGCCGTGCGCGTCGGTGTGCTGCTGCACGGACTGCGAGAACTCGATCTGCAGGCGACGCGGCAGGTCGAGGTGGCGCTCCGACTTCAGCAGGTAGGAGATGCCGCCCTTCCCGGACTGCGAGTTGACGCGGATCACGGCCTCGTACGAGCGGCCGACGTCCTTGGGGTCGATCGGCAGGTACGGGACGGCCCACGTGATGTCGTCCACCGTGGCGCCCTCCGCCTCCGCTCGGACGGCCATCGCGTCGAAGCCCTTCTTGATGGCGTCCTGGTGCGAGCCGGAGAACGCCGTGAAGACCAGGTCGCCCGCGTAGGGGTGCCGCTCGGGGACGCCGAGCTGGTTGCAGTACTCCACCGTGCGGCGCACGTGGTCGATGTCGGAGAAGTCGATCTGCGGGTCCACGCCCTGGCTGAACAGGTTCATGCCGAGGGTGACGAGGCAGACGTTGCCGGTGCGCTCGCCGTTGCCGAACAGGCAGCCCTCGATGCGGTCGGCCCCGGCCTGGTAGCCGAGCTCGGCGGCCGCGACCGCCGTGCCGCGGTCGTTGTGCGGGTGCAGCGACAGCACGACGTTCTCGCGGTGGTGCAGGTGCCGGTTCATCCACTCGATCGAGTCGGCGTAGACGTTCGGCGTCGCCATCTCGACCGTGGCGGGCAGGTTGATGATGACCTTGCGGTCGGGGCGGGGCTCGAAGACCTCGAGCACCTCGTTGCAGATGCGGGCCGCGAACTCGAGCTCCGTGCCGGTGTACGACTCGGGCGAGTACTCGTAGTAGACCGTCGTCTCGGGGACCGTCTCCTCGAACTTCTTGCACAGCCGCGCGCCGTCGACGGCGATCGCGATGATGCCGTCCTCGTCCGAGCGGAACACGACCTCGCGCTGCAGGACGGACGTCGAGTTGTAGAGGTGGACGATCGCCTGCTTCGCGCCCTTGATCGCCTCGTACGTGCGCGCGATGAGGTGCTCGCGGGACTGCGTGAGGACCTGGATGACGACGTCGTCCGGGATGCGGTCCTCCTCGATGAGCATCCGCACGAAGTCGAAGTCGGTCTGCGAGGCCGAGGGGAAACCGACCTCGATCTCCTTGTAGCCCATCTCGACGAGCAGCTCGAACATGCGCAGCTTCCGCTCCGCGTTCATGGGCTCGATGAGGGCCTGGTTGCCGTCGCGCAGGTCGACGGCGCACCAGCGGGGCGCGGTCTCGATGCGCTTGTCCGGCCACGTGCGGTCGGGCAGAGAGACGTCGATCTGCCGGTGGAACGGCAGGTACTTGTGGATCGGCATGCCCGACGGCTGCTGCGGGTTCGGGTCCGTAGCGGTGGGCGTCGAGGCGGGGGCGGAGGCGTTCATCGTCGGTCCTTCGGGGTCGTCCTGATCGGTGTCAGCCGGCACACCAACCACCGCGACGAGGAACCGGCTAGAGGGCCTCGCCGCGGCAACGAAGGAGGAGCTGCCGCATCAGGTGCACGACGCCACTGTACTCCTCCGTCGCCGGCGCGCCCGGGACGTCCGCTCCTCGGGCACGCCGTCCGGGGCACCCGGCCGCGCCGCGGGCGAGGAACGCCCGGCCGGCCCTCGCGCGGAGGACCGGCCGGGCGTCGGGGTGCGTCAGCCGCGCCGCGAGCGCAGCGCCGCGTCGACCGCGGGGTCGCCGAGGTTGCCGAGCCACTCGAGCAGCGCCGGGTACGTCGACGGGTTGGCCGCGACCTGGGGCCGCAGGTGCGGGGCGTCCTGGACGATCTGCGCCAGGACCTCGAGCGGCGTGCCCGGGTCGAGCGCCTGCGCCGCGGTGAAGCCCGCCGGCTGGGCCGGGGGCGCGTACGACGGCTGCTGCGCCGCGGGCTGCTGGGCGTACCCCTGCTGACCGTAGCCCTGCTGGTCGTAGCCCTGCGGCGCGTAGCCCTGCTGGCCAGCCCCGGAGGTCGGGTACCCCTGCTGCTGGCCGTAGCCCTGCTGCTGGTACCCCTGTCCGGGCTGCTGGGCGGTCGGCTGCGGGCCGGTGCCCGGCTGCTCCTCCTGGTAGGCGGGCAGCACCGCGGTCGACGGGCCCTCGTCGGGCGTGAGACCGGGACGCGCGGCGTACCCGCTGCGCTCCGGCTCGACCGGCTGGACCGGCAGCACCTCGGTCGCGTCGGACCCCGCGGCGAACCGGCGGTCCGGGGCCTGCTGCGTCGGGACCGGCCCGGTGTGCCCGGCCGGCGGGTAGGCGCCCGTCGGTCCGGTGGCCGGGTAGGCGCCCGCGCCCGGGTAGGGACCCGTGTGCCCGGTCGTCGGGTGCGCGCCGGTCGGCGGACCCGACGGGGCGGGCGCGGGCCGGGCCGGCTTGGGCGGCTTCGGCGCGGGCGGCTGCCACACGTAGGCGCGTGCCGCCTCGGCACCGGTCGCCGCAGGCACGGGACGGTGCTCGGCGAAGTACGCACGGACCTCGCGCGGGACGGTCAGTGCCCCGACGACGAGCAGCGGGAGGCCGAACGCGAGCAGCACGTGCTCCACGCCGCCGCCCAGCACGACACGGTTCGACGTCACGACGAGCAGGACGATACCGAGCAGCGCGACGACGCCGGCGCCGCCGAGCGCGAGCGGACGCCCGGTCGCGGCGTCGCGCACGAGCGAGCGGCGGGCGACGAACGCGACGGCCGCGGCGAGGACCCCGACGATCACGGCGAGGACGACCGGGACGCCGCGTGCGCCGTCGGCCAGGGTGAGCACGGCGCTCACGGCGACGTAGCCCGCGACGACGAGCACGAGGTCGAGAGCGTTGACGGCCACGCGCACCCAGGTGGTCACCGGGTCCGCCGCGGCCATCGCGCGGTGCACGGCGGGCGCCGCGGCGACGGCCGCGAGCGCCGGGACGAGCACGAGCCCGAACCGGCCGCCGTGCGTGCTCTCGATCGTCACGAGCCCGTTGTTGCCCGAGCCGAGGACGAACCCGACGGCGAGCATGACGCCCAGCCCGACGAGCGTGAGGCGCGCGGCCTCGGACCGGCGCCACGTGCCGTACGTCGGCAGCCCGGCGAGCGCGAGGACGAACACCGCGGCCACGATCACCAGCAGCACGAACAGGGCGCCGCCGAGGCGCGTGCCGGTAGCGGTGAGGATCACCGTGAGCAGCACGGTGAGGGCGAGGAGCGCCGCGAGCGCGAGGAGCGCCTGGAGCCACCGGTCGGTGACCGCGCGGTCCTGGTCCTGCGGCCCGAGCTCGCTCTCGCGCGGCTGCGCCGCGAGGAGCGCGCCCGCGAGCCCGAGCGCGGCGGCGGAGCCGATCCCGCCCCAGCCGTCGGCGAGGTCGCCGCCGCCCACGACGTCGACGACGAGGTAGACGAGCACGAGCAGCACGTACGGCGCGTTGGCGAGCAGGCGGACCTTGCGGGTGGTGTGCACGGTCCACGTCGTCGGGAGCACGCCCGTGCGTGCGAGGTACGGCAGCGCGAGCGTCAGCAGCGAGAGGATCGTCAGCAGGACGACCTCGATCTTGTCCGACGCGCGGCTCGACACGTCCCACGGCAGCGCCAGGGAGACGAGAAGGAGCAGCGCGGCGACGCCGTCGCGCACGTAGTCGCTCACGGGGATCCCGGCGAAGGGCGACGCCGTGGCGGTCGCGGTCGTGGCGCCGGCGGTCTCGCGCGCGGAACCCTGGTCGCTCTCCCCGGCCCGCGCGGCGCCCGCCGCGTCCGGGTCCGACCCTGCCGAGCCCGTCGCACCGTGCGGTGCGCGCTCGGCCGTGGAGTCCCCGTCACCCGCCGCGGCGCCCTGGGGCGCCGGGGTCGGCCCGGTGCCCGCAGCACCGGGCTGCGGGTCCTCGGCCGGCTCTGTCTGGTTGGTCATCGTGCACTCCCTACGCTGTCGCGCGGTGCCGGTCGCACGCACGCCGGGCCGAGGGGCCCCGACCGTTTCTACCGGTTCATCACGTGCGGCTCAAGCGCCCACGCGGCCCGGCACCACCATCCGGACGGTGCCGACGGCGGCGCAGGGCGTCGCGCCCCCACCGCCTCACGAGACGGCCGTC
Source organism: Sphaerisporangium cinnabarinum (assembly GCF_055567015.1). Taxonomy (NCBI): domain Bacteria; kingdom Bacillati; phylum Actinomycetota; class Actinomycetes; order Streptosporangiales; family Streptosporangiaceae; genus Sphaerisporangium; species Sphaerisporangium cinnabarinum. The sequence goes on from NZ_JBVHRG010000003.1 coordinate 133,868, forward strand.
AGCCCGCCGGTCCCGAGGAGGAAGAGCCGGCCCTCGACCGCGAGCACGTCGTACGTGCCCTCCGGCAGCGTCCACCGCCACTCGACCGCCCCGTCGTCGAGCGCGATCGACACGAGCCCCGGCTGGCGGCGCTGCCGCTCCGTGACGAACAGGGACCGGCCGTCGGTGAGCACCGGCCCAGGCCCACCGTCCTCGAGCGTGACCGCCCACGCCTCCGCGCCCGTGCGGGCGTCGACGCTGCGGTAGGCCGAGTCCGTCTGGACGACGACGCGCCCGTCGACGCGCGCGACGGCGCGGATCCCGGTGCCCGGCAGCGACCAGAGCTCCGAGCCGGTCGCGGCGTCCACGCCCACGATGCTCCCGAACGTGTTGGTGACGATCACGCCCGGCGCAGACCCGTCCGACAGGGGCGCCTCGAGCACGCGGCCGGAGATCCGGAACGCAGGCTCGCCCGTGGCGGTGAACACGGTGGCGGTGCCGCGGCCGTACTCGTTGCCGACGTAGCGCCCGTCCTGCAGCCGGACGATGGTCCACACGTCGTCCTCGACGAGCGACAGGCCGTCCTCCGTGAGCGCCGCCGCCACGCCCGGCGCGAGGACGTCCACGACGCCGCGGCGCACGTCGAGCACGACGTCGCCGCCGCTCCCGAGACCGTCGTGCGCGAGCGACCGCTCCCACCGGACCTCTCCCGTCGCGGCGTCCTCGCGCACGACCACCACCTCGTCGCCTCGCCACCACGCCCGCACGACGTCCGTCGCGCCGACCGGCACCACGGACAGACGCCCGGCCGTCTCGGCCGTGCGCTCCCCCACGACCTCGCCGGTCGTCGCGCGCACGGTCGTGAGCCGGGCCACCTGCTCGCGCCACCCCGTCGGGACGGCGCACACGACCACCTCGCGCGCGGGCTCGCCCGAGGCCGGCAGGCACGTGGCGCGGTCGCCGAGGCGCTCGGACCGCCAGAGGACCGTCCCGTCCGCGACGGAGTACGCGGTGAGCGCCCCGTCGACGGTCACGACGGCGCCGACCGCGGGGACGACCTCGGTGCCGGGCTCGACGGGGACCGTCCAGCGCGGCTCCGGCGAGTCGTCGAGCGGGCGCAGCCCTCCCGCGAGCGCGGTGACGTCGACGGGTCGCGCGTCCTCCGTCGACGCGGTGAAGGCGACGGAGCCGGCGAACGCGACGGCGACCGCGAGCGCCACCCACGGGACCGGGTGCAGGTACCAGGGTCGCCGCGTCGCGCGCCCGTCCGGGGGCTCGCCGACCTCGGCGGACCGGGGCGGCCGGCGGACGTCGGACCGCGGCGGACGGGGCGCGGCGGACGCCGCGGGCGTGCCTCGGCTCGCGCGCTCTCCGCGCGGCAGCGGCAGCACGTCGCGGGCCGCCCGGCCGGGGTGCCGTCCCCGGACGGCGGTCGTCGTGGCGTCGTCCCGGGGTCGTGGCTCGTCGCGCGCAGGACGGGAGGGGGCCTCGGCGGAGCCGCCGAGCGCGGCATCGAGGGCGGCGTCGAACCGGTCGTCGGTCCGTAGCTCGGCCGGCAGGAGCTCGAAGCCGCCGGTCGGCGTCCCGGCACCGTCCGTCGTCGGCTCGTGGGTGGCGTGCCCGGCACGAGCCGCCCGGTCCTGCGCGAGCCGACGGCGCCTCACCCGTCCACGATACGCACGCCCACCGGGCCGCGCCGGGCGAGCGGCGGCACGACCGCCTCGGCCCGGACGACGGCGCACCGGCGCGGTCAGATGCCGAGCTGGTAGACGCCCCAGTACGCGAGGATGACGAGCAGGACCGTGGCGCCCGCGACGACGCACCACAGCATGACGCGCGGGGTCACGCCCCGCGCGACCTGCAGCGCGCTCGCGCCCTCCTCCGCGGCGACCACCTGGTCGGTGCCCCGGCGCTCGTCGTGCGCGCGGCGTGCGGAGCGGACCTCGGCCGCCCGGTTCACCAGCAGAGCGCCCGCGACGAGCGTCGCGAGACCGACGAGCCGCACCCCGATCCAGCCGCCCTGCACGACCCACGCGTCCTTCTCGTAGTCGAGCGCGAGCCGCGCCGTCGCCACGAGGTACACGACGAGCGCGACCGTCGTCGCGAACGCGCCGACCCCGAGGCCCAGCAGCGGTACCCGGAAGCCCGGGGCGAGGCCGGCGGGGGCGCCCGGCCGGCCCGCCACCCGCCGCAGCCGGCGCACGAGACCGCCGACGAGGCCGACGAGCGGGCCGAGCACGAGCAGCCCGACGGCGGCGAGGACGAGGCCGACGAACAGGTCGCCGTTGCCCAGCCAGCGCGGCGACGGGACCGGCCCGGCGAGGTACTGCTGCGTGGGCTCCGCGCCCGCGACCTGCGGCAGCGCGGTCGCGCTCGCGGGCAGGGACGTCACCCAGGCGCTCACGTCCCGCGGGAAGTCGGGAACGAGCACGTCGTCGATCTTGATCCCGTGGTTCGCGTCCGCGTAGTAGCGCACGGTGACGTCCGCCCCGCCCGGCACCTGCGACGACGGCCCGGTGGCGTCGAGGATCTGCCGCGCCCCCTGCTCGACGGGCATCGACGGGTCCGCCGTGCCGTACACGACGAGCACCGGCTGCGTGAGCCGCTCGAGGAACGGCTCGACGTCGAAGTCCGCGTACTCGAACCCGCCGCCGGGGATCGCCATCCCGACGGCTCGCGGGATCGCCCGGAACACCCCGTGGGGCACGTCGGTGTTGCGCAGGTAGCTGTCGACCGCGAACGCGGCCTGCTGGCGCGGCGGCACGACGGGCGCAGACACCAGGACGGTGAACGCGATGGTCGGGTCGTCGGCCGCCATCACGGGCACGATCCACGTGCCCTCGGACTCCCCGTACAGCCCCACGCGTCCCGGGTCCACTCCCGGGCGGGCGCGCAGGAGGTCCACGGAGTGGGCGTAGTCGCGCGCCATCGCCTCGTAGTCACGGTGACGCGTGGTGTAGGTGTCCAGGCGCTTGTCCGGGACGAGGGTCACGACGCCCGCGCTCGCGAGGTCGGTCGCGACGTCCACGAACGCCTCCGACGCCAGGCCGGTCCCTGCCCCGTGCACGAACACCATGCCCGGGAGGTCGTCGCCCGCGTCGACGGGCTCGCGCAGCACGCCCCCGACCGTCGCGCCGTCGAGCCGGACCGTCACGTCCGTCTCGCGCACGTCGTAGGTGCCGACCGGGGCGGCCCCGCCGGGCGGCTGCCCGCCGACGGTCGTGTCGGGCGTCTCGGGGACGAGGTGCTCGGTCACGGGCACCGGGTCCCACTGCGGCCCGGTGACCGCTCCGACGATCGCGAGGACGATCGCGAGGGCTGCCGTCGTCGCGGCGGTCCGGAAGATCACCGAGGAATCGTACGTCGCGGGCCGCCGGCCGGTCCCTGATGCCGTCCCGACGACGGCACGGGGGACGTCCCCCCGCGTCAGAAGCCGAGCCGGTGGAGCTGCTTGGGGTCGCGCTGCCAGTCCTTGGCGACCTTCACGTGCAGGTCGAGGTAGACCCTCGCCCCCAGCAGCGCCTCGATGCCGTGCCGTGCGCGCGTCCCGACCTCGCGCAGCCGCGACCCGCCCCGGCCGATGACGATCGCCTTCTGCGAGTCGCGCTCGACGAAGAGGTTGACGCGCACGTCGAGCAGCGGCGGGCGCCCCGCGGTCTCGTCGCCGCTGCCCTCGCGGGGCACGATCTCCTCGACCTGGACCGCGAGCGAGTGCGGCAGCTCGTCGCGCACGCCCTCGAGCGCCGCCTCGCGCACGAGCTCGGCGACCATGACGGCCTCCGGCTCGTCCGTGAGCTCGCCGCCCGGGTAGAGCTCGGGGCCCTCGGGCAGGTGGGAGACGAGGACGTCGGTGAGCACGTCGACCTGGTAGCCGTCCTGGGCGGAGACGGGCACGATGTCGGCCCAGCCGCCCGCCGCCTCCCCCAGCCGGTCGACCGCCAGCAGGTGCGCGGCGAGCGTGCCGCGGTCCACGAGGTCGGCCTTCGTCACGACCGCGACCACGGGCGTGCCGCGGCGACCGCGCATGAGCTCCGCGAGCTCGTTCGCGATGAAGCGGTCGCCCGGGCCGATCTTCTGGTCGGCGGGCAGGCAGAACGCGATGACGTCGACCTGGGTGAGGGTCTCGCGCACGAGGTCGTTGAGACGCTCCCCGAGCAGCGTGCGGGGGCGGTGCAGCCCCGGGGTGTCCACGAGGACGAGCTGCGCGTCGGGGCGGTGCACGATCCCGCGGATCGTGTGGCGCGTCGTCTGGGGGCGCCCGGAGGTGATCGCCACCTTCTGGCCGACCAGCGCGTTCGTCAGGGTCGACTTGCCCGCGTTGGGCCGCCCGACGAGGCAGGCGAAGCCGGAGCGGTGCTCGGGGGTGGTCGTGCTCACGGGGTGTCCTTCACGGTGGGGAGGGGCTGACGGGTGTCGGCCGCGGGGTGGGGATCGTCCGGCTCGGCGTCCGGGGCGTCGGGCGAGGTCGCGGCGGAGACGAGGACGGTCGCGAGCTGCTTGCGGCGGCCCTGGACGCGGTCGGCCTCGAGGCGCACACCGTGGACCTCCGCCACGGAGCCGGGCAGCGGGACCTTGCCGAGCGCCTTGGCGAGCAGGCCGCCCACGGTGTCCACGTCGTCGTCGTCCAGGCCGAGGCCGAAGAGCTCGCCGAGCTCCTCGACGCCGAGGCGGGCGGGCACGCGCAGGACGCCGTCGCCCAGGTCCTCGACCTCGGGCTCCGGGCGGTCGTGCTCGTCCGTGAGCTCGCCCACGATCTCCTCGAGCGCGTCCTCGATCGTCACGAGACCCGCGACGCCGCCGTACTCGTCGACGACCATCGCGATGTGCGACGACGACGCCTGCATCTCGCGCAGCAGGTCGTCCACCGGCTTGGACTCGGGCACGAAGATCGCGGGGCGCGCGACCTCGCCCACGGGCCGCGCGTCGGTCCCGGGGCCGCCCTGCAGGACGCGCACGACGTCCTTGAAGTAGGCGACGCCCACGAGGTCGTCCGCGGAGGTGCCCGTCACCGGGATGCGGGAGAAGCCGGAGCGCAGGAAGAGCGAGAGGGTCTTGCGCAGGGGCGTGTCGCGCGACGTCGTGACCATGTCGGTGCGGGGCACCATGACCTCGCGCGTGAGGGTGCTCCCGAGCTCGAACACGGAGCGGATGAGCTCACGCTCCTCCTCCTCGATGACCTCGGACTCGTTGACGCGGTCCACCATGTCCTGGAGCTCGCGCTGGTGCGCCCCCTCGTCGGGCGCCGGGGCGAGCCGCGTGAGCCAGCGCGTGGCCCCGACGACGACCGCGAGCAGGCGCGACAGGCTCAGCAGGACGCGCACGGCGTGCCGACGACCCAGCGACCGCGGGCTCACGCGCACCACGAGGAGCCCGACGACGACGCTCACCGCGAGCGCGACGAGCAGGACCTGCCACCACGGCTCGAGCCACGCCGCGACGAGCAGCGTGAGGCACGTGACCGCCGCGACCTCCGCGACGACGCGCACGAAGCCGACGGAGCGCACGGTCGCCGCCGGGTCCGCGAGCAGCGCGAGCGCCCGACGGCCCTCCGGGCGGGCGGGCACGGACGCGTCGTCGCCCAGGGCTGCCTCCGTGACGGCGGCCCGCGTCACGCGCAGCACCGCGGCCTCGCCCGCGCTCAGCGCGGCCGCGAGCACGACCGTCAGGACGGTCAGGGCCGCCAGGAGCGCGACGGGTTCGCCGCTCACCGGCCTGCGAGGAAGGTCAGGAGCAGCTTGCGCTGCAGCGCGAACATCTCCTTCTCCTCCTCCGGCTCGGCGTGGTCGTAGCCGAGCAGGTGCAGGATGCCGTGCGTCGTGAGCAGGAGCATCTCCTCCGCGGTCGAGTGGCCCGCCGTCACCGCCTGCTGGGCGGCGACCTCCGGGCACAGCACGACGTCGCCGAGCTGGCCGGGGCCGGCGACCTCGCCGTCGCGCCCGGGCCGCAGCTCGTCCATGGGGAACGACAGCACGTCCGTCGGGCCGGGCTCGTCCATCCAGCGCACGTGCAGCTCGCTCATGACGTCCGTGTCGACGAAGAGGATCGACAGCTCGCTCTGCGGGTGCACGCGCATCGCGTCGAGCACGTACCGTGCCAGCGCCGCGAACTCGGCCTCGTCGACCTCGGCCTCGGTCTCGTTGTTGACCTCGATGCTCACGCGTCGTCCCTCGTCCGTCGGTCTCGTGCCGCGGGGCGTCCGCGGCGGTCGTCGTCGCGGCGGCGGGCGCCGCCGCTCGTCCCCTGTCGCGACGCCGGCGCCGTCGCGAGGTCCCAGCGCGCGTACGCGTCGATGATGTCGCTCACCAGCCGGTGCCGCACCACGTCGGAGGACGTGAGGCGACAGAACTCGACGTCGTCGACACCGGTGAGGACGTCCTCGATGACGCGCAGCCCCGACTGTGTGCCGCCCGGCAGGTCGACCTGCGTCGCGTCGCCCGTGATGACCATGCGGGACCCGAAGCCGAGGCGCGTGAGGAACATCTTCATCTGCTCGGTGGTCGTGTTCTGCGCCTCGTCGAGGATGATGAACGAGTCGTTGAGGCTGCGCCCGCGCATGAACGCGAGCGGCGCGACCTCGATCGTCCCGGCCTCGATGAGCTTGGGGATCGAGTCGGGGTCGATCATGTCGTGCAGCGCGTCGTACAGCGGGCGCAGGTACGGGTCGATCTTCTCCGTCAGCGAGCCGGGCAGGAACCCGAGCCGCTCCCCCGCCTCGACGGCCGGGCGCGTGAGGATGATGCGGTTGACCTGCTTCGACTGCAGCGCCTGCACGGCCTTCGCCATCGCGAGGTACGTCTTGCCCGTTCCCGCGGGGCCGATCCCGAACGTGATGGTGCTCGCGTCGATCGCCTCGACGTAGCGCTTCTGCCCCACGGTCTTCGGCCGGATGGTGCGGCCACGGCTCGACAGGATGTTGAGCGTCAGCACCTCGGCCGGCCGCGACACCGTCGCGGCGGTGAGCATCGCGATGGACCGCGAGACGACGTCGGCCGTGAGCTGGGTGCCGGCCTCCACGACCTCGACGAGCTCGTCGAGCAGGCGCGCGGCGAGCGCGACGTCCCCCGGGGGCCCGCCGACCGCGATCTCGTTGCCCCGCACGTGCACGTCGACGGCGGGGAACCCCTCCTCGACGGCCCGGAGCACGGAGTCGTGGCTACCGAGGAGCGCCACCATCGGCACGTGGTTCGGGATGACGATGCGGTGCTCGACCCGGTGCGACGAGGGGTCGGGTTCTCGGGACAGAGAGGTCATGAGCCGGCTTGCGCCGCTGCGCTCCTTCGGTCGGGCAGTGGGTCCGGGACGGCCACCGCCCCGCAGATCGCTTCCATCGTACCGAGAGCGGCCGGGCGTCACACGCGCTTTCGCGCAGGGCTCAGGCGGGCGACCAGCCGAGCTCGGCGCCCGCGATGACGTGGCCGTGCACGTGGAACACGCTCTGGCCGGCGCGCGGCCCCGAGTTGAAGATGAGCCGGAACTGGCCGTCGGCCAGGTCGCCCGCCACCTCGTCCGCGAGCGCGACGACGTCGCCGAGCAGCTCCGGGTCCGCCGCCGCGAGCTGCGCGATGTCGCCGTGGTGGTCGCGCGGGACCACGAGCACGTGCACGGGAGCCTGCGGGTCGATGTCGCGGAACGCGATCGAGCGCTCGCTCGTCGCCACGACGTCGGCGGGCACCTCCCCCGCGACGATGCGGCAGAAGAGGCAGTCCGGGTCGGTGCGCAGGTCGGTGCTCGTCATGACCCCGAGGCTAGACCACGCGTCCCGGCCACGCCCCAGCGGCCGAGCCGCTCGGCGAGCAGCGCCACGGCCACCGGACCGGCGGTCGAGGTGCGCAGGACGTGGGGCCCGAGCCGCGCCGCGACCGCGCCGGCCTCCGTGAGGTCGGCGAGCTCGCGGTCGGAGATCCCGCCCTCCGGGCCGACGACGACCAGCACCTCGGGCGCGGGCGCGCCGTCCGTGGCCGGACCGGCGGGCAGGGCGACGTCGGCGAGCGGCGTCGTCGCCTCCTCGTGCAGGACGATCGCGCGACCGCCCGCGGCGACGACGTCGACGACCCGCGCCGCGAGGCCGCGCGAGTCGAGCGCGACCTCGACGCGGGGCAGGCGCGCGCGCCGGGCCTGCTTGGTCGCCGTGCGGACCGTCGCGAGCCACCGCGCGCGGGACTTCGCCGCGCGCTCGCCGCGCCACACGACGACGGAGCGCTCCGCCTGCCACGGCACGACCACGTCGACGCCGATCTCCGTCGCCGCCTCGATCGCCATCTCGTCGCGGTCGCCCTTGGCGAGCGCCTGGACGAGCGTCACGACGACGTCCGGCGCCGGCTCGCGGTCCACCTCCTGCACGAGGAGCGTCACGCGGCCCGACTCGGCGTGCTCGACGACGCACCGCAGCCGGAGCCCGTCGCCGTCGACGACGTCCACGCGCTCGCCCGCGCCGCGGCGCTGCACGACGCCCGCGTGCCGGCCCTCCGCGCCGTCGAGCACGTACCGGTCGCCGGGCGCGACGCCGTCGGTCCCCGTCTCGGCGAGGAACACCGGAGCACTCATGCGCGCGCCCCGCTCAGCGGCCGGACAGCTTGTCGCGCAGGCGCGAGAAGACGCCCGGGTGCGCGGCGGCGAGCCGGGGCTCGGGGCGCTCCTCGCCGCGCAGCGCGGCGAGCGAGCGCAGGAGCTGCTCCTGCTCGGGGTCGAGGGCCGTCGGCACCTGGACCTCGATGTGGACGTTGAGGTCGCCGCGCCCGCTGCCGTGCAGGTGCCCGACGCCGAGGTTCTTCAGCGTGACGATCTGGTTCGGCTGCGTGCCGGGGCGCAGGTCGATCTCCTGGAGCCCGTCGAGCGTCTCCAGCTCGAGCACGGTGCCGAGGGCGGCCGCCGTCATCGGCACCTGGAGGGTGCAGTGCAGGTCGTCGCCGCGGCGCACGAACGTGTCGTGGTTGCGCTCGCGGATCTCGACGTACAGGTCGCCCGCGGGGCCGCCGGCCGGGCCGACCTCGCCCTGCGCGGTGAGCTTGATGCGCGTGCCCGTGTCGACGCCCGCCGGGACGTTGACCGTGATGCTGCGGCGGCTGCGCACGCGGCCCTCGCCCGAGCACTCCGCGCACGGCTCGGGGATGACCGTGCCGAAGCCCTGGCACGCGGCGCACGGCGCGCTCGTCATGACCTGGCCGAGGAACGAGCGCGCGACGCGCTGGACCGTGCCGCGGCCGTGGCACACCTCGCACGTGCGCGGCGAGGTGCCCGGGCGGCAGCAGGTGCCGCCGCACGTGCCGCACACGACCGCCGTGTCGACCTGGAGCTCGCGCTGCGCGCCGAACGTGGCCTCGGAGAGGTCGATGTCGAGCCGCACGAGCGCGTCCTGGCCGCGGCGGGCGCGCGGGATCGGGCCCTGCTGCGCCTGGGCGCCGCCGAAGAACGTCTCGAAGATGTCCTGGAAGCCGAACCCGCCGCCCATGGGGCCGCCGCCTCCGCCACCGGGGGCGCTGGGGTCGACGCCGAGGTCGTACTGCTGGCGCTTCTCCGGGTTGGACAGCACCTCGTACGCGCGCGCGACGTCCTTGAAGCGGTCGCCCGCCTCCTCGCCCGCGACGTCCGGGTGCAGCTCGCGCGCGAGCTTGCGGTACGCCTTCTTGATCTGGTCCTGGCTGGCGTCACGGGCCACGCCGAGGATCTCGTAGTAGTCGCTCACACGTCACTCTCTGCTGGTGCGGGTCGTGAGGCCGGCGCGGGGCCGGTCGGGAGGGGTCGGGGGTGGTCGTCGAGCGGGCCCGCCGCGGGCGGGGAGACCGCGGGGCTCACGTGCCGAGCACCCGTGACAGGTAGCGCGCGACCGCGCGCACCGCCGCGATGGTGCCGGGGTAGTCCATGCGGGTCGGCCCGATCGAGCCGACGAGCGCTACCGTGTCACCGTCGTTACCGTAACCGGTCGTCACGACGGAGGTCTCCGCGAGGCCCTCGAGCTGGGTCTCGCGACCGATCCGGACGCTCACGCCCGACTCGGCGGCCATCTCGGTGAGCAGCCCGAGCAGGACGACCTGCTCCTCGAGCGCCTCGAGGACGGGGCGCAGCGCGTGCTCGAACCGCATGCCCGCGCGGGCGAGGTTCGCCGTGCCTGCGAGGACGAGGCGCTCCTCGCTCTCCTCCGCGAGCGTCTGGGCGACGAGGTCGCCCACCGCGCGGACGAGCGGGGCGTCGTCGGGGTGGAAGCTCTCGGTCACGGCGGCCAGACCGGGCGCGAGGTCCGAGAGGCGCTTGCCCGCGGCCGCGGCGTTGAGCCGTGCGCGCACCTCGACGAGGGTCCCCTCGTCCGGCAGGCTCGCGACCTCGAGCGTGCGCTGCTCGACGCGGCCCGTGTCCGTGATGATGACGACCAGGAGGCGCGACTCGCCGACGGGCACGAGCTCGAGGTGGCGCAGGCCCGACCGGCTCAGCGAGGGGTACTGCACGACGGCGACCTGCCCGGTGAGCTGCGCGAGCAGCCGCCCGGCGCGCGCGATGACGTCGTCGAGGTCCACGCCCTCGGACAGGAAGGTCTCGATGGCGCGCTTCTCCGGTGCGGACAGCGGCTTGACGCCCGAGAGGCGGTCCACGAAGAGCCGGTAGCCCTTGTCCGTCGGGATGCGGCCCGCGGACGTGTGCGGCTGCGCGATGTACCCCGCGTCCTCGAGGGCGGCCATGTCGTTGCGGATCGTGGCGGGCGAGACGCCGAGGCTGTGGCGCTCGGTGAGCACGCGCGACCCCACGGGCTCACGCGTCAGGACGTAGTCCTCGACGATGGCCCGCAGCACCTCGAGCCGGCGCTCCTCGCTCACGTCCACCTCCCGCGTGCCGCACCGTCGCCGCCCGGGCGGGCGGGCGGGCGTCGGCACTCTCGACCTCCGAGTGCCAATCCTACGCGTCCGCGCGGCCCGTCCGGCGGTCCTCCGCTCGTCGCGAACGCAGGTCGAGGAGCCCGACGGCGAGCGCGACCGTGACGAGGCCGATCGTTACCAGGAGGGCGCGCCCGGTCGCGTCCGCCGCCGAGTCGCCGCCCGCGAGGCCGCCGTAGTACACGGACAGGACGACGGAGATCCCGACGGCCGACCCGATGCGCTGGCCGAGCTGCAGCATGCTGCCCGCCACCCCGGCCCGGCTCACCGGCACCTCGGACAGCGTGAGCGTCTGGTTCGGCGCGATGACCGTCCCGCTGCCCGCACCGGCGACCAGCAGCGCGACCGCGAGCGCCGGGCCGACGGCGCCCGGGTCGTTCCCGAGCGTGCGCACGACGACCTCCGCGGCGACCACCCCGACGAGCACGAGCACCACGCCGACGACGACGAGCTCGCGCCCCCAGCGCGCGACCCAGCGGCCCGAGAACCACGCCGACACGCCCGACGCGACCGCGAACGGCGTGCCGACGAGTCCCGCCTGCAGCGGCGTGTACCCGAGCTCGTCCTGGAGGTAGAGCGTGACGACGAGGAAGATGCCCGTGAACCCCGCGAAGTACGCGAGGCCGAGCAGCGCGCCGTTGCGGAAGGACCCGAGCCCCACGACCTGCGGGTCGAGCACGGCCTCGCCCGTGCGGCGCTGGTAGCGCCGCTCCCACGCGACGGCGGCCACGAGCGCGCCGACGGCCGGCACGAGCCACCACCAGCGGGACGCGTCGTCGCCGCGGCCCGTCGTCGTGACGAACGGCATCATCACGCCGAGGGTCGCGGCGCCGAGCAGGCCGAGCCCGACGAGGTCGAGCCGGCGCGGCCCGCGCGCAGCGCCCGAGCCGGTGCGCGGCGGCCCGGGCACGAGGCGCCACGCGAACGGCAGGAGCACGGCGACGACGGGGATGTTGACGAGGAACACCCAGCGCCATCCCGTCTCGGGGCCGGCGGCCGCGATGATGAGGCCGCCCAGCAGGGGCCCGAGCGCGGTCGAGACACCGATCGTCGCACCGAACATGCCGAACGCGCGCCCGCGCTCGTACCCGCGGAACTCCTGCTGGATCAGGCCGACGACCTGCGGGTTGAGCACCCCGGCGCTCACGCCCTGGAGCAGGCGCGCGACTCCCAGCCACGTGTCGGTGGGCGCGAGCCCGCACGCGAGGCTCATGAGCGCGAAGCCCACGAGCCCGGCGATGAACAGCCCGCGCCGAGCGCCGGCGTCGCCCAGGCGCCCGGCGGGCACCAGGGCGAGCCCGAAGGCGAGCGTGTAGCCCGCGACGACGAGCTGCAGCTCCGTGGGACCCGCGTCGAGCGACGACTCGATCGACGGCAGGGCCACGTTGACGATCGACACGTCGAGCGTCGTGATGAAGCCGACCGCGAGGCAGACCGGCAGCACGCGCCAGCGGTTCGGGTCCGGCTCGGCGCGCTCCTGGCTCATCGGTCCGTGGTACCACCCCGCCCCGGGAGCGCGCGCGCCGGGAGCCGTCGCCCGAGGTCGGCCCGAGGGTCCGAGGTCGGCCCGAGGGTCCGAGGTCGACCCTCGAGAGGCCGATCCGGCGACGCACGGGGCGATCTCGGCGGCGCACGGCGGACGCTGGCCTAGGGTGACGCCGTGTCCTTCGACCGCTACGGCTCCGACGTCCTCGGCGGCACGCCCGCCCCCTCCCACCACCGCGCGCGACCCTTGTCGCGCCCGCAGCCCGCGGAGCGCGGCCTCGTCGTCGAGGAGGTGCAGACCGGGTGGGTCGGCGCCGTCGTACGGGTCGAGAAGTCGGGCGGGATGCACGTCGTCGTGCTGGAGGACCGTGCGGGCCGGACCCGCACGTTCCCGCTCGGGCCCGGGTTCTGGGTCGACGGCGCGCCCGTCGAGCTCACCCCGCCCGTCACCTCCCGCGCCCCCGCCGCCCCGACGCGCACCGCGTCGGGCTCGCGGGCCGTCGTCGGGCAGCGGGCGCGCGTCGCGCGCGGGAGCCGCATCTGGGTCGAGGGCAAGCACGACGCCGAGCTCGTCGAGAAGGTGTGGGGCGACGACCTGCGCGTGGAGGGGGTCGTCGTCGAGCCGCTGCACGGCGTCGACGACCTCGCGGCCGCGCTCGCCGGCTTCGGCCCGACGCCGCAGCGGCGCGTGGGCGTGCTCGTGGACCACCTCGTGCCCGGCAGCAAGGAGCGACGGATCGCCGACGAGGCGCTGCGGCGCTCGCCCGCGGGCACGGTGCTCGTGCTCGGGCACCCGTACGTCGACGTCTGGCAGGCGGTGAAGCCGGCCCGGATCGGCCTGGAGCGGTGGCCCGTGATCGAGCGCGGCACCGAGTGGAAGCGCGGGATCCTGCGCGAGCTCGGCTGGCCCGCGGAGACCCCGGAGGACGTCGGCCGCGCGTGGCAGCGCATCCTCGGCACGGTGCGCACGTACGCCGACCTGGAGCCGTCGCTGCTCGGGCGCGTCGAGGAGCTCATCGACTTCGTCACCGCGCCCTGACCGGTCGCCCGGCGCCCGGGACGCACCCCGCCCGAGACGCACCGCGCCCCGGCACCGACGGGCGGCACCGGGGCGCGGCGAGGGCTGCGGCCGGGTGTCAGGCGGCCGGCGCCCCACCCGTGAGACGGCGATAGGCGTAGCCGACGGCGACGTAGCTCAGCGGGATCGTCACGAAGAGCCCGAGCCCGCACGGGATCGCGCCGAGGATGTTGATCCCGACGAGAGCGAGCAGGAGCAGGAACACCTGCCCGAAGTTCTTCGCGACGAGCGAGAAGCTCGTGCGGATCGCCGTGATCGCGTCGACGCCCTGGTCGAGCGCGACGTAGTACACGAACGCCGAGAACAGCAGCATCGCGAGCCCGGGCAGGACGCACAGGAAGAACCCGATCCCGGACAGGACGCCGACGATGAGGGCGGCGAGCAGCACGTTGAGCACGTTGCCGATGCGGAAGAACGCGGCGACGTCGGGCCGACGCCCGTCCACCTCGTCGAGCGCGCCGCGCGTGAAGAACGCGGTGATGAGATAGCCGATGGCGGTGCCGACGATCCCGAGCAGCACGCTCGTGAAGGTGAGCCCGCCGAGGGCGGCGAAGTTCGTGTCGGAGTAGTCGAACTGGTCCTGGAACTGGTCGAACCCGCCCGTGATCCAGCTCCACGCGACGTTGACCGCGAGGAAGATCAGCGCGACGAGGATCCACGGCCCCAGGTTCGACGTGACGCGGCGCCACCCGTAGGAGATCGCGTCGCCGACGCCGAACGCCGGGCCCGTGTAGCCCGGTTGGCCGCCGTACCCTCCGGCGGCGCCCGGGTACGACCCGGGCGGCGGCGGGTACCCCCCGGCCGGGGGCGGGTATCCGCCGGCGGGCGGCGGGTACGCGCCGGACGGGGGCGGGGACGCGCCCGGCGGGGGTGCGGTCGGTCCCCCGGTCGCGCCGCCCGGCGCACCGGACGGGGCGCCGTAGGCACCCGGTGCCCCGTACGCGGGCGGGCCCGACGGCGGGGCGGCCGGGTCGTGCGGGGCGGCCGGGTCGCGCGGGGCTCCACCGCCCGGGCCGTACGGCGAGGCGGGTGGCACGTCGCCCCCGGACGGGGCGGCGTCGGGCCGGTCGGGGCCCGGGCCCGACGGCGGCGTGGCGTCCGGCGGCGGGCCGCCCGCTCCGTCGGCGGGGGTGTGCTCGTCGTCGCGGGGCGGCTCGCCGCCCGGGTTCGTGGGGTCGGTCATCGTGCACCTCGTTCCTCGTCGTCACGTGCTGCGGGCCGCACGCTCCGTCGACGTGCTGGGTCCACCTTGGCGGTTCGTGGCCAGGACCGCGCGGCGAGAGCCGGCAGCACGGCACGACGCCGGGCCCGCCGCCGCCGTCGCGCACCGGTGGTCGCCGAGCGCGTGCCGGGTCGAGGCGGCCCCCGCACCGACGTCACTCGTCCGTGATCGCGCGCACCACCGTGTCGGCGAGCAGCCGCCCCCGCAGGGTCAGCACGGCACGGCCGGTGACCGCCGCGCGGCCGTCGAGGAGCCCGTTCGCGACGAGCCCGGCGACCGCACGCCGGCCGGACGGGGAGAGGACCGCGAGGTCGAGACCCTCGCGCAGCCGCACGCCGAGCATCGCCTGCTCGAGCCGGCCCTCCGCCCGCGTGAGGAGCTCCCGTCCCGCCGCCGGGCTCGTGCCCGCCTCGAGCAGCGCCGCGTACCGGCGCGGGTGCTTGACGTTCCACCAGCGCACCCCGACCCGGGCGTCCTCGGGCGACGTCACCGCGGACCCGGCACCGGTCGCCGCGACGTAGGAGTGCGCGCCGGGACCGATCCCCCACCAGTCGTCGCCGCGCCAGTAGGCGAGGTTGTGGCGGCAGCGGTCGGCGTCGGTGCGCGCCCAGTTGCTCACCTCGTACCAGGTGAGGCCCGCCGCCGTGAGCAGCTCGTCGGCGAGCTCGTACTTCGTGGCCTGGTCGTCCTCGCTCGGGAGCGCGACCTCGCCGCGCCGCACCTGGGCGGCCATCTTCGTCCCTGCCTCCACGACGAGCGCGTACGCGGACACGTGGTCGACGCCGGTCGCGAGCGCGGCCTCGAGGCTGGCCCGCCAGTCGTCGAGGCTCTCCCCCGGCGTGCCGTAGATGAGGTCGAGCGAGACCTGGAGGCCGGCGTCGCGCGCCCAGCGCACGACGTCCGGGATGCGGCGCGGGTCGTGCGTGCGCTCGAGCGTCGCGAGCACGTGCGGCACGGCGGACTGCATGCCGAACGACACGCGCGTGAACCCGGCCGCAGCGAGCTCGGCGAGCGACTCGGGCGTCACGGAGTCCGGGTTCGCCTCCGTCGTCACCTCGGCGTCCGCGGCGAGCCCCCACGCCTCGCGGACGCCGTCGAGCAGGCGGACGAGGTCGCCCGCAGGCAGGAGCGTGGGCGTGCCGCCGCCGACGAAGACCGTCGAGACCGGACGCGCGGGCAGCCCGGCGTCGTGCAGCACGCGCGCGGCGAGGTCGATCTCGCGCAGCGCCGTGCTCGCGTACGACGCCTGGCTCGCACCCCCGCCGAGCTCGGACGCCGTGTAGGTGTTGAAGTCGCAGTACCCGCACCGCACCGAGCAGAACGGGACGTGCAGGTAGACCCCGAACCCGCGGGCCGCGGGCTCCGTGCCGCCCGTGCCTCCCCCGACCCAGGAGGGCAGCGAGCCGTCGGGCGGGACCGGCTCGCCCTCGGGCAGCGCCGGGCTCACTTCTTCGACTTGTCCTTGGCGTCCTTGCCGCCCGCGGCGTCGGAGGAGAGCGCGGCGATGAAGGCGTCCTTCGGGACCTCGACGGACCCGATGTTCTTCATGCGCTTCTTGCCCTCCTTCTGCTTCTCGAGCAGCTTGCGCTTGCGGCTGATGTCGCCGCCGTAGCACTTCGCGAGGACGTCCTTGCGCATCGCGCGCACCGTCTCGCGCGCGATGACGCGCGCGCCGACGGCCGCCTGGATCGGCACCTCGAACTGCTGGCGCGGGATGATCTCCTTGAGCTTCGCCGTCATCATGACGCCGTAGTCGTACGCCTTGTCCTTGTGCACGATCGCGCTGAACGCGTCCACCTGCTCGCCCTGGAGCAGGATGTCGACCTTGACGAGGTCGGCCACCTGGTCGCCCGAGGGCTCGTAGTCGAGCGACGCGTACCCGCGCGTGCGGGACTTGAGCTGGTCGAAGAAGTCGAACACGATCTCGGCGAGCGGGAGCGTGAAGCGCAGCTCGACGCGGTCCTCGGACAGGTAGTCCATGCCGAGCATCTGGCCGCGACGGTCGTTGCACAGGCCCATCACGGTGCCTACGAACTCGCTCGGCGCGAGGATCGTCGCCCGCACGACCGGCTCGCTGACCTGCTTGATCTTGCCGCCCGGGAACTCCGACGGGTTCGTCACGTTGACGAGCGTCCCGTCCTCGAGCGTCACGTCGTAGACGACGTTCGGCGCGGTCGAGATGAGGTCGAGGTCGAACTCGCGCTCGAGCCGCTCGCGCACGATCTCCAGGTGCAGCAGGCCGAGGAACCCGACGCGGAAGCCGAAGCCGAGCGCGACCGACGTCTCCGGCTCGTAGTTGAGCGCGGCGTCGTTGAGCTTGAGCTTGTCGAGCGCGTCGCGCAGGACCGGGTAGTCGGTCCCGTCGATCGGGTACAGGCCCGAGAAGACCATGGGCTTCGGGTCCGAGTAGCCGCCGAGCGCGTCCGCGGCGGGCTTCGCCGCGTTCGTCACCGTGTCGCCGACCTTCGACTGGCGCACGTCCTTCACTCCCGTGATGAGGTAGCCGACCTCACCGACGCCGAGGCCCTTCGTGACGATCGGCTCCGGCGAGATGACGCCGATCTCGAGCAGCTCGTGGGTCGCGCGCGTCGACATCATGACGATGCGCTCGCGCGGGTTGAGGTTGCCGTCGACGACGCGCACGTACGTCACGACGCCGCGGTAGGTGTCGTAGACCGAGTCGAAGATCATGGCGCGCGCCGGGGCGTCGGCGTCGCCGACCGGCGCGGGCACGCGCTCGACGATGCGGTCGAGCAGCACCTCGACGCCCGCGCCCGTCTTGCCGGAGACCTTGAGCACGTCGTCCGGGTCGCCGCCCACGAGGTTCGCGAGCTCCTCCGCGTACTTCTCGGGCTGCGCCGCCGGGAGGTCGATCTTGTTGAGCACGGGGATGATCTCGAGCTCGTTCTCCATCGCGAGGTACAGGTTCGCGAGGGTCTGCGCCTCGATGCCCTGCGCGGCGTCGACGAGCAGCACCGCGCCCTCGCACGCCGCGAGCGACCGCGAGACCTCGTACGTGAAGTCGACGTGCCCCGGGGTGTCGATCATGTTCAGCGCGTGCGGTGTCTCCACGCCGTCCGCCACGACGGCCCACGGCATGCGGACGGCCTGCGACTTGATCGTGATGCCGCGCTCGCGCTCGATGTCCATGCGGTCGAGGTACTGCGCGCGCATGGCGCGCGGCTCGACGACACCGGTGAGCTGCAGCATGCGGTCGGCCAGGGTCGACTTGCCGTGGTCGATGTGCGCGATGATGCAGAAGTTCCGGATCAGCTCGGGCGGCGTGGCCGCGGGCTGGATGCGGGTGCTCAGCTGGGCACTGGGGATCGGGGACAACGCGGGTGCGCTCCTGGGAGTGGCGTGCGGGTCGGGGCCGCGCGCTCGGGGGCGGCGCGCCGACGGTCGCTCTCGGGCGGGCGGGAACGACCATTGTCCCACGTCCGGCGTCGGGCACCCGCCCGCCCTGCGGGGCGCCGCGAGCCGACCTAGCGTGGAGGACCGGCCGGCCGCACCGGGTCGACCGGCGACGAGAGGAGCGCTCATGGCCCAGGACACCGAGCACCGCACCTCCGGCCGCCCCGGCGGGCGCCGCGTGCTGGCGATCGTGACGAACTACGGCGTCGAGCAGGACGAGCTCGTGGTCCCGCTCGAGCACCTGCGCGGCGAGGGGGTGGAGGTCGACGTCGCGGCCACGTCCGCCGACGACGTGCAGACCCTCGTGGGCGACAAGGACCCCGGCCGCACCGTGACCCCGAACCTCACGCACGCCGAGGCCGACCCCGCCGAGTACGACCTGCTGCTCGTGCCGGGCGGGACGATCAACGCCGACGCGCTGCGCCTCCAGGACGACGCGGTGAGCCTCGTGCGCGCGTTCACGGCCGCGGGCAAGCCGGTCGCGGCGATCTGCCACGGCCCGTGGGCGCTCGTGGAGGCGGCCGCCGTCGAGGGCAAGACCCTGACGAGCTACGCGTCCCTCGAGACGGACGTGCTCAACGCGGGCGGCGCCTGGGTCGACCGGTCCGTCGTGCGCGACGACGAGGGGTACACGCTCGTCACGTCGCGCGACCCCGGGGACCTCGACGACTTCCTGCGCGAGGTGGACGCGGTCCTGGCCGGGTGACGCGCACCGTCCGCGCCGGGTGACCCGCACCGGCGGGTCATCCGCCGCGCGCCGCCCAGGTAGAGCCCCGGCCCCGCGAGGTGGAGCCCTGGTTCCGCGAGGCAGAGCCCTGGTCCGGCGAGGTGGGGTGACCACGGCTCTACCTCGGCGCGCCAAGGTCCGGCCGGCCGGGCGTCCGGGGCACCCGGGCGGACGCGCGTCTGCCCGGTAGGGTGCGCGCGTGGCACGCAACCGATGGCTGGGACTTCTGACCGACGCGGCGCGCGCCGTGGTCTCCGGGCTCACGCGCTCGCAGGGCGCGGGGCAGGGTGGCGCGAGCCAGGGCACCGCGGCGACGCGGGCCCCGGGGCGCGAGCGGACGCCGTCGGGCCGCGGCCGCGGCCGCGGCGACCGCACGCCCTCTCCGCGGCCCGGGCCGCGCCCCGGTGCTGCACCAGGTCCTCGCCCCCGCCCCGCGGCGGGCGGGCGACCGGGGTCGACCGGCGGCCGGGGCGCCGCCGCGGGCGCCTATCCGGGCGACTTCGAGGGCGTGGTGCGCGCGCGGTACGCGCCGCGGCCCGACGGCGACCCGGACCCCGGTGAGATCGTCTGGACGTGGGTCCCGTTCGAGGAGGACCACTCGCAGGGCAAGGACAGGCCGGTGCTGCTCGTCGGATCGGACGGCGCATGGCTCCTCGGCGTGATGCTCACGAGCAAGGACCACTCGCGCGACGCCCAGGACGAGGCGCGCTGGGGACGGTACTGGCTGGACATCGGGTCGGGACCGTGGGACGCGAAGGGGCGCGACAGCGAGGTCCGGCTGGACCGCGTGGTGCGCGTCGACCCGGACGCGGTGCGCCGCGAGGGGGCCGTCGTCGGGCGCGACGTCTTCGACCGCGTGGTCGACGGGATCTCGCGACACCGCTGAGGCGGTGGCCCCGGCTCTTGAGGTGGTAGCCCCGGCTCTCGCGCCGGCCTCCGGGCCTCGCGCGGGGCCGCACGGCGACGGCGCGGCGGCCGCGCGGGACGATTAGGGTCCCGACCAGACCGCTGGTATTCTTGATGGCTGCGTGTCCGCCCAGGTCGGCGGGCACAGCTCCAGCACCTCTCCACGGGTTCCCCACCCCAGTCCCGGAGCTGGAGTCGCCCTCTACGACCTATCCGCTCGCTCCGGCGAACAGAACCAGAAAGTCCACACGTGGCCAACATCAAGTCCCAGATCAAGCGCATCCGCACGAACGAGAAGGCTCGTCTGCGCAACAAGGCAGTCAAGTCCGAGCTCAAGACGTACGTGCGCCGCGTGCGCGAGGCCGTCGCGGCGGGCGACAAGGACGCGGCGACCACCGCGCTCCAGGCGGCGTCCCGCAAGCTCGACAAGGCCGTCTCGAAGGGCGTCATCCACGCGAACCAGGCCGCGAACCGCAAGTCGGCCATCGCGAAGTCCGTCAACGCTCTCTGAGCGCACGGTTCGCCCGCGGTGTCGTGACACGCTGATCGTCGCGACGCTCGCACAGGTTTCCCACGAGGGGCGCCGACCCGCACGGGTCGGCGCCCCTCGTGCGTCCGGCGCCGGGTGTCCGGCCCGGGCCGACGCCGTCGTTGGGCGTGACGACGGTCGCGAGCGGGAGCGAAGCCGGGCGCCTCGTCGGATCCCCGACGCCGCGCGGCGCCGGGGGCTCGAGCCCGGTACCCGGTCGCGCGGCTGCTGGGTCAGCGGCCGTGGGCCCGCGCGATCGTCAGCACCGCGCGCTCGACGGCGAACACCGGGTCACGCCCCGCGCCCTTGACCTCGGCGTCGGCCTGCGCGACGGCGCTGATCGCGGTCGCGAGCCCCTCCGGGGTCCAGCCCGCGAGCTCGCGGCGCGCGCGGTCGACCTGCCAGGGTGCGAGCCCGAGGTCCTTCGCCGCGACCCCGCCACGGCCGCGCATCGCGCCGACCTTCGCGAGGGCGCGGAGCTTCATCGCCAGCGCCGCGACGAGCGGCACCGGGTCCGCGCCCGTCGCGAGCGCGTGCCGCAGGAGCGCCACGGCCTCCCCCGCGTTCCCGGCGACGGCGGCGTCCGCGACCCGGAACCCGGTCGCCTCGACCCGGCCGCCGTAGTACCGGTCCACCACGGCCTCGCTCACGGTGCCGTCGGTGTCCGTGACGAGCTGGCTGCAGGCGGCCGCCAGCTCCCGCAGGTCGTTGCCGAGGGCCTCGACGAGGGCTCGGACGCCCGACGCGTCGATGCGGCGACGGGCCCTGCGGAACTCGGCGTTGACGAACGCCACCTTGTCGGAGTCCTTCTTGATCGCCTCGACCGTGACGACGGGCGCGCCGCTGCCCTTGATCGCGTCGAGCATGCGCTTGCCCCGCACTCCTCCCCCGTGCACGACGACGACCGTCGTCGCCGGGTCGGCGACCGGCACGTAGTCCACGACGTCGGCGACGAGCGCGTCGGTCGCCGACTCGGCGCCCTCGACGACGACGACCTTCGCCTCGCCGAACAGCGACGGGCTGGCCGCCACCGTGAGCATCCCGGCCTGGTACGTCGCGGCCTCGATCGTCACCTTCTCGACCTCGGGGTCGCGCTCCCGCGCGAGGTCGGCTATCGCGTCGACGGCGCGCTCCGCGAGGAGCGACTCGGGCCCCTGGACGAGCACCACGGGCGCGAGCCGGACGTCGTCCCAGGCGAGGGACGAGCCGGCGGACGGACGGGCGGTGCGGGTCGGCGCGGGCATGGCACCAGCCTGCCACGAGCCGCCCACCCGCCGTGCCGTCCGACGCGCACGGCACCGTCACGCGCACCCCGCGGCGGAGAGGACGCCGTCACGCACGACGAGCGCCACGGTGCCGCACGCGTCGGTCCGCAGCACGGTGGCCCCCACCCCGCGGTAGAGGTCGAGCGCCCGGTCGGTGGGGTGCCCGTAGGTGTTCTCGCCCGAGCTGACGAGCGCGACCGTCGGTGCCAGGAGCTCCGCGAGGCGGTCCGACTGCGTGGCCGAGCCGTGGTGCGCGACCTTGACGACGTCGACCGGGCCCGTGCCCTGCCCGTCCAGGGTGCGCGCGAGCGAGGCCTGCCCTGCGTCCTCCAGGTCGCCGAGCGCGACGACGTCCAGTCCCGCCACCCGGACGAGGAGCGCCACGCTCGCGTCGTTCGCGTCGCCCGGTCCAGCCTGCAGCACCTCCCACGAGACGCCGTCGTCGAAGGTACCGCCGCCGTCCGCCCGGCCCGCCGCACCGGCGTCGCCCGGTCGCGCGACCTGCACCGGGACGCCCGCGTCCGCGAGGTCCCCCAGCACGCGCTCGGCCTGCGCCTCGGGCTCCGCGGCCGGGCTCACGAGCGCGCGCTCGACCTCTCGGCCGCGGAGCGCCGCCTCCAGACCGCCGACGTGGTCCGCGTGGAAGTGGCTGAGGACGAGCAGGTCGACCCGCTCGACCCCGAGGTCGTCGAGGCACGATCCCGCCGCAGCACCGGCGGGGCCTACGTCCACGACCACCGCAGCGCGCGGCCCGGAGCGGATGACGAGCGCGTCGCCCTGCCCCACGTCGCACGCCACGACCGCCCAGTCCGCAGGGACCGGGCCTGCGGCCACGCCGAGCGGCCGGAGCACCACGACGAGGAGGACGCACATGGCGACGACCGCGACGACCACGGCCACGACGCGGACACGAGCGTGCGGTCGTCCCTGTCCCTGTCCCTGTCCCTGTCCCTGTCCCTGTCCCTGTCCCTGGGGCGACCGGACCTGACGCGAACCCGCAGCCTGTCCGACGCGACCGTCCCCGACGCCGGACGACCGGGTGGCGCGACGCCACTGCCCGGTGAGGCGCGCCCGCAGCGGCGGCGACGTGGCGCGGCGCAGCGTGCGACGCTCCCCCGCGTCCTGCAGGGCGCGCGAGCGGAGGACCACGGCGAGCCCGACGGCGGTCAGCGCGGCGAGCAGCGCGGCTCCTCCGACACCTCCCGGCCAGGGCGCCCGCGCGCCGGGCGTGGCCGCGAAGACCTGGGCGACACCCGCGATCCAGCCCGTGAAGAGACCCGCCGTCCAGGCGAGCGCGGTCGCGGCACCGGGCCACCACGGCGCGACGAGGGTCGCGAGGACGCCGAGCACCGTCGCCGGCCCCAGTGCCGGCGCCGCCACGAGGTTCGCCGGGACGGCCCACGTGCTCACGCTCGGGTCGAGCAGCACGACGATCGGGGCGCACGCCGCCTGCGCTGCCACCGGTACCGCGACGACGTGCGCGGCCGCCCGCCCGCACCACGGCGCCAGACGCCGGGCGATCGGCGCCGTGAGCAGCGCCAGCCCGGCCGTCGCGGCGACGGAGAGGACGAAGCCGTACGACCGCGCCAGCCACGGGTCGACGACGAGGAGCACGACCACGGCCGCACCGAGAGCCGCCACCGCGCGGGACGGGCGCCCGAGCGCGATGCCCACCACCCCGACCACCCCCATGGCCGCCGCCCGCAGCACGCTCGGTTCCGGGTGGACCAGCGCCACGAACCCGACCATCACCGCGCCCGTCACGACGACGCGGACGGCTCGCGGCGCGCGCAGCAGGACGCACAGCGCCGCGACGCACGCGACGACGATGACGAAGTGGCCGCCGGACACGGCCGTGACGTGCGTGAGCGACGTCGTGCGCATCGCCTCGTCGAGCTCCGGGTCGAGCCGCGAGGTGTCCCCCACCGCCACCCCCGGCACGAGCCCGCGTGCCTGCGGGCTGAGCCCGTCCGTCGCGTCGAGCAGGCTCTGCCGCATGGTGTGCACGCCCTCGAGGAACCGGTCGGGGTCGTCGACGACGCGCGGCGCGGCGTCCGCGCGCAGGAACGTCCGGTCCCCCTGCACGTCGAGCCGACCGGTGACCACGACGTCCGCCCCGTAGGCGAGGTCGGTCCAACCGTCCCCCGCCCCCGCCACGACGACCGGCCCCGCTGCCGGGACGGTGGCACCGCGTGCGGTGAGGTGATCGACCGTGACGCGCACCTCGTGCCGGTCGGTCGATCCCGACCACGGGTCGGTCCGCGGCTCGACGGCGGAGCGCACCGTCCCGACGAGGGTCGCCGTCGCGCGCTCGTCAGCCAGCGCCCCGAGCGGGGCCCGCGCGGCGAGCTGGACCCCGCCCGAGAGGAGGACGGCGGTCACGCACGCCAGGACGACCACCACCTGCCCGACCACGCGCACGCCGATCGGTGACCCGGCCCGTGACCCGACCGGCCCTCCGGCCCGCGGCCGGACGGGTGGGCCGAGCCGCGGTCCGTCCGCTCTCCGGGTGCTCGAACCGGGCTCCGGGCCGCAGGGCGCGGCGACGACGTCTGCGCCGGACATCCCGGAGAAGGCCGCAGCGCGGCGCAGCGCGACGAGGCCTGCGACGAGCACGACGCCCAGCACGACGGCCGTGGCACGGGCCACGAGCAGCGTGTCCGCCGCCGAGGCCCCGACGGCGACGAACCCAGTGGCCCACGCCGCGAGCGCCGCCGGGACGAGCCGGAGGTCGGTCACACGCGGACGAGGTCGCGCACGTCCTCGAGCACGGCGGGGCCGATGCCGCTGACCTCGCCGAGCTCGTCGACGGCGGTGAACGGCCCGTTCTCGTCGCGCCACGCGACGATGCGCTCGGCGAGCACGGGGCCGATACCGGGCAGCGTGTCGAGCGCGGCGGCGTCGGCGGCGTTGAGGTCGACCACCGCGCCACCCGCGCCCCCGGTACCCGCGGAGGCCGCCCCCGGGGCGGCGGACGGCGGTGCGGCGACCGCCTCGCCCGGCCGAGGGACGTGGATCTGCTCGCCGTCGGTCACGGCGCGCGCGAGGTTGAGCGCTGCGAGGTCGGCGTCGGGGGTCGCTCCCCCGGCCGCGTCGAGCGCGTCGGCGACGCGGGCGTCCGTCGCGACGGTCACCAGGCCGGGCGCCGCCACCTGCCCGACGACGTGCACGACCACCCCGCCCGGCGCCGCGGCCGCCCCGCCAGGACCGGGCGCGGGCTGGGCCTCGACGCCGTCGGCGGCCGACGCACCCGCCGCGCCGGGCGACGCGTCGGCGTCGGCCGCGACCCCATCGCCCGATGCCGCCGCGGCGGGAGAGGCAGCGGCGCCCACGCGCGCCACGGGCTCGACGCCCCCGGCCGGCGCCCGCAGCACGACGACACCGGCCGCGAGGAGCAGCACGACGACGAGCGTGACGACCGCGGTCCGCGGTCGTAGCGCCCACCGCCTGCCGCCCTCCTCAGCGAGGTCACCGAACCCGGAGTGGGCCGTCGGGTGCCCGTGCGCGGCCGTGTACGCGCTCGCCGCGGTCTGCGCCGCGCGCCGCCGGAGGCGATCCACCTCCCCCTCCACGTCGGCGTCCGCCACGGTGTCGAGCGCCTCGTCGTCGGACCACGCCGTACCCCCGCTGGGGGCGAGACCGGCGGCCTCGTCCGCCTTCGGCACCTCGGACGGCAGGGACGGCGCACGCTCCTCCGGCTCCGGCCGCGACGGCAGCCAGCCGTGGGCGCCGGGCGAGCCGGGGTCGCTCGGCGCTCCGGGGCGCCGGTGCCAGGACGGGACGGCGTCCGGCGCGGGGCCGTCCACCACCTCCGGCTGTTCCCACGACCATCGCTCGTCTCGCGTCGGTGTCGCGCCCGGCGGGTCGACCCGGGGCAGCGCGGCGGTCGCCGGGTGCCACGCGAGGGCGGGCCGCCCGGACCCGGCCACCGCCCGCAGGCGTTGCCGGACGACGGCGCCGTCCCTCCCGGGGTCGCGGCCGGGGCGGGCGTGCTGTCGGGGCTCGTGCCGAGGTGTGCTCACGCCGTGGACGCTAGGGCGCGGCCGGTGCACCCTGCCGACGCCGCTGCCCGGCCTGTGGAGGAGGCGACCAGGTGCGCGGCTGTGCACGGCCACGCACCGGCGCCCCTGGCGTCGGGGACCTCAGATCGTCGCCGAGAGGTCTCCCACCCCGGAGCCGCGGTCGGCGAGGTCCGCCACCACGACGGCGAGCACCCCCGGGCCGACGTGCGCCCCGAGCACGGCGCTCACGGGCGTCGCGACGACGTCCAGGCCGGTGCGCTCGGTGAGCGTCACCGCCAGACGGTCGGCGCCGTCGTCGTCCCCCACGTGGTGGACCGCGAGCGCGGGCCGCGCGCGGCGGGCCGCGGACTCCACGGCGACCGCCGTGAGCCGCTCGACGGCGGCGGACCGGGTCCGGACCTTCTGCACGACCTCGATCCTGCCGTCACGCACCGTCAGCAGCGGACGGACGCCCAGCACCGTCCCGAGCGCGGCCGAGGCCGCGCTGAGCCGGCCGCCCCGGCGCAGGTGGTCGAGCGAGTCGACGAGGAAGACGGCACGGCTCGCGTCGGCCACCTCGATCGCCCGCCGCGCGACCACGTCCGTCCCGGCCCCGGCTGCCGCTGCCGCCGCGGCCTCGCGCGCGGCGAAGCCGAGCCCCATCGCGACGGTCCGCGAGTCCACGACCCGCACGGGGACCGGCGCGTCGGCGGCTGCGAGCGCCGCCGCGTGCACCGTGCCCGACAGCTCGCCCGAGAGGTGGACGGAGACGATCTCGCGCGCGCCTGCGGCGGCCGCCGCAGCGTACGCCTCGCCGAACGCCCGCGGCGTCGGCTGCGAGGTGGTCACCCGGTGACCGGCCTGGAGGTGCGCCGCGACGTCCTCGGCGGTGAGGCCGACGCCCTCCAGGTACGACTCGTCGTCGACGACGACGTGCAGGGGGACGGCACGCAGCCGCTCGTCGGATCCTGCGGGCAGGGAGGCCGTGGAGTCGGTGACGACGTGCACGCGGTGGTCGGTCATGGCCGCGCCACCTTACGGCGACCACGCGTCGTCGCGCACCCCGGCCACGCAGGGACGCGACCGGCCCGCGACGCCGGAGCGGCGCCGCGGGCCGGTGGCCGGTGCGTCAGGCCGAGGTGGCCGCGACGCCCGCGGGCACGGCCTGCTCCGCAGGACGCGGCGCAGGCCGCTCCGCGGCGAGCCGACGGTAGGACGCGTGGTCGACGTACAGCTCGTCGCGCAGCGGGTTGCGACGCCGCGAGACGATCACGTACGCCTGGTAGACCGCGACGGCGACGTTCGCGAGGAGCGAGACGAGGCTCACCACGAAGAGCGCCGTCGGGTCGTGGGAGGACTGCACCGCGAACGGCGAGTCGGAGACGAACGCCGGGACGGCCATGGTGAACATCATCCAGAACGCGAGGGTGTGGGCACGGTGCTGGAGCCAGGCACCCTTGCGCAGGAAGAAGGCGGGGATGGTGCACGAGATCAGCAGGGCGGCACCGGCGTAGAACGCGTGGTCACCGACGCAGTTGTAGACGTAGGCGAAGTTCCAGAGGTCGTAGGCGATGATCCAGAACCACATCATGTCGGGCCAGATCATGTCCTGGAACCGGTCACGGGTCACGAAGATCCCGACCCACCCGCAGATGGTGACGAGGTTGAGGATGCCGGCGACCCCGTTCATGACGTTCCACGGGCCGCCCACCATGACGACGCCGTCGACCACGCCGTCCATCCCCGTGACCTGGAAGTCCCGGATGACGGCCTCGAGGATGTTGAGCCCGAGGATCGCGGGCGGGAACAGCAGGGCGTACCGCATGGCGCGCAGCCGAGGGCTGTAGCGCAGGAGCATGAAGCCGATGCAGCCCGCGAGGGCCGAGTAGACCTTGACCCAGTGGAACCACGTGCCGGTCGAGGAGCCGGCGCCCGCCGTCTGCGGCCAGACGAAGATCGTCAGCACCACGGGCAGGACCACGAAGATCCCGACGGCCGCGGTCTTCGACCAGCGCACGAGCTCGTTGAGCGCGATGAGCGCGGCCAGCACGACGAACCACATGACGGCTGCCTGCCACGGGATCGAGTCGAACAAGAACATGTCGTCTTCTCCTGGGGGACGACCGGGCGGTCCCACGCCGCCCGGGGACGGTGCGCGCTCGGAGGGCTTCCGGGTCCCGGCGCGCCGGAGGACCCGGGATCACCCGTCCGAGGAGCTCTCCTCGTCCAGGTGCAGCGTCTGACGCACGATCGTCGCGAGGACCGCGTCGTCCACGTCCGGGGAGCTCCGGACGAGTCCGACGAGCCCGTAGACGAGCACGTAGAACGTCTCCGCGACGTGCGTGATCCGGACGCGGTGCCGTGCCGCGTAGGCCTCGACCGTGGTGGCCTCCAGGCTCGCGACGACCGCGCGGACGGCGCGGTCGAGGAACCGGTCGTAGAGCCCACCGTTCTCGGGGCGCCGGAGGTCGTCGCGCAGCGGGTCGATCGCGCGCAGGTAGGTGCGGAACATCGCCACGCAGTCGACGAGCGCGGTGTCGATGTCGCCCGTCTCGCGAGCGGCGTCCCAGGCGCGGACCGCCGTGGTGAACTCCTCGACGTACTCGTCGAGCACGGCGTCGACGAGCGCGTCCTTGTCCGCGAAGTAGTAGTAGACGAGCCCGCGCGCCACGCCGGCGCGCTCCGCCACGTCCGTGGTGGACGTCTTCGCGATGCCTCGCTCGACGAAGAGCTCACGGGCGGCGCGGACGATCTCCTCGGCCCGCACCTCGGGTGCGGACCGACGTCGCCGCGTCGGTGTCGTGGCGCTCATGGAAGCTCCTTCGTCAGGGGGACGTCTTCACGCTAGGACCGCTATTGACACATCGTCAATAAAGCCGGGCGCCTCGGGGACGAAGGTCCCCGAGGGTCGTGACGACCGTCCGGGCGCGGCCGGGCGGCCGCCCGCGCCGCGCCCTAGGATCCGAGGCATGGGCGACGACGCACCGACCGACCCGGAGATCCTGGCCCTGCGCGCGGCCGCCGCGCAGGCCGCCGCGGAGGCCGCCGAGGCCCGCGCCGCCGCGGCGCGGGCGGCGCTCGAGGCCGCCGAGGCGGCGGCGCGCGGCGACGCCCCCGAGCGGGACGCCCCCGCTCCCCCGGCCTCCGCTCCCCCGACCGACGCGACCCCTGCCGACGCGACGCCCGGGGACGCTCCCGCGGCCGAGCCGTCCCCGACGGACGCACCGCCGGAGCCGGCGCCGACCGGCCCCGCCCAGGACGCGCCGTCGTCCCCCGGCGACGGGTACGCCGCGCAGGTGGCGGCGGGCTACGCGTACGCCGGTGGCACGCTCCCGCTCGGCGCGCTGCTGGAGGGCGCGGAGGGTGGCGACCCGTCCCCCCGCGCCGACGTCCAGGTGGGGTTCGCGCTCTCGATGCTCAACCGGCACGGGCTGGTGGCGGGCGCGACGGGGACCGGCAAGACGAAGACGCTGCAGGGCATGGCGGAGGGCCTGTCGGCGGCGGGCGTCCCGGTGTTCCTCGCCGACGTCAAGGGCGACCTGTCGGGGCTCGCCGTCGCGGGGACGTCGTCCGCGAAGATCGTGGAGCGCTCGGCGTCGATCGGCCAGGACTGGAGCCCGACGGCGTACCCCGTCGAGGTGTACTCGCTCGGCGGCCTCGGCACCGGGGTGCCGATCCGGACCACCGTGACGGACTTCGGCCCGCTCCTGCTCGCCAAGGTGCTCGGCCTCAACGAGACGCAGGAGTCGAGCCTCGGCCTCGTCTTCCACTGGGCGGACGCGCAGGGTCTCGCGCTGCTCGACCTCAAGGACCTCCAGGCGACGCTCGCGTACCTGACGTCCGACGAGGGCAAGGCCGAGCTCCGGGGCATCGGCGGCGTGTCGACCGCGACGGCCGGCGTGATCCTGCGCGAGATCGTCGCGCTCCAGGCGCAGGGCGCGGACGTGTTCTTCGGCGAGCCGGCGTTCGCGACGTCGGAGCTGCTGCGGACGACGGCCGACGGGCGGGGCGTCGTCTCCGTGCTCGAGCTCCCCGCGGTGCAGGACCGCCCGGCGCTGTTCTCCACGTTCCTCATGTGGCTGCTCGCCGACCTCTTCCAGGAGCTGCCCGAGGTGGGCGACGTCGAGAAGCCGCGGCTCGTGTTCTTCTTCGACGAGGCGCACCTGCTGTTCACGGGCGCGTCGAAGGAGTTCCTCCAGCAGGTCGTGCAGACGGTGCGCCTGGTGCGGTCCAAGGGCGTCGGCGTGTTCTTCGTGACGCAGAGCCCGAAGGACGTCCCCGCCGACGTGCTCGCGCAGCTCGGGAACCGCGTCCAGCACGCGCTGCGCGCCTTCACGCCCGACGACGCCGCGGCCCTGCGGGCGGCCGTACGCACCTATCCCACGTCGCCGTACGACCTCGAGCGGCTGCTGCAGTCGCTCGGGACGGGCGAGGCCGTCGTCACGGTGCTCACCGAGAAGGGCGCGCCGGCCCCGGTGGCGTGGACGCGGGTCCGCGCGCCGCAGTCGTCGATGGACCCCGCGCCGGCGTCCGTGCTCGAGGGCATCGTGGCGGCGTCGCCCGCGACGGCCCGGTACGGCACCGCCGTCGACGCCGAGTCCGCGTTCGAGCTCCTCCAGGTGCGCGTCCAGGAGCAGGCGGCGGCGCGCGCCGCCGCGGAGGCCGCCGAGGTCGAGGCCGCCGCGCAGGAGAGGGCGGCGAAGGAGGCCG
The DNA here is from genome assembly GCF_055567015.1 of Sphaerisporangium cinnabarinum. Taxonomy (NCBI): domain Bacteria; kingdom Bacillati; phylum Actinomycetota; class Actinomycetes; order Streptosporangiales; family Streptosporangiaceae; genus Sphaerisporangium; species Sphaerisporangium cinnabarinum. The sequence continues at coordinate 164,046 of NZ_JBVHRG010000003.1, forward strand.
CCAAGGAGGCCGAGCGCGCGGCGAAGAAGGAGCAGGCGGAGCTCGAGAAGATGCGGGCGAAGCTCGAGCGCGAGGCCGCGACGGGGCGCCCGCCGTCGTCGGGGTCGTCACGCTCGCGGTCGTCGAGCCCGCTCGACTCGTTCCTCCGCTCGGCGGGCACCCAGCTCGGCCGCGAGCTCACCCGCACCATCTTCGGCACCCGCCGCCGCTGACCCCGCACCGCGGGCACCCGCTGAGTGCACGAGATCGTCGCGCCTGAGGGCCTCGGACGCGACGATCTCCCGCAGTCAGCGTGTCGGGTCGTCAGACGACGATGTTGACCAGCTTCGGGGCGCGGACGATCACCTTGCGGACCTCGGCGCCGTCGATCGCGCGCACGACGTTCGGCTCGGCGAGCGCGGCGGCCGTGAGGTCCTCCTCCGAGATCGACGGCGGCACTTCGACCCGCCCGCGGACCTTGCCCTTGACCTGCACGATGCACGTCACGGTGTCCTCGACGAGGTAGCGCTCGTCCGCCGTCGGGAAGGGCTCGTGCGCGAGCGAGCGGTCGTGCCCCAGGCGCTCCCACAGCTCCTCCGCGATGTGCGGCGCGACGGGCGCGGTCATGAGCACGAGCGGCTCGACGGCCTCGCGCGGCACGCGGTCGAGCGACGTGAGGTGGTTGTTCAGCGTGATGAGCTTCGCGATGGCCGTGTTCGGGCGCATGTGCTCCATCTCGACGCGCACGTCCGCGATCGCACGGTGCACGGCGCGCAGGGTCTCGGGCGACGCCGGCTCGTCGACGACCGTCACCTCGCCCGTCTCCTCGGAGACGACGTTGCGCCACAGGCGCTGCAGGAAGCGCTGCGACCCGACGACGGCGCGCGTCTCCCACGGGCGCGACAGGTCCAGCGGGCCCATCGACATCTCGTAGACGCGGAACGTGTCGGCACCGTACTCGGCGTACATCTCGTCGGGCGTGACGACGTTCTTGAGCGACTTGCCCATCTTCCCGTACTCGCGCTGCACGACCTCGCCGTTCCAGCGGTACACGACCTCGCCCGAGCCGTCGGGCGCGGGCTCCTCCGTGACCTCCGTGGCGGGCACGTACTGGCCGCGCGCGTCGGTGAACGCGTACGCCTGGACGTAGCCCTGGTTGAACAGCTTGTGGAACGGCTCGACGCTCGACACGTGGCCCAGGTCGTAGAGGACCTTGTGCCAGAACCGCGCGTAGAGCAGGTGCAGCACGGCGTGCTCGACACCGCCCACGTACAGGTCCACGCCGCCGGCGCGGCCCGCGCTCGGGTTGTGCTCCGGGCCCATCCAGTAGCGCTCGAGCTCCGCGTCGACGACCGTGTCCTGCTCGCCGCCGTCCCACTGCGGGTCGAGGTAGCGCAGGTAGTACCAGCACGACCCGGCCCAGTTGGGCATCGTGTTCGTGTCGCGGCGGTACTGCTTCGGCCCGTCGCCGAGGTCGAGCGTGACGTTGACCCACTCGTCGTTGCGGCCCAGCGGCGCCTCGGGCGACGAGTCGGCGTCGTCCGCGTCGAACGTGCGGGGCGCGTAGTCGGGGACGTCCGGCAGGTCGACGGGCAGCAGCGCGTCGGGGATCGCGACGGGCTGGTCGTTCTCGTCCCACACGATGGGGAACGGCTCGCCCCAGTAGCGCTGGCGGCTGAACAGCCAGTCGCGCAGGCGGTACGTCGTGGTGCCCGCGCCGATGCCCTTGCCCACGAGCCACTCGGTGATGCGGCGCTTCGCCTCGGGCACGTCGAGCCCGTCGAGCGAGATCTCGTCGTTGGCCGAGCCGACGACCACGCCGTCGCCCGTGTACGGGCCGGTGAAGTCCTCCGGCAGCCCGTCCGCGGGCTCGACCGTGCGCACGACCGGCAGCCCGAACGCCTCGGCGAACGCGAAGTCGCGCTCGTCGCCGCCGGGGACTGCCATGATCGCGCCCGTGCCGTAGCCCATGAGCACGTAGTCGGCGGTGAAGACCGGGATCGCCTGGCCGTTCACCGGGTTCACCGCGAGGTGCCCCGTGAACATGCCCGTCTTCTTGCCCGCGTCGGCCTGCCGCTCGACGGCGGTCTTCGCGGCGGCCTCGCGCCGGTACGCCGCGACGGCCTCGACCGGCGAGCGGTGCCCGCCCGTCCACGCGCTCGACGTGCCGTCCGGCCAGTGCGCCGGGACCTCGTCGAGCAGCGGGTGCTCGGGCGAGACGACCATGAACGTCGCGCCGAACAGCGTGTCGGGGCGCGTCGTGAAGACCTCGACCTCGGCGCCGGACTCCGCCGCGGCGTCGTTCGCGCCGTCGGGCGTGCCGAGCACGGGGAACCGCACGAGCGCGCCCTCGCTGCGCCCGATCCAGTTGCGCTGCATCGCGGTGACCTTCTCGGGCCAGTCGATGAGGTCCAGGTCGTCCGCGAGGCGGTCGGCGTACGCCGTGATGCGCATCTTCCACTGGCGCAGGCTGCGCTGGAACACGGGGAAGTTGCCGCGCTCGGAGCGGCCGTCGGCGGTGACCTCCTCGTTCGCGAGGACCGTGCCCAGGCCGGGGGCCCAGTTCACCGGCGACTCGTCCACGTACGCGAGACGCTGCGAGTCGACGACGGCCCGGCGCTGCTGGGGCGTGAGCGTCGCCCAGTCCGCACCCTCCTCGACGTCCTCGACGCCGCCCGGCACCGGCCGCGCGCCCGACGCGAGCTCGGCCTCGAGCTCGGCGATGCGGCGCGCGCGACCACGACCGCCGTCGGGACGCAGGGCCTCCGGGTCGTACCAGGAGTCGAAGATCTGCAGGAAGATCCACTGCGTCCAGCGCACGTACTCGGGGTCGATCGTCGCGAACGAGCGGCGCGAGTCGTGCGCGAGCCCGAGGCGGCGCAGCTGCCGACGCATGTTGGCGATGTTCGCCTCGGTGGTCACGCGGGGGTGCTGTCCCGTCTGCACCGCGTACTGCTCGGCGGGCAGGCCGAACGCGTCGTAGCCGAGGGCGTGCAGCACGTTCTCGCCGCGCATGCGCCGGAACCGGCCCACGACGTCCGTCGCGATGTACCCCAGGGGGTGCCCGACGTGCAGGCCCGCGCCCGACGGGTACGGGAACATGTCCATGATGAAGTAGGGGCTCGCGCCCTGGGGCCGGTCGCCGTCGCCGTCCGTGAGGTCGCCGGTGGGGTTCGCGGCCCAGAACGTGCCGCGCTGCTCCCAGAGCTCCTGCCACTTGAGCTCGATCTGCTCCGCGAGCGCCGGCGTGTAGCGGTGGGCGGGGCCGCCCGCGGCGGGGGCGTCCGGGGCGTGCGGGATCGAGGTCGTGTCAGGCGTGGTCACCCGGCCGAGTTTACCGGCCGCCGCGCGGCCCGACGGCGGCCGTCCGCCCCGTGCGAGGATGTGCGGCGTGATCATCGTGACGACCAACGACGTGCCCGGCTACCGCATCGACGCGGTGCTCGGCGAGGTCATGGGCATGACCGTGCGCAGCGCCAACCTCGGGGCGAACTTCGTCGCGTCCTTCCGCTCGATCGGCGGCGGGGAGGTCAAGGAGTACACGCAGCTCGTCTACGAGTCGCGGCAGGAGGTCATGCACCGCATGGTGCAGGAGGCGCAGCGCCGCGGGGCCAACGCCGTCGTCGGGATGCGCTTCGACACGGGCGAGATCGCGGCGTCCTTCTCGGAGGTGTGCGCGTACGGCACGGCCGTCGTCGTCAGCCCGCTCGCCGCGGGCCAGCCCGGCGCGACGGCGCAGTCCGCCCACCAGGCCCAGGGCGCGCCGTCCGCCCCGCAGCCGGGCGGCCAGGCCTTCCCGCAGGACGCCGCGCCGGACCAGCCCGCCTGGCGCTGACGCGACCCGACACCCCGGCCCGGCACCACCGGCCGAGGGACGCCCGTCAGAACAACGAGACGATGATGGGGCCCTTGACCAGCAGGATCCACGCGACGAGCGCGACGTAGCCGATCGCCAGGAACAGGTGCCGGTTGCCCACGAGCGTGCGGCGCACGCCGGCCCCGGCGGGCAGGTAGCCCTCCTGCACCGCGTGGACCACCTGGTACCAGAACAGCGGGATCATGGCGAACCACACGACCATGCAGTAGGGGCACATCGCGGAGATCGCGTACATCGTCGTCCACATGAGGAAGACGATCAGGCCCATGCCGAGCGTCGTCCCCGCGAGGAGCGCGAGCCAGTACCAGCGCGGCAGGCGGGCGCCCGCGAGCAGGACGACGCCCGTGGTGATGACCACGGGGAACGCCGCGATGCCGAGCAGCGGGTTGGGGAAGCCCAGGAGCGCGCCCTGCCACGAGTCCATCGCGTCGCCGCAGTCGAGCAGGGCGTTGACGCTGCACGAGGCGACGTGGCTCGGGTCGGCGAGCTTGAGGTACTTCTCGATCGCGAGCGCCGCCGAGCCGGCGAGGCCGATCGCGCCCAGCACGACGAGCAGCCAGCCCATCGTGCGCGGGCTGATCGGGCGAGGGCCGGACGCGGGCAGCAGCTCGTCGTCGGGCTCGGCGGACACGTTCGCACCGGCGGTGGCGCTCTTGCTCACGGGGACGCTCCTCGTGGGTCACCGGCTCGCGCCGGACGTGACGGCGCGCACGGCGGTGCACGCACGGCACAACCTACCGCGCCGCGCTGGGACCCGGCTGGGAGCCGCCGGACCTCCGCACGCGCGCGACCTGGAGCGAGGCGGGGACTACCGCGGCGGCGCGGCGGCCGCGGAGGGCGAGCGCGCGCCGTCGGGCAGCGTGGCGACGACGACGCCCGCGGGGCGGCGCCCGACGACGAGGATGATGGCCAGGCCGGCCACCGTGAGCACGACCCCCGTCCAGGCGGGGGCGAGGTAGCCCCAGCCGGCGGCGATGACGAGCCCGCCGAGGAACGCCCCGTTGGCGTTGCCGACGTTGAGCGCGGAGTGGCACAGCGCCGCGCCGAGCGACGGCGCGGACGGCGACAGGTCCATGAGCCGCGTCTGGAGCGACAGGCCGAGGATCTGCGACGTCACGCCGAGGAGGAACAGCGACAGCACCGCCGGGACGGGGTGCTGCCCCGTGAGCGCGAAGAGCGCGAGCATCGCCCCGGTCGACACGAACCCGAGGTACACGGTGCGCATCACCGAGCGGTCGGCGAGCCGGCCGCCGATCACCGTCCCGACGGTCATGCCGACGCCGAAGATCGCGAGCACGAGCGGCACCGCACCGGACGCGAGCCCGGTGACGCGCGTGACGGTCGGCTCGACGTAGGAGTACACGGCGAACATGCCGCCGAACCCGATCGCGGCCCCCACGAAACCGGTCCACAGCGGGCCGTTGCGCAGGGCGCCGAGCTCGCGCCGCACGCTCGTGTCCTCGTTGCCCGCCCCGGCGGGGATCAGCCGCCACAGCGCGAGGAGCGTCACGAGCCCGAGCGCGCCGACCACGACGAACGCGGCCCGCCAGCCGAGCTGCTGCCCGGCGAACGTGGAGAGGGGCACGCCGACGACGTTGGCGATCGTCAGGCCGGCCATCATCGTCGCGACGGCGCGGCCGCGGCGGCCGGGACCGGCGACGGCCGCGCCCACCGCCGCCCCGACGCCGAAGAACGCGCCGTGGGGCAGCCCGGCGAGGAAGCGACCGGCGACGAGGGTCTCGATGCTCCCCGCGGTGGCGGAGAAGAGGTTCCCGAGCGTGTAGAACGCCATGAGCGCGACGAGGAGCGTCTTGCGCGGCACGCGTGCCGCGGCGACGGTGAGGAGCGGCGCGCCCACGACGACCCCGACGGCGTACGCCGTGATCGCGTGACCCGCGGTCGGGATGGACGTGCCGAGGTCGGTCGCGATGTCGGACAGGAGCCCCATGGTCGCGAACTCGGTCGTCCCGATGGTGAAGCCGCCCATCGCGAGCGCGAGCAGCGCGGGCCCGGCGCCGCGCAGGCGGCCGGTGTCGCGGGGCGTGGGGTCGTCCGACGGCGGTGCGGGCGGGGTGGCGTCGGTCATGGTGTCCTCGTGCGTCGGTCGGGCGGGGCGGTCGAGCGGCTCGGACCGGGTGTCGAATCGATTCGAGCCAGGTCGGCGACATCGGCGACGAGAAGTCGGGGCAGGCGGCCAGTCTAGGCGGAGACGGGCTCCGCGCGCACGACCCACACGTGGTCCGCAGCGCGCAGGCCGAGCTGGGCGGGCGGCGCCGGGCGAGCGTCCGGCGCCGGTGCGACACCCTCCGCGGGCGGCGACCAGACGACCGAGAGGATGCCCGCGTACTCGCGGCGCTCGCGGACCTCGACCCCCGTGTCGAGGCCGACGCCGATCTCGGCGAGGTAGCGCAGCACGTCCGGGTCGGCGTCGGAGATCCGCACCACGGTGCCGCGGTCCCCCACGACGAGCTCCGCGAGCGGGACCGCGGGCGGGCGGACGACGGTCCCGTCGGCGCCGGGGATCGGGTCGCCGTGCGGGTCGCGCGTGGGGTGCCCGAGGCGCGCGTCGATGCGCTCGATGAGCAGGTCGGAGACCGCGTGCTCGAGCACCTCCGCCTCGTCGTGGACCTCGTCCCACCCGAAGCCGAGCTCGGACACCAGGTACGTCTCGAGGAGCCGGTGGCGGCGCACCATCGCGAGCGCGAGGCTGCGGCCGCGCTCGGTGAGCGTGATCGCGCCGTACGGCGCGTGCTCCAGCAGGCCCTGCGCGCTGAGCCGCCGGACCGTCTCGGAGACCGTGGACGCCCCGACGCCGATCCGCTCGGCGAGGAGCTTCGTCGTCACGCGCTCGTCCGCCCACTCCTGAGCGGCCCAGACGACCTTGAGGTAGTCCTGGGCGACGGGCGTCAGGTCGGTCGGGTGGTCCACCCGACCACCCTAGGTCACCAGGTCAGGCGGGGGCTCAGGGGGTCGCGGACCGGACGAGCTCGAGCCGCACCTCCACCGCGCCCTGGTCGCGCACCTGCACGGGGGCGTCGGGCGGCACCGCGATCCCGAAGTCGGAGAAGCGCACACCGATCGCCCCGGTCGCGAGCACCCCCTGGCCCGACCGGCGGACGTCGAGCGCGACCGTCACGGGCTGGGTCTCGTCGCGGATCGTCAGCGCCCCTGCGGCCTGGAGCCGGACCGCCTCCCGGGTGGACGCCAGCTCGCTCACGTCGAGCGGCGACGTGAGGGAGAAGAGCGTGGTCGGGTACAGGTCCGCCTCGAGCGCCTGCTGGAGCTGGCGGTCCGCCACGGACGACCCGGTGCGGAGCGCGGTCGTCGCGACGGTCACCGTCGCGGTCTCCAGCTCGCCGTCCACGACGCGCAGCGTGCCGGTGACGTCCGGCGTGGTGCCGAGGAGCACCGCCTCCTCCGCCGGGACGTCGAGGACGTCCGCGCGGAAGCCCGCCTCGGAGCCCGGCGCGACGACCCACTCCCCGTCCACGTCGAAGGGCCCCGGCTCGGCGGGAGCGGCGGACGCCGTCTCCTCCCCCGGCGACTGCAGACCCAGCGGGGGCGGCGTGCGACCCTCCTGCACCTCGGAGTACACGAACGGGGCGAGGAGCACCACGACGAGCGCGAGGACCACCGACACGACGATCCAGCGCGTCGACCTGCTCATACGCCCATCCTGCCGTGCCGGGCAGCGCGCGGCGAGCACCGACGCGCAGCGGCTCAGCCCTCGCCCTCGGGCTCGTCCCCGACCGAGGCGCCCGCGGGTGCGTCGCCGCCGGGCAGGTCGCCCTCGGTGCCGTCCTCGGTACCGACCTCGTCGGGCTCCTCGACGACCGGCTCCCCGGACGGCGTGGGCCACGCGATCCGCGGCCAGACCTTCGCGGACTCGTCCGTCCCGATCTGCACGAGCTGCCAGTCGACGATGCGCCGTCGCTCGGGCTCGAAGCGCAGCACCGTCATCTCCGCGGTGCCCTTGAGGGGGCCGATGCGGAGCTGGTCCTTGACCGCGCCCGCGGTGCTCCCGCTCACGTACCGGACGCCGCCGCCCGTGCGCTCCGGCCCGGACCGGGTGTGCATGTGCCCCGAGACCTGGTTCGGGACGCAGCCGGAGTCGAGCGCCTCGTTCCCCATGCGGGGCGTGTGGATGAGGAGGAGGTCGATGCCGTCCCCGTCCTCCTGCTCGGTGCACGCGACCTCGGCGAGCCGGGCCGCGTACTCCTCCGGCGTCTCCTCGCGGGGCGGCTGGCTGCCGAGCCCGAGCCGCGTCTCGAGCGGGTCGCGGTCGCCGAGGATGCGGATCCCCTCGACCTCCACGACCTTGCCGTCCAGCACGGTCTGGCCGTTCGCGCGCTCCTGCGCCGAGGTCTCGACGCTGTCGTGGTTCCCGTCGGCGACGACCATCGTCACGCCCTTCGGCACCGCGGACGCGAACGAGTCGACGCAGAACGACTCGACGGCCGTGCCGTTCATCGTCGTGTCGCCGGCGTTGAGGACGACCGACGCACCCGACCGCTCCACCGCGGTCCGGATGAGCGGGGACATGCCGGTGTTGCAGTGCAGGTCGCTCACCACGAGGAGCGTGACGAGGTCCTCCTCTGCCGCGGGGGCGGGCTGCGGCGTCGGCGCGTCGCGCGCCTCGTCGCCGTCCTCGGTGTCGGACGCGCCGTCGGGCGCGCCGGGCTCCTCGGCGCCCGCGTCGGGCGCGTCGTCGGCGCCCGACGACGGCGCGTCCGTCGCGTCCGGGGCGTCACCCGTCGCGTCGGGGGCGTCGGGCGACGCACCGTCGGACGGCTCGCCGGACGGCCGGTCGTCGGACGTGGCCGCCGCGGCGGGCCGCGGTGCGGTGAGGCGCTGGATCCGGTCGCGCCGGTCCCAGGCTGCGACGAGGTTGGCGTCCGCGCGCGCGTAGAAGTCCTCGTTTTCGCGGTAGAGGTCGATGAGCATCGCGCCGTAGGTGTCGACGACGCCCGCGAGCCGTCCGGTGATGCGCGCGCCCTCGAGCGGGGTCCCGTCGAACACCGCGGACGCGCGCTGGGCCGGCCCGGACGTCGTGCCCGGGTCGCTCGCGACGAGCGACGCACCGACGAGCGAGACGAGCACGACGCCCGCGGTGATCTCGTACGTCCGCGGCGCGACCCGCTCGCTGAGCTCGCGTCGGCGCGGCGGACCGAGCAGGAGGTAGAGACCGGCACCGACGGCCGCGACGACGAGGACCGCGAACCCCGTGCGGCGCAGCGCGTCGACGACGAGGGCGCGCGCGACGGAGCCGATCGTCTCCTGCGGGCCGCCGAAGAAGCGCAGGTAGTCCTCGAGGTCCTGGGACAGGCCCTCGAGCGTGTCCGCCTGCCCCACGGCCGTGAGGTCGGCGGGGATCTCCTCGACCGTGACGTCGGCGCCCAGGCCGAGCGGCAGCGGCGAGTCGATCTGGATGGTCCCGAGCGGGCCGAGGTCGACGGTGACGAGGCCGTTCGTCGTGACCTCGTACAGCGCCTCGTGCGGGCCGAGGCTGCGCTCGGCCGTCGCCGTCGTGACCCCCCACACGACGCACGGCACGAGGGCGAGCAGGATGCCGAGGGTCCAGCGGACCCAGCGGGGCGGGGTGCGGTGCGGACGGCTCATCACCGCACAGCCTTGCCGATCCGGCGCTCCACCGCCAACCGCGGGCGCCGTGCGCCCCGCCGGTCGGGACCGGCGGGGCGCACGGAGCGGCGCGGCGTCAGGACCTGGCGCCGCGGAGCGTGACGAGCGCCACGCCCGCGGCGACGAGCATGAGCACCACGCCGATGAGCGACGTCGTGCCGACGCCGCTGCCGAACGCGGCGTGCGCGGAGTCGAGCAGCGCCTGCGCCTGCCCGGCAGGCAGGGTCGAGGCGACCTGGGTCGCGCCGCCCAGCGTCTCGGCCGCAGCGACGGCGTCGGCCGCGGGGACGCCCGCCGGGACCACGACGTTCGCGTGGTACGACGCCGTGAGGATGCTCCCCAGGACGGCCGTGCCGAGCACGGCGCCCACCTCGTACGCGGTCTCGGAGATCGCCGACGCGGCACCCGCCTTCGCGGCGGGGACGGACGACACGATGAGGTCGTTCGACACGGTCTCGGCCGCGCCCACGCCGAGCGAGAGCACGACGAACGCGACCATGAGCAGGGCGAGCGTGCTCTGCCCGGCGCCCGCGGCGACGATCGCGTAGCCCGTCGCGGAGAACAGCAGCGCGACGGCGACGACGTGCGCCGGGCGCACGCGCCGCACCACCCGGACGACGCCGAGCCCGGCGACGATCATGACGACCAGCCCCGGCAGGAGCGCGACGCCCGCCTGCATCGGGCCGAGCCCGAGCACGAGCTGGACGTCCTGCGACACGAAGAACAGGAAGCCGACGAGCGAGAACACGGACAGCAGGTTGACGAGCACCGCGCCGCTGAAGGCACCGCGCGTGAACAGGCGCACGTCGATCATGGGGTTGGACCGGTGGAGCTGACGGCGCACGAACAGCACGCCCGCGGCGAGCCCGACGGCGACGCTCACGAGCGCGACCACGCTCGGGCCGGACTTCGCGAAGGTCTTGATGCCGTAGACGACCGGGGTCATGGTCGCCATGACGAGCACGATCGACAGGACGTCGACCCGGCCCGGCGCGGGGTCGCGCGACTCGGGCACGAAGAACGGCGCGAGCGCGAGCAGCAGCACGAGCACCGGGACGGCGAGGAGGAAGACCGAGCCCCACCAGAAGTGCTCGAGGAGGAAGCCGCCGACGATCGGCCCGAGCGCGGACCCGGCCGCGAACCCGGCGGCCCAGACGGCGATGGCGAGCCGTCGCTCCTCGCGGTCGGTGAAGACGTTGCGCAGGATCGAGAGCGTCGACGGCATGAGCATGGCGCCGAAGAAGCCGAGCGCGGCGCGCGACGCGACGAGTGCGCCGGCGCTGGGCGCGTAGGCCGCGACCACGGAGACGGCGGCGAAGCCCACCGCGCCGGTGAGGAGCAGCCGACGGCGGCCGACGCGGTCGGCGAACGAGCCCATCGGCACGAGCAGGCCGGCGAGCACGAGCGGGTAGATGTCGATGATCCACAGCAGCTGCGTCCCGGTAGGGCGCAGCGACTCGGAGATCTGGGGCAGCGCGAAGCTGAGCACGGTGTTGTCGACCGACACGAGCAGCACCGGGAGCATGAGCACGGCGAGCGCGAACCAACGGCCGGCGGCGCCGCGCGCGGGTCCGCGCGTCGCGGGCTCGTGCTGGGCGGCGGTCCCGGTCGGGGTCGTCGTCACGGGGGTCGTCACGGCGAGGGTCCTTCCACGTCTTCCGGGCGGCCGGGGCGACGCGGTGGCGCCGAACTTCCAGACCGTCCAGACGGTATAGTAACGACGAGACAGGCCACCGTCATCCCGCCCGCGATTGTGACGCTCCGCACCGCGTCGCCTCCCCCGTTCGGCGTCCCCGCGCCGGCCGCGGGCTCGCCGCCCACCGGCCTGCGGGTCCGCGCGGGCCGACTACCCTCGGTGCCATGCCGCCGCCCCCCGCTGCTCGCGCCAAGGTCCTGCGGGCGTTCGCGTCCCTGCTCGTCGAGCAGGGCGAGCGCGCCGCCACGCTCGAGGCGGTCGCCGAGCGCGCCGGGGTGTCGAAGGGCGGGCTGCTCTACCACTTCGGCTCCAAGGACGCGCTCGCCGACGGCCTCACCGAGCACCTCCGGGAGCTCACCGCCGCCGACGTGGAGGCCATGCGCGCCGCCCCCGCGGGGGCCGTCGACTACCTCATCCGCACCTCGACGCTCGTCGACACGGAGTTCGAGCTCGTCTACCTCGCCGTGTCCCGGCTCGCGCAGGGGTCGTACCCGCGCGCCCGTGCCGCGCTCGACGGCGCGCACGACGCGTGGACCCGCGCCGTGCTCGACGAGGTCGGCGACCCCGTCGTCGCCCACGCGATCGTCCTGCTCAGCGACGGCCTCTACGCGCACGCCGCGCTGAGCAGCGACGTGCTCGGCCGCGTCACGGGCGGCGACGAGGGGGACGACGGCGACGGCACCCCGGGCGAGGATCTCGCCTTCCGCGGCCCCCGCCCCGGCGACGACGTGGACGACCTCCTCGGCCTCATCGGCGAGCTCGTCGCGCTGCGACGCCCGGGCGGAGCGCGGTAGCGCCAGAGATCCTGACTGACTCCTGGCCCTGCCGACGAGCGCCACGAATCCCCGGCGCCCCGCCCAGCGGAAGTCCCGCGATCCGGTGTGACACCAGAACTCTCGGTGTTACTCTCGATCCATGCCCACGCTCAAGCCGCGCCACGCGATCACGGAGACGGACGCCGTCGCCCGCGCGCTGGCGGTCGCCCGACGCCGGTGGCCCGGTGAGCCCGCGACGCGACTCCTCACCCACCTGATCGAGGAGGGAGCCTCGGCCCTCGAGCACGAGGACGACGTCGCCGAGGCCGAGCGCCGCCGGGCAGTGGCGGCGCTCACGACGCTCTCGGAGCACTACGCGGCGCCCGACTACCTCGACGACGTCCGGGCGGGCTGGGACGAGTGATCGTCGCCGACGCGAACGTCGTGATCGCTGCGTCCAACCCTTCCGACGTGCACCACACCGAGGCGACGTCGCTCGTCCTCGAGCACGGACAGCACGGGATCGTCCTCCACTCCCTCACCCTCGCCGAGGTGCTGGTCGGTCCGGCGCGAGCAGGCGCCCAGGCACAGGCACGTCACCGCCTGGAGGCGGCCGGGTTCGGCCTCTCCGCGCAGGGCGAGCCCACGCCCGACGACCTCGCGCTCGTCCGTGCCACCGCCGCGCTGAAGATGCCCGACGCCTGCGTGCTCGCGCTCGCCGAGCTCCTCGGTGTCCCTCTCGCCACCTTCGACTCCCGCCTGGCGAACGCCGCTCGGGCGCGCGGTGTGACGGTCCTCGGCCTCAACCCGTGAAACGCGGCCCCGGGCCGTCCCTGCCCGACGCGGCCTGACCCGGCTCAGCCCTCGTAGGCGGCGCGCAACGGCACCAGGTCGAGCTTGGACTGCGTCATCATCACGTCCACGACGCGCTGCACGCGCGCCGGGTCGGGGTCCTGCAGCATCGCGAGGAACTCGAGCGGCACGACTTGCCACGACAGCCCGAACCGGTCCTTGAGCCAGCCGCACTGCGACTCCTGGCCGCCGTCGGTGAGCGCCGCCCAGTACTCGTCGACCTCGTCCTGGGACTCGCACTCGACGACGAACGACACCGCCTCGGTGAAGGGGAACTGCGGACCGCCGTTGATGGCGTCGAACCGCTGGCCGGCGAGCTCGAAGTCCGCCGACACGGCGGTGCCGTCGGGCTGGCGGAACACCTCGCCGACCTTCGCGTCGGGGAAGACGCTCGAGTAGAAGGTGATGGCCTCCTCGAGGTTGCCGTCGAACCACAGGCTGGGCACGATCGCGCGCATCGTCGTCTCCTTCGCAGGGTCTCGCGGGCGGCCGGTCGACCGCCCACCGGTTCCGACGGGCGCCGGGTGCGGAACTCATCGCGCGCCGGCCCTCGTCCAGCGCGGCGCAGGTCGCGCCGTGCGCGCCCCGCCCGCGGCCTGGCTCTAGGCGGACGCCTTCTTCCGGGTGGTCTTCGAGGTCGTCGCCTTCTCCTTCGAGGAGGCGGCGCGGCTCGTGCTCTTCTTCGCGGCCGGCTTCGACGGCGACTTCTCCTTCGCGCCCGAGCTCTTGCTCGCGCTCGTCGACCGGGAGCCGCTCGAGCCCTTCCCCGACGACGCGCTCGCGCGGCCGGAGCCGGACCTCGCCGTCGACCCGGACCGGGACCCTGAACCTGAACCTGAACCCGAGCCCTTCCCCCCGCCCGCACGCGAGCTCTTCGACGACGCGACCGACTTGCGCAGCGCCTCCATGAGGTCGATGACCTCGGCGCCCTCGCTCTCCTCGGGCTGCTCGCCGAACGTCTCGGCGGTGTCGAGCGCGTCGCCCTGCTCGAGCTTCGCCTCGATGAGCTGGCGGAGCTGCGCCTGGTAGTCGTCCTCGTACTCCTCGGGGGTGAAGTCGGCCTCGAAGCTCGCGACGAGCTGCGCCGACATGGCGAGCTCCTTGTCGGTCACCCTCGCCTCGTCGTCGAGCGACGGGAACGCGGCCTCGCGCACCTCGTCGGCCCACAGCAGCGTCTGGAGGACGAGCACGTCGTCGCGCACGCGCAGCGCCGCGAGCCGCGTGCGCTGGCGCAGCGCGAACTTCACGATCGCCGTGCGGTCGGTCTCCTCGAGCGTGCGCCGCATGAGCACGTACGCCTTGTTGGACTTCGAGTCGGGCTCCAGGTAGTAGCTGCGGTCGAGCAGGAGCGGGTCGATCTGCTCGCTCGGGACGAACTCCACGACCTCGATCTCGCGGCTGCGCTCGGCGGGGAGCGCGGCGAAGTCCTCGCTGGTCAGCACGACGGTCCGCTCGCCGTCGTCGTACGCCTTGTCGATGTGCTCGTACGGCACGACCTCGCCGTCGATCTCGCACACGCGCCGGTAGCGGATGCGGCCGCCGTCCTTGTCGTGGACCTGGTGCAGCGGCACGTCGTGGTCCTCCGTCGCGGAGTAGACCTTGACCGGCACGTTGACGAGGCCGAACGTGATCGCGCCCTTCCAGATGGCCCTCATCCGTCCATGGTGGCGTCACCGGCGTCCGCCCGCGAGGGGTACGGCGGCGTACGGCGTGCGCCCGGCGCCCGGGCCGCCCCGGCGAGCGCGCGACGACGGCACCCGCGTGTGGGTGGCCCGCGGCACGATGGTGGGGTGGCGGGGACGAGGTTCGAGTTCGAGGCCGAGCTGTGGCGGTGGGAGGCGCGCACCGACAGCTGGGTGTTCGCCGCGCTCCCGGAGGACGTGAGCGACGAGATCGCGGAGCTGCCGCTCCCGCCCGCCGGGTTCGGCTCGGTCAAGGTCGAGGTGACGCTCGGGGCGCAGCGCTGGTCCACGTCGGTGTTCCCCGACGCGCAGCGCAAGACGTTCGTCGTGCCCATCAAGGCCGCGGTCCGCCGCGCCGAGGGCGTCGACGTGGGCGACCGGGTGCGGATCGGCGTCGAGACGCTGGTCTGAGCGGCCCGACGCCGTCGCGCCCGCGCGGGAGCGGCGCCTCAGCCGTCGTGGCGGCGCTCGTGGAACGCCTCGTCGGCGACCTGCGCCGTCCGCATGAAGCTCTCCAGCACCTCGCGCGGTGTGGCGAGCTCGTCGGTGTTCTCGACCGGCTCGGGCACGCCGTCGAGGCTGCGCACCTCGTCGTGGATGCGCTCCATCGTGGTGTCGAGGGTCGCGGCGACGTCCGCCGCGAGCTTGAGCGCGTCCGTCAGGTGCTGGGGCACGTCCCGCTGGTACTTGTAGTAGATCTTGTGCTCCAGGCTCGCCCAGAAGTCCATGGCGATCGTGCGGAGCTGGATCTCGACCACGACGTCCTCGACGCGGTCGGACAGGAACACGGGCACCTGGACGATGAGGTGCAGGCTCTTGTAGCCGTTGCCCTTCGGGTGCGCGATGTAGTCGCGCTCCTCGAGGACCGTGAGGTCGCGCTGGCCCACGAGCAGGTCGCGCACGCGGTAGATGTCGGAGACGAACGCGCACGTGACCCGGACGCCCGCGACGTCGAACATGTTCTCCCGCACGCCCTCCGGGGTGAGCGGGATCCCCTTGCGCCGCGCCTTCGCGACGATCGACTCGAGCGACTTCAGGCGCGAGCCCAGGTGCTCGATCGGGTTGTCGTCGTGCACGTGCCGGAACTCGTCGCGGAGCACGGTGATCTTCGTCATCACCTCGTCGATGCCGAACTTGTAGTTCATCATCAGGCGACGGAACTCGCGGACGCGGGGACCGATCTCCGCAGGGAGCGGGACGTCGTCGGTCGTCAGGTGCGTCACGGTGATCCTCTCGGTCCGGCATCGACCCCGGGCGGGCTGCCCGGCCGGTCGGACAGCCTCCCCCAGTGTCCACGGTCGAGGACGCCGAGAAGTTCCCGCCACGGCGGGCGACGCCGTCGGGCCCGCGCCACGATGGGCCCATGGCCACCACATCCAGCCGGGCGGGCGAGACGGTGAACGTCGGTGGTCACCGCCTGCGGCTCACCAACCTGGACAAGGTCCTCTACCCCGCCACCGGCACGACGAAGGCCGACGTCCTCGCGTACCTCGCGGCCGTCGCCGACGTCATGCTCCCCCACTGCGCCAACCGTCCCGCGACGCGCAAGCGCTGGCCCGACGGCGTCGACGGCCAGGTGTTCTTCCAGAAGAACGCGGGCCAGGGCGTCCCGTCCTGGGTGCGCACGCGCCGCATCCAGCACAAGAGCAGCTCCAACGACTACGTGCTGGTCAACGACCTCGCGACCCTCACGTGGCTCGGCCAGACGGCGTCGCTCGAGCTCCACGTGCCGCAGTGGCGGTTCGGTCGTACCGGGGTCCACCTCGACCCCGACCGGCTGGTCCTCGACCTCGACCCCGGCCCGGGTGCCGGGCTGCCCGAGTGCGCGGAGGTCGCCCGCCAGGCGCGGCAGATCCTCCAGGGCATGGGCCTGGACCCCCTGCCGGTGACGAGCGGGTCCAAGGGCATCCACCTGTACGCCGCGCTCGACGGCAAGCAGGACGCGGCGGCCGTCTCCGCCGTCGCGCACGAGCTCGCGCGCTATCTCGAGGCCGAGCACCCCGACCTCGTCGTGAGCGACATGAAGAAGTCGCTGCGCGGCGGCAAGGTGCTCGTGGACTGGAGCCAGAACAACGGCAACAAGACGACGATCGCGCCCTACTCGCTGCGCGGGCGCGAGCACCCCACCGTCGCCGCGCCACGCACCTGGGAGGAGCTCGACGACCCGGACCTGCGCCACCTCGACCTCGACGAGGTCGTCGAGCGTGTGCGCACCCTGGGCGACCCGCTCGCCGCGCTCACGCAGGGGCACCTCTCCGCGCTCGAGCCCACGCCCGAGCGCATGGCGACGTTCGAGCGGAAGGGGGGCGCGGCGTCGGGCAGCGGCACCGCGGACGGCGGGCCGGACGACGACGAGCGGCCCGACCGCCTGCACCGGTACCGCTCCATGCGCGACGCCGGGCGCACGCCCGAGCCCGTCCCGGACGAGCCGCCGCCGCCGAGCGCGGGCAACAGCTTCGTCATCCAGGAGCACCACGCCCGCCGCCTGCACTGGGACTTCCGGCTGGAGCACGACGGCGTGCTCGTGAGCTGGGCGCTGCCCCGCGGCGAGCCGACCGACCCCAAGAAGAACCACCTCGCGGTCCAGACCGAGGACCACCCGCTCGCGTACGGGTCGTTCGAGGGCACGATCCCGAAGGGCGAGTACGGCGCCGGCGAGGTGACCATCTGGGACGCCGGCACGTACGAGCTGGAGAAGTGGCGCGACGGCGAGGAGGTCATCGTCACGCTCCACGGCGAGCAGCACGGCACCCGCCGCCTCGCGCTCATCCACACGGGCGGCCGCGACGGCCGCGACGAGGACAACTGGCTGATCCACCTCATGGCACCGAGGCCGAGCCGTCCGGGCGAGAGCGCGCGGGGCCGGGGCGCCGGGGGTGGGGAGGAGGCGCCGGATCGTGGCGGGTCCGCCGGGAGCGCCGACGAACGAGGCGCGGACGACAGACCCGGCGCGAGCACCGCACCCGCCACCCGACGCGACCACGAGCAGCGCACGGACCACGACGGCACCCCGGAGCCGCGACCGGCGCGGACGGACTGGCGGCCGATGCTCGCGTCGCCCGCGTCGGCGGGCGACCTGCACGACGGCGACGCGTGGGCGTTCGAGATGAAGTGGGACGGGTTCCGGACGCTCGCGCACGTGTCGCAGGGGCGGGTGCGGCTCGTGAGCCGCTCGGGCAAGGACATGACGGTGACGTACCCGGAGCTGCAGGCGCTCGCGGAGCAGGTGCCGGCCGACGCGCTGCCCGTGGTGCTCGACGGGGAGATCGTCGCGCTCGACGCGCGGGGGCGGCCGAGCTTCCGGCGCCTCCAGCAGCGCGCGAACATCGCCAAGCCCGGGGACGTCGCCGCGGCACGGCGGCGGGTCACGGTCGACCTCATGGTGTTCGACGTCCTGGAGACCGGCGGGCGGTCGCTCGCGAAGCGCCCGTACGACGAGCGGCGCGAGGTGCTGGAGGACGTGCTGCGCGACGCCGTCGCCCCGGTGCACGTGCCGCCCGTCTTCGACGGGGACCTGGAGGCCGCGATGGAGACGTCGAGGCGGCTGGGGCTCGAGGGCGTCGTCGCGAAGCGGCGCGACGGGACGTACTCGTCGGGCCGCCGCTCGGCGCTGTGGCTGAAGCTCAAGCACGCGCAGTCGCAGGAGGTCGTCGTGGTGGGGTGGCGGCCGGGCCACGGCGAGCGGACGCACCTCGTCGGGTCCCTGCTGCTCGCCGTGCCCGACGACGGCCGGCTCGTCTACGTGGGCCGGGTCGGGTCGGGCTTCACGGACGCCGAGCGGCGCGACCTGGTCGCCGAGCTCGACCGGATCGGGCGCACGACGCCGCCCGCGGTGGGCGTCCCGCGTGAGGACGCGCGCGACGCGCACTGGGTGTCACCCCGCCGGGTCGCGGAGGTGGTCTACGCCGAGTGGACGGGCGCCGGGGAGGGCGAGGGCGACGACGTCCCGTTCGGCAAGCTGCGCCACCCCGTGTGGAAGGGATGGCGCCGGGACAGGTCGCCGGACGAGGTCGTGCTGGAGGCGCCCGCGACGCTCGACGGCTGACCGGCTCCCTCGCGCGCTGGGGAGAGCAGCGCCCGGGACACGGAGAGCGATTGGTATACCATTTGGCCATGGTCGCCCCTCCCTCCCTCCGCGGTGCCGGCCGGCCCCGTATCCGTCGGCCGCGACGTGCGGCGGCATGGGTCACCGCGCTCGGCGTCGCCGTCCTCGCCGCGTGCACGCCCGGCGGAACGGGCGCGGACGCCACGCTCTCCGCACCCCGGAGCCCGGCCGCCTCCGCGCAGGCACCGGAGACGACGCCCGGGGACGAGCCGACGACACCCGTGCCCGACGCCCCTGCCGGCACCACCCCCGCCGCCGAGACCTCGCGGTTCCTGCTCGCGACCGAGGCGGAGTCCGACGGTCTCGCGGTCGTCGACCCGACGATCCGGGAGGGCAGCGCCGTCGTGGACCGCATCGAGGTCGGGGCGGCGCCCTGGGGCGTCGCCGTGCACGCCCCGACGATGCGCGCCTACGTCTCGACGGCGCAGGGCGTCGCCGTCGTGGACCTCGCGACGCGCGCGCGGGTCGACCTCCTCCCCTACCGGGACGCGCCCGCGCGCGTCGCGTTCGGCGAGTACCGCCGCGGTGGCATGGGAATCGCCGTCTCGCCCGACGGCACCCGCGTCCACGTCGCCGTCCACCGCGGCGACTCGTCGACGCTCGAGACGATCGACGTCACGTCGCGCGAGGTCGTCGCGAGCACCCCCGTGGGGCTGCGGCCGTTCGACGTGCTCGTCGCCGCCGACGGCCGCGAGGTCTACACCGTCGACCACGACGCCTTCTCCGTGCACGTCGTCGACACCACGACGTTCGGGGCCCGGCGGATCGAGGTCGCGCCGTTCGGCACGGACGGCGGCCTGGCGTCGTTCGAGAAGCCCCACTACGCGGTGCTCGACGACGACGGCTCGCTCCTGCTGCCCTACCAGGGCCGCGTGCTGGTCCGCCTCGACCCGGCCACCGGCACGACGACGACCGTGGCCTCGGCCGCGGACAGCCACCAGCACGGCGTCGCGCGCGCTCCCGACGGCCGCGTCGTCGTCGTGGGCAACGGCCCGTTCGGCAACGCCACGGGCGGGCCGAACGTGACGGTGCTCGACCCGGCGACCGGCACCGAGGAGGTCACCCCGCTCACGCGCCGCCACGAGACCGTGACGACGTGGACCGACCCCGCGACCGGCCGACCGAGCGCCGTGCTCGCCGGTGGGTACACGCAGGCCGAGGCGTGGGACGGCGCGACCGTCGTCGACCTCGCCACGCTCGACACGTACGAGATCCAGATCCCCGGGCGACCCCAGGTCGTCGTCCCGCTCCCGGAAGGACCCGCCGCATGACCACCGCCCGCACCCCCGAGACCGTCACCGTCCTGCGCGACGTCCGCCCCTGGGGCGGCGAGCCGGTCGACCTGCACGTCGCGGACGGCCGCATCGCGGCGGTGACGCCGCACGACCCGGCCGCGTCCGCGCCGTCGGTCGCACCCGCGTCGTCGGGCACGGCGACGGACGACGGCGTCGTCGACGGCCGGGGCCTGCTCGCGCTCCCGGGCCTCGTCAACGCCCACGCGCACGTCGACAAGAGCTGGTGGGGCCGGCCCTGGGTGAGCTACGGCGGCGAGGCGACGACGCAGGGCCGCATCGCGCACGAGCGCGCGCACCGCGACGAGCTCGGCATCCCGGGCGTCGACGTGACGCTCACGGTGCTGCGCGAGCTCGTGCGGCACGGCACGACGGCGATCCGCACCCACGTCGACGTCGACCTCGGCCTGGGGCTGCGCGGCATCGAGGTGGTGCGCGAGGCGCTCGCCGCGCTGGACGGCGCCGTGCACGCCGAGATCGTCGCGTTCCCGCAGGACGGCGTGCTGCGCCGACCCGGCGTGCTGGACCTGCTCGACGCGGCCGCCGCCGCGGGCGCCGAGCACGTCGGCGGGCTCGACCCGGCGTCGATCGACCGCGACCCCGTCGGCCAGCTCGACGGGCTGTTCGCGATCGCCGAGCGCCGCGGCGTCGGGATCGACGTGCACCTCCACGACGGCGGCGACCTCGGCGCGTTCCAGGTCGAGCTCATGATCGACCGCACCCTGCGCGCCGGCCTCCAGGGCAAGGTCAACGTGGCGCACGGCTTCGCGGTCGGCGAGGTCCCCCCGTCACGGCAGGCGGACCTCGTCGCCGCGATGGGCGAGGCGGGCATCACCATGACCACCGTCGCGCCGATCGGCGCCGCTCCCCTCCCGGTGCACGCGCTGCGGGCGGCGGGCGTCGCCGTGGGGCTCGGCACGGACGGGATCCGCGACCTGTGGTCCCCCTACGGGACCGGCGACCTCCTCGCGCTGACCACCCAGCTCGCCCGCCTCTCGCGCTTCCGGCACGACGACGAGCTCGTCACCGCCGCGCGCGTCGCGACGTCCGACGCCGCGCGCTTCGTCGGCCGCGACGTCCACGACCTCGTCGTCGGCGCGCCCGCGGACGTGGTGCTCGTCGACGCGGAGAACGTGCCCGACGCCGTCGTGCGCGCCCCGCGCCGGGCGCTCGTCGTCGCGGGCGGCCGGGTCGTGGCCCGTGACGGCGACGCGCTCGTCTGAGCCGTGCCGGAGCGGGGCGTCGCCCGGTCGCGGCCACCGCGCGGCCGGGCGATGAGTTCCCGGGCGGGCCGTCGTCTACCCCGACGACACCCGCACCGGGCGACCCGCCCGCCACTCCGGAGGACCGCATGAGCACCCAGATCTTCGTCAACCTGCCCGTCCACGACCTCGAGGCGGCCAAGACGTTCTACACCGCGCTGGGGTACACGGTGGACGAGCAGTTCACGGACGAGAACGCGTCCTCGATCATCCTCAGCGACACGATCTACGTGATGCTCCTCACCGCGGAGTTCGCGCAGCGGTTCACGAACAAGGCGATCGCCGACGCGACCGCCACGACCGAGGTCATCAACGCGCTGAGCGTGGGCTCGCGCGCCGAGGTCGACCGGCTCGCCGACGCCGCGTTCTCCGCCGGTGCGACGGCGGTCAAGGACCCGCAGGAGGAGGGCGGTTTCATGTACTCGCGGAGCTTCGCCGACCTCGACGGGCACCAGTGGGAGGTCCTCTTCATGGACCCCACGGCGTTCGAGGGCTGACCGCGCCGCGGGAATCCGTCGAGCGTCCGCGGGGTTGCCGCCCGTATGCGAGCCATCACCTACTCCCGCTACGGCGGCCCAGACGTCCTCGAGACGACCGACCTCCCGACCCCCAAGGTCGGGCCCGACTCCGTCCTCGTCCGCGTGCGCGCGGCGAGCGTGAACCCGGTGGACTGGAAGGTCCGCGAGGGATATCTCGACCAGGTCATGGACGCGGTCTTCCCCGTCGTGCCCGGCTGGGACGTCGCCGGCGTCGTCGAGCGCGTGGGCCTCGACACCCCCGAGCTCCAGGTCGGCGACGAGGTGTACGGGTACGTGCGCAAGGACGTCGTGGGCGGCGAGGTCTCGGGCGGCACGTTCGCCGAGCTCGTCGCGGCGCCCGTCCGGACGCTGGCCCGCAAGCCGGCGGCGTGGTCGTTCGAGGAGGCGGCGGCCGTCCCCCTCGCAGGCCTCACGGCGTACCAGACCATCCGGCGCACCGGTCTCGCCGCGGGGCAGACGGCGCTCGTGCACGCCGCCGCCGGCGGGGTGGGGTCGTTCGCCGTCCAGATCGCGAAGGCGCTCGGGGCGCGCGTCCTGGGGACGGCGTCGGAGCGCAACCACGACTTCCTGCGGTCGCTCGGCGCGGAGCCGGTGACCTACGGCGACGGGCTCGCGGAGCGGGTCCGGGCGCTCGCCCCCGACGGCGTGGACGTCGTCCTCGACTACGTGGGTGGCGACGCGCTCGACTCGGTCCCGCAGGTGCTGCGCGACGGCGGCACGGTCGCCTCGATCACGGACGCCCGGGCACGCGACGAGCTGGGCGGGCACTACGTGTGGGTGCGCCCCGACGCGGCCGACCTCGCCGAGCTCGCGCGGCTCGGCGACGAGGGCCTGCTGCGCCCGGAGGTCGCGGAGGTCTTCGACCTCGTCGACGCCGCAGACGCGCACCGCGCGAGCCAGTCCGGGCACGTGCGCGGCAAGGTCGTCGTCCGGGTCTGACCCCGCGAGATCGGCCCGAGCGTCGCCCGATCGACCCGCCGCGGGTCGATCTCGCCCGCTCGGGTCGATCCGGCGGCGGCCGTCAGGCGGTCCGCGGCTCGCCCGGCAGCTCCCGCAGCGGCGACGTGAGGTCGCCGCCCGCGTCCCCCGTGTTGACCGTCCCCTGCCGCTCGACGAGCACCGCGGAGGTCTCGACGGCGGCGCGCGGCCGGTGCTCGACGCCCCGCGGCACCACGAACAGGTCGTGCGGCCCCAGCACGACCGCCCGCTCGACGCCGCCGTCGCGCAGGTCGATCGTCAGCTCGCCGTCGAGCACGAGGAACAGCTCGTCGGTCTCGGGGTGCGTGTGCCAGACGAACTCGCCCAGCACCTTCACCACCTTGACGTCGGCGTCGTTGAGGCTCGCCACGCGGTGCGGCTGCCAGTGCCCGTCGAACGTGTCGAGGGCGGCCAGGAGGTTGCGCACGTCGGTCATGCGACCAGCCTGCCACTCGCAGGACCGACCGGGACCCCGACCGAGACCGACCTGCCCACGACGAGCCCGGCCGTCCGAGCAGACCGAGAGCGGGCCGACGTCGGGGTGGCTCGGGTCGATGTCGGCGGCGCGCGGTGCCACGCTGGGCTCATGTCGAGCACCGATGCCGCACGTCCGGGGGCCGCGTTCGGTCCCGAGGTCTACGCCGCGCGCCGCGAGCGCGCCGCCGCGCACGCGCGGGAGGCCGGGCTCGCCGGGCTGCTCGTCTCCCCGGGCCCCGACCTCGCCTACTTCACCGGGTACGCGCCGCCGGAGACGGAGCGGCTGACGCTGCTCACGATCCCCTCCGAGGGGACCGGGACGGCCGGCGGCGCGTCCGTCGTCGTGCCGCTGCTCGAGCGGGGCGACCTGGCCTCCGCCCCGGGCGCGGAGGGTCTCGACGTCGTGACGTGGCGCGACGGCGAGGACGAGCACGACGCCGCGGCGCGCCTCCTCGCCAGGGACGGTGCCTACGCCGTCTCGGACGCCACGTGGGCGCTGCACGTGCTCGGGCTCCAGCGCGCGCTGCCCGGCGCCCGCTTCACCGCGTTCTCCGACGCCGTCCCGACGCTGCGGGCCGTCAAGGACGCCGCGGAGGTGGAGCGCCTCGCCGCGGCGGGCGCGGCCGCCGACGCCGCGTTCGCGGACGTCCTGGGCGTCGCGTTCGCGGGCCGGCGCGAGCGAGACGTCGCGGCCGATCTCGACCGGTTCCTCCGCGAGCACGGGCACGAGCAGGTCGACTTCACGCTCGTGTGCTCCGGCCCGAACGGCGCCGACCCGCACCACGACGCGGGCGACCGCGTCATCGAGCCCGGCGACCTCGTCGTGCTCGACTTCGGCGGGCTGCGCGACGGGTACGGGTCGGACACCTCCCGGACGGTGCTCGTCGCGGGCGGCACGGACGACGGCCTCGCGGCCCAGCAGCGCGAGGTCTACGACGTCGTCCGGCGCGCGCAGCAGGCCGGGGTCGACGCGGTGCGCCCGGGCGCGACGTGCCAGGACGTCGACCGCGCCGCGCGCGCCGTCATCGTCGACGCGGGCTACGGCGAGCAGTTCGTGCACCGCACCGGTCACGGCATCGGCACGACGACGCACGAGCCGCCGTACATGGTGGAGGGCGAGGACCGCCCGATCGAGCCCGGCATGTGCTTCTCCGTCGAGCCGGGCGTCTACCTGCCCGGCCGCTTCGGCGTGCGGATCGAGGACATCGTCGTCGCGTTCCCGCCGGACGTGCCCGACGGCGCACGTCGCCTCAACACCTCGACCCACGACCTGCAGACGGTGCGCTAGCCGACGGCACGGGCCCGAGACCTCGAGTCGGCACCCCGCCTCAGCCGCTCCCGGCCTGCCCGGCGCCGGCGGCGCGCACGCGGTCGTTGCGGATGCCGACCCAGCTGAGCACGCCGCCGAGGACGAGCAGGGCCGCCGTGACGAGGAGCGAGCGGTGGAAGCCGTCGAGGTCGAGCACGCCGCCCACGATCACCCCCGCGAACGCGATGACGACGAGCCCCGCGACGCGCGAGACCGCGTTGTTCACCGCAGAGCCGATGCCGGCGTCGGCTGCGGGGATCGAGCCGAGGATCGCCGACGTCAGCGGTGCGACCGTCATCGCGAGGCCGAGGCCGAAGAGCACGAGGCCCGGCAGGACCTGGGTGACGTAGACGGCGTCGTCGGTCGTCGTGAGCAGGAGGAGGTAGCCCGCACCGCCGACGATCGGGCCGAGCGTCATGAACAGGCGCGGGCCGTAGCGGCCCGCGAGCGCCCCGAACCGCGTCGAGAGCGCGAGGAGCACGAGCGTGACGGGGAGCTGGGCGAGCCCGGCGGCGGTCGCGCTGTACCCGCCGACCTGCTGGAGGAAGAGCGTGACGACGAACCCGCCGAAGTACAGCGCGCCGTAGATCGCCGCGGTCGCGAGGTTGCCCCACGCGAAGTTGCGCACCCGGAACAGGCGCGGCGGCAGCATCGGGTCCGGAGCGCGGCGCTCCCACCCCACGAACGCGGCCAGGCACACGACCCCGAGGGCGAACGGCGCCCACACGACGGGGCTCGCCCACCCGAAGCGGCCCTGCTCGATGAGGGCGAACACCGTCCCCGCGAGCCCGACGGCGGCGAGCGTCGCCCCGAGCGTGTCGATGCGCCGTCGGCCGCCCGGGCCGACCGCGGCGCCCGGCTCCTCCGCCGCGGACCGCGGGACGCCGCGCAGCAGCCACAGCGTGACCGCGACGGGCAGCACGTTGATCCAGAAGACCCAGCGCCACGAGATCGCGTCGATGAGGATGCCGCCGAGCAGCGGCCCGACGAGCGACGCGGTGCTGGTCCACGCGGTCCAGGAGCCGATCGCCCGGGCCTGCCGCTCGCCGTCGAACGTGGAGATGATCATGGCGAGCGAGCTGGGCACGAGCAGGGCGCCCGCGACGCCCTGGAGGCCGCGGGCGACGACGAGGACGAGGCCGTCGGGTGCGAGCGCGCACGCCACGGACGTCACGGCGAACCCGACGAGCCCGATCGCCATGATGCGGCGTCGCCCGTGGACGTCGGAGAGCGACCCGGCCAGGAGGATGAGCGCGCCGAGCGTGATCATGTAGGCGTCGACGACCCACTGCTGCAGCGCGAGACCCGTGACCGGCCCGGTGGTGAGCTCGGCGGAGATCGCGGGCAGCGCGACGTTGACCACCGAGCCGTCCAGGAACGACACGAACGACGCGAGGACCGCGACCACCAGCACCCGCTGCTGCACCGTCACGGACCCACCGTACGACTCGGTCCCGCTGCCGTCCCGACCGAGGGACCACGGGCTCCGTGCTGCCTGTGGGACGCCTCGTCGGCTCGACGCCATACCTTGAGGTAGGTATGGTGCTCGCATGACGTCGACCGACGCCCGGACGCGCCTCGTCGCCGCCGCGCAGGAGCTGTTCTGGGCCCAGGGCGTCGGCGCGACGAGCCCGCGTCAGGTCCTCGCCGCGAGCGGCGTCGGGCAGGGCAGCCTCTACCACCACTTCCCCACGAAGCACGACCTCGCCGCGGCGGCCGTGCACGCCACGACGACCGCGGGCCTCGACGCAGCGCGGCGTGACCTCGGCGCGGAGGGCTCCGCCGTCGAGCGTCTCGTCCGCTATCTCGAACGGCCGCGGCCCGCGCTCGCCGGCTGCAGGGTCGGGCGCCTCGTGAGCGACCAGGCCGTCATGGACGACCCCGCGCTCGCCGCAGAGGTCCGCACCTACTTCCGCGGGCTCGTCGACCTGGCCGCCGCCGTCCTCGTCGAGGGCGGGCTGCCCGACGACGCGGCGCGCGACCGCGCGCACGCCGCCGTCGCCGTCGTGCAGGGCGGGTACGTCCTCGCGCGCGCCCTCGACGACCCGGGCGCGATGTCCGCCGCCGCGCGGGGCTTCGCCGCCCTGCTCGACCCGCTCCCGACCACCCCGGAGGACGCATGACCGACGCCGACCGCCCGTCCCTGCGCGAACGCCTGCGGGCCCTGCCCGTCTTCGGCCCCGACCTCCCCGGTCTCGACGTCGACGCCGCACCCGACGAGCCGGGCGCACTCTTCGTCCGCTGGCTCGACGACGCGATCGACGCCGGGCTGCCCGCGCCGCACGCCGCCACGCTCTCGACCGCCGACGCGAGCGGCCGGGTGGACGCCCGGACCCTGATCCTCAAGGACGTCGACGGCGACGGGTGGGTCTTCGCCACGCGCGCCGACTCCCCCAAGGGCGTCGCGCTCGCGCAGAACCCGAACGCCGCGCTGACGTTCCTCTGGCGCGAGCACGGGCGACAGGTCCGCGTGCGCGGACCCGTCGTGCCCCTGGACGCCGAGACGTCCGCCGCGGACTTCCGGGACCGGTCCGACTTCTCCCGCGCGACCGCCCTGGCGGGGTCGCAGAGCACCCCGCTCCCGTCCCGCGCCACGTACCGCGAGGCGTGGGACGCCGCCCTCGACCGCGTGCGGGCGCAGCCCGGGCTCGTCCTCGACGCGTGGACCGCCTACGCGCTCGAAGCGACGAGCGTGGAGTTCTGGGCGTCGTCGGGCGCGGGCCAGACCCGCCTGCGCTACACCGCGGCGTCCGGCGCGCCGACCACCTGGACGAAGGAGCTGCTGTGGCCCTGACCGACACCCCCGCCCTCACCCCGCCCGACGTCGAGGAGGTCCGGAGCGACGCGCGCGCCGCTC
Source organism: Sphaerisporangium cinnabarinum (assembly GCF_055567015.1). Classification (NCBI taxonomy): domain Bacteria; kingdom Bacillati; phylum Actinomycetota; class Actinomycetes; order Streptosporangiales; family Streptosporangiaceae; genus Sphaerisporangium; species Sphaerisporangium cinnabarinum. Next base: position 191,346 of record NZ_JBVHRG010000003.1, read on the forward strand.
TCGACGCGGTGACCGACGCGGCGCGCGGGCTCGACGCCGCCGGGCTCGACGCGCCGTCGGCCCTGCCCGGGTGGTCGCGCAGCCACGTGCTCGCGCACGTCACCGCCATCGGCGAGGCCATGGCACGGCAGGCCGAGCGCGCCGCCGACGGTGAGCTCGTCGAGGTGTACGACGGCGGCGCGGCCGGGCGTGAGGACGGCATCCGGGCGGGCGCACTGCGCTCGGGCGCGCAGCACGTCGCGGCGCTCGACGCGCTGGCGGACCGCCTCGACGCCGCGTGGCCCGCCGCCGGGTCTGCCGGGTGGGCCGCGCCGGTGACCTACCGCGACGGCACGGTCACGGACGCGCTCGTGGCCTGGTGGCGCGAGGTGCGGATCCACGCCGTCGACCTCGACGCGGGCGTCGGGCTCGACACGTGGCCTCCCGCGCTCGGTCTCCACCTGCTCGACTTCCTCGGGGTGCGGCTCGCGGACGACGTCGTGGTCGAGCTCGCCGGAGAACCGGGAGAGCTCGTCGTGGGCCCCGGCGGTCTCCGTGTGGGACCGGGCGGCCTCCGTGGGGGACCGGACGGCCTCCGCATGGCTGCCGAACCCGGGCCCGGGGCCGTGTCCGGGGCGGCGTCCGCGCCCGGCCGGAGCGCCGTCGTCGTCCACGGCAGCCTCACCGACGTCGCCGCCTGGCTCGCCGGCCGGGCTCCCACCACCGAGCCCACCGCCCGCCTCGCGGGCGAGCCCGTGCGCCTCCCCGAGATCGGCCTCTGGCCCTCTCCGTACTCCCCGCAGCAGGACGCCCCCGCCCCCGCGAGGTAGAGCCTCAGTGCACCGAGGTAGAGCCGTAGTCGACTCACCGAGGGAACCGCGGCTCTACCTCGCGGGACCAGACCTCTACCTCGCGGGACCAGGGATCTACCTCGCGGGACCAGGGCTCTACCTGGGCGGACGCGGCGGATCGCGCGGTACGAGACGTCCGACCTGCCCGGGTCGGGACCGAGGTCCCGCGAAAGTGTGACGCACGCCCGTGACGCACCGCACAGTTAGTGCACTCTTTCACAAGCGTAGGATCGACATGTGTCGAGTCGAGCGAGCAACCCCGCAAGCAGCGCAGACCAGATCGACGTAGCCCTCATCGGCGGTGGCATCATGAGCGCCACGCTCGGGGCACTCCTGAAGGTCTTGGAGCCCACCTGGACGGTGCGCATCTACGAGCGCCTGGACGCCGTGGCGCAGGAGTCGTCGAACCCGTGGAACAACGCCGGGACGGGTCATGCCGCCCTGTGCGAGCTGAACTACACGCCGGAGAAGCCGGACGGCTCGATCGACATCACCAAGGCGGTGAAGATCAACGAGCAGTTCGAGGTGTCGCGCGAGTTCTGGCACCACCTGCTCACGACGGGCGCCCTGCCGCAGCCCGCGAGCTTCATCTCCCGCACCCCGCACATGACGTTCGTGCGCGGCGCGGAGAACGTCGACTACCTGCGTCGCCGCTTCGAGACCCTGCGCCGCCACCCGCTGTTCAGCGAGCTCGAGTTCACGGACGACCCGGCGGTCATCGCCGAGTGGGCCCCGCTCCTGGTCGCCGAGCGCGACGGTGACGAGCCGGTCGCGGCGACGCGCGCGACGAGCGGGACGGACGTCGACTTCGGCGCCCTCACCGAGCAGCTCGTCGACTACCTCGTCTCGGAGGGCACGCAGCTCTACCTCGAGCACGAGGTGAAGAACCTCAAGAAGACGAAGGACGGCCGCTGGCGCCTGACGGTCAAGGACCGCTCGTGGAACGCCCCGAAGCGCCGCTCGACGGTCGAGGCCCGGTTCGTGTTCGTCGGCGCCGGCGGCGGCGCGCTGCCGCTCCTCCAGGCGGCCGGCATCCCCGAGGCGAAGGGCTACGGCGGCTTCCCGATCAGCGGCGAGTTCCTCCGCACGGACGACCCGGCGCTCGTCGCCCAGCACCAGGCGAAGGTCTACGGCAAAGCCGACGTCGGTTCGCCGCCCATGTCGGTCCCGCACCTGGACACGCGCGTCGTCGACGGCAAGACGTACCTCATGTTCGGCCCCTACGCCGGGTTCAGCCCCAAGTACCTCAAGAAGGGCAAGTACCTCGGGCTGTTCACGTCGCTGCGCCTGCACAACCTCGGCTCGATGGTCGGCGCGGGCCTGAAGAACCTCGACCTCACCCAGTACCTGGTCGGCCAGCTCCTCGCGAGCCCGGAGACCAAGTTCACCGCGCTCCAGGGCTTCATGCCGACGGCGCACCCCAAGCACTGGGAGACGATCACGGCGGGCCAGCGCGTCCAGGTGATCAAGAAGGACAAGGACGGCAAGGGCGTCCTCGAGTTCGGCACCGAGGTCATCGCGGCGGCCGACGGCTCGATCGCCGGCCTGCTCGGCGCCTCGCCGGGCGCCTCGACGGCCGTCCCCGCGATGATCGACCTGCTCGAGCGCTGCTTCCCCGCCCGCTTCACCAAGTGGCGCCCCGAGCTCGCGACGATGATCCCGAGCCTCGGCCACGCCCCGTGGGAGGCGCACGAGCTCGAGGGCCTGGACCAGCTCACAGGCGACGCGGACGTCGACGCGGTCGGCTCGCGCGCCTGACCAGAGCGCTACCCTCTCCCCCACGAACGGCCCGGACCTCCACGAGGTCCGGGCCGTTCGTGCGTCCGGAGACGCCGCACGCGATCGAGCGGCGCGTGGCCGCGCCGCTGCGCACGCGGGGACTCAGCGCGCGAGCGGCGTTCCCCGGGTCCCCGGCCGCCGCGGCGCGGCGGGCGCGTTCGCCCCGGGACGCCCGCCCGGCACGGCAGGAGCGGCGCGCACGCCGTCGCGCACGGCGGGGTTCGGCACGACGCGCCGCAGCACGACCTCGGCCGCGACCTCGTGCGGGTCGACGACGGCCCCCGGCTCGACCGGGCGCGACGCGGCGGCGCGCAGGTCGGCGTCGAGCCGCTGCGCGTCGCGGTCCCAGCGTTCGCCGTGCACCGACCGGTCCCCGCGAGCGTCCCACGCGGCACCACCGGGCCACGCGCCGTCGGACCCGGCGGGGAACCACGGACGGGCCGGGTCCTCACGCCGGACCGCGAGGGCCGCGACCGTCGGGCCGACGACGAGGAGAAGAACCATCACACCCCAGAAGATGTCCATGGCTCCACCCTCCCGGCGCACGAGCGGACCGACGAGTGGCAGCACCGACACCTCTCGACAAGATCCTGCCAGCGGCGTAGCGTGCCGAGCATGGTGCGATCCGTCGCGGCCGTCGTGTGCGACGGCCTGGCCCCGTTCGAGTTCGGCGTCGTGTGCGAGGTCTTCGGCCTCGACCGCAGCGACGACGGCGTCCCGTCGTTCGACTTCCGCGTGTGCGGGCCGGTCGCGGGACGCCCGGTCCGCACGTCGGTGGGCGCGCACGTCGTGCCCGACCACGACCTGTCCGCGACGGACGACGTCGACCTCGTCGTCGTGCCCGCGATCCGCATCGGGACCGCCTACCCGCCCGAGGTGCTCGACGCCGTCTGCCGCGCGTCGGACCGCGGCGCCCTGCTGCTCAGCGTGTGCTCGGGCGTGTTCGTGCTCGCGGCCGCGGGCGTCATCGAGGGGCGGCGGGTGACGACGCACTGGATGCACGCCGACGAGCTGCGCCGCCGCTACCCGAGCCTCGACATCGACCCCGACGTGCTCTTCGTCGACGACGGCAACCTCATCACGAGCGCAGGCACGGCGGCGGGCATCGACGCGTGCCTGCACCTCGTGCGCCGCGAGCTCGGGGCACGGGTGGCCAACACGATCGCCCGGCGCATGGTCGTGCCGCCCCAGCGCGACGGCGGGCAGCGCCAGTTCATCGAGCGCCCCGTCCCGGAGTGCGAGGAGGACTCCTTCGGGGAGCTGCTGGAGTGGATGACCGAGCACCTCGACGAGCCGCTCACGGTGCGCGACCTCGCCCGCCGGGCCCACACCTCCGAGCGCACGTTCGCGCGCGCGTTCGTCGCGCAGACCGGGACGACCCCCCTCGCGTGGCTCACGTCGCAGCGCGTGGCGCACGCACAGTCGCTGCTCGAGGAGTCGTCGCTGGACCTGGAGGAGGTCGCGCGCCGCAGCGGCTTCGGGTCGGCCGCGCTCCTGCGGCACCACTTCCGCCGGGCGGTCGGGATCACGCCGACGGAGTACCGCCAGACCTTCCGGTTCGCCGCCTGACGCCGTCGGAGACGTGTCGCTCCTTCGCGACTCCTTCACCCGCCCCCCTCGCGCGCGCAACCTACGGTCCCGTAGGGTGGGGTCATCTGCACGACGGGCACCTGCTCACCTCCGCGGCTGGGAAGTCGACACCGACACCCCTGCGAGGACACATGACCTCTGCCGCAGTGCGCCCGGGCTTCCGGGCCACCCGCCCCCGGACCGACGAGCCCGGCGCCGTCACCAGCACCTACAGCGCGCTGTCGCGCACGGTGCGCGACGCGGGCCTGCTCCGCCGCACGCACGCCTACTACCTGTGGACCCTCGGGATCCTCACGCTCGCGCTCGGCGGCGCCGTCGCCGGGTTCGTGCTCCTGGGCGACTCGTGGTTCCAGCTCCTCGTCGCCGGGGCGCTCGGCCTGATCCTGACCCAGTTCGCGTTCGTCGCGCACGAGGCGTCCCACCGCCAGGTCTTCGCGTCCGGCCCGGCGAACGACCGCCTCGGGAAGGTGCTCGCCAACGGCGTCGTCGGCATCAGCCACTCGTGGTGGATGAGCAAGCACACGCGCCACCACGCGAACCCGAACCGCCGCGGCAAGGACCCGGACATCGCGCCCGACGTCGTCGTGTTCCTCGAGGAGGACGCGGAGGTCGCGAAGGGCTTCCGGGCGGTCATCAACCGCTACCAGGGCTGGTTGTTCTTCCCGCTCCTGACGCTCGAGGGCGTGAACCTGCACGTGCAGGCGTTCCGCTCGCTCCTCGCCGGCGGCCGCGCGCGCGGCGACGTCCGCACGCGCGTCATCGAGATCGTCACCATCACGCTGCGCCTGTCGCTCTACGTCGGCGCGGTCGTCTGGTTCCTGCCGCTCGGCCTCGCGGCCGCCTTCCTGGGCGTCCAGCTCGCCGTCTTCGGCGTCTACATGGGGGCGTCGTTCGCCCCCAACCACAAGGGCATGGCGATCATCCCCGCCGACAGCAAGATCGACTTCCTGTCCAAGCAGGTCCTCACGTCGCGCAACATCCGCGGCGGCTGGTGGATGAACATCCTCATGGGCGGGCTCAACTTCCAGATCGAGCACCACCTGTTCCCGAGCATGCCGCGCCCGCACCTCGCCCGGGCACGCGAGATCGTGCGCGAGCACTGCGCGCACCTCGGCCTGCCGTACACGGAGACGAGCCTCGTGCAGTCGTACGCGATCGTCGTCCAGTACCTCAACCGCGTCGGTCTCTCGGCGCGCGACCCGTTCGACTGCCCCATGTTCCGTCAGCTCCGCCGGGTCTGACCGACCCGTCCCGCCGCACGACGACCCGACGCGCGACGGTGCGCGCGGGTCCCGTCAGGCGGACGCCGCGTGGCCGTGGCGCCAGTACCCGACGAAGTCGACGTGCGCCTTCGGCACGCCCCGGTCGTTGACGAGGTGGCGGCGCACGCCCGTCGCGAGCCCCGACTCGCCGACCGCGTACGCGTAGACGGGGCCGCCGGGCAGATCGGCCGACCGCACGGCGTCGAGCGCGAGACGGCCCGGAAGCAGGTCGTGGGGGTCGCCGCCCGCGGGTCGGGCACCGTCCCGCGGGAGCCAGCGGAGCTCGACGCCCGCGGGCACGCGGAACTCCTGGACGTCCGCAGCCTCCGGGACCTCGACCACCGCGAGGCCGCGCGCGTCGTCGGGCAGGGACTCGCAGATGCCGGCGACCGCGGGCATCCCGGTCTCGTCCGCGACGAGGAGCGTCCAGTCGTGCGGAACGCGCGGGTGGTAGCCGATCCCCTGGTCGAGCAGTCCGACCCGGTCCCCCGGCTCGGCGGACAGCGCGAACGACGACGCGGGACCCGCGTCTCCGTGCACGACGAAGTCCACGTCGAGCTCGCGCAGGTCCGGGCGCACGGCGCGCACGGTGTAGTTCCGCACCCAGGGCCGCCGCGCCTTGGGCGTCGCCAGGTACTGGACGTACCAGAGGCCCGACGCGCGGGTCGGCAGACGCAGCGCGTCCTGGTCCTCGCGCGGGAGGAAGAGTCGGAACCACTGGTCGAACCCCAGCGGGGTGAAGAGGTCCAGCTCGGGTCCCCCGAGCGTGACGCGGACGACGTTCGGGCTGACCCGTTCGCTCCCGACGACGCTCAGCGTGACGACGTGCGCGTCCTGGGGCTTGACCGTCTTGACGGACACGGGCGGCTCCTCGTGCGGCGCCCGGGTCCCCGGGCGGAACGGCGGCCCCGCGAGCGCGTCGACCAGGGGCAAGGTTAGCCTCACCTCACGGTCGCGTCGATGTGCTGGATCCCACACCCTGCCCGCGGTCGCCCCGACCGAGGCCCCCGCCGCCGCCTGGCATGCTCGGGACGTGGAGATCCCCGTCGTCTGGTCCGTGGTCCTGCTCGTCACGGCCGCGTGGAACCTGCTCATCTGGCCGCGCTTCCTCCAGCGCATCGCCAAGGACCCGCGCTCGCGCGACGCCGAGGGTCGCGCGACGCGCTTCCTCACCGTGCACGTCGTCCTCATCGCAGTCTCGCTCCTCCTCGCCCTCGCGGTCGGCGTGCTCGGCGTCCTCACGCTCGTCTGAGCGACCCGCCCGCGCCTGGGCGCCCGCGCCGGGTCGCCCGAGACGGTCGCCGGGCCGCGCCGTCGGCGGACGACGGACCTACGCCGGGTCAGCGCCCGGCCGCCGCGGCGGCAGCGACGGCGGCCGCGGCCGTCGACGCCGTGATCGCCGCGGCCGTGCGCGCGACCGCCGTGGCGACGGCCTCCGGCCCCCACTGGCCGCGCTGGAGCTCCTGCGCCCGCGCCGCGGTCACCGAGTTCCACGGCAGGGGCGGCCGGAGCGACGGGAGCGCCCCGCTCGCCGAGAGCAGCCCGACGATCGCCGCCGTGCGCGCGTCGGGCGCCTCGCCGTCCTCCAGCACGCGCCGGACCCGGGCCCGCAGACGCGCCTCGTGCTCGGCGTCCGCCGCGGGCCACCGCGTCGTGCGGAAGAGCCCGAGCACGGTGCGCTCCTCCCGGCGGACGAGGCCCCGCGCGACGAGCCGCTCGATCACCTCGCGCCACAGGTCGGCGCCGAGCGCGACGAGCAGCGGCTGCACCCGCTGGGTCTTCGCCGCGACCGTGTCGAACGCCGCCTGCAGGAGCGGGTCGGGCAACGGTCCGTCGCCGACCGGGGTGACGCGTGGCCCGTTGAGGACGCCCGTGCCGTCGACCTCCACGCGCCCGAGCAGCGCGAGCTCGGTGAGCACCGCCCCGCCGAGCGTGTAGTACAGCGTCCCGGCCGCCTGGATCGACGCACCGTCGTCGTCCAGGAGGAGCAGGAAGAGGTCGTCGACGACGAGCAGGTCGTCGCGGGCGGCTCCCCCGGCCGGGTCGGCCGGGTCGGCGGGAATGGCGGGTACAGGGCGGGGCGTGCGGTCGTCCATGGTGCGTCCTTCCGTGCAGGATGTCGGCGAGCGACGGGTCGTCGGGCGAGGCCGCGAGCGCCGGGTGCGCGCACGGCCGAGATCGGTCCGGAGCGGTCAGCGTCGCGGCTCCCAGCGGAACATACGGCCCGCGAGCGCGACGGCCACGACGACCCACGCGAGCGTGGGAGCGAGCAGGAGGAGCGAGTCGGAGAGCGCGGCGCCGCCGTTCCAGGCGTCCACGACGAGCTCGGTCGCCGCGCCCCCGGGCAGGAGCCGCTTGAGCAGCGGCAGGCTCTCCGTCCCGGTGATGCCCACCCAGCTCGAGACCACCACCGTGCCGAGGCTCAGGGGCAGCGTCGTGACCTGGGCGTGCTCGGGCGAGGTCGTGATCCCGGCGGTCGCGACACCGAGGGCGAGCAGCATCGCGAACGTCGCGAGGACCGCGACCACGAGGAGGGGCGCGTCGTGCGGCGCGCCACCGACCGCGGCGAACACCGCGAGGATCACGGTCACCTGGACGACGGCGATCGCGCTGACCGGGAGCACGAGGCCGGACAGGATCGCCGCGTCCCCCGCCGCGGTCGAGCGCAGCCGCTTGAGGAAGAGGTTCTGACGCCGCGAGGCCAGGGTGGTCACGGTCGTCGCGTAGAGGCTGAACGCCGCGATCGTCATGACGAGCACGGCAGCGACGTAGCCGAGGCTGCCGATGCGGGCGAAGACGTCGCGAAAGCCGATGAAGAACACGCTCGCGGCCACGGGCATGAGCAGCGACGTGACGAGCACGGGACGGTTGCGCACGAGCTGGACCAGCTCGCTGCGCGCGATGGGGAGCATGGGTACGGGTCCTCTCGGGTTCGGGGGGCGCGCCGTCAGGAGGACGACGACGCCGGGTCGGAGGTGACGGCGCGGAACACGTCGTCGAGACGGGTCGGTGCGGCGGACAGCCCGTGCAGCTCGACGCCGCCCGCGTCCGCCCAGTCGAGGAGCTGCTTGAGGTCGCGCTGGAGCTCGAACGTCTCGATCGCCCACGACCGGTCCGCCAGGGGCGCCGCCTGCCGGGGTGGCGTCGGCGCGTCGGCCGGCAGCGAGAACCGGATGGAGGCGGGCAGGGTGCGCGTGAGCTCGTCGACCGTCCCCTCGTGTCGCAGCCGGCCGCGGTGCATGAGACCGACCCGGTCGGCGCGCTGCTGCGCCTCCTCCAGGTAGTGGGTCGTCAGGACGACAGTCGCGCCGTCGTCGCGCAGCTCCTGCACCGCGGCCCAGAGCGCGTCGCGCGACGCGATGTCGAGACCGGTCGTGGGCTCGTCGAGGAACAGCAACTCGGGGCGGCCGTAGACGGCGGTCGCGAAGTCGAGCCGTCGCTTCTCCCCGCCGGACAGCTGCGCGACGCGCGTCCGCGCCGCGCGGCGCAGGTCGACGAGCCCGAGGACACGGTCGACCGTGTCGGAGCGGCCGGAGAGCCGACCGACCAGCGCGACGGTCTCGGTGACGGTGAGGTCCGGGGAGAACCCGCTCTCCTGGAGCATGATCCCGGTGCGGGGACGCACGGCACGACGGTCGGTGGGGCTGGACCCCAGCACGCGCACGGAGCCCGACGACGCCGCGCGGTGCCCCTCGACGACCTCGAGGGTCGAGGTCTTGCCGGCGCCGTTCGTGCCGAGCAGCGCGTAGAGCTCGCCGGGCTCGACCTGGAACGAGAGGTGCGTGACGGCGTCGACGTCGCCGTAGCGCACGCCGAGGTCGTCCACGTCGATGACGGGGTGGGAGGTCATGCGTCCATCACACCCACGCGGGCGGCGCGCGCCCAGTGCCGTGCCGTCAGGTCCGGACCGTGACGTACTGCCCCCTCGGGCATGACACGGTGTCACTGGCCGAGGCCCCGGCACCGCCCGGATACTGGGAGCCAGACCCAGCCTCGACCTGCGAGCCGCCCATGGACGACCTGCCCGCGCCGCGCGCGCCCTCCACGGCGCGCCCCGCGCCCGGTCCGGCCCGTCCGACGGGACCGCTGCCGCCGGCCACGCCCCGACCCGCACTGCGCGGCACGCCGCACCGGTTCCGCCGCCTCAACCTCGTCACCCTGCTGCCCGTCCTCGTCGTCGTCGGCGTGCTGCTCGTGGCTCGGCAGGCGCAGACGTGGGAGCAGGCGCTCGTCCTGGCGCTGGGGGTCGTGGCGGTGGTCGTCGCGTTCGAGCGGTGGACGGCGGGCGACCTGGGTCGCGTCGCGGTGCCGTGCCTCGCCGTCGCCGCCGTCGTCTGGCCGTACGGGGTGCTCGTCGTGGGCGGCGAGGTGCAGGCGGCGTACTACGCCGTCACCGTGGTGGGCTGCCTCGTGGTCCCCGAGCTGCCCCGGCACCGGGCCGGGGCCGCCGTCGGCCTCGTCGTGTACGTGGCGGGCGTCGGTGCCTGGGGGCTGCTCGCGGCGGGCTCGGTGACGACCGACGGGCTGGTGTCCCTCGTCATCGTCCCGACGGGTCTCACGGTGGTGGTCGTGGCCCTGCGGTTCCCCAACAAGGGCTTCTACGACCTCGTGCGCGAGCTCGAGGAGGCGCGCGAGCGCGAGGCGGAGCTCGCCGTCGTCCGCGAGCGCATGCGGTTCGCGAGCGACCTGCACGACATCCAGGGCCACACCCTCCACGTGGTGAAGCTCAAGATCGCGCTCGCGCGCCGCCTCGTCGGGACGGACCCGGCGCGGGCGGAGGAAGAGCTGCGCGAGACGTACGCGCTCGTCGGCGACACGATCGCCCAGGCGCGCGACCTCGCCTACGGGCAGCGCCGGCTCAACCTCTCCGCCGAGCTCGAGAACGCCCGCCGGCTGTTCGAGGCGGCCGGGATCCAGGTCCGCGTCGACCGGGGCGCGGACGTCCGCGACGAGGCGGACGACCTCGTGAGCCAGGTGTTGCGCGAGACGACGACCAACGTGCTGCGGCACGCGCGCGCGACCCTCGTGCACGTCGCGCTCAACGAGCGCGGCATCACGATCGTCAACGACGGCGTGCCGACGGACGACCCGCCGACCCTGCGGGGCCTGTCGACGCTCGCGCGGCGTGTCGCGGGCGCGGGCGGTGTCCTCACCGCAGAGGTGGCGGACGGCAGGTTCCGCACGGCCGCGACGTTCTCGCCATCGGACCGAGGCGGGCTGCCAGGTCCCGGAGGTGCGTCGTGACGACCGTCGTGCTGGCCGACGACGAGGCCCTGCTGCGCCGCGCGCTCGCCGCGCTGCTCCCCCTCGAGGGCGACGTGACGGTGCTCGCGGAGGCGGTCGACGGCGCGGACGCCGTGCGCGCTACGCTCGCCCACCGCCCGGACGTGCTGGTCGTCGACCTGGAGATGCCCGGCGTCGACGGCCTGGCCGCCGTCGCAGAGGTCCGCCGCTCGCTGCCCGACCAGGTCGTGCTCATGCTCACGCGCCACGCGCGCCCGGGCGTGCTGCGCAAGGCGCTGCGGCTCGGTGTGCAGGGGTTCGTCAGCAAGTCGGCGGACCCGACGCACATCGCCGAGGTCGTCGCGGCGCTGCACGCGGGTCGGCGCTGGGTCGACCAGGACGTGTCGACCGCCGCGCTCATCGACGACGTGCCCCTGACGGACCGCGAGCTCGACGTGCTCCGCGTGACGCGGGACGGCTACTCCGTGGCGGAGATCGCCACCCGCCTGCACCTCGCGCCCGGCACGGTCCGCAACTACCTCTCGAGCGCGATGCAGAAGACGCAGACGCGCACGCGGCACGAGGCGGCCCGCTACGCCCGCGAGCACGACTGGATCTAGCGACGTCGGACGAGGTTCGCGAGCGGCGAGTGGCGCGGCACCCACCGCGCGAGCGCGGCCGCGGAGCCCGCGCCGAGCGCCGCCGTCGCCCAGACGCCCGCGGCGAGCGACCCCAGCGCCGCACCGGCCGACAGCACGAGCGGACCGAGGGCGTCGCCGGTGTCCTGGAACAGGCGCCACACGCTGAGGAAGGTCGGGCGCACGTCCGCGGGCGCGACGTCGGCGCCGAGCGTCATGACGATGCCCGAGCCCATGCCGTTCCCGACCCCGAGCACCGCCGCGACGACCGCGAGCGCGGGGGCGGTGTGCGCGAGCGGCAGCACCGCGAGACCGACGGCCATCGTGAGCATGGACGGCACGGCGACCCACAGGCGCCCGAACCGGTCCATGACCTTGCCCGCCGGGTAGAAGAGCAGCATGTCGAGCGCACCGGAGACGCCGAAGATCAGCGACGTCACCTCGGCGTCCAGCCCCAGGTGCTCGCCCCACAGGGGGATGACGGTCTGTCGGGCCCCACGGACCGCGCTCACGAGGAGGATCGCCACGCCGAGCGTCGCGAACAGGTGGCGGTGGTCGCGCGCCACGCGGACGATGCCGACGCGCGGCACGGCCCGCGCGCCGCGCTGTCGCGCACGCCCGGCCTCCGCGGGGTCCGGCCGCACGACGGCGAGCACCACCACCGCGGTGAGCGCGGCGCCCGTCCCGAGCCAGTAGGCGCCGCGCACGTCGGTCGCGGCGATGACCGCCGCGCCCGCGAACGGGCCGAGGAACAGCCCGATGCGGTGCACGCCCGCGAGCGTGGACAGCACGCGCGCCCGGCGCAGCGGGGGCGTGATCTCCGTGAGGTACGCCTGGCGGGCGAGGTTGAAGACGGCGGTCGACGCGCCCAGCGCGAGGACCCCTGCCGCGAGGCCCCCCAGGCTGGGCGTGAGAGCGATCGTCGCGAAGGCGACCGCCGCGACGCCACCGGCGAGCAGCATGGCCGTGCGGTCGCCGAGGCGCTGGGCGAGCGCCCCGGCGGGCAGGTCGAAGAGGATCTTGCCGATCGGCACGAGCGCGGCCACGAGGCCGGCGACCGTGAGGCTCGCGCCCCGGCCCGTGGCCGTGACCGCGACGACCGGCAGCATGGCCCCCACACCGATCTCGAGGACGAGCGTGGGCAGGAAGGCGCCGAGGACGACGCTGCGCAGCGGGAAGAGTGGTGCGTCGGTGCCCGCGGGGGCGGTCACCGGGCCTCCGCCACGGCCTCGACGGCAGGGCTCGGCGCCTCGACGGCAGGGTTCGGCACCTCGACGCTCTCGCGCGACGCGGCGGTGTCGGCCCGGGCGACCTCGACGCCGCGGCACGCGGGGGCGTCCGCGAGAAGCTCCAGGAGCTGGGGCGCGGCCGAGGCGCCGCGGTCCCAGCCTCCCGTGACGACGGAGACGACCCAGCTCGGCGCGCCACCCTCGGGCAGCGCGAGCGTCACGAGCCGCTCGGCCTGCGGCTTGCCCGCGACGTGGCGGGGCACGAGCGCGATGCCGAGCCCGCGGTCGACGAGCTCGAGGAGCGTGTGCACGTCGTTGACCGAGCACCGCACACGCCGGTGGACGCCGTGCGCGGCGCACGTCGCGTCGTTGACCTGCCGTGCGCCCCACGAGGGGTCGAAGTCGACGAACTCCTGGCACGCCAGGTCGGACCACTCGACCCGGCCCTTCCCGGCGAGCGGGTGCTCGGGTGCGCACACGAGCACGAGCGGCTCGCTGCCCAGGACCGTCTGGGACAGCGGCCCAAGGTGCTCGGTGGTCGCGACGAACGCGACGTCGAGGTCGCCGTCCCGCACGCGCGCGAGGAGGTCGTGGGAGCCCGCCTGCGCGAAGTGGATCTCCACCTGCGGGTACCGGCGGTGGAAGCGCTCGAGCAGGGCGGTGACGTCGAGGACACCGAGGCACTGCTCCGAGCCGACCCGCAGCGAGCCGGACAGCGCGTGCGTCGCCCGCACGACCGCGTCGCGAGCGGCGGCCGCCTGCGCGAGCATGGAACGGGCGTGCGGCAGCAGCGCGAGACCGGCCTCGGTGGGCTCGACGCGCCGCGTCGTCCGCGTGAACAGGCTCGCGCCGAGCTCCTCCTCGAGGCTGCGGACCGCGGCGGAGAGCCCCGACTGCGAGACGCCGACGAGCTGGGCGGCCCGCGTGAACTGGCGCTCGTCCGCGAGCGCGACGAGGTACTCCATCTGTCGAAGATCCATTGACCACTCACAGTTCTCTATATGACAACTACTAGTTGTTGGACTTCTAGGTTATCGCTTCCTAGGCTCGAGCAGCCCCGACCGGCCCTCCGGACCACCCGGCACGCCGCCCCCGGGCAGGACCGCCTACCCCGCGAAGGAGCTCCACCGATGAAGACCTTCACCCTGACCGGCACCGACCTCGTGGTGCCGAACGTCGTGCTCGGCCTCATGCGCATCCAGGAGAAGACCGACGACGAGGTCCGCACCCTGGTGCGCACCGCGCGCGACGTCGGCATCACGTTCCTCGACCACGCCGACGTCTACGGCTCCGACCTCCACGGCTGCGAGCGCCGCTTCGCCGAGGCGCTCGACCTCTCCCCCGCCGAGCGCGCGGAGTGGGTCATCCAGTCCAAGGCCGGCATCGTCCCTGAGGGCCCGTACTTCGACTTCTCGTACGAGCACCTCGTCGCGTCCGTCGAGGGCTCGCTCGAGGCCCTGCGCACCGACTACCTCGACATCCTGCTGCTGCACCGCCCCGACGCCCTCGTCGAGCCCGAGGAGGTCGCGCGCGCGTTCTCCGACCTGCACGCCGCGGGCAAGGTGCGAGCGTTCGGGGTCTCGAACCACACGCCGGGGCAGATCGAGCTGCTGCGCCGGTACGTCGAGCAGCCGATCGTCGCGAACCAGCTCCAGCTCTCCGTCACGCACGCTCCGCTCGTCGCGCAGGGCGTCGCGGCGAACATGCAGGCCCTCGACCAGTCGGTCAGCCGTGACGTCGGGACGCTCGACTACTGCCGCCTGCACGACATCACCGTCCAGGCGTGGTCGCCGTTCCAGGCGGGGTTCTTCACGGGCGTGTTCCTGGGCTCGGACGAGTACCCCGAGCTCAACGCCGTGATCGACCGGCTCGCCGCCCGGTACGACGTGCCGCCGATCGCGATCGCGACCGCGTGGATCACGCGCCACCCGGCACGGATGCAGGTCGTGCTCGGCACGACGAGCCCCGACCGGGTCGCCGGCGCCGCGCTCGGTTCGGAGGTCCCGCTCACGCGCGCCGAGTGGTACGAGATGTTCCGCGCCGCGGGATACACCGTGCCCTGATCCACGGGCACCCAGGGCCCGGCGCGAGCGCGTGCGGAAGGTCACGCGCCCGTCGTCCGAGGGGTCCCGCGGGGCGGTCTAGGCTCGTGCCGTGGCAACCTTCTCGGCAGTGACCCGGCAGCACATCCTCCAGGCCCTCGCGGACTGGGACGACCGGGGCCGGGACGCGTTCCTCGGGGTCTACGGGTTCACCGCGTCCCCCGGCACCCCGCTCGTCCACGAGGACCGCGTCTACGACGCGCAGGCGATCCTCGGCGTCGCGCACCGGTACGCGACCGGCCGTGTCGCGACGGCCGAGGAGTTCCGCAGCAGCCCCGTCGGCGTCGCGGACCTGCTGCGCAAGCGCGGGTTCGACGTGCCCGGTGCCGCCCCCGCGGCGGCGTCCGCACCCGCGCGTCGGGCCACGGCGAAGGCCGCGCCCGCGACGCGCACGCCGCGCCGCACGACGGCCCGCTCCGCGGAGCCGGAGAAGCCGCCGGCCGTGTGCCCCACGTGCTTCACGGTGCTGCCCGCGACGGGCATCTGCGACGAGTGCGGCTGAGCCGACCTTCCACCTGCGCACGACGAGGGGCGCCGTCCGACCGGACGGCGCCCCTCGTCGTGCGTGCTGCCTCGCGGGAGTCCGCAGGCGACCGGGTCAGTTGACCTCGGACGGGTGGGCGCTCACGCGGCCCGAGCCGTCGCCCGTGTCGAGGGCGTCGATCGCGGCGACCTCGTCGGCGGTGAGCTCGAACCCGAAGAGGTCGAAGTTCTCCGCCATGCGCTCCTTGCGCGACGACTTCGGGAAGACGATGAAGCCGCGCTGCAGGTGCCAGCGCAGCACCGCCTGGGCGGGCGTCACGCCGTGGGCGGCCGCGGCGTCGACGACGGCCTGCTTCTCGAAGAGCGGGTACTTGCCCTGCCCGAGCGGGCCCCACGCCTCGATCTTCATGCCGTTCGCGTCGGCCCACGCGAGCACGTCGCGCTGCTGGTAGGCCGGGTGCAGCTCGATCTGGTCGACGGCGGGGACGACGCCCGTGGCCGCGACGATCCGGTCGAGGTGCTCGGGCAGGTGATTGGAGACGCCGATCGAGCGCGCGAGGCCCGCGTCGCGGATCTCGACGAGCTTCGCCCACGCGTTCGTGTACTGGTCCTGCTCGGGCGCGGGCCAGTGCGTGAGGTACAGGTCGACGTGGTCGAGGCCGAGCTTGTCGAGGCTCTCGCGGATCGCGTCGTGCGGCTGCTCGCCCGCCTGGCGGTCGTTCCAGAGCTTCGTGGTGACGAAGAGCTCGTCGCGGGGAATCCCGCTCTTCGCGATGGCGGCGCCGACGCCCTCCTCGTTGCGGTAGATCGCGGCGGTGTCGATGTGTCGGTAGCCGACCTCGAGGGCCTCGCTCACGGCCTTCTCGGCCTCGTCCGGCGGCACGAGGAAGACGCCGAAGCCGAGCTGCGGGATGGAGTGACCGGAGTTGAGCGTCACGGTCGGTACAGAGGGAACGGTCATGCTTCCAGCGTAGGAACCCGCTCCGGACGCGTCCAACGACTGCGGCGCATACGACTCAGCGCTGCCGCTCATGAGTCGAACGTGTGCGCTGCGCCGAATGTCCGACTGGACTTCTCAGATCACGGTTTGGTTACATTGGCGCGTCCTACCCACGAAGAACCGGAGCGCACCATGTCCCGAGGCCGCCACAGCGCAGCCCCCGCCACCGCGCGCTCCTTCCGGCTCCCGGCGCTGCCGACGCTGCCGGTCCGGTCGCTCAAGCTCCCCGCGCTGGCGCTCGTCACGCTGCTGGGCGCGGGCGCCGTGGGCGCGGGCCCCCAGCCCGCCGAGGGCAACCCCGACCTCGCTCCGCTGAGCGTCGAGCCCACCGCCGGGGCGAGCGTCGAGCGTGGCACGGGAGCCGCCAGCCGCTCGTCCGAGCGCGTCGCGCCCCCCACGGCGCCCCAGGAGCCGCCGGTCGTCGAGACCGCGGCCGAGATCGCCGTCGTGCCGGCCGCGCAGGCCGCCCCGACGCCGCCGCCCCTGCCGCCCGTCACCGGCCAGCTCTGGACCACCGAGGCCGTCAACGTGCGCTCCGCACCGTCCGCGGACGCCGAGCGCGTCGCGACGACCGAGTTCGCCGCTGCGGTCGACGTCACGGGCGTCACCGAGGGCGACTGGAGCCAGGTCGTGTGGGACGGCGCGGCTGCCTGGATCAAGTCGAGCTTCCTCGCGCAGTCCCAGCCCGAGGCGCCCCAGGTCGCCGCCGCGGCGGCGAGCGGGTCGAGTGCCGGGGGCGTCTCGGACGCCGCGTGCTCGGTCAGCACCGGGATCGAGTCGTCGCTGCGCGCCAACGCGCGCGCCGTCTACCGCTCCGTGTGCGCGAACTTCCCCCAGGTCACCACGTTCGGCGGCATCCGCCCCGGCGACGACGGCGACCACGGCACGGGCCGCGCCGTGGACATCATGATCAGCGGCGAGACGGGGTGGGACATCGCGCGCTACCTGCAGGCCAACGCAGGCTCGCTCGGCATCACGTACCTCATCTACCAGCAGAAGATCTGGATGGCCGGCGACCCGGCGAGCGCGTGGTCCGGCATGGAGGACCGCGGCGGCGCGACCGCCAACCACTTCGACCACGTGCACGTCAGCACGTCGTAGTCCCCGCTCTCCCGCACGCACGCCCGGCCGGCACCTGCCGCGCCGGGCGTCGGCGTCCTCCGGTCAGGTCGTGGCCGGCACGGGCCGGTACCGCACCGCGACGGCGCCCGAGCGCAGCTCCTGCCGGTCCACCAGCTCGAGCGTGACGTGCTCGCGCAACCCCGACAGCAGCGTCGGCCCGTGCCCCGCCAGGACCGGCTGCACGAGGAACGCGTACTCGTCGACGAGCCCGAGGTTCGCGAGCGCGAGCGGCAGCGTCACGCCACCGACGAACAGCGGGCCGCCCGGCTGCTCCTTGAGCCGCCGCACCGCGTCCCCCAGGTCGCCCTCGACGAGCTCGGCGTTCCAGTCGACCTCGCGCAGCGTGCTCGACACCACGTGCTTCCTCGCCCCGTCGATCGCCTCGGCGAACGGGACGTCCCGCTCCCCCATCCAGTCCGGCCACGCGCCCGACGCCGGACGACGCCACGCCGCCTCCATCATCTGGTACGTGACCCGCCCGAACAGCAGCGCGTCCGCGCGCTCCGTCTCCTCGGTCCAGAACCGCATCGACTCCTCGTCGGGCGGCAGGCCCGCCTCGTGGTGGCAGCAGCCGTCGAGCGTGACGTTGATCGCGTAGCACAGTGGCCTCATCGCGTGCCCCTCCCCCAGGTACCCGCGCGACGGGCGGAGCGCCGTCGCACCGCACCAGCGTGGCAGGCGCGGGAGGCCGCGCCAAGACCCGCGCCCCGCCTGCACGCGCGCGGGGCGGCACGCAGGGCGCAGAAAAGCCCGACGGGAGCTCGCCCATCTCTCGATGGTGCGTGCTCCCGTCCGGCTCTACGGGTGGAGCTGAGGGGACTCGAACCCCTGACCCCCTGCATGCCATGCAGGTGCGCTACCAGCTGCGCCACAGCCCCGTGGATCCGTGAAGATCCAGGTCATGCACTCCTCCGGGCGGTTTCCCGTCCTGCGGAGCGTCGCTAGTCTACGCAGAAACCGGCTCCAGATTCCAATCCGGCCCCGCGTTCCACTCGTCGAGCGGGAATCCCGCCCCGACGTTGTGCGCCACGAGGCGCCACGCGGGCGTCGCGGCGGGCGCCGAGCGGTGCAGGTGGGACCAGTGGACGTTGTGCAGCCCGGAGATCCCGCGCCAGCCCTCCGGGTCGAGGCCGAGCAGCGCGGTGACCGCGAGCGTGATCGCGGCGCCGTGCGAGACGACGACGAGCGTGTCGTCCCGCTCGAGCGACTCGACGTGCTCGGTGACGGACGCGACGAGGCGCGCCGCGACGTCGGCCTTGGACTCCGCGCCCGCGCGTGCGGGCTCCTCGCCCTGGCGCCACGCCGCGTACTCCTCGGGCCAGCGCTCCGCGATCTCCGGCCCCGTGAGGCCCTCCCACTCCCCGAAGCCGCGCTCGCGCAGCCGGGGGTCGTACGCGACGTCCGCGCCGATCGCGGCCGCGTAGGCGCGCGCGGTGTCGGCGGCGCGCACGAGGTCGGACGCGACGACGCGCGTCGCGCGGTGCGCGCTCGCGAGGGCCTTCGCGCCCTGCTCCGCCTGCCACTGCCCGACGGCGTCGAGTGGGATGTCGACCTGCCCCTGCAGGCGCATCGACGCGTTGTACGCGGTGCGACCGTGGCGCAGGAGGACGAGGGTGCCGGCGCTCACGCCAGGGGCTCCCCCGAGAGGCGGATGGCGCCGTCGCCGCGCGTGGTGTCGTCGGTGTCGTCGGCCGTGCCGTCGCCGCCGCGCGCGTCCTCCGGCAGCTCGACGACCGGGCAGTCCTTCCACAGGCGCTCGAGCGCGTAGTACACGCGGTCCTCGGCGTGCTGCACGTGCACGACGACGTCCCCGAAGTCGAGCAGGACCCAGCGGGCCTCCTGCTTGCCCTCGCGGCGGATCGGCTTGGACCCGGCCTTGTGCATGGCCTCCTCGACGGCGTCGACGATCGCCGAGACCTGGCGCTCGCTCGACCCGGAGGCGATGAGGAACACGTCCGTGAGGACGAGCTGCTCGCTCACGTCGAGCGCGATGATCTCCTCGGCCTTGCGGTCGGACGCCGCCCGGGCGGCGATGACGGCGAGCTCGAGGGCTCGGTCGGTGGCGGTCACGTGTCTCCGTTCGTGGTGCGGCCGCTCAGCGGCCGGTGTCGAGGGTGCCGGGGTCGTCCCACGTCCGCACGGCGGCGGCCGAGGCGCTCGCGTCCTCCACGGCCAGGCCCGGGTCGTCGCGGGACACGAGCGTCCAGACGAGCAGGCCGAGGACGAACGCGACGGCGACGAGGATCAGGTAGTGCAGCCACGTGTACGACGGGCCCCGCCGCTCGTCCTCGAGGTCGTCGTCGTCCGACTCCTCGGGCTCGGCGGCACGACCGCGCACGCGGGGGAAGAGCTCGTCCGACCCGCCGGCGGGAGCGGGTGCGGTCTCGCGTACGCCGCCGAAGGGCGACGTCTGCGGCGCCGCGCTCGCGGGCTCGGGCGCCGAGCCGGCCGTGATCGCCGACCACGGCAGGGCCGCGCCGGCCGCCTCGGCGGGCGGCGCGGGAGCGGGGGTCCGCTCGGGAGCGGGCGCAGGCGTGCCTCCCCACGGGAACGCCCGCGCCGGCGCCGGCGCGGGCGTTCCCGGCGGGGCCGGGCTGGTCGGCGGGGCCGAGAACGCCGACAGGCGCGGCGGCTGCGTCGGCTCGGGGCGCGCGGCACCCGCGCCGAGGCCGCCGACGGGCGCGGACGGCGTCGCGGGACGCACGGGCCCGGGGGCGCCGGGCACCGACGGGCGCGGGGCCCCGGCAGGCGGGCGGGAGGACGTGCGCGTCGGCACGACCGGCGTCGGGGCCGGGGGGCGGATCGCGACGCGCTCGGCGGTCTCCTGGACCGGCGTGAGGCGCCCGGTCTCGTCCAGGCCGCGCATGCCGCCCGAGGCGGCCGGTGGCCGCACGACGGAGGGCTGCGGCGGGTGGTCGGCGGGGCCGGTCGTCTCGCGCAGGGTGCGGCGCGACGGCGGCGGGCCGGACGGCGCCGCGGGGCGCGCCGACTGCTGCCAGCCGCCCGCACCGGGTGCCGGGGCCGGCGGGGGCGGGGCGCCCTGCCCGGACCGCTCGGCGGCCGCCGCCTGCTCGCGCTCGCGCATCTCGCGCCGTGTGAGCGGGCGGACGGGCTGCATGTTGCTGCCGTTGTCACTCATCGTGCTGACCTCGATACAAACCGTGCTTGGCGATGTACTGGACCACGCCGTCCGGAACCAGGTACCACACCGGCTGTCC
Organism: Sphaerisporangium cinnabarinum; assembly: GCF_055567015.1. Taxonomy (NCBI): domain Bacteria; kingdom Bacillati; phylum Actinomycetota; class Actinomycetes; order Streptosporangiales; family Streptosporangiaceae; genus Sphaerisporangium; species Sphaerisporangium cinnabarinum. The sequence continues at coordinate 211,822 of NZ_JBVHRG010000003.1, forward strand.
GGCCTCCGCGCGCCGACGGCAGTCCGTCGACGAGATCGCGAGGGCGGGGACCTCGAGCGTCGTGACCACGCCCGGAGGCAGGCCCTCGACGCTCAGCTGGTGACCCGGGCGGGAGACAGCCACGAAGTGTGCCATCTTCCACAGCTCGTCGGCATCCTTCCAGGTGAGGATCTGCTCGACGGCGTCCGCACCCGTGATGAAGAACAGCTCGGCGTCCGGTCGCGCGGCCCGCAGGTCGCGCAGCGTGTCGACCGTGTAGGTCAGCCCGGGGCGGTCCACGTCCACACGGCTCACCGTGAACCGCGGGTTCGACGCGGTCGCGATGACGGTCATGAGGTAGCGGTGCTCCGCCGGGCTGACGGTCTGGTGCTGCTTGAACGACGGCTTGCCCGTGGGCACGAACACGACCTCGTCGAGGTCGAACCGCGCCGCGGCCTCGCTCGCGGCGACGAGGTGGCCGTGGTGGATGGGGTCGAACGTGCCACCCATCACCCCCAGGCGGGGCCGGCGCGGGATCATCGACGCGTCATCGGTCGTGGGCGCTTCCGTCGTCCGGGGCGGGTCAGTGCCGCGTGCCGACGCTGCGGAACGCGTAGGTCACGAGCAGCAGGGCCACGAGCCCGCTGAACCCGAGCAGCCCGTAGGCGAGCGGCGGGATGGGCAGGTGCGACGCGGCCTCGGCGCCTTCCTCGGCGGCCAGCACGACGGCAGAGATCACGACGTCCTCCTCGAAGGTCGTCCCCGGGCCGGACGGGCACGTGCCGCAGGCCGGGGTGGTGCGATGGAACGGTACGCCCGCCGGGACCGGCCCGACGGCGGACCGGACGGGCGCCGGTCGCCGACCAGTCTCTCACGACCGTCCGGGGACCTCGTCCGGCGGGTATCAGGTACCCGCCGGCGGCCGTGCGTCAGGGGCGGACGTGGCCGTCCCCGTGCACGACCCACTTCGTCGTCGTGAGCTCCGCGAGGCCCATGGGGCCGCGCGCGTGGAGCTTCTGGGTCGAGATGCCGATCTCCGCCCCGAGGCCGAACTGGCCGCCGTCGGTGAAGCGGGTCGAGGCGTTGACCATGATGGCGGCGGAGTCGAGCTCCGCGACGAAGCGCTCCGACGCCGCCAGGTCGCGCGTGACGATGGCCTCGGTGTGCCCCGACGTCCACGTGCGCACGTGCTCGATCGCGGCGTCGAGGTCGTCGACCACGCGCACGGCGATCTCCGGCGCGAGGTACTCGGTCGCCCAGTCCTCGTCGGTCGCGGGGAGCACGTCGGTCCCCGCGGGCGCGAGGCCGGCCGTGCGGTCGTCGCCGTGCACGACGACGCCCGCCTCGGTGAGCGCGGCGAGCGCGGCGGGCAGGAACTCGGGCGCGGCGTCCGCGTGCACGAGGAGCGTCTCCGCGGCGTTGCAGACGCCGACGCGCTGCGTCTTGGCGTTGAGGAGGATCTCGAGCGCCATGGCCCGGTCCGCGCTCGCGTCGACGTACACGTGGACGTTGCCGACCCCGGTCTCGATGACGGGGACGGTCGACTCGCGCACGACGGTACGGATGAGGTCCGCCCCGCCGCGCGGGACGAGCACGTCGACGAGCCCGCGCGCGTGCATGAGCGCGACGGCGCCCGGGCGCCCGTGCCGGTCGATCGACTGCACGAGGTCGCCGGGGAGCCCCTGCGCCTCGAGCGCGCGGGCCAGCACGTCGACGATCACCTCGTTGGAGCTCGCCGCCGCGGACCCGCCGCGCAGGATCACCGCGTTCCCGCTCTTGAGCGCGAGGCCCGCGGCGTCCACCGTCACGTTGGGGCGCGCCTCGTAGATCATCCCGACGACGCCCATGGGCACGCGCAGCTGACGCAGGCGCAGGCCGTTCGGGAGCGTCGAGCCGCGCACGACCTCTCCCACCGGGTCCGGCAGGCCCGCGAGCGCGCGCAGCGCGTCGGCGATCGCGGCGACGCGCGGCGCGTCGAGCGCGAGCCGGTCGAGCAGACCCTCGCTCATGCCGTGCGCGCGCTCGCGCTCCAGGTCGACGGCGTTCGCGGCCACGATCTCGTCCGTCGCCGCGACGAGCGCGTCGGCGAGCGCGAGGAGCGCGGCGTCCTTCGTCGCGCGGGTCGCCGTCGCGATCGTGCGCGACGCGACCTTGGCACGGCGCGCGACGTCCTCGACGGCCGTCGCGACGTCGGTCTGAGCGTCGGCCGTGGCGGCGGTCGCGGTGGCTGCGGCAGCTCCGGCGGTCCCGGTCTCGGCGGCGCCCGCGACGACGGGCGCGTCCTCGGTGGTGGTCATGGTCCGAGCCTACGTCCGGGACCGCCGCGCCGGGAGCGCCGTCCGGACCGCGGTCAGCGCGGGCGCCGGCGCACCAGGACGAGGTCGTCGCGGTGCACGACCTCCCGGTCGTAGCCCTCGCCGAGCTCGGCCCGCAGCTGCGTGGTCGAGCGGCCGAGGAGCTCCGGGATGTCGCGCGACTCGAACGCGACCAGGCCCCGGGCGACCACGCGACCGTCGGATGCGACGAGCTCGACCGGGTCGCCGGCGTCGAACTCCCCCTCGACCGCCGTCACCCCGGCGGGCAGCAGCGAGGCGCGCCCGCCCTGCACGGCCCGCACCGCGCCGTCGTCGAGCACGAGGCGGCCGCGCGTGCGCGCGGCGTGCGCGAGCCAGAGCCGGCGGCGGGTCGTCCGCTTGCCCGTCGCGGCGAACCAGGTCCCGACCGGCTCGCCGGCGAGCGCCGCGGCGGCGTGCTGCGCCTTCGTGAGCACCACGGGGATGCCGGTTCCGGTCGCGATGGAGACGGACTCGAGCTTGGTGAGCATGCCGCCCGTCCCGACCGCGCTCCCCCGTCCCGTGACCTCGACGCCCTCGATGTCGGCCGGCGAGCGCACCTCGGCGATCCGCCGCGTGCCCGGGCGCGACGGCGGGCCGTCGTACAGGCCGTCGACGTCCGTGAGCAGGACCATGGCGTCCGCCCGCACGAGGTGGGAGACGAGCGCGGCGAGCCGGTCGTTGTCGCCGAAGCGGATCTCGTCGGTCGCGACGGCGTCGTTCTCGTTGACCACGGGCACGACGCCGAGGTCGAGCAGGCGCTCGAGCGAGCGCTGGGCGTTGCGGTAGTGGCCGCGGCGCACCGTGTCCTCCGCGGTGAGCAGCACCTGCCCGACGCGCAGCCCGTGCCCCGCGAAGGCCTCGGCGTACCGGGCGACGAGCATCCCCTGGCCGACCGACGCCGCGGCCTGCGCCGTCGCGAGGTCGCGCGGCCGGCTCGCGAGCCCGAGGGGGCCGATCCCGGCGGCGATGGCGCCGGACGTGACCAGCACGACCTGGCCGCCGGCCGCGCGTCGGGCCGCGAGGACGTCGACGAGCGCCCTCAGGGCGGCGAGGTCGAGGTGGCCGTCGGCGCCCGTGAGCGACGACGAGCCGATCTTCACGACCACGCGGCGGGCGGAGGCGATCTCGGAGCGGGAGGACAGCGCGTTCACGCGCCCATCATCGCCGCCGGAGGGCCGCCGCCGCGCACGATTTCACGGACCAGGACGCCTGCGCCCGCGACCGGCCCGTGCCCCGGCCCGCTCCCGGGCCCGCTCCCGGGCCGCGCCGACGGGGCCCCGGGCGCGGGCGAGGGCCCGGTCCCCCGCGGGGAACCGGGCCCTCGGCAGCGCGGACGACGCCGGGTCAGTCGGACTCGGGGTCCGTCCAGGTGCCCGCCTGGCGCTCGGTCCACAGCTCGCGCCGCGCCTCCGCCTTGGCGTCCATGCGCTCGTGGTGCTCGCGCCGCTTCTCCGACCGGGTCGGGCGCAGGCTCTCGTCGAGGCGGTTGTCGGAGCCGCGGGGGCCGCCGAGCAGCTCGGAGCCCGTCATGAGCGTCGGCTCCCAGTCGAAGACGACCGCGTTGACGTCGCTGCCGATGCGCACCTCGTCGCCTGCGACGGCGCCCGCCTCGAACAGCTTGTCCTCGACGCCCAGGCGCGCGAGGCGGTCCGCGAGGTAGCCCACGGCCTCGTCGTTGGAGAAGTCCGTCTGACGGACCCAGCGCTCCGGCTTGGCACCGCGCACCTCGAACCAGTAGTCGGTCGCCCCGCCCTTGCGCTTGACCGTGAACCCGGCCTCGTCGACCGCGCGCGGCCGCAGCACGACGCGCGTGGGCTCGGGGGCGGGCGCCTCGGCACGCGCCTTCTCCACGAGCTCGGCGAGCGCGTACGTCAGCGGGCGCAGGCCCTCGTGGCTCGCGGTCGAGATCTCGAACACGCGCAGGCCGCGCGCCTCGAGGTCGGGCTTGACGAGCTCGGCCAGGTCGCGCGCCTCGGGGACGTCGATCTTGTTGAGGACGACGAGGCGCGGACGCTCGGTGAGCGGCACCCGCCCGCCCTCGATCTCGAGGTCCTGCGCGTAGGCGGCGAGCTCCGCCTCGATGACGTCGAGGTCGCTGATCGGGTCCCGGCCGGGCTCGAGCGTCGCGCAGTCGAGCACGTGCACGATCACCGCGGTGCGCTCGATGTGGCGCAGGAACTCCAGGCCGAGGCCCTTGCCCTCGCTCGCGCCCGGGATGAGGCCGGGGACGTCCGCGACGGTGAAGCGCGCCGAGCCGGCCTGCACGACCCCCAGGTTGGGCACGAGCGTCGTGAACGGGTAGTCGGCGATCTTGGGGCGCGCGGCCGAGATGGCGGCGACGAGCGAGGACTTCCCCGCGCTCGGGTACCCGACGAGCGCGACGTCCGCGATGGTCTTCAGCTCGAGGACGACGTCCCGCTCCTCGCCCGGCTCGCCGAGCAGGGCGAAGCCCGGCGCCTTGCGGCGCGGGGACGAGAGCGCCGCGTTGCCGAGACCGCCGCGGCCGCCCTCGGCCACGACGTACTCGGCGCCCTCGCCGACGAGGTCGGCGAGCACCGTGCCGTCGGGCGACTTGACGACCGTGCCGTCCGGGACGCGCAGGACGAGGTCCTCGCCGTTGGCGCCGTCGCGGTCGTCGCCCATGCCCTGGGTGCCCGACGTCGCGTGCCGGTGCGGCGAGTGGTGGTACTCGAGCAGCGTCGTGGTCTGCGCGTCGACGACGAGCCGGACGGTGCCGCCGTCACCGCCGTTGCCGCCGTCGGGGCCGGCGAGCGGCTTGAACTTCTCGCGCCGGACCGAGGCGCACCCGTTCCCCCCGTCGCCGCCGGAGACGTGCAGGACGACACGGTCGACGAAGCTGGCCATGGAGGGATCCTCTCAGAGGTGGTTCGTGCGGTGCCGCGGTCGCGGCGGGTGGTGCGGCCCGCGGGGGCGGGCGCCGGAAACGGCAGGAGGGGCGCACCGCGTCGGTGCGCCCCTCCTGCTCGAAGCCTCTGTGGCTGTCGCTCAGCCCTCGGCGGAGACGATGTCGACGACCTTGCGGCCGCGACGGGTGCCGAACTGGACCGCGCCGGCGGCCAGGGCGAACAGCGTGTCGTCCTTGCCGCGGCCGACGTTCTCACCGGGGTGGAAGTGGGTGCCGCGCTGGCGGACGATGATCTCGCCCGACTTGACGACCTGCCCGCCGAAGCGCTTCACGCCGAGGCGCTGGGCGTTCGAGTCGCGACCGTTGCGCGAGGAGCTCGCGCCCTTCTTGTGTGCCATGACGAACCTGCTTTCGTGCTGGTCTGCTGAGGGAGGGTGCCGTCGGCGCGGCGCGGCCCGGGGCCGCTAGCTCGCGCCGGGCGAGATCACTTGATGCCGGTGACCTTGAGGCGGGTCAGCTGCTGACGGTGACCCTGGCGGCGGCGGTAACCGGTCTTGTTCTTGTACCGCAGGATCGTGATCTTCGGACCCTTCTCGTCCCGCACGACCTCGGCGGTGACCTTGACCTTCGCGAGCTTCGCCGCGTCGGTGGTCACCTTCTCCCCGTCCACCAGCAGGAGAGCGGGCAGCTCGAGGGACTCACCGGCCTTGGCGGACACCCGGTCCACCACGACGATGTCGCCGACGGAAACCTTCTCCTGCCGGCCACCGGCCTTGACGATCGCGTACACCACGTTGCTGCTCATCTCTCCTAGTCTTGGCGTGCTCGTCACGGCGAGTTCGTCTTGGAGACTCCGACCACGCCGCGGCGTGCGAGTGCGAGTCGTCCGTGGGCACACGGGACCGGCGCGCCTGGGCGCGCCGACGTCCAAGATTACGGACCGCAGGGCGTCCTGGTCAAATGGCGCCCACGGGTCCCGGCGCGGGCGACCGCTCCGGGGCCCGTACCAGGCGTCGCGCCGAGGACCGCGGACGGCGGCGCCTCCGCGCGACGAGGCCGTCGGCCGACCCTACTCGAGGACGAACGTGACCTCCAGCACGACCTGCCAGGCCGTGATGCGGCCGTCGGCCACGTCCACCTTCTGCTCCTTGACCCACGCGCCCGAGACGTTGCGCAGCGTGCTCGCGGCGCGCTCGACGCCGATCCGCACGGCGTCCTCGAAGCTCGTGTCCGACCGCGCGCTGATGTGCGTGATCCGTGCCACCGTTCCGCTCATGCCGGCTCCCCGGTCCAGGGCGGGCGCACCGGCGCGCCCGCGCACCCGTCGAGCATCCCGCCGTCCGCGCGGCCGCGCCACCGGGACGCCTCCCGCTCCGGACCCGGCCCGGCCCACCCGGGCGCGCGGGTCCGCCGTCGTGCCTACGCTGGCGGTGGAGGTGGTCGCATGCACCCCGCGGTCCCGCCCGACGACGCGCGCCCGGACGACGCCGTCGCTGCGGCGATGCGCGCGGTGGACCGCCGCGGCTTCCTCCCCCGCGCGCAACGGCGCTGGGCCGCGCAGGACCGACCGCTCGCCATCGGCCACGGCCAGACCAGCTCGCAGCCGTCGACGGTGCAGGCGATGCTGCGCCTGCTCGACGTCGTCCCCGGTGCCCGGGTGCTCGACGTCGGCGCCGGGTCGGGCTGGACGACGGCGCTGCTCGCGCGGCTCGTCGGACCGACGGGGCACGTGCTGGGCGTCGAGCGCCACGCCGACCTCGCCGCGTGGGGCGGGGCGAACCTCGCCGCCGTGCGCGCGCCGTGGGCGCGCCTCGTCCTGGCGACGCCCGGCGTCCTCGGCACGCCGGGCGAGCAGTACGACCGGGTGCTCGTGTCCGCCGCCGCCGACGCCCTCCCCCGCGCCCTCGTCGACCAGCTCGTGCCCGGCGGGCGCATGGTCGTCCCGGTGCGGCACACGATGCTCGTCGTCGTGCGCGACCCCGACGCCCCGGACGGGGCGCGGGTGAGCGAGCACGGCTCCTACTCGTTCGTCCCGCTCGTCGAGGACACGCCGGGGCCCGGGTCGCCGCCGCTCTGAGGGCGCCACGGCGCGGCCGGGAGGTGCACCCGGCAGCGCGCCTCATAGCTCTCCGCGCCGCCCACGTGCTCCGCGACGGGCGCGAGAGGGTCACCCGGCCCGCGGCCGTCGGGATCCGGCTCCCGGACGACGCGCACGTGGAACGCGGCGTCCTCGCCGCACACCGCGCACACCGCCGTGAGCTTGTCGACGCGCTCGGCGAGCGCCGCGAGCGTGGGCAGGGGCTCGAACGGTCGCGCGTCGAACGTGATGTCGAGCCCCGCGACGACCACGACGAGCCCGCCGTCGGCGAGCCGCTGGACGACGTCGACGAGCCCCGGCCCGAAGAAGTGCGCCTCGTCGACGGCGACGAGGTCGAGCGCCCCGGCGCCGCGGACGATCCGCTCGAGGTCGGGCGCGTCGCGCGCCGTGCGCGAGGGGATCGCGAGGCCCGAGTGCGAGCTCACGGTCCCGGTGCCGCGCCGCGTGTCGAGGACGTGCCCGACCACCTCGACGCGGCGCCCGGCGACCTCGGCGCGCCGGACACGGCGCAGGAGCTCCTCCGTCTTGCCGGCGAACATCGGGCCGCACACGACCTCGACGCGCCCGCCGGGGCGGGCCGTCGGGACCTGCCCGTCACCGGGACCGGATGCGGTGTCCGTGACGGTCCCGGGGCTGACCGGGCGTGCCGCGTCGCTCATGCGAGCAGTGAACCACCGGCTCAGTGGTGGCGCGCGCCACCGTTCGACGACGGCCGGACCGGCAGCGGCTTCGGCTCGCCGGCCGGGCCGAGGACGGAGACACGGTCCGGGGCGCCGGGCCGCGCGTCCCGGCGGCTGAGGAGCGTCGTGCCGGACGGGGCGGGAGTACCCGCGTCGGCCGGGGCGTCTGCCCGCTCGCCGGCGGACGCCTCCGGGTCGGCGTCGCCGTCGTCGGCCCGGGCGACCGGTGCCCCCTGCTCCCCCTCCGGCACGGGCTCGGGCGCGGGCTCGACCGTCGGCGAACCCGCCGCGATCCCGGCGAGCCCGGGCCCGCCGATCCCCGGGACGGACCGGACGAGCGGGAGCTCGCGCGTCCCGGTGCCCGACGGGCGACCGGCCTGCTCGGGCCGCTCCTCGGCCGGCTCGCTCGGCTTCTCCCCGGCCGGCTCGCTCGGCTGCTCCCCGGCCGGGCCGCGGCCCGGCCGCTCGTCGTCCGCGTCGCGCTCCGCCGACGCGCCGGGCGCGGGCGGGGTGGCCGCCTCGCGGCGACCGGGCGCGGGCGGCGCGACGTCGGCCGCGCGCGTCGGCCGCGCGTCGAGGGCCGGGTCGGTCGGCAGCACGCCGCGGTTCAGCTCGCCGTACGGCACGTGGACCGACGGCGCGACCCGGCGCGCCGCCTCGACCACGGCGCGCTGGTCGTCGAAGAAGATGTGCGGCCGCAGCACCTCGAGCACGCCGCCCTTGTCCACGCCCCCGAGGAAGAACGCGTCGTCGACCGTCACGCCCCACGAGGAGAGCGTCGCGACCGCGCGCTCGTGCGCCGGGGCCGAGCGGGCCGTGACGAGCGAGACGTGCACGCGCGGCCGGTACGACGGGTCGGCTGCGTGCCGCTCCCGCTCGACGACCTGCACCCGGTGGATGCCGACGAGGAGCTCGCGCAGCGGACCCCGGCCGAGCGGCACGTCGGCGTTGAGCGCCTCGTGCTCGCGGAACGACGCGAGCCCGCCGTCCTGGTAGCGGCGCTCCGAGGAGTCGTCGGCGAGGACGCCGTCGAAGTCGAACGCGATGCGCAGCTCGTCACCCTCCTCGTCCGCGAAGGTCGGGTCGAGCACGTACCCCGCGGGCAGGCCCAGGTCGACGGCGTCGCGCACGGAGCGCTCGTCGGCCGAGAGGAAGAGGTCCACGTGCAGGGGACGGATGAACTCGTGCGGGCTGCGCCCCTGGCGGAACACGGCGCGCGTGATGTCGAGGTCGTGGTGCCGCACGGAGCGCATGACGCGCAGGCCGGTCTCCGGGGAGTTGCGCGACATGACGATGACCTCGACGAGCGGGTCGTCGGCGGAGGGCGCGAGGTCGTTGAGCGCGAGCAGGCGGCGCACGAACCCGAAGGCGACGCCGGGGGCCAGCGCGTCGTCGCGGTGGCGCTCCTGGAAGTCGCGGTACGCCGCCTCCCCCTGCGTGCGGAACACGCGGTCGGACTCGGTGAGGTCGAACAGTGCGGACGAGGCGACGCCGACGACGAGGCGGCCCGAGAGGTCGTAACCCATGCGCGCATGATGCCAGGTGCGGGTGACGTGCACGAAGACGGCCCGGGACGGGCGCCGGGGGGAGCGTTCCGCCCCGCTCCCCCCGGGAGAGGGTGCGGCAGGACCAGCCGGGGAGACGCCGCAGGGGCGGGGGTCCGCAGACCCCCGCCCCTGCCGCACCGCTCAGCTCTCGGCCGGTTCCGACCCGCCGTCGTCGCCCGCCACCGGTGCGGCCTGCGCCGAGCCGTCCGCCGGCGCCTCGGCGCCGTCGTGCTCGTGGGCGTGGGCCGCGGCCGCCGCGATCGTCGCGAGCGTGGCCTTGACCGCGGCCCGCGCCTCCGACGTGACCTCCGGCAGGACCGGGACGGCCGGCTGCGGGAGGGTGATCCCGGTGTCCTTCGGCGCCGCGGCGACCGAGCCGGAGCCGGAGCCGCGCTTGCGGCGCGACCGCGAGCGGCCGCCCTCGGCGGGCTCGTCGGCGGCGGCACCGCCCCCGCTGCCCCCGGCGTTGCCGTTGCCGTGGTTGCCGTGGTCGTGGTTGCCCCGGTTGCCGCCCGACTTCTCGATCGGGTCGGTGTGCACGATGAACCCGCGCCCGTGGCAGTGCTCGCACGTCTCGCTGAACGCCTCGACGAGGCCCTGGCCCACGCGCTTGCGCGTCATCTGGACGAGGCCCAGCGACGTGACCTCCGCGACCTGGTGCTTGGTCCGGTCACGGCCCAGGCACTCGACGAGGCGGCGCAGCACGAGGTCGCGGTTCGACTCGAGCACCATGTCGATGAAGTCGATGACGATGATGCCGCCGATGTCGCGCAGCCGGAGCTGGCGGACGATCTCCTCGGCCGCCTCCAGGTTGTTGCGCGTCACGGTCTCCTCGAGCGTGCCGCCCGAGCCGGTGAACTTGCCGGTGTTGACGTCGACGACGGTCATCGCCTCGGTGCGGTCGATGACGAGCGACCCGCCCGAGGGCAGCCAGACCTTGCGGTCCATGCCCTTCGCGAGCTGCTCGTCGACACGGTGCACCGTGAAGACGTCCTGCGTGCCCGTCCACTTCGAGACGCGCTCGCGCAGGTCGGGAGCGAGCTCCTCGACGTACGTCGAGATCTCCGACCACGCCCCGTCGCCCTCGACGACGAGCGAGCTGAAGTCGTCGTTGAAGATGTCGCGGACGACGCGGATCGCGAGGTCCGGCTCGCCCTGGAGCAGGGCGGGCGCCGACGCGCTCTTCGACTTCTTCTCGATGGCCTCCCACTGGCCGCGCAGGCGCTCGACGTCGGCGCGCAGCTCCTCCTCGCTCGCGCCCTCGGCGGCGGTGCGCACGATGACGCCCGCGCCGTCGGGCACGACCTCCTTGAGGATCTTCTTCAGGCGGTTGCGCTCGGTGTCCGGGAGCTTGCGGCTGATGCCGGTCATGCCGCCGCCGGGGACGAACACGAGGTAGCGGCCCGCGAGCGTGATCTGCGACGTGAGGCGTGCGCCCTTGTGCCCGATCGGGTCCTTGGTGACCTGCACGAGCACGGAGTCGCCCGACTTGAGCGCCTGCTCGATGCGGCGCGGCTGGCCCTCGAGCCCGGCCGCGTCCCAGTTCACCTCGCCGGCGTACAGGACGGCGTTGCGGCCCTTGCCGACGTCGATGAACGCGGCCTCCATGCTGGGCAGCACGTTCTGGACGCGGCCCAGGTACACGTTGCCCGCCATCGACGCCTGCGACTGCTGCGAGACGTAGTGCTCGACGAGCACGCCGTCCTCGAGCACGGCGATCTGGGTGCGACCGTCGCGCTCGCGCACGACCATCGACCGCTCGACCGACTCGCGGCGCGCGAGGAACTCCGCCTCGGTGATGATCTGACGACGACGACCCGCGTCGCGGCCCTCGCGGCGGCGCTGGCGCTTCGCCTCCAGACGCGTGGAGCCCTTGAGCGCGGTGACCTCGTCGGCGAGGCTGCGCTCGCGCGGACGCGAGCGCGTCGTGGTCGCCTCGCCCTCGCTCCGGCTGCCCCGGCGGCGACGGCGACGGCGACGGCTCCCGCCGGCCTCGTCGTCGCCCTGGTCGGCGTCCCCGGGCTCCTGGTCGCTCTCCTCGGCGTCGGCCGACGCGCCGGCGTCGACCGGCTCGTCGTCCTGCGCGGACGGCGTGGCGTCGTCCTCGTCCTGGTCGCGCTCCTGCTCGCGGTCCTGGTCGCGCGCCCCGTCCGGACGACCACGACGCCCGCGGCCACCACGGCGTCGACGGCGGCGCGGGCCGGACTCGGCGTCGGCGTCGTCGGCCGACGGCTGCTCCTCGGGCTCCTCGGCCTCGTCGAGCTCGACGAAGTCCTCCGGCCCGAACGCGTCCTCGGGGACCTCGACGCCCTCGGCGACGAGCTCGGACTCGATGGCCTCGATCTCCTCGACCGCGGCCGCGTCCTCGCCCGTGAGGACGATCTCGGCGGCGGTGGGCTCTGCGGCCGGGGTCGACGGCTCAGCAGCCGTCCGCGACTCGGCCGCGCGGGACTCGGGCGCCGACGCCTTCCGGCCCCGGCGGCCGCGGGTCGCGGTGGCGGGCTCGGGCGTCGCCGTCGGCTCCGTCGCTGCGGTCGGCTCAGCCGCGGTCGGCTCCGTCGTCGCGGGCGCCGAGGCGGCGGGCTCGACGTGGCGCGGGGGCCCTGCCGGGCTCTGCGCACGGCGCGGCCGGCGCGGCGCGGCGGCCGGGTCGGGCGCCTGGAACAGCAGCGCGGTCGTCGCGAGGCGCGGGGTGCTGGTCCCCGCGCCCGTCGCGGCGGGCGACGCCGGGCCGTCGGCCGGGGCCGACGACGCGGGCGCAGCCGGGCTCTCGGACGCGGCCGGGCTCTCGGCCGCGCCGGTCGCCTCCGGTGCCGCCTCGGCGGCGGGCTTCGAGGTGGCGCGGCGCGAGCGGCGCGCCGGCTTCTTCGCGGGCTCCGCGGAGGTCGGCGCCTCCGCCTCGGCAGGCGTCGGCTCAGCGGCCGACGGCGCGTCCTCCACCGCCGGGGCCGGGGCCTCGGCGGCCGGCGCCTCGGGGGCCGGAGCCGCCGCGGAGGTCGCGCGGCGCGACCGGCGCGCGGGCTTCTTCGCGGCGGGAGTCTCGACCGGCTCGGCCGCCGTGGGCTCGGTGACAGGCGCGGGCTCGGTGGCCGACGGCGCAGCGTCGGCGGTCAGCGCGTCCGGCTCCGTGACCGGCGCGGCCTCGACGGCCGGGGCGGACGTGGTCGTGCGCGTCGCGCGGGTGCGCTTGGCGCGGCGCGGAGCGTCTGCGGCGCCCAGCAGGGCGTCGGCGTCGGGCGCGACGGCCGGGGCGGGGGCCTGCTCGGCAGCGGGCGGTGCGCTGAGGCCGAACTCGGAGAGGACGTCGAGCGGCGCGTCGGCCGCCGGGGCCTTCGCCTTCTTGCCGCCGGTCTGGGCGCGGCGCGTCGTGCGGGCGCGCGGGGCGGGCTCCGTCGCCGACGGTCCCGCCGGGACGTCGCCGGTCGCCGGAGCCGCCGCAGCGGCGGGGGCCGCGTCGGCCACCGGAGCGGCGACGGACGGCGTGGTGCGGGTCGCGCGGCGCGACCGGCGCGCGGGCTTGGTCGCGGCCTCGGCCGCCGGGGCGTCCACCGGGGCCTCGGGCGCAGGGGTCGCGTCGACGGCGGATGCCGCCGTGGGCGTGGCGCCGTCGGAGGCGGCGGGCGCGGCCGCCGGCGCAGGCGGTGTCTGCGGCGGTGCCGCGCTGCGCGTCGCGCGACGGCGCGCGGGCTTGCGCGCCGGGGTCGTCGGGCTCTCGGCCCGGTCCGCGACGGAGTCCGCCGTCGGCTCTGAGGGGGTGCTGTCGGAGGTGCTGTCGAGCGTCACGCGTCGTGCTCCTGCTGCCACAGGGACCGCCCCGCACCGTGCGGCCCGTCGGGCGGTCGGTCGTCGCTCGGGACGAGCGCACCGGAGCGCGTCGTCCGGCGACGGAAGTCGTCGGTCACGGCCGCGGTCCGCGTGCGCGGCGCGGGCGCCTGCCACCGGGCCCTTCGCCCCGGTCGGCGCGCCGACTGCCGCGGTCCGCTGGTGCCGCGATCTCGTGCTCGCCGGGTGAGCGATGCGGAGCCCTCCCGGCTCCGCCCAGTATCGCACAGGGGTACGGACGAACCCGGGCGACACGCACCGCGCCCCGGGCCGCCGGTCCCGTCGGCCCGGGACCAACGTCCCGGGACCTTGTGAACATAGTCACAAGCGGCGTGTTTTCAGCACTCAGCGTCATTTCCGCGCCTGCCGATGCGGCAGATTGGAACTACCGTCGGAGGAGACGGCCGGTCGCCCGACCGCCTGCTCCGACAACACTCCCCAGACTCCGTTGTCCTTCCCCGACCCGGTCGGGCCCCCCGAGGAGCGCACGTGGATGCCCTAGCCCTGGCGCGGTGGCAGTTCGCCATCACGACCGTCTACCACTTCATCTTCGTCCCGCTGACGATCGGCCTGTCGCCCCTCGTCGCGATCATGCAGACGGCGTGGGTCCGCACCGGCAACGAGCGGTGGCTGCGCCTGACGAAGTTCTTCGGCAAGCTGCTGCTCATCAACTTCGCGCTCGGCGTGGTGACCGGCATCGTGCAGGAGTTCCAGTTCGGCATGAACTGGAGCGAGTACTCGCGCTTCGTCGGCGACGTGTTCGGCGCCCCGCTCGCCATGGAGGCGCTCGCCGCGTTCTTCATCGAGTCGACGTTCCTCGGCCTGTGGATCTTCGGGTGGGACCGTCTCAACAAGAAGGTGCACCTCGCGTGCATCTGGGCCGTCGCGATCGCGACCAACCTCTCCGCGTTCTTCATCCTCGCCGCGAACTCGTGGATGCAGCACCCGGTGGGCGCGATCTACAACCCCGAGACGGGACGCGCCGAGATGAACGACATCGGCGCCGTCCTCACGAACAACACCCTCTGGGCCGCGTTCCCGCACCAGATCACGGCCACCTTCCTCACGGCCGGCACGTTCGTCACGGGCATCGCCGCCTGGTGGATGGTCCGCCTCGTGCGCACCCGCAAGGCGGAGAACGTCGAGCTCGCGCGCGACGTCTACCGCCCGGCCGTCACCCTCGGCGTCGTCGCCATGCTCGTCGGCGGGCTCGGGGTCGCCGTCTCCGGCGACATCCAGGGCAAGATCATGTACGAGCAGCAGCCCGGCAAGATGTCGTCGGCCGAGGCGCTGTGCCAGGGCTCGGAAGGTGCCGCGTTCTCCATCCTCACGATCGGCGACCTGTCGAACTCGTGCGAGAACGTCACGCACCTCATCGAGATCCCCGGCCTCGCGTCGTACCTCGGCACGGGCCACTTCTCCGGACCGGAGTCCTACCTGCCCGGCGTCGAGGACGTCCAGGAGCAGATGACCGAGCGCTACGGCGACGTCACCGCGTCCGGCGACCCCGTCACGTACACGCCGAACCTCGCGATGACCTACTGGTCCTTCCGGCTCATGATCGGCATGGCGGCCGGCTCCGTGCTCCTCGCGCTCATGGCGCTGTGGCTCACCCGCAAGGGCCGGGTCACGGACAACAAGTGGTTCGCACGCGTCGGCCTCATCGCCATCCCCATGCCGTTCCTCGCGAACTCGTTCGGCTGGATCTTCACCGAGATGGGCCGCCAGCCCTGGGTCGTCGCGCCGAACCCGACGGGCATCGACCAGATCCGGCTGCTCACGGAGCGAGGCGTCTCCACCGTGGTGAGCCCGGGCGTCGTGCTCACGTCGATGATCGTCTTCACGCTCGTCTACGGGGCGCTGGCCGCGGTCTGGTTCACGCTCATGCGGCGCTACGCGATCGAGGGCGTCCCGCTCACGGTCCGCGACGAGTCCCCGGAGGCGCAGGAGCCGCCGGACGAGGGCTCCGAGGCCGCCGACCGTCCGCTGTCCTTCGCGTACTGACCCGACGCGCCTGAACCCGCCCAGAAAACTCAGGAGACATCGTGGATCTCGCCGTCGTCTGGTTCGTGCTCATCGCGGTCCTGTGGACCGGCTACCTCGTGCTCGAGGGCTTCGACTTCGGGGTCGGCATGCTGCTGTCGATCCTCCCCCGCGGTGACAAGGAGCACCGCGAGAAGGAGCGTCGCGTCCTCATCAACACCATCGGCCCCGTCTGGGACGGGAACGAGGTGTGGCTGCTCACCGCGGGCGGCGCGACGTTCGCCGCCTTCCCCGAGTGGTACGCGACCCTCTTCTCCGGCTTCTACCTGCCGCTCCTGCTCATCCTCGTCGCGCTCATCGTGCGTGGCGTCGCGTTCGAGTACCGCGGCAAGATCCGCGACGAGGGCTGGGCGCGCCGCTGCGACGTCGCGATCCAGGTCGGGTCGTGGGTCCCGGCCGTGCTGTGGGGCGTCGCGTTCGCCAACCTCGTGCGCGGCGTGCAGCTCGACGCCGACCACCAGTTCGTCGGCGGCTTCTTCTCGCTCCTGTCGCCGTTCGCGCTCCTCGGCGGTCTCGTCACGCTGAGCCTGTTCCTGCTGCACGGCTCGGTCTTCGTCGCGCTCAAGACCGACGGCGAGATCCGCGCCCGCGCCCGTCAGCACGCCTCGGTCTTCGGTGTGGCCGCGCTCGTGCTCGCCGGCGGCTGGGCCGTCTGGGCCCAGGTCGCGTACTCGGTGCCCTGGACGTGGGCCGCCGTCGTGCTCGCCGCCGCCGGGCTCGTGACGACGCTCCTCGCGAACCGCAAGGGCTCCGAGGGACGCGCGTTCACGGCGTCGGCCCTGACGATCGTCGCCGCCGTCGTGCTGATCTTCGGCTCGATGTACCCCGACGTGATGCCCGCCGTCGACCCGGCGAACTCGCTGACGGTCCACAACGCGTCGTCGACCGACTACACGCTCACCGTGATGACGTGGGTCGCCGTGATCCTCACTCCGCTCGTCATCGCCTACCAGTCGTGGACGTACTGGGTGTTCCGCCGCCGCCTGTCGACGAAGGACATCCCCGCGCCCGCGGGCCTGTCGCTCAAGAAGGTCCGCGAAGCGGCGTTCGGCGGGGCGTCCTCGGGCGGCTCGACCGGCCGCGGCCTGACCGACGGCGGAGGCTCCGGCTCGTGAAGCCGCTCGACCCGCGGCTCCTGCGCCACGCGCGGGCCGCGCGGGGGTACGTCGTCCTGACGGCGGTGCTCGGGTTCGCCACGGCGGCCCTGGTCGTCGCCCAGGCCCTCGTCCTCGCGTCGGTCCTCGCGCCGGCCGTCCAGGGGACGGCCGACCTGGCCGACCTGGGGCCGCGGGTCGGGCTGCTCGCCGCCGTCGTCGCCGCGCGCGCCGGCACCTCGTGGGCGCAGGAGCGCTTCGCGCTGCGTGCCGCGACGCGTACCGTCGCCGAGCTGCGCGAGCAGGTCGTCACGCACGCCGTGGCGCTCGGCCCGCGCTGGCTCGCGTCGGGACGCGGCCCCGAGGTCGCGACGCTCGCGACCCGCGGGCTCGACCAGCTCGAGCCCTACATGGTGCGGTACCTGCCCCAGCTCCTGCTCGCCGCCACGGTCACGCCCGCGACGCTCGCCGTCGTGCTGGGCCTGGACTGGGTCTCGGCCGTGATCATCGCCGTGACCATCCCGCTCGTCCCGATCTTCATGACGCTCGTCGGGCGCCTCACCGCGGGGACGTCGGAGCGGCGCCTCGTCGTCATGCAGCGGCTCGGCGCGCAGGTGCTCGACCTGCTCGCCGGCCTGCCGACGCTCCTCGCGTTCGGCCGCGCCCGCGGCCCCGAGCGGCGCGTGCGCGCGCTCGGCGAGGCCAACCGTCGCGCCACGATGGGCACGCTGCGCGTCGCGTTCCTCTCCGGCATGGTGCTCGAGCTCCTCACGACCCTGTCCGTGGCCGTCGTGGCCGTGGGCGTGGGCCTGCGACTCGTGCACGGCGGAATGGAGCTCGAGCCGGCGCTCGCGGTGCTCGTGCTCGCGCCCGAGGTCTACCTCCCGCTGCGCCAGGTCGGCCTGCACTTCCACGCCTCGACCGACGGCATCGCCGCGGCCGAGCAGGCCTTCGCCGTCCTCGACGAGGACGCGCCCGCGCGAGGCACCGCGTCGGCACCCGCGCTCGCCGGGACGACGCTCGCCCTGCGCGGCGTGAGCGTGCGGGCCGGGGAGCGCGACGTGCTCGCGCCCGCCGACCTCGACCTCGAGCTCCGGCTCGGGACGTCGTCGGGCCGCGTCGTGGCCCTCACCGGGCCGAGCGGCGCGGGCAAGACCACGACGGCGATGGTCCTGCTCGGTCTCGTGCGGCCCGACCGCGGCACCGCGACCCTCACCGCGCCGGACGGCGCCCGGCTCGACCTGGCCGACGTCGACCCCGAGACGTACTGGCCCCAGGTCGCGTGGCTCCCCCAGCGCCCCGTGCTCGCGCCGGGACGGCTGCGCGACGTCGTCGCCGGCGGCCTGGACGTCACCGACGCCGACCTCGACCGCGCGGCGCGCACCGCCGGCCTCGACACGGTGCTCGACACGCTGCCCGCAGGCTGGGACACCGAGGTCGGGCGCGGCGGCGTCGGGCTGAGCGTGGGCCAGCGCCAGCGCGTCGCGCTCGCCGCGGCGCTGCTCGGCGACCCCGCGCGCGTCCCGCTCGTCGTGCTCGACGAGCCGACGGCGCACCTGGACGCACGGGGCGAGCAGGTCGTGCTCGACGCCGTGCGCGCGTTCCGCGACCAGGGGCGCACCGTCGTCGTGGTCGCGCACCGCGCCTCGCTCGTGCGCGCCGCGGACGACGTCGTCGAGGTCCGCTCCGCTCCGCTCGACCCGCCCCCGGCGGGCACCGACGACGCCCCGGCCGATGCCGTCGACTCCGCCGTGGCGGTCGGCTCCCCCACCTCCACGACCCCCGAGGGGAGCGTCCCGTGACCGGACCTCGTGCCCGCGTCGCCGCCGACCCGCTGTGGCGGGCGGTCGGGCTGCTCGACGTGCGCTGGCGCCGCGTCGTGTGGGCGGTCGTGCTCGGCACGCTCTCGCTCGGGAGCGCCGTCGGTCTCGCCGCCGCCGCGGCGTGGCTCATCGCGCGCGCCTCGCAGATGCCACCGGTCCTCACGCTGTCCGTCGCCGTCGTGGGCGTGCGCGCGTTCGGTATCTCGCGCGGCGTCTTCCGGTACCTGGAGCGACTCGCCTCGCACGACGTCGCGCTGCGCGGCATGGCGTCCCTGCGCGCCAACCTCTACACCGCGCTCGCGCAGGGCTCGCCCGCCGCGCTCGTCGGGCTGCGGCGCGGTGACCTGCTGGCGCGCGTCGGCGCGGACGTCGACGCGGTCGGCGACGTCGTCGTGCGTGCGTTCGTGCCCGCCGGGGTCGCGCTCGCCGTGTCGGTCGGGTCCGTCGTGCTCGTGGGCGCGTTCCTGCCCGCGGCCGGGGTCGCGCTCGCGCTGTGCCTGCTGCTCGCCGCCGTCGTCGCGCCGTGGCTCTCCGCCCGGTCGGCGCGCGAGGTCGAGGCGCGCGGCGCCACGACGCGCGCGGCGATGACCGCCACCACGCTGGAGATTCTCGAGGAGTCCGGGCCGCTCGCCGTGTCCGGGCGCCTCGGCACGCGCCTCGACGACCTGCGCGCGACCGACCGGGCGCTGGCCCGCGTGACCGACGACGGCGCCCGCCCCGCGGGGGTCGCGGCCGGGATCGCCGCGCTCGCCGTCGGCCTCGCGGTGCTCGCGTCGCTCCTGCTCGGCATCCCGGCCGTCACCGCCGGCACGCTCGCGCCCGTCGAGCTGTCGGTCATCGTCTTCACGCCCCTCGCCGTGTTCGAGGCGGCGAACACGCTGCCCGCCGCGGCCGTCCAGCTCCACCGCTCGCGGCAGGCCGCCGCGCGCGTGGTCGGCCTCCTCGACGCGCCCGCGACCGTGCCCGGCCGGACCGCGTCCCCGGCGCACGGTGTCGGCGAGGGCGACGACGACGGCGACGGCGACGCCCCGGGCCGGGCCCGGGACCCGCGCACGTCGCTCGTGCTCGACGACGTCGCGGCCGGCTGGCCGGGCACGGGACGCACCGTCGTCGAGGGCGTGGACCTCACGCTGGCGCCGGGGCGCGCGGTCGCCGTCGTCGGGCCGTCGGGCGTCGGCAAGACGACGCTGCTCGCGACCGCCGCCGGGCTCGTCCCGGAGGTCGCGGGGCGCGTGCTCCTCGACGGCGCCCCGACGGCCGACCTGCCGCGCGAGGACGCGGCGCACGGCGTCGTGCTCGTCGCGGAGGACGGGCACGTGTTCGACACGACCGTGCTGGAGAACCTGCGCGTCGCGCGCGGCGACGTCACGACCGAGGAAGCCGAGGCCGCGCTGCGGGCCGTGGGGCTCGACCCGTGGCTCGCCGCGCTGCCGGACGGCCTGGAGACGCTGCTCGGCCCGGACGCGACCACGGTCTCGGGCGGCGAGCGCCGCCGTCTGCTCGTCGCCCGCGCGCTCCTGTCCCCCGCGCCGCTGCTGCTGCTGGACGAGCCCGTGGAGCACCTCGACGCCGCCGGCGCCGACGCGCTCGTGCGGCACCTCGTCGCGACGACGCGCGCCGCGCAGGACCGGCGCGGCGTCGTCCTCGCGACGCACCGGCTGAGCGCGCTCGAGGCGGTCGACGAGGTGCTGCTGCTCGGCGTCCCCGACGGCGCGCCGGACGGCGCGCCCGCACGCGTCGTCGCGCGCGGGACGCACGCCGAGCTGCTCGCGCTCCCCGTCTACCGCTGGGCGCTCGACCAGGAGGCCCCCGCGGTGCGGTGATCCCGCAGGTCAGCCCTCGCCGAGGCGCGCGAGGAACAGCGCCTCGCCGACCGCGAGGTTCTCGATCTCGCTGGGCGCGACCGACTCGTTCGGCGCGTGGATGAGGCACGCGGGCTCCTCGACGCCGAGGAGCACGATCTCCGCGTCCGGGTACTGGCCCGCGAGCACGTTGCACAGCGGGATCGAGCCGCCCTGGCCCGCCGTGACCGTCTCGCGCCCGTACGCGTCCGCGAGCGCCCTCGTGAGCGTGTCGAACACGTGCCCGCTCGTGCGGGCCGCGAACGGCTGCCCGACGGCGTCGCGCTCGACCCGCACCCGGACCCCCCAGGGAGCGTGGGCCGCGAGGTGCGCGACCAGCCTGTCCTGCAGCTCCTGGGCGTCTGCACCGGGCGGCACGCGCAGGTTGAGGCGGGCGGACGCGCGCGGCTGGATCGCGGCCGCCGAGCCGACGACGCTCGGGGCGTCGATCCCGAGGATCGTCACGACGGGCCGCGCCCACAACCGGTCGGCGACGCTGCCGGTCCCGACGAGCCCGACGCCGTCGAGCACGCCCGCGTCGCGACGGAACTGGTCCTCGTCGTACGCGACGCCGTCCCACGTGCCGTGCGCGACGGCGGGCGGCACGCCGTCGATGGTCGTGTCGCCGTGCTCGTCGCGCAGGCTCGCGAGGATCGCGACGAGGGCCGCGAGCGCATCGGGGGCGGCGCCGCCGAACATGCCGGAGTGGATCTCGCCCTCGAGCGCCTCGACGTGCACGACGACGTTCGCCGCGCCCCGCAGGGTCACGGTGAGCGTCGGGAGGCCGAGCTCGGCGTTGCCGGTGTCCTGGACCAGCATCGCGTCGGCCGCGAGCGCCCCGGGGTTCGCCTCGACCCACCGGTCGAGGCCGCCCGTCCCCTGCTCCTCGGAACCCTCGACGACGAGCCGGACCCCGACGGGGAGGTCGTCGCCACCGAGGGCGCGCAGGGCCCGCAGCGCGGTGAGGTGGGTGACGACGTTCCCCTTGCAGTCCGCGGCGCCGCGGCCGTAGAGGCGGCCGCCGCGCTCGGTGAGCTCGAAGGGCGGGCTCGTCCACGCGGCGTCGTCGAGGGGCGGCTGGACGTCGTAGTGCGCGTAGAGCAGGACGGTGGGTGCGCCGTCGGGCGCGGGACGGTGGCCCAGGACGACCTGCGACCCGTCGGGCGTGACCTCCAGGCGCGTGTCGATCCCCTCGGCGCGGAACGCGTCGGCCACCCACCGCGCGGCGCGCTCGCACTCGGCGCGGGGGTAGAGGCGCTCGTCGGCGACGGACGGGATGGCGACGAGCGTGCGCAGGTCGTCGAGCGCGCGCGGCAGGAGGCCCTGCACGGCGGCGCGCACCTCCTCGACGTGCCCGGTGGCGTCGGGTCGTGCTCCGGTGCTCGGCTGGCTCACGCGTCCTCCTCGGTCGTGGTCGCGGTGGTGGGGTCGGTGCCCTCGCTGCCCTGCTCGGTGGTGCGGCCGGGGTCGAGGTCGAGCGAGTCCACGTAGGCGTCGAACGCGTCGAGCTGGTCGGGGCAGTAGACCTCGATGACGAGCCGGTCGCCGGCGAGGCGGCGCTCGTCGAGCACGGAGGGCCGCAGACCCGGGCCGGCGGCCCCGTTCGCCGCGCCGAGGTTCGCCGTCGCCTCGACGAGCGCGGCCGGGTCGGCGCAGAAGCCGCCGCCGTCGTCGCCGAGGACGTCGGCGATCGTCTCCTCGCTGAAGGCGGTGATCCCGATCGCGGCGAACCGCTCGTGCAGCTCCGCGGCCTTCTGCTCGGCCTCGCGCGCGTCGCGGTTGGACCGCACGTTGTCGAAGACGATCAGCATGACTGCGCCGAGAGCGACGAGGAGCAGCGCGACGGCGGTGTACGTGACCCACCGCTTCGACGAGACCGGCTCGGGCTCGTGCTCGGGGACGTGGGCGGGCCGGGTCGTGGTCATGCCGCCTCCCCCTCCCCCGCCTCGTCCGCGGCCGCGATCGCGGCCGCCTCGGGGTCCCGCCACGACGGCTTGCGCAGCAGGTAGAAGAGCGCGGGGACGAGCAGCCCGATGATCCCCAGGCCGCCGCCCACGATGAGCACGTACACGCCGACGTTGCCGCTGGAGAACTGGGCGGGCGGCACGAACCCGATGATCATCGCCGCCACCGACGCGCAGAACCCGACGACGCACAGGAGCGTCAGCGCGGGCGCGCGGTAGCCGCGGGGGTGGTCGGGCGCACGACGGCGCAGCCGCACCGCCGCGACGAACAGCAGCAGGTACATGACGAGGTACACCTGCGTCGTGATGACGGACAGGATCCAGTACGCGCTCGAGACGTTCGGGATGAACGCGTAGAGGAGTGCGATACCGGTCGTGATGACACCCTGCGTGACGAGGATGTTCTGCTGGACGCCGTGCTTGTTGAGCCGCTGCAGGAACGGCGGGAGGTAGCCCTCCTCGCGCGCGACGGTGAGCAGTCCCTTCGACGGCCCGGCGAGCCACGTGAGCATGCCGCCGAGCGACGCCGCGATGAGCATGAGACCGAGGACCGGCGTCAGCCAGCTCACGCCGAAGTTGGCGAAGAACGCGTCGAAGGCCTGCATGACGCCGGCGGTGAGGCTGAGCTGGTCGGCGGGGATCACCCAGCTGATCGCGACGGCCGGGAGGATGAAGATCACGAGCACGAGCCCGATCGCGAGGAACATCGACCGCGGGAACTCCGTCGCCGGCCTGCGCAGGGTCGTCACGTGCACCGCGTTCATCTCCATGCCCGCGTACGACAGGAAGTTGTTGACGATGAGCACGAGGGACGCGAGCCCGGTCCAGGCCGGCAGCAGGTGCTGCGCGTCCATGGGCGCGGCCGACGGGTTGCCCTGGGCGAGGAAGACGATGCCGAGCACGACGAGGATCGCCGCCGGGACGAGCGTCCCGATGACGAGACCCCAGCTCGACAGCCCCGCGACCGTCTTGGTGCCCTGGGACGAGAGCCACACGCCCGTCCAGAAGAGCACGACGATGACGATCGCCACGTAGAGCCCGTTGCTCGCCAGGCTGGGGTCGATGACGTAGGCGAACGTGCTCGCGACGTACCCGAGCAGGCTCGGGTAGTAGAAGATCGTCATCGCGAACTGGCACCAGATCGCGAGGAACCCGAGCGGCTTCGAGACGCCGTCCGCGACCCAGCGGTACACGCCGCCGGACCACCCCGACGCGAGCTCGGCGGACACGAGCGACGTCGGGAGCAGGAACACGAGCGCCGGGACCACGTAGAGGAACACGGCCGCGAGGCCGTAGACCGCCATGGTCGGCGCCGCGCGCAGGCTCGCGACCGACGACGTGATCATGAACGCGAGCGTGAGCCACGTGATGTAGTTCTTCGGTGTCCGTGCCGTGATCGCCGCGCGCACGTCAGCGTGCGTCGGCGCGCCGGTGGACGAGCCCATCCCCACCCCCGAAGCCGTGACCCCCGCCGGGGCCGACCGGGACGGCGCGCGGCCGGCGCGTCGTCGGAACACCGCGAACATATCGCCGCGGGGCAGGTCGCGCCTGGGGAGTGGTCCGGCCCCTGCCGGGGGCGCGGACCGGAGCTGCACGGGCGCGGGGTCGGCGCCGGGCAGGCAGCGGGCCGGCGGCGGGCCGGCACGGGGCCACCACGAACGCGGTGATACGTTCGCGAGGCGGCCCGCCCGCGCAGCGCCGGGGCCGTGACCACACCACGGACCACCCCCTGGGAGCAGCGTTGAAGATCCTCGTGCCCGGCACCATCGCCCTCGACGTGCACGCCGGACCGGACGACGAGGTCGTCGTGTACGACGCCGCGGCCCCGTTCCGCCCCGAGGACGCCGACGCCGAGGTGCTCGTGGTGTGGGGCGCCTCCCCGGAGAACCTGGCCGACGCCGCGGCGCGGCTCACGCGCCTGCGCTGGGTCCAGACGCTCGCCGCCGGCCCCGACGCCGTGCTCGCGGCCGGGTTCGGACCCGACGTGACGATCACGTCGGGCCGGTCCCTGCACGACGGCCCCGTCGCCGAGCACGCGCTCGCGCTGGTCCTCGCGGCCGTGCGCCGGCTCGACGTGCTCGGGGCGGCGCAGCGCGAGCACCGGTGGGACACCGCGGTGAACCGGGCGCAGGCGGACCCGGTGACGGCCGCGCGCTACACGCTCGACGGCGCGCGCGTGACCGTGTGGGGCTTCGGCTCGATCGCGGCCCGGCTCGCGCCGCTGCTCGCGGCGCTCGGCGCGGACGTGACGGGCGTCGCGAGCCGCCGGGGCGAGCGCCACGGCTTCCCCGTCGTGACCGACGACGACCTCCCCGACGTGCTCGCCTCGACCGACGTGCTCGTCTCGCTCCTGCCCGCCCTCGGCACGACGCGGCACGCGTTCGACGCCGCGCGGATCGACCAGCTCCCCGACCACGCGGTCTTCGTCAACGTGGGCCGCGGCGCCACGGTCGACGAGGGCGCGCTCGTCGCCGCGCTGCACGACGGTCGGCTCGGCGGCGCCGCGCTCGACGTCACCGAGTCCGAGCCCCTGCCCGCGGAGTCGCTCCTGTGGGACGCGCCGCGCCTGATCCTCACGCCGCACGTCGCGGGCAACCGGCCGCAGCGCGCGTCGGAGCTGGTGAACGCCAACCTCGACGCGCTGCGCGGGGGCCGCGAGCTCCGCAACGTCGTCCCCCGCTAAGTGCACGAAAGAGTCGCGTCCGGGTCGACCGGACGCGACTCTCTCCTGCACTCAGCGTCGGGGGCGCTGTCGGGGGGCTTACCAGCGGCCGTTGCGGGGGCGGGGCTGGCAGCGCGGGCACGTGTACGACGAGCGGTTCATGAACTCGTCGCGCCTCACGGGTGTTCCGCACCGGGGGCACGGCTCGCCCTCCTGCCCGTACACCGCGAGCGACCGCGAGAAGTAGCCCGACTGCCCGTTCACGTTGACGTAGAGGGCGTCGAAGCTCGTGCCACCCTGCGCCAGGGCCTCCGTCATGACCTCGGCCGCCGCGTCGAGCAGGCGGTGGGCCTCGGGACGGCGCAGCGTGTCCGTCGCGCGGGCGTAGTGCAGCCGGGCGCGCCACAGCGCCTCGTCCGCGTAGATGTTGCCGACGCCGGACACGACGGTCTGGTCGAGCAGCGCGCGCTTGACGCCCGTCCGACGACGCCGGATCGCGTCCACCACGTCGTCGCGCCGCAGCGACGGGTCGAGCAGGTCCCGGCCGATGTGCGCGACCGGAGACGGGACCGCGGCGAGGTCGGACCCGAGGCCGCCGGGGGCGCCGTCGGGCGTCGGGACGAGGTCCTGGACGGACAGGTGCCCGAACGTGCGCTGGTCGACGAAGTCGAGCGCCTGCGCGCCGTACGCGGTGCGGTCGTCGTGCTCGAGCACCACGCGCACCCGCAGGTGCGGCGAGCGGTCGGCGAGCGCGACGCCCGAGCGGACGAGGAGCTGGCCCGACATCCCGAGGTGGGCCAGCAGGGCGGCGGCGGGGCCGTCGTCGGACCCGGCAGCGGGTTCGAGCGGGAGCCAGAGGAACTTGCCGCGCCGCACCGCGGCGCCGAACCGCTGACCGAGCAGCTCGTCGCGGAAGCCCGCCGGCCCGCCGTCGTGTCGCCGCACGCTGTAGTCCCGGAGCACCTCCACGTCGACGACGCGAGCGCCCACGACGTGGCGGGCGAGACCGTCGCGGACGGTCTCGACCTCGGGCAGCTCAGGCACCGGCGTCCTCGGTCGCGACCGGCGAGGCCGGGGCTGCGTCCCCGTCCTCGCTCCCCTTCTCGCGCTCGCGCTCGGCCTGCTCCGTCGCCAGCGCGCGGTACGCGCGCTCCGCGGCCTCCTGCTCGGCGTACTTCTTCGCCGTCCCGCTGCCCGTGCCGTAGAGGCGGCCGTCGAGGTGCACGTACGACGTGAAGACCCGCGCGTGGTCCGGCCCGACGGCGTCGCTCGAGTACGAGGGCGCGCTCAGCCCGGCCGCGGCCGCGGCCTCCTGGAGCGACGTCTTCCAGTCGAGCCCGGCACCGAGACCGGCCGCCGCCGAGAGCGTCGGCTCGACGAGCTCGAGCACGAGCCCGCGGGCCGGCTCCAGACCGTGGCTCAGGTAGACCGCGCCGATGATCGCCTCGACCGTGTCGGAGAGGATCGAGTCCTTGTCGTTGCCGCGCGTGCGGATCTCGCCCTTGCCGAGCAGCACGTACTGCCCCAGGCCGAGCCGGCGCGCGATCGCGGCGAGCGACTTCTGCGAGACGGTCGCGGCCCGCATCTTGGCGAGCTCGCCCTCGGACAGGTCGGGGTGGCGGCGGTAGAGGGTCTCCGTGACGACCAGGCCCAGGACGGTGTCACCGAGGAACTCGAGACGCTCGTTCGTGGGGATGCCGCCGTTCTCGTGCGCGAACGACCGGTGCGTGAGCGCAAGCACGAGAAGCTCGGGGTCCAGATGGACCCCGAGCTTCTCGAGAAGACCGGATGCCGGTGCAGCCGGTGCCACGCGCCTCAGCCTGCGTGCTCGGTGCGCAGCGCCTCGGCGTACTGGCGGCCCTTGTAGGTACCGCACGTCGGGCACGCCGCGTGCGACAGCTTGTCGCCCTTGCACTGCGGGCAGGTCGTGAGGTTCGCGGCGGTCGTCTTCCACTGCGAACGACGCGCACGGGTGTTGCTGCGCGACATCTTGCGCTTCGGAACAGCCACGGCTAGCTCTCTTTCGTCTCGTCGGACACGTTCGAGGTGTCGAACATGCTCTCCAGCGCCGACCACCGAGGGTCGACAAGTTCGTGGGTGTGGCCCGGGTCGTCCGCCAGGCGCGCACCGCACTCGGAGCACAGCCCCGGGCAGTCCGCTCGGCACACCGGACTGAATGGTAGTGCAGTGACGACCGAATCCCGTAGCGCGGGCTCGATGTCCGCGAGGTCGCCGTCCAGCTCGTAGACGTCCTCGGCGTCCTCCAGGTCGTCGCCCGACTCCTGGGCGGCCTTGGCGCGCTCCGGGTAGGCGAACAGCTCGCCGAGCTCGACCGAGACGTCCTCGTGCACCGTGTCGAGGCAGCGCACGCACTCCCCGACCGCGTGGCCCGTCACCGTCCCGGAGACGAGCACGCCCTCCATGACGGCCTCGAGACGCAGGTCGAGCTCGAGCTCGCTGCCCTCGGGGATGCCGATGACGGCGGTCCCGAGGTCGGCCGGCGCGGGGACGGTCCGACGGACCGTCAGCATGCTCCCGGGTCGCCGACCGAGCTCGTGCGTGTCGAGCACGAGCGGCGACGTCTTCTCGGCGGTGATGGTGCGCTCCAGGATCGGAGCCCGCAGGCGTGGGTGCCCGCGGACGGTGGTCAACGATGGTCGGGGGCCGGCGACCGCTCGACGGCGGGTGCCAGGCACGGGTCGACGCGTGACGCGACGAGCCCAAACATCGATCTTACGTCACCGGACGCCGTGGTCGCCACCGTCGCGGTGCCGGCCGCGGCGGCCGTCGGGGACGCCGGCCCGCCGGTCGTCAGCGGGCCGCGCGCTCGCCGCCGCGCTCGCGCATCGTCGCCGGGAACGGCGACTCGTCGGCGTCGCCGAAGCGGTCGCCGAGCCGGTCCGCGAGCTTCGCGCGGCCCGCCTGGACCTGCGCGAGCAGCTTGCCGAGGTCCACCTCGAAGTCCGCGAGCCGCCGGTCGCAGTAGTCGTCGGCGTCGCGCCGCAGCACGGCCGCCGCCTCGTCCGCCTCGTCGACGATGTCGCGGGCACGCGCCTCCGCCTGGACCACGACCTGCTCCGTCTGCACCAGCTCGATCGCGCGGGCGCGCGCCGTCGTGAGGATCTCCTCGGCCTGTCGGTGCGCGTCCTCGAGCACGGCGTCCGCCTGCGCGAGCACCTCGTCCGCGTGCGCGAGCTGCTCCGGCAGCGCGCCCCGCAGCTCGTCCAGGAGCGCGAGCGCGTCGCCCTTGTGCACCAGCACCGAGGCGGACATCGGCATCGTGCGCGCCGACTCGACGAGGTGCGTGAGATCGTCGAGGATCGCGTTCAACCCGACCTGCGCCTCCTCGCCCGCGTGGTCCTCGTGCGTCGTCCGTCGGCCCTGCTGCTCGCTCACGTACCCGGTCCTTCCCGTCGTGCTCACCTGCTGGTCCCCTGCGTCCGTGCCAGCGCCGCCCGGACGGCGTCGCCCACCCCCGGCGGGACGAGGTCGTCCACCGGTCCCCCGTACCGCGCGATGTCCTTCACGAGCGACGACGCCACGTGCAGGAGCGCGGCGTCGCCCGCGACGAACACGGTCTCGACGCCCGCGAGGTGCCGGTTCATCAGCGCCATCGGCAGCTCCGCGTCGAAGTCCGCGCCACCGCGCAGGCCCTTGACCACCGCCGTCGCGCCCGCCTCCCGGCAGAAGTCGACGAGCAGCCCCGGCACGACCTCGACGCGGACGCCGTCCAGCCCCGCGTCCCGCACCGCGGACCGGGCGAGGTCCACGCGCTCGTCGACGCTCAGGAGCGCCGACTTCGACGCGTTCCGGGCGACGCCGACGACGACCTCGTCGAAGAGGGCGCGCGCACGGCGGACGATGTCGAGGTGGCCCAGGGTGATCGGGTCGAACGACCCGGGACAGACGGCTGTGGTCACCTCGTCACGGTAGTACACGGGGGCCGCCGGACCCCGGCGGCGCGGCCGGGCGCGCGCCGACCGTCGTCGGGCGCGACGATGGTCGGCGTGACCACCCCCGCCGTCGTGCCGCTCACCGACCCGGATCTGCTGCGCTCGCTGCACCGCGACGTCCTCGCGCCCTCGTTCCCTCCGGCCGAGCTCGTCGACGAGCAGGAGCTGCTCGACGCCCACGCGAGCGGGCGGCTGCGCAGCCTCGGCGTCGTCGAGGAGGGCCGCGTCGTCGCCGGGGTGGTCGGCGAGTGGTTCGCCGACGCACGCGTCCTCCTCGTGCTCTACCTCGCGATCGCCCCCGGACGCCGCGGCGGCGGGGTCGGTGGCCGCCTCGTCACCGCCGCGCTCGAGGACTGGCGCACGCTCGACCCGCTCGTCGTCGTGGGCGAGGTCGAGCACCCCGCGCACCACGCCGGCAGCGAGGCCTACGGCGACCCGGTCGCGCGGCTCCGGTTCTACGCGCGGCTCGGCGCCCGCGTCCTCGCGCTGCCCTACTTCCAGCCCGGCGACGGCCCGGGCGGCGAGCGCGTGCCCGCGCTCCTCCTCGTGTCGTTCCCCCTCGGGCCGCACACCGCCGGCGACGACGTCCCGGCCGCACCGCTGCGCGCCTTCCTCGCGGAGAACCTCCGCGAGAGCGAGGGCACGCTCGCCGACGACGCCGCGGCCCGCCGCCTGCTCGACGCCGCGGGCGGGGACAGCGTCCGCCTCGTCGACCCGGACGACCCCGCCGCCCTCGCGACCGTGCCCGTCGGCACGCTCGCCCCGGCCGAGACCCGCGCCCCGACGACCTGACCAGGCAGCCCCGGCCGAGCAGGCGGTCCAGGTGCGTCAGCCGACCCGGACGAGCCAGAACCGTCGACGGGCTACACGTCGTCGGGGAGCTCGGGGCCGACGAAGAACACCGCGGTCTCGCCGTAGTCCTTGTGCGCCACCAGCTCCCAGCCGGCGGGCCACGTCGGCTCGGGCGTGCGCGTCGAGCGCTCGACCACGACGACGGCCGACGCGTCGAGCACGCCGGGCACCGCGAGGTGGGCGAGGACGCGCTCGAGCGCCTCGGCCGTCACGTCGTAGGGCGGGTCGACGAGCACGAGGTGATAGGGGCCGTGGCCCGCACGCCCCGGCGTCGGCGCCCCGGCCGCTCCGACCGCGTCTCCGGCCGCCGTCCGCTGCGCCGCGGCCGCCGCCACGCCGGCGACGAACGCCTCGGCGGGCTGCGCGACGACGCGCACGTTCGGCAGACCGAGCGCGGCGACGTTGCGCCGCGCGACGTCGGCCGCGACCCGGGCGGAGTCGACGAGCGTCACGTCGGCCGCCCCGCGGCTCGCCGCCTCGAGGCCGAGCGCGCCGGAGCCCGCGTAGAGGTCGAGGACGTGCGCGTCGTCCACGACGCCGAGGTGCTCCAGCCGGGAGAAGATCGCCTCGCGCACGCGCTCGCTCGTCGGCCGCGTGCCGCGGGGCGGGACCTGCAGCGTGCGCCCACCGACTGTTCCCGCCACGATCCTCGTCACGCGCCCACCCTACGCAGAGGCCGCGGCGCCCGGCCGTCACGCACGCTCGAGGAACTCCTCGCGCTCGGGGTCGAGCTGCTCGCGGATCGCGGCGGCGAGCGCCGGGTGGTCCGCGAGGTCCGGGTCCTGCGCGACGACCTGCGCCGCGTCGGCGCGCGCGGTCTCGATGACGTCCGCGTCCTTGACGACCCGCAGGAGCCGCAGCGAGCTGGCCCGCCCGGACTGCGCGGCGCCCAGGACGTCGCCCTCGCTGCGCAGCTCGAGGTCGACGGTGGCGAGCTCGAACCCGTCCGTCGTCCGGGCGAGCGTCTCGACGCGCGTCGCGGCGGGCGTGCCCGGCTGCGCGGTCGAGACGAGCAGGCACAGCCCGGCGGCGGAACCGCGCCCGACGCGCCCGCGCAGCTGGTGGAGCTGGGAGATGCCGAACCGGTCAGCGTCGAGCACGACCATCGCCGTGGCCTCCGGGACGTCGACGCCGACCTCGACGACCGTCGTGGAGACGAGCACCTGGACCGCACCCGACGCGAAGTCGGCCATCACGGCGTCCTTGTCCGCGGGAGGCATCTGCCCGTGCAGCACGCCGATCGCGAGCCCGGCGAGCCGGGGGTGGGCGCGGAGCTCCTCCGCGACCTCCAGCACGGCGCGCAGCGGTGCCCGCTCGACGGCGTCGGGCTCCTCGGGGTCGAGCAGGAAGTCGGGGACGTCGTCGAAGTCGTCGTCCCCCGTGCCGCCCGCGCCGGCGTCCGGCTCGTCCGGGTGGATGCGGGCGCACACCACGTACGCGCGGTGCCCGGCGTCGACCTCCTCGCGCACGCGTGCCCACGTCCGCTCCATCCAGGCCGGGTTCCCGGCGGGCACGACGTGCGTCGTGATGCCCGACCGCCCGGCGGGGATCTCCGTGAGCGACGACGTCTCCAGGTCGCCGAACACGGTCATCGCGACGGTGCGCGGGATCGGCGTCGCCGTCATGACCAGCAGGTGCGGGGCGGTGCGGGCCTTCGCCCGCAGCGCGTCGCGCTGCTCGACGCCGAACCGGTGCTGCTCGTCGACGACCACGAGCCCGAGGTCGGCGAACTGCACGTTCTCGGAGAGCAGCGCGTGCGTGCCCACGACGATCCCCGCCGCGCCGCTCGCGGCGTCGAGCAGGGCCTCCTTGCGCGCGGCGGCGCCGAGCGAGCCCGTGAGGAGCGCGACGCGCGTCCCGTGCTCGGCGCCCCCGAGGAACCCGCCCTCGGCGAGCGGACCGAGGAGCGCCCGCAGGGTCCGCGCGTGCTGCGCGGCGAGCACCTCGGTCGGCGCGAGGAGCGCCGCCTGTCCGCCGGCGTCGATCACCTGGAGCATCGCGCGCAGCGCGACGACGGTCTTGCCGGAGCCGACCTCGCCCTGGAGGAGCCGCTGCATCGGTCGCGCGAGCGCGAGGTCGTCGGCGATCTCGCGGCCTACGTCGCGCTGCCCCTGGGTGAGCGTGAAGGGCAGCGCCGCGTCGAAGTCGGCGAGGATCCCGGGCTCGCCCTCCGGGCGCGGCGGGCGGGCGGTCGCGGGCTCGGCGGCGGCCCGCGCGCGCCGCTGCGCGAGCGCGGCCTGGAGGACGAACGCCTCCTCGTACCGCAGGCGGTCGCGACCTCGGCGCCACTGCTTCTCGTCGTACGGCTCGTGGACGTCGCGCAGCGCCTCGAGCCGGGTGCCGAGCCCGTGCCGCTCGCGGACGGCGTCGGGCAGCGGGTCGGGGACGTCCTCCTCGCGCAGCGGGTCGAGGACGGTCCGCACGGCGGGCTGGATCTTCCAGCTCGGGATGCTCCCGCTCGCGGGGTAGATGGGGATGGGCCGGCTCGCCTCGAGGACGGCGCTCTCGGCGTCCTCGGCGTCGTCGTCCATGCCGATGATCTTGTAGTCGGGGTGCGTGAGCTGGCGCGTGCCCCGGTAGAGGCCGACGACGCCCGTGAACAGGCCGTGCCGACCCGGCGCGAGCCGCTGCTCGTGGTACCGCAGCACGTTGGGGCTCTTGGCGAAGAACGTCAGCGAGAGCTGCTGCGGGCCGTCCGTCACGACGGCCTCGAGGATGGCGCCCGCGCGGTTGCGCATGCGCCGGACGGTGGCGCTGCGGACCTGGGCGACGATCGTCACGTGCTCGCCGAGGGCGAGCCCGCCGAGGTCCGTCAGCCGGCCGGGGTCGCCGTAGCGGCGTGGGTAGTGGCGCAGCAGGTCGCCCACGGTCTCGAGGCCGAGCTTCGCGAGCGGCCCCGCGCTGCGCGTCCCGACGGCCCGGGTCAGCGGCTCGGCCAGACGGTCCGTCATGCCCCCACCGCCTCGTCCGTGCCGTGGTGGACGACGGCGCCCTCCGCCGCGAGCGCGACGGTGCCGCCGTCCCGGCCCGAGCGCAGGAGCACCAGCTCGGCCCCGGACCGGGCGGCCGCGGGGGCGAGCTCGTCGAGCGCCGGGAGCGGGACGTCGTCGTCCGCGAGCACCGTGACGACCTCGGCGGGGCTCGCGAGCAGCGCCTCCAGGAGCCCGACGAGCCGGGCCGCGACCTCAGGACCGTGCGCACCGGCCGTCGTCGTTCGGGACGTGCGCACCGTGTCGAGCGCCGACCGGACGGCGTCCACGCGCGCGCGGCCGTCGGCCAGCTGGGCGGCGGCGAGGGCGACCGTCACGTGCAGGTCCGTCGGCGCCGGGAGCACCTCGAGCGTCTCGACGCCGTCCTCGCGCAGGGCCGCTCGGAGCGTCGCGACGTCCCGCTCGGGGAGGTCGCCGCCGGCCAGCACCACGACGTGCGCCGCGCGCGCGTCGACGGCGACGCGGTGCAGCGCCGCGAGGTCGGGCGCGCCGGGCGCCTCGCGCAGGAGCACGACGGCGCCCGCGCGCGCGAGGTCCGCGACGAGCCCCGGCGCGGTGGTCACCGCGACGATCCCCGCCTCGTCGGACCGGCCACGGTCCGCCGACGCGTCACCGGTCTCGGGAAGGTGCCCGTCCCCGTGCGCGCCGGTCAGGTGGCGCACGCGGACCTGCCGCAGCGCGGCAGGCTCCTGCGCGTGACCCTGCGAGTCCCGGCCGGAGGCGTCGGCGAGCACCGCCCGCCCGGCCGCGACCGCGGCCATCGGGTCGTCGGTGTGGACGTGCGCCTGCCAGAGCCCCGACCCGTCCTCGCCCGCACCGCCGACGACGACGACGGAGTCCCCGATGCCGGACAGGTCGGACCGCAGCCTCTCCCCCGGTCCCGCGGACAGGCCGGCGGCGTCGCCGAGAGCGCCGCCCGGCAGGTCGACCACGTACATCACCTCGAACTCGCCCCCCTCGTGCGCGGCCGAGGTCCCCGGCGCCGCCGCGGACGACCCGGTGACCGGCGTCATGCCGGACATCATGCCCAGCACCTCCGACACGACCGGCGCGGTGGCCGCCGGGGCCGTACCGAGCCCGCCGATCTGCTCGTCGAGCCGCTCGTCGGCGCTCCTGTCGCCCGCCTCGTCGGTCCGCTCGTCGACGTGCCCGCGGTCCGGCTCGCCGGTCCGCTCGTCGAGCGCGGCGACGAGCGCGCCGAGCACGAGGACGAGGCCGAGGGCGCCGGCGTCGAGCACCTGCGCCCGCGCCAGCACGTCGAGCTCGTCGGTGCTGCGCAGCGCCGCCGCACGGGCTCCGTCCCGCGCCGCCGCCGCGACGGCTCCCGGCGAGGCGTCGCCGTCGGTGACGACGACCGCGGCTGCGCGTGCCGCCGCGTCGGCTGCGGTGAGGATCGTGCCCGGCGCCGGGCGCGCGACAGCGCCACGGGCCGTGCGCGCGGCACGGTCCAGGCCGGCGGCCAGCGCCGCGCCCGAGACGCTCCGGTGCTCGGCGAGCTCGAGCGCGAGCCCGCGCAGGTACTCGCTGAGGATGACGCCGGAGTTCCCCCGGGCCCCGACGAGCGCCCCGCGCGCGAGACGCACGAGAAGGTCGCCCGCGCCGCTCCCGGCCGCCGCCCCGGCAGGCAGCGCCCGGACGGCGTCGAGCAGCGTGAGGTACATGTTCGTGCCGGTGTCCGCGTCGGCCACGGGGAAGACGTTCACGCGGTCGAGAGACGTACGCGCCTGGGCGAGGGCGTGGACGCCACCACGACCCCACGCGACGACGACGGCGGCGTCGACCACGTCGGCTCCGGGGCTCACGTCGGGACGGCTCCTCGTACGCTGGGGGACGGCCCGGCCGCGCGCGGCGGGTCGGACGACCCGGCGGTCGTCGGGACCACGGTAGTCAACGCGGCCCGCGGTCGTGGGCAGAGGCGCCCCGGGGTCCGGCGTGATCCGTGCGACGCGGACCCGGTTTGAGCTGAGGCCCTCGGATCGGCTACCCTGACGAGGTTGCCCGGGTGCTTCGCGCGCCCTCGACACCGTCGAGGAGCCGCCGAGGGACACCGGGCCGGACACCCTACAGACCATTCAGGACGTCGCCGCTGCGTGCGCGACGTGCACGACGATCAGGAGAAACCGTGGCTGCCAACTGCGACGTCTGCGGCAAGGGCCCGGGCTTCGGGCACAGCATCTCGCACTCCCACATCCGCACGAAGCGCCGCTGGAACCCGAACATCCAGCGCGTGCGCGCCGTGGTCGCGGGGACGCCCAAGCGCCTCAACGTGTGCACCTCGTGCCTCAAGGCCGGCAAGGTCACCCGCCCCGCCTGAGTCGCGCGACTCCTCCACGAGAGCGCCTGCCGGTCCCCGGCGGGCGCTCTCGTCGTCTGCGCCCCCGTCGAACGGTCGTCCGACCTCCGGAGATCTCCTGAAGATCCGGACAAACGGGCTTGGTGTATCTCCGCCCGGGTGGCAGTCTTTGTACATGGTGACGGAACTGAGCGAGGTAACGATCCGCCCGGCCGGCCCCGCGGACGCGCGCGCCATCGCAGCCGTGCACATCGCGTCGTGGCGCGGCGCCTATGCCGGCATCGTGCCGGACGAGTATCTCGCCTCGCTCGACCACGACCAGCGCGAGAAGCACTGGGTCCAGAGCCTCGGCACCGCCGGCGCGCGCACGTGGCTCGCCGACGCCGACGGCCGCACCATCGGCTTCGCCACCCTCGGCCCCGGCCGCGACGAGGACGCCGAGCCCGGGGACCTCGAGATCTACGCCATCTACCTCGACCCCGAGTCCTGGGGCCGCGGCGTCGCGCGCGACCTGATGCGCACCATGCTCGGCGAGGTGGGCCCGGGCACCACCGTGACGCTCTGGGTCCTCGAGGACGCCGAGCGCGCGCGCCGGTTCTACCGCCGGCACGGGTTCAGCCCGGACGGGGTCGAGCGCCGCGACGACATCGGCGGCAAGGACCTCACCGCGGTGCGCTACCGCCGGAGCTGACGCCCGCGCTCAGGCGCGGAAGTGGTCCCACCCCGACGGCCGGCGCGGCACCGTGCCGTCCAGGCGCACGCCCGCGCCGTCGTCGCCCGCCGGACGCACCGTGCCGAGCGGTCGGAACCCGGCAGGGAGCGGCGTCGTCGCGGGGAACGTGGCGAGCAGGCCGTGGTCCTCTCCCCCGGACAGGACCCATTCGTCGACCAGTCCAGCCCCGTCGTCCTCGCCCGCGAGCACGACGGCCGCGTCACGCAGCCGGGAACGGTCGGCGTCGAGCGCGCCCGTGCCGAGGTCGACGACGACGCCGCTCGCCCGCGCGACCCGGCCCGCGTCGCGCAGCAGGCCGTCCGAGACGTCCATCATCGCCGTGGCCCCGGCGACGGCCGCGACCGGGCCCGCGGCGAGCGGCGGGTCGGGACGCAGGTAGGCGGCGACGAGCGCGTCGTCGACGTCCGGGCGACCGGCGTCGAGCAGCGCGAGACCCGCGGCGGACCGTCCGAGGGTCCCGGCGAGCGCGACGACGTCGCCCGCACGGGCCCCGCCGCGCAGCACCGGATCCCGGCCCTCCAGGTCCCCGTGGACGGTCACGGCGACCACGACCTGGTCCCCTCCGGACAGGTCGCCGCCGACGACCGCGGCGCCGAGCGGGGTGCACGCGTCGGCCAGCCCGCGCGCGAGCCCCGTGACCCAGTCGACCGGCAGGTCGCCCGGCATGACGAGCGAGACGACGAGCGCCGCAGGGCGCGCGCCCATGGACACCACGTCGGCGAGGTTCTGCACCGCGGCGCGCCGACCGACGTCGTACCCCGTCGACCAGCGCCGACGGAAGTGCCGGTCCTCGACGAGGACGTCCGTGGACACGACGTAGCGGCCGTCCGGCGCGGCCACGACCGCGCAGTCGTCCCCGGGCCCGACGATCGTCGAGGGGGAAGTGGGCAGCAGGGGGAGGATCCGGGCGAGGAGCGCCTCCTCGGGCACGTCGCGGACCAGCAGGGGCGTCTCGCTCACGCGGCCACCCTAGTCGCCGCCCGGGCGGTCACGGGCACCGGTCGCGGGCGGCTACGGTGGTCGCGTGCTCGACGTCGTCCCTCCCCGCTCCCCCTCCACCCTCCCGGGGTCCCCCCGGCCGTCGGGGCGCCGGCTCGTCCGCGCCCTCGCGGTGCCCGCGCTGCTCGGCGTCGTGGCCACCACCGCCGCGTGCGCGCCGCGCGTCGGCGTGCCCGTGGCGGACGACGCCCAGAACCCGCTGTGCGCGGACGTCGTGCTCGCGCTGCCCGACTCGCTGGGCGAGGACCTGCCGAAGGTCGGCACGACGAGCCAGGCCACGGCCGCGTGGGGCGAACCCGGTGCCGCGGTGACGCTGCGGTGCGGCGTCGAGGTGCCCGGGCCCACGACGACGACGTGCCAGAGCGTCGTGTCCGAGGGGGGCAGCGTCGACTGGCTCGTCGTGGAGGACGAGG
This sequence comes from Sphaerisporangium cinnabarinum, assembly GCF_055567015.1. Taxonomy (NCBI): domain Bacteria; kingdom Bacillati; phylum Actinomycetota; class Actinomycetes; order Streptosporangiales; family Streptosporangiaceae; genus Sphaerisporangium; species Sphaerisporangium cinnabarinum. The sequence continues at coordinate 248,810 of NZ_JBVHRG010000003.1, forward strand.
GCACGTGGTCGTTCACGACCTACGGCCGCGACCCCGCGGTGCAGGTCGTCGTCCCGCCCGCCGTGACGGAGGGGCACTCGACGTCGTTCATCGCGGACCTGGGCCGCGCGGTCATGGAGGTCCCGCAGACGCGCGCGTGCGTCGGGGCGGGCGACGCCGGCTGAGCCGGAGCCCGTCCCGAGGCGGGCCTCCGGCCCGTCGCCGGTGCGCTCAGCGCAGGCCGGTGGGCCGCTCGAGCGCGAGGGCGACGAGCTCGTCGATGAGGTCGGGGTAGCTGAGCCCCGACTTCTCCCACATGCGGGGGTACATCGAGAACGGCGTGAAGCCGGGCATGGTGTTGATCTCGTTGACGACGACCTGCTCGTCGGGCGTGACGAACACGTCGACGCGCGAGAGGCCCTCCGCGCCGACCGCCTCGAACGTGCGGACCGCGATCTCGCGCACGCGCTCGACGAGGTGCTCCGGCAGGTCTGCGGGGCACGACAGCTCGACCCCGGCCTCGTCGAGGTACTTGGCCTCGAAGTCGTAGAAGTCGTGCTGCTCGCCCGTGACGACGATCTCCCCCGGCAGGGACGCCCGGGGCCGCCCGCCCCCGCGTCCGCCGAGGACGGCGCACTCGATCTCTCGGCCGACGACGCCGGCCTCGACGACGACCTTCGGGTCGTGCTCCTGCGCGGCGGCGATCGCCGCGGGAAGGTCGGCGAGGTCGTCGACCTTGGAGATGCCGAGGCTCGACCCGGCGCGCGCGGGCTTGACGAAGACGGGCAGGCCGAGCGCGGCCACGGCCTGCGTCACGGCCTCCGGGTCGCGCTCGAACGCCCCCGGCTTGACGACGGTGTACGGCGCGATCGGCAGGCCCTCGCCCGCGAGCACGAGCTTCATGAAGTGCTTGTCCATGCCGACCGCCGACGCGAGCACGCCGGCGCCCACGTAGCGCACGTCCGCGAGCTCGAGCATGCCCTGGAGGGTGCCGTCCTCGCCGTAGGGCCCGTGCAGGAGCGGGAAGACGACGTCGACCTCGCCCAGCACGCGCGGCACCTCGCCCGGCGCGAGCACGCGCAGGTCCCGACGACCGGTCGACAGCGGGAGGAGGACCTCCTCGCCCGTCGGCTCGACCTGCGGCAGCCGGCCCGCGGTGATCTCCCAGCGCGCGGGCTCGTCGGCCGCGAGGACCCACTCGCCCGACGGCGTGATCCCGACCGGGACGACGTCGTAGCGCGACCGGTCGATGGCGCGCAGGACGCCCGCGGCGGTCGCGGCGGAGATGGCGTGCTCGCCCGAGCGCCCGCCGAACAGCACGAGGACGCGGGGCTTGCGGGGGGCGCCGGTGGGGTGCTCGTCGGTGGACGGCACGGACCGGTCGGGGATCTGGCTGGACATCGCCGACGACCCTACCGGACGCCTGCTCGCGCGCGGACGCGCACCGGTGCGAGATCCCGGGAACGATCCGGGAGGCTCCGGCGTTGGGAGTGCCGTGGAAGACACGACTCTCGAGGCCCCCGCGGCCGACGACCCCGACCATAGTCCCGGCCGCACCGGCCCCGGCAGCGAGCGGACGCACCCACGCGTCCCCGACGACCGAAGGGCGGTGCGGGCACGATGACGACCTTCCTCTCCCTCCTCCTCGGGCTCCTCGTGGTCCTCGCGATCACGGCGGCGACGGCCTACTTCGTCGCGCAGGAGTTCGCCTACATGACCGTCGACCGCTCCCGGCTGGGGGCCAAGGCGGAGGCCGGCGACGAGTCGGCCCGGCGCGCGCTCGCCGTGACCCGGCGCACCTCCTTCGTCCTGTCCGGCGCGCAGCTCGGCATCACGGTGACGGGCCTGCTCGTCGGCTACGTGGCCGAGCCCCTCATCGGGCAGTCGCTCGGCACCATGCTCGGTGGCGTCGGCGTCCCGACGGGTGTCGGCGTCGCGGTGGGCACCGTCCTGGCGCTCGTGCTGTCGACGATCATCCAGATGCTCTTCGGCGAGCTGTTCCCCAAGAACCTCGCCATCGCGCGGCCCGAGCCGCTCGCGAAGGGCCTGGCGCGCTCGACGTCGGCGTACCTCACGGTGTTCGGCTGGCTCATCGCGGTGTTCGACAAGGCGTCCAACGCGCTGCTGCGGATGCTCAAGATCGAGCCCGTCCACGACGTCGACAACACCGCGACCGCGCGCGACCTCGAGCACATCGTGGCCGACTCGCGCGAGAGCGGGGACCTGCCCGACGAGCTGTCCGTGCTCCTCGACCGCGTGCTGGACTTCCCGCAGCGCGACGTCGAGCACGCGATGATCCCGCGCTCGCGCGTGGGCACCGTCCGGCCCGAGGCGACCGTCGCCGAGGTGCGCGAGCTCATGGCCCGGGCCCACACGCGGTACCCGGTGGTCGACGACACGGACCAGCCGCTCGGCGTCGTCCAGCTCGCCGACGTCCTCGCGACCGACCTGCCCGCGGACGCACCCGTCACGGCGCTCATGCGCCAGGCCGTGGTGCTGCCGACGGCCATGACCCTCCCGGACGCCCTCGCGCAGCTCAACTCCACGCGCAACCAGCTCGCGTGCGTCATCGACGAGTACGGCGGCTTCACCGGCGTGCTCACGGTCGAGGACCTCGCCGAGGAGCTCGTCGGGGAGATCACCGACGAGCACGACCCCGAGCAGCCCGCCACGGTCACGGCCGAGGAGGACGGCGTGTGGGTCATGGGCGGCGACGTCCACGTCGACGAGGCGGAGCGCGCCCTCGGGCACGACCTGCCCCGCGGCGACCACGAGACCGTCTCCGGCCTCCTCATCGCCCAGCACGGCGCCCTGCCGCGCGCGGGCGACCAGATCGAGGTGCCGCTCCCCGACGACCCGGCCGACCTCGTGCACGACGAGCCCGTGCACCGCGCGCTCCTCGTCGACGTCCTGTCGGTCGAGCGGCACGTGCCGCGCCTCGTGCGCGTGCGGCTCGTCGAGCGGCGCGGCGACGTCCCCGTCGACGTGGTCGTGCACGCGACCGCACGCGAGGCTGCCCGCCCGACGGACGCAGCGGAGGAGACCCGATGAGCAACCCCTGGGTCGTCGTCACGGCGACCGTCGCGATCATCGCGCTCAGCGCGTTCTTCGTCGCCGTGGAGTTCGCGCTCCTCGGCGCCAAGAGGCACCGCCTCGAGGACGCCGCGCCCACGAGCCGCGCCGCGCGCGCCGCGCTGCGCAGCTCGAACGAGCTCACGCTCCTCATGGCCGGCGCCCAGCTCGGCATCACCGCGTGCACGCTCGCGCTCGGTGCCATCACCAAGCCCGCCGTCCACCACTGGCTCACACCCGTCTTCGAGACGTGGGGGGCGCCCCTGTGGGCCGCCGACGTCGCGGGCTTCGTGCTCGCGCTCGTCGTGGTCACGTTCCTGCACCTCGTCATCGGCGAGATGGCCCCGAAGTCGTGGGCCATCGCCCACCCCGAGCGGTCGGCCACGCTCCTCGCGCTGCCGATGCGCGGGTTCATGTGGGCGTTCCGCCCGCTGCTGCGCTGGCTCAACGAGCTCGCGAACCGCTGCGTGCGGGCCGTGGGGGTCGAGCCGGTGGAGAACGTCGAGGTGGGCGGGCAGGACGCCGCGACCCTGCGGCACCTCGTCGAGCACTCGGCGAACGTCGGTGCGCTCGAGGCGTCGTACCGCGTGCAGATCTCGGGCGTGATCGAGCTCGAGACCCTCACGGTCGACGCGCTCGTCCCGACCGGGAGCCGGCCGACGTCGGTGCCCGCCGACGCGACCGCGGCCGACGTGCGACGCGCGTCGGCCCGCTCGGGCCACCTGCGCATCCTCGTCCAGAACGGGAGCGTGGTCCCGAAGGTCGTGCACGTGCGCGACACGCTCCTCGAGCCGGACGACCGGCCCGCCAAGGAGCTCGCGCGCCCCGGGTTCGTCCTGGAGTCCGGCACCACGGTGCACGCCGCGCTCGCGCGCATGCGCGAGTCGAGCGAGCAGCTCGCGGTCGTCATGGACGGCGAGCGGTTCGTCGGCGTCGTGACGCTCGCCGACGTCCTGCGCCGCATCCTCCCCCACCCGGAGGACCCGGTGCCCGTCCTCGTGGGCTGACGGCCGGCTACCGGCCGCCGTACGGTGGAGGGGCCCCGGCGACGCACGTCGCCGGGGCCCCTCGCCGTCCACCCTCCACCGTCCGTCCCGAGACCGAAGGCAGGCCATGCCCACGCCCGTCCCGTCCCCCGCCCCGTTCCCCGCACCGCGCACGCTGCTCTCCGACGACCTGCTGGAGCAGATCCGCGGCCGGGCCGCGGGCTACGACCGCGACAACGCGTTCTTCACCGAGGACCTCGCCGCGCTCACCGAGGCCGGGTACCTGCGCGCGCTCGTGCCGGAGTCGTTCGGCGGCGCGGGCCTCACCCTGCGCGAGGTGGCGCACGAGCAGGCGCGGCTCGCGGGCGCAGCCCCCGCGACGGCGCTCGCCGTGAACATGCACCACGTGTGGACGGGCGTCGCGCGCTACCTCCACGAGCGCGGCGACGCGTCGCTCGACTGGCTGCTCGAGGAGGCCGGCCGCGGCGAGGTCTTCGGCTTCGGCTACTCCGAGGGCGGCAACGACCTCGTGCTGCTGGGCTCGCGCACCGAGGCCCGTCCCGACGAGCGGGGCGGGTACACGTTCCACGGCCGCAAGATCTTCACGTCGAACTCGCCCGCGTGGACGCGGCTCGGCGTGCTGGGTCTCGACACCCTGTCGGCCGACGCCCCGCGCCTGGTGCACGCGTTCGTCCCGCGCGACGCCGGGGTCCAGGTGCTCGACGACTGGGACACGATGGGCATGCGCGCGTCGCAGTCGCGCTCCACGGTGCTCGACGGCGCGTTCGCCCCCGCCGAGCGGGTCGTCCGGCGCCTCCCGCCGGGCCCGACGCTGGACCCCCTCGTCGTCGGGATCTTCACGACGTTCGAGACGCTGCTCGCGTCGGTGTACACGGGCATCGCGGAGCGCGCGCTCGAGCTCGGCGTCGCTGCGGCCCGCCGTCGGACGTCGATGAAGAACGACGGCGCGCCGCTCTCCGAGGACCCGGACGTCCGCTGGCGCCTCGCGGACGCCGCGCTCGCGCTCGACGCCGTCTGGCCGCAGATCGACACCGTCGCGGCCGAGCTCGACGCCCTCGTCGACCGTGGCGCGGGCTGGTTCCGCGCGACCGCGGGGCTCAAGGTGCGCGCGACGGAGACGGCGAAGACCGTCGTCGACCAGATGGTGCGGGTCGCGGGCGGCTCCAGCTACTTCGCCGGCAACGAGCTCGGCCGCCTCTACCGCGACGTCCTCGCCGGGATCTTCCACCCGTCCGACGACGAGTCCGCCCACTCGACCGTCGCCCAGTCGCTCCTCGGCCCCCTCCCCTGACCACCCCGCCCGACGCCGAGCAGGTGGTCCTGGCTCGTCCCGGCCGCAGGACGAGCCAGGACGGCCTGCTCGGTCGACCGTGATCGCCTGGTCGCGCGGTCGGGTGGCGGTCGCCCGGGGCACTCGTCGCACGGCCGGGCGTACGCTGCCGCCATGACCGACCCGCACGTGCCCGACGCCCTGTCCCCCGCGACCGTCGCCGTCGCCGCAGGGCGCCCCGAGCGGTCGCAGGGCGCGCCCGTGAACCCCCCGATCGTGCTGTCCTCGACGTACGTGTCGCAGGGGTTCCAGCAGCCGGGCGAGCTCCTGTACACCCGCATGGACACCGAGACGTGGCACCCCTTCGAGGAGGCGCTCGCCGCGCTCGAGGGCGCGGAGCACCCGGGCGTGGTGTTCGGCTCCGGGATGGCGGCGATCGCCGCGGTGTTCTCGTCCGTGTCTGCGGGCGGGAAGGTCGTGCTCCCGCGGCACGCCTACCAGGTGTCGCTGGGCTTCGCGGACGACCTCGCGGCCCGGGCCGGAGTCGAGGTCGTGCGCGTCGACGTCGCCGACACCGACCAGGTCGTCGCGGCCCTCGACGGCGCGTCGCTCCTCCTCGTCGAGTCCCCGACGAACCCCATGCTCGAGGTCGCCGACCTGCCCGCCCTCCTCGCGGCGGCGCGCGAGCGCGGGGTGCTGTCCGCCGTCGACAACACGTTCGCGACGCCGCTGGGCCAGCAACCCCTTGCGCACGGCGCGGACGTCGTCGTGCACTCGGTGACGAAGTACCTCGCCGGGCACTCCGACGTCGTGCTCGGGGCGGCCGTCGCGCGCACCCCGGAGCTCACGGCGACGCTGCGTGCCTACCGCACGCTCCACGGCTCGATCCCCGGGCCGTTCGAGGTGTGGCTCGCGCTGCGCGGCCTGCGCACGCTCGCCCTGCGCGTCGAGCGCTCCCAGCAGAACGCGGCGGAGCTCGCGCGCCGGCTCGCCGAGCACCCGGACGTCGTCGAGGTGCGGCACCCGAGCCTGCCGGACGACCCGGGCCACGAGCGCGCGACGCGCCTCATGACCGGGTACGGCTCGATCCTCGGCGTCCGCCCGCGAGGCGGCGCGGCGGGCGCGGACGCCGTCGTCGCGGCGGTCCGGCTGTGGGTGCCCGCGACGAGCCTCGGCGGCGTCGAGTCGAGCCTCGAGCGCCGGCGCCGGTTCGCGACCGAGTCGCGCACGGTCCCGGAGGACCTGCTGCGGCTCTCGGTCGGCGTCGAGGACGTCGAGGACCTCTGGCGCGACCTGGACCGGGCGCTGCGCGGCGCGGCCGACTGACGCCGACGCGCGCGGCGGCGCTCGATCGGCGAGCAGTCGGACACGCGCACCCGGCTTCGCACCCGCACGCTCCGACGCTGCCTCAGAGCAGGTCGTCCTCCGCCTGTTCGACGGGGCCGCTCCACCACGAGTCCGGCCCGGTCGCGGTGCTGTCGACGGCGCGCAGCCTCGTGCGGAGCGTCCGCAACCGCGCGCCGTGCGAGAGCGCCCCGTGCCCGGACGGGCGGGACCGAGGACGGACCTCGCCCGCCCGGAAGGCACGCAGCCGCTCCGCGGCCTGCTCGGCCGTCATCGTCGTCGGCCCCGGAGCAGGCGGCCCGGAGCTCAGGTACTCCGCGAACGCCTGCACGACGTCGAGCCGCTGACGTTCCTTCTCCTCGGTGAGGTGCGTGCGGTTCGGCTGGACGATCTCGCCGAACATGCCGGACGACGCGCTCTCACCCGTTCCCTCGGAGCGCCGGGCACGCGCCTCCGCCCCGGACATGTAGCGCACGATCCCCACCACGACCAGTCCCGTGAGCGCGACCGCGAGCAACGCACCACCGATCCCCTGCGACGTCCCCCGAGGGTAGCGGCGGGGACGTCGCCGGGACAGGGTGCAGGGCGTGCGAGACCGCGCCGTGACACGACCGTCGTCGGACCGTGGCCCAGCCGCCGCGCGCGCGTGACCTGGGCTTTCTAGGATCGACGGCATGACGACACGACGAGCGGTGCGGACGCGGCAGGTACGAACGACGGGCGGCGCGGTGCCCGGAGGCCCGGTGGCGATCGCCACCGGGCTGCTCGTCCTCGCCCTCGCCGCGTGCAGCCCCGGCGGGACGGACGAGTCCCCCTCGCCGTCGAGCACCGCGACGAGCGCGTCCCCCACCCCCACCGACTCCCCGACCACCCCGGAGCCCGGTACCGAGCCGACCGACGGCACGTCGACGCCGTCGGACGACGCGACCGAGGCGCCGCTGCCGTTCCCCGCCAACACCGACCCGGACACGCAGGACCCGTCCGCGGACGCGGCGCTCACGGTGACGGACGTCCGCGTCGGCCACCACGACGGGTTCGACCGTGTGGTGTTCGAGCTCGGCGGCACGGGCACGCCCGGGTGGCGGGTCGAGTACGTCGACCAGCCGGTCGACGACGGCAAGGGCGACGTCGTCGCCGTCGACGGCGACGCGTACCTGCAGGTCATGATCTCCGGCTCGGGGTACCCCATGGACACCGGGGTCGAGGAGTACGCCGGTCCGAACCCCGTCCGGGCGGGGGACGACGGCGAGGTCGAGGAGGTGCTGCTGCGCGGCGTGTTCGAGGGGTACACGCAGGCCTTCGTCGGGGTCGACGACGAGCGGCGCCCGTTCCGGGTGTTCTCGCTCGAGGACCCGGCCCGCGTCGTCGTCGACGTCCGCGACGACGGCTGACGGCCCGCCGCAGAAGACCGAGGGCCTCAGCGCTCTGCCGCGACGCCCTCGGCCTTCTGCGGCCGGGACAGCAGGCCGCGCGCCATCTCGTCGACGGGCATGCCCTCGTGCAGCACCGCGACGACGCCCGCCGTGATGGGCATCTCGACGCCGACCTTGCGCGCGAGCTCGAGCACCGAGCGGCACGACTTCACGCCCTCCGCCGTGCCGCCGGTCGCGGCGATCGAGTCGTCGAGGCTCAGGCCCTGGCCGATGTGCTTGCCGAGCGTGTGGTTGCGCGAGAGCGGCGACGAGCACGTCGCGACGAGGTCGCCCATGCCGGCGAGACCGGGGAACGTCTCGGCGTCGGCACCGAGCGCGAGCCCGAGGCGCGTGATCTCGACGAGGCCGCGGGTGATGACGGTGGCCGTCGTGTTGTAGCCGAACCCGCGGCCCTGGGCGATGCCGACGGCGAGCGCGATGACGTTCTTCACCGCGCCGCACAGCTCGACGCCGACCACGTCCCGGTTGGTGTACGGGCGGAAGTACGACGACGAGCACGCGCGTGCCACGTAGCGGGCCACGTCGTCGTCGACGCACGACACGACGGTCGCGGTCGGCTGCCGGTGCGCGATCTCCCGCGCGAGGTTCGGCCCCGAGACGACGGCGACGCGCTCGGGCGGCAGACCGAGCGACTCCGCGACGACCTCGCTCATGCGCCGGTCGGTGCTCAGCTCGACGCCCTTCATGAGCGAGACCGCGACGGCGTCGGGCGCCACGTGCGGGCGGAGCTCCGTGAGCGTCTCGCGCGCGACCTGCGAGGGCACGGCGACGACGACGAGCCCGGCGCCCGCGAGGGCCCCCGCGGCGTCGGTCGTGGCCCGGATCCCCTCCGGGAGGTCGATGCCCGGCAGCCGCTTCTCGTTGCGGCGCGAGGAGTTCACCTGCTCGGCGACCTCGGCGTCACGGCCCCAGAGCCGCACCTCGCACCCGGCGTCGGCCAGCACGGCGGCGAACGTGGTGCCCCAGCTGCCGGACCCGAGGACGGCGGCGACGATGCGCTCGGCGCTCACGCGCGGTCCTCCGTCCCGGGCCGACGGCGCAGGTCGAACCGCTCGGCGGGCGCCTGCTCCCCGCGGATCTCCTCGAGCTGGCTCGTGATCGCGGCCATGATGCGCTCGGTCGCCTCGCGCAGCGTCGCGGTGTCCTGCGGGCGGTCGTAGAGGTCGGAGAGGTCGACGGGCGGCCCGGCGTGGACCGCGACCTGCTTGGGCGGGATCGGCTTGAACACCTTGCCGTAGGGCGCCAGGAGCCGGTGCGCGCCCCACTGGGCGATGGGGACGACGGGCGCCCGGCTCGCGAGCGCGAGGCGCGCGACGCCCGTCTTGCCGACCATGGGCCAGCCGTCCGGGTCGCGCGTGAGCGTGCCCTCGGGGAAGAACACGACGCACTCGCCCTCGTCGAGCCGCGCGGTGGAGTCCACGAGCGACTGCGCGGCGCCCGCGGTCCCGCGGTGCACGGGGATCATCCCGGTGCGGGTGAGGAGGCCGCCGAGCACGGGCACCTTCCAGAGCGAGGCCTTCGCCGTGATCTTGGGGGCGCGGCCCTGGTCGTAGAGGAAGTGGGCGAGCGTCACCGGGTCGACCTCGGTGACGTGGTTCGCCGCGGCGATGAACCCGCCGTCGGGCAGGTTCTCGGCACCCCGCCAGTCGCGTCGGGTGATCGCGAACAGGATCGGGCGCAGCAGGAACGCCAGGGTCTTGTACGCGCGCGGGGTCTGGGGCTGGCTCGGCACGGTCACCGAGCCTACCGGGCGGAGCCCGGCCTCAGATCCAGCCGTGCCGCCGCGCCGCGTGCGCGGCCTCGTGCCGGTTCGCGGCACCCAGCTTGGCCGCCGCGGACGAGAGGTAGTTGCGCACCGTGCCGGGCGCGAGGTGGGCGCGCGTCGCGATCTCCTCGACGGGGGCGCCGTCGGCGGCGAGCTCGAGCACGTCGGCCTCGCGCGGCGTGAGCGGGCTCGCGCCCGCGGCGATCGCCTCCGCGGCGAGCTCCGGGTCCACGTACCGGCCGCCGTCGCGCACCTGGCGCACGACGTCCGCGAGGACGCGCGCCGAGACGGTCTTCGGCAGGAACCCCCGCGCCCCCGCCTCGAGCGCGCGCTTGAGGTAGCCCGGGCGGCCGTGGCTCGTGACGATGACGACGCCGCACGACGGCAGCTCGCCGGCGAGCCGCTGCGCGACCTCGACGCCGTCGAGCCCCGGCATCTGGAGGTCGAGCACGGCGACGTCGGGCCGGAGCTTGAGCGCGGCGGCGACGGCCTCGGGGCCGGACGCCGCCTGCGCCACGATCTCGAGGTCGTCCTCGAGCGCGAGGAGCGACGCGACGGCGTCGCGGATGAGGTTCTCGTCGTCGGCGAGGAGGATGCGGATCACGCGGGGGTGGTCCTCTCGGGGAGCGGGGACGGGGACGAGCGGTGGGGCCGGGTGGCGTCGGGCACGCGGGCCACGAGCCCGAAGCGGCCGTCGTCGACCCACGTCTCGAGGCGACCGCCGGCGCCCTCCAGCCGTTCGCGGAGCCCGACGAGGCCCGAGCCGCCGCCGGTGCGCGGCGTCGTGGGGACGCCGTCGTTGACGACCTCCACGACGCTCCACGCGCCGTCGCGATGGACGGTGATGACGCACGTGCGCGCGGTCGAGTGCCGCACGACGTTCGTCACGGCCTCCCGGACCGCCCACGCGAGGGCCTCCTGCGCGTCCTCGCCGACGGGGGTCTCGTCACCGTGCACGGTCGTCTCGATCCCGGCGGACCGCAGGACGGAGCGCGCGCCGGCCAGCTCGGCGCCGAGGTCGGCCGTGCGGTAGCCCGCGACGACGGCGCGCACCTCGCGCAGCGCGTCCTGCGCGATGCGGCGGACCTCGAGCATCTGCTCCTCCGCGCCGGGACGGCCGCGGGCCGCGAGCTCCGCGGCGAGCTCGCTCTTCACGGCGACCACGGACAGGGTGCGCCCGAAGACGTCGTGCAGGTCGCGCGAGAACCGCAGCCGCTCCTCGGCGACGGCGAGGCGCGCGTGGAGCACGCGCGTGCGCTCCTGCTCCCACACGACGCCGAGCATCCAGACCGAGGCGCGGTACGAGCCGAAGACGCCGAGCAGCATGACCAGGACCGAGAGGCCGAGGCCCACCGCCATGCCCGCCGTCCTCGCGGTCACGGGCCCGGTGCCCATCCACACGGAGCACCCGGTGACGACGGCGAGGACCAGCGCGACGAGCGCGACCCGCCGGAAGGTGAGCAAGGGGACGAGCGCCAGCACCCCGTAGCCGAGGCCCAGGAGCATCGCGTAGTAGCGACCGCTCGCGGCGACGTCGTCGGCACCGTCCACGGGGAAGGTGCCGACGGCGAGCGCGGCGACCGCGAGCGAGAGGACCCCGAGGGACGCGAGCAGCACCGGGTGGACGCGGCGTCCGCCGAGGAAGTGCCCGATCCCGGCGCGCAGCGCGAGGATGCAGACGACCGTGTGCACGAGGACGAGCGCCAGCCAGAACCGCGCCGCCGACGGCTCGAACGTCCGGTCGCTCCCGATGAGGGCGAGCGCGATGAAGGGCTCGGTGCCCGAGAGGAAGTAGAGCGACCATCGGGTGTAGGAGTCGAACCGCTCGGGGCCGGTCCGACGGCTCCACACGTCGAGGAACGTGCGCGGTCGGGTGATCACGACGTCCAGCCTCGCACGCGGACCGCGTGCGAGGCCGTGACAGTCGTCATGACGTGGGTGCCCAGGGCACCCGTGGCGGCGTCAGTCCCGGCGGACGTCCGCGCCGAGCGCGACCAGCTTGTCCTGGAAGTTCTCGTAGCCGCGGTCGATGAGGCTGATGCCGCGCACGGTCGACGTGCCCTTCGCGGCGAGCGCGGCGATGAGGTGGGAGAACCCGCCGCGCAGGTCGGGCACCTCGATGTCGGCCGCGGTGAGGGGTGTCGGGCCGGAGATGACCGCGGAGTGGTGGAAGTTGCGCTGCCCGAACCGGCAGTCGCGCCCGCCCAGGCACTCCTTGTAGACCTGGATGGTCGCGCCCATGCCGCGCAGCGCGTCCGTGAAGCCGAAGCGGTTCTCGTAGACCGTCTCGTGCACGATCGACAGGCCCTTCGCCTGCGTGAGCGCCACGACGAGCGGCTGCTGCCAGTCCGTCATGAAGCCCGGGTGCACGTCGGTCTCCAGCACGATCGGCGTCAGGTCGCCGCCCGGGTGCCAGAACCGGATGCCGTCGTCCTGGACGTCGAAGCGGCCGCCGACCTTCCGGAACGTGTTGAGGAACATCATCATCTCGGGCTGCGTCGCGCCCTTGACCGTGATGTCGCCGCCCGTCGCCAGCGCGGCCGACGCCCACGAGGCCGCCTCGATGCGGTCGCCGAGCGCGGTGTGCGTGTAGCCGTCGAGGCGGTCGACGCCCTCGATGCGGATCACGCGGTCGGTGTCGACCGAGATGATCGCGCCCATCTTCTGGAGCACCGCGATGAGGTCCATGATCTCGGGCTCGATCGCGGCGTTCGCGAGCTCCGTGATGCCCTCGGCGCGCACGGCCGTCAGCAGGAGCTGCTCGGTCGCGCCCACCGACGGGTACGGCAGCGCGATCTTCGTGCCCTGGAGGCGGCGCGGGGCGCGGATGTGGATGCCGTTCTCCCGCTTGTCCACCACCGCGCCGAACTGGCGCAGGATGTCCAGGTGGTAGTTGATCGGCCGGTCGCCGATCCGGCAGCCACCCAGGTCGGGGATGAACGCCTCACCGAGACGGTGCAGCAGCGGGCCGCAGAACAGGATGGGGATGCGGCTCGAGCCCGCGTGCGCGTCGATGTCCGCGACGTGCGCCGACTCGACGTTCGACGGGTCCAGGTCGAGGATCCCCGCGTCCGGGTCGGACTTCACGGTCACGCCGTGGAGCTCCAGCAGCCCCGTCACGACGCCGACGTCGCGGATCTGCGGCACGTTGCGCAGCACGCTCGGCGACTCCCCCAGCAACGACGCCACCATCGCCTTCGACACGAAGTTCTTCGCGCCGCGCACGGTGATCGTCCCGTCCAGCGGGGTCCCGCCGTCGACGTACAGCACATCCTTCATGAGCTCTGGTCGCCCTCTCGCCAAGCCGGTGGTCGTGGTGCCCCTGCGGGGCAGGGGCCCGCGTGCGGGGCCGCGGACGGCCGTTCCGCGCGCGCGGGTCCCGTGCGTGCCAACGTGCGACACCCGGAGATTATTCACCCCCTGCGGGGGTGCTCGCCGCCGAGCCGACGGCGGCGGCCGTCCCCGACACGTTACTCCCCGGTACGTCCGCGCGGGACTGCTGCCCAGAACCGCGAGGTGAAGGCGAGGTCTCGCGGGGTCAGACCCCGGGTCCCGCGAGGTAGAGGCGTGGTCCCGCGAGGTAGAGGCGTGGTCGTGACCACGCCTCTACCTCGGCGGACCGGGGCTCTACCCCGGCAGGATGGGAGGCCGGGTCAGACGGCGGTCGCGTCGAAGGCCGCGACGTACCGGTCGATCTCGGCGAGGTAGGCCGCGCGCTGCGAGTCGCCGAGCCACGACGCCTCGAACGAGTTCCTCGCGAGCTGCACGACCTCCTCCGTCGTGAGGCCCGCGGCCTCCGCGAGCGCCACGTAGTTCTCCGCGACGTAACCGCCGAAGTACGCCGGGTCGTCGGAGTTCACGGTGACGCGCACGCCCGAGCGCAGCAGACCCGCGATCTCGGTCGCCTTCATGTCGTCGGTCACGAACGAGTTCGAGATCGGGCAGGTGGTGAGGCCCAGCCCGCGCTCGCGCACGACGTCGACGAGCGCCGGGTCCTCCACGACGTTCGTGCCGTGGTCCACGCGGTCGACGCCGATCTCGTCGAGCACGGTCCGGATGTTGTCGATGCTGCCGACCTGGTCGATGTCGCAGTGCATCGTCAGCCGGTACCCGAGCTCGCGGGCGCGCGCGAACACGTCGGCGAACTTCTGCGGCGGGTTGTCGCGCTCGTCGGAGTCGAGCCCGACGCCCAGGATCTTGTCGCGGAACGGCACCGACGCCTCGAGCGTCTCGGCCGCGCTCTGCGCGGAGTGGTCGCGCAGGAAGCACAGGATGAGGTGCGCGTCGATGCCGTGCTTGCTCGGCGCCTCGGCCGCCGCGCGGTGGTACCCGGTCACGACCGCCTCGAACGGCACGCCGCGCGACGTGTGCGCCTGCGGGTCGAAGAACATCTCGGCGTGCTTCACGCCGTCCGCCGCCGCGCGCGCGAGGTAGGCGTCGGCGAGCTCGTAGAAGTCGTCCGCGGTCTGCAGCACCTCCATCGCCGGGTAGTACACGGCGAGGAAGCTCGTCAGGGAGTCGAACGCGTACGTCGCGCGCACCTCCTCGACCGTCGACTGGCCGATGTCGATGCCGTTGCGCTGCGCGAGGCGCAGCTTGAGGTCGGGCTCGAGCGTGCCCTCCAGGTGCAGGTGCAGCTCGGCCTTCGGCAGGCCGGTGACGAACTCGCGGGTGGGCGTCGTGGGCGCGGGCATGGGTCTCCTTCTCGGTCGGTGTCCCCCGGGACCATCTTCTCCCGGGCACGACGACGGCGGCGCACCCGGGTGGGGTGGCCGCCGCCTGGTCGCGCCGGGGACGAGCGCCGTCAGAGCAGCCGGCCGCCGGTCACGCCGATGCGGTCGCCCGTGATGTAGCTCGACTCCTGCGAGGCGAAGAACACGTACGCCGGCGCGAGCTCGGCGGGCTGCCCGGCGCGGCCGAGCGGCGTGTCGGCGCCGAACTGCTCGACCTTCTCCTCCGGCATCGTCGCCGGGATGAGGGGCGTCCAGATCGGCCCGGGCGCCACGGCGTTGACGCGGATGCCCTCGGGCGCGAGCTGCTGCGCCAGCCCCTTGGTGAAGTTGAGGATCGCCGCCTTGGTGCTGGCGTAGTCGAGCAGCGGAGGGCTCGGGTCGAACGCCTGGACGGAGGTCGTGTTGATGATCGCGCCGCCGCTGGGCAGGTGGTCGAGCGCCGCCTGCGTGATCCAGAACAGCGCGTAGACGTTCGTCTTGAGGACCCGGTCGAGCTGCTCGGTCGTGATCCCCCGCAGACCCTCGTCCTGCGCCATCTGGTACGCGGCGTTGTTCACCAGCACGTCGAGCCCACCGAGGCCCGCGACGGCGTCCGCGACGAGCTGCCGGCAGAACTCCTCGTCGCGGATGTCGCCCGGCAGCAGCACGGCCGTGCGGCCCGCGTCCTCGATCCACCGGGCCGTCGTGCGGGCGTCCTCCTCCTCTTCCGGGAGGTACGAGATCGCGACGTCCGCGCCCTCGCGCGCGAAGGCGATCGCGACCGCCCGGCCGATCCCCGAGTCGCCGCCGGTGATCAGCGCCCGCTTCCCGTCGAGCCGGCCCGACCCCCGGTAGGTGGTCTCCCCGTGGTCCGGCTCCTGCGACATGTCGCCCGTGCGTCCCGGCGGCTGGAGCTGGTCCGCGGGCTGCTCCGGCTGCGGCTCCTGCGTCGTGGGGTCCTGCGGCGTGGTCTGGTCGGACATGTGGCAACTCCCCTGTCGTCGTTCGGCGGAACGTCCAGCATGGGGGCGTCCGCGCGCGCTCGCAGCGCGCCGCCTGCGGGACGGCCGGCGCCCGGGCTGCGGAGCACCGCGACGGCGGACGGCGGACGGCCGCTCAGGAGTCGTCGCGGAGCGCGGACGGCTTGTGCACGGCGTCCTTGCCGCTCGCGTCGCTCCGGACGCGGTACTGCGGGTCGTCGTCCGACGCGCGGACGGTCCGACCGGCTGCCTCCGTGTCCTCCGTGATCTCCTCGACCACCTCGCCGCGCACGGTGCGCCCGTGGCTCGACCAGGTCACGTCGTCGTCCTGCGGCGGGACGCACGAAGGCCCGGACCTGCGGAGCGCAGGTCCGGGCCTCGGCGCCGGTAGCCGCCCGACCGGGCGGCCGCCCGGTCAGAAGTTGATCATGTGCCCCGCGAGGCCGTGGATCGACTCCTGGACGGCCTCGGACAGCGTCGGGTGGGTGTGCACGTTGCGCGCCACCTCGTTGACCGTGAGGTCCCACTTCTGAGCGAGCGTGAGCTCGGGCAGCATCTCGGAGACGTCGGGGCCGATGAGGTGGCCGCCGAGGAGCTCGCCGTAGGTCTCGTCGGAGATGAGCTTGACGAAGCCGACCGGGTCGCCGAGGCCGTGCGCCTTGCCGTTCGCCATGAACGGGAACGACGCGACCTTGACCTGGTAGCCCTCGTCGCGCGCCTGCTGCTCGGTGAGGCCGAAGCTCGCGACCTGCGGCTGGCAGAACGTCGCGCGCGGCATCATGCGGTAGTCGCCGAGCGTGAGCGTCTCGGCGCCGCCGATGGTCTCGGCCGCGACGACGCCCTGCGCCTCCGCGACGTGCGCGAGCATGAGCTTCGCGGTGACGTCGCCGATGGCGTAGATGTGCTCGACGTTCGTCCGCATGACGTCGTCGATCGCGATGGCGCCGCGCTCGGTGAGCTGGACGCCGGTGTTCTCGAGGCCGAAGCCCTCGACGTTGGGCGCGAAGCCGACGGCCATGAGGACCTTGTCGACGACGAGCTCGCCCGGCTTGTCGTCCTTGACGCCCTTGTAGCTGACGGTGACGCCGTCGGCGCCGTTGTCCTTCACCGTCTGGACGGCGGTCGAGGTGAGCAGGTTGACGCCGAGCTTCTTGTACTGCTTGGCGATCTCCTTCGACACGTCGGCGTCCTCGTTGGGCAGCGCGCGGTCGAGGAACTCGATGATCGTCACGTCCACGCCGTAGTTCTTGAGGACGTAGGCGAACTCCATGCCGATCGCGCCCGCGCCGACGATGGCGATGGAGCGGGGCAGGTCGCGCGTGAGGATCTGCTTCTCGTACGTGACGACGTTCTCGGACAGCTCGACGCCGGGGAGCAGGCGCACCTTCGAGCCGGTCGCGATGATGACGTTGTCGAACGTCACCTGGTCGGTCGAGCCGTCGGCGAGCTTCACGTCGAGCGTGTGCGCGTCGCGGAACGTGCCGCGGCCGTCGTACTCGGTGATCTTGTTCTTCTTCATGAGGAAGTGCACGCCCTTGACGCGCCCCTCCGCAACGGTGCGCGAGCGGTCGAACGCCGCGCCGAAGTCGAAGCTGACCTCTCCGGAGATGCCGAAGGTCTTCGCGTCGTGCTGGAAGATGTGCGCGAGCTCGGCGTTGCGCAGGAGCGCCTTGGACGGGATGCAGCCCACGTTGAGGCACACCCCACCCCAGTACTTCTCCTCCACGACCGCGACCGACAGACCCAGCTGGGCTGCACGGATCGCGGCCACGTAACCACCGGGACCTGCACCGAGGACGACGACGTCGTAGTGGGATGCCATGGCCTCAAGCCTACTGGGGCAGCATCGGCCGTGGCGCGCCCGCGTGCGCGACGTCCGCCACACCCGGCCCCGCCCCGGTCCTGCGCCGTCCCGGTATTGACCGCGCGTCGGCGCCCGGGCGACGATGGCCGGGTGCGACACCTGAGGCTCCTCCTTCGCCGGCCGCGCTGAGCCCGCCGGGCGGGCACGCTCAGCGCGGCGGTGCCTGCGCGTCCCCGAGGGGCCGCACGGCGAGTGCCCGACGACGAGTCCACCTCTCGAGGAGCCCTCCCGATGCACGCCGCACCCCCACCACACCCGTCTGTCCCGACCGTCCCCGCCGACCATGCGGGTATCGACCATGTCGAGCCGAGCTCGGGCGACAGCCGCATGCTCGGCGCGTCGTCGCGAGAGATCGAGGCCCGCTGGCAGCGGTACTGGGCCGAGCACGGCACGTTCCGCGCGCGCGACGACGGCTCGCGCCCCCGCCGGTACCTGCTGACGATGTTTCCGTACCCCTCGGGCGACCTGCACATGGGTCATGCCGAGGTGTTCGCGCTGGAGGACGTCGTCGCGCGGTACTGGCGCCTGCGCGGGTACGACGTCCTCAACCCGATCGGCTGGGACTCGTTCGGGCTGCCCGCCGAGAACGCGGCGATCCGCCGCGGCGAGAACCCCGCCGTCTTCACCGAGACGAACATCGCGACGCAGGCCGCCACCGCGCGCCGGTACGGGGTGTCGTTCGACTGGTCGCGCCGCCTGGAGACCCACCGGCCGGAGTACTACCGCTGGACGCAGTGGCTGTTCCTGCGGCTGCTGGAGCGCGGCCTCGCCTACCGCGCGACGGCGTCGGTGAACTGGTGCCCGGTCGACCGGACCGTGCTCGCGAACGAGCAGGTCGTGGGCGGTCGGTGCGAGCGGTGCGGGGCCGTCGTCGGGCAGCGCGAGCTCACGCAGTGGTTCGTGCGGGTCACCGCGTACGCGGACCGCCTGCTCGACGACATGGCCGCGCTCGAGGGCGCGTGGCCCGCACGCGTGCTCACGATGCAGCGGAACTGGATCGGGCGCAGCGCCGGTGCGCGCGTGCGCTTCCCCGTCGCGCCCGACGACGCCCCGCGCGCCCCCGCGAGCGCCGCGCCCGGGGCTGCCTCGCGGCCCGCCCACGTCGAGGTCTTCACGACGCGCCCCGACACCCTGCCCGGCGCGACGTTCGTCGCGGTCGCGCCCGACGGCCCGCTCGCGGCGGCACTGTGCACACCGGAGCACGCGGAGGCGCTCGCCCGGCACCGCGAGGCCGCGCTGGCGTCCGGGGAGATCGAGCGGACGAGCGCGCAGCGCCCGAGCGCCGGGACGTTCCTGGGCGCCTGGGTCCGTCGTCCCGGCAGCGACGAGCGGCTGCCGGTCTGGGCCGCCGACCACGTGCTGCCCCACTACGGGACGGGTGCGGTCATGGGCGTGCCCGCGCACGACGACCGCGACGCGCGCTTCGCCGCCGCCCACGGTCTGCCGACGGGGTCGGGCGAGACGTGGCCGGGCGTGGAGGAGACGATCGCCCGGCTGGAGGCCGACGGCGCGGGCGAGCGCGCGACGTCGTACCGGCTGCGCGACTGGCTGGTCTCGCGGCAGCGCTACTGGGGCGCCCCCGTGCCGGTCGTGCACTGCCCGGGCTGCGGCGTCGTGCCCGTCCCGGACGAGGACCTGCCCGTGCGGCTCCCCGACCTGGCCGGCGACGACCTCCTCCCCCGAGGTCGCTCGCCGCTGGCCTCGCCCGCCGCCGAGGCGTGGCGGCACGTGCCGTGCCCCCGGTGCGGCGCCGACGCCGAGCGCGACCCGGACACGCTCGACACGTTCGTCGACTCGTCGTGGTACTTCCTGCGGTACTGCTCGCCGGGCGACGACGGCCCGCCCGACGACGTCCCGTTACGCCCCGAGGACGCGCGGCGGTGGATGCCCGCGGCGCAGTACGTGGGCGGCGTCGAGCACGCGATCCTGCACCTGCTGTACAGCCGGTTCGTCACGAAGTTCCTGCACGACGAGGGCTGGGTGGACGTCGTCGAGCCCTTCGCGACCCTGCTGAACCAGGGGCAGGTGCGCAACGGCGGGCGGGCCATGAGCAAGTCGCTCGGGAACGGCGTCGACCTCGGCGAGCAGCTCGACCGGCACGGCGCCGACGCGGTCCGCCTCGCCCTGGTGTTCGCCGGGCCGCCGGAGGACGACGTCGACTGGGCCGACGTCGACGCGGGCGCGATGCGGCGGTTCTGCGCGCGCGTGCTGCGGCTCGCGGACGCCGTCGGCGCGGTGACCGGGCCGCGGGCGGCCGGCCCCGAGGTGCTGGGCGCCGTCGCTTCCGGTTCGCGGGCGCACGCGCTGCGCCGGGTCACGCACCGGACCGTGCACGAGGCGGAGGACCTGCTCGACCGGAGCCGGTTCAACGTCGTCGTCGCCCGCGTCATGGAGCTCGTGAGCGCCGCGCGGCGCGCGTCCGACGCCGGGCCTGCGTCCGACGAGGACGCCGGCGCGCACGCCGCCGCCGTGCGCGAGGCCGTCGAGGCGGCCGTCGTGCTGCTGGGCCTCGTCGCGCCGCACACGGCGGAGGAGGCGTGGCGCCGCCTCGGGCGCGAGCCGTCGGTGGCCGAGGCGGCCTGGCCGGCCGTCGACCCGACGCTGCTCGTCGCCGACGAGGTCGTGGCGGCCGTCCAGGTCGACGGGAAGGTCCGTGACCGGGTGCGCGTGCCCGCGGACGTCGACGAGCGCACGCTGCACGACCTCGCGCTCGCCACGACGGGTGCCGCCCGGGCGACGGCCGGGCGCGACGTCGTGCGCGTCGTCGTCCGCCCACCGCACGTGGTGAACGTGGTGACCCGGCCCCTGGCCAGGTGAACCACCGCCGAGCACGGGGTGGGCGACCGAGATCACCGCGATCCGGTCGTGGACCCCGTGCTCGGCGCCTCGGCCTCGCCGTGCGTGGATCCAGCGACGCGTGGTGGGGGCGGAGTCGCTACGATGCTGCGGCCGCGTCCACTCGACCAGCGGCCCGTGCGCGGCGACACGGGCCGGCGCACGGAGCACCCACCCATGGCTTTCGGACTCGCTGCCCTCCTGGACGACATCGCGGCGTTCGCCAAGCTCGCGGCCGCCTCGATCGACGACGTCGGCGCCGCCGCCGGGCGCGCGAGCGCGAAGGCGACGGGCGTCGTCATCGACGACACCGCCGTCACGCCCCGCTACGTCGAGGGTCTGGCGGCCAAGCGCGAGCTGCCGGTCATCAAGCGCATCGCGACGGGGTCGCTGCGCAACAAGCTGCTCTTCATCCTCCCGGCGATCCTGCTGCTGAGCCAGTTCCTGCCGTTCCTGCTCACGCCGCTGCTCATGCTGGGCGGCACGTACCTCGCGTTCGAGGGCGCGGAGAAGCTGTGGGAGCTCGTCTCGGGGCGGCACCACGCCGAGGTCGAGACGAAGACCGAGAAGAAGGCGGTCGACGAGGACTCGGTGGTGTCGAGCGCGGTGCGCACCGACTTCATCCTCAGCGCGGAGATCATGGTCATCGCGCTCAACGAGGTCGCGTCGGAGAACTTCTGGTCGCGTCTGATCATCCTCGTGATCGTGGCGATCCTCATCACGGTCCTCGTGTACGGCGTCGTGGCGCTCATCGTGAAGATGGACGACATCGGCCTGCACCTCGCGAAGCGCGACACGCCGTGGGTCCAGTCGTTCGGGCGCGGGCTCGTGGGCGCGATGCCCAAGGTCATGTCCGTCATCTCGATCGTCGGGATCGTCGCGATGCTCTGGGTCGGCGGGCACATCCTGCTCCAGGGCACGTACGACCTCGGCTGGCACGGCCCGTACGACGTCGTGCACCACCTCGAGCACGCGGTGACCGGCGTCGCGGGCGTGGGCGGGTTCCTCGGCTGGCTCGTCAACACGGCGTGCTCCGCCGTCGTCGGGATCGTGGTCGGCGGCGTGGTGGTCCTCGTGGCGCACCTCGTCCCGCGCCGCAAGCACGGCGAGCCCGGCGCGACGGAGGCGACGACGCCCGAGGGCCCCGCCCCGACCGCCGGCTGAGCCCACGCCGGGCCGGGCGGTTTGGTTGGATGAGGCATGGACTCCGGCACCTGGACCAACATCGGCCTCGTCCTGCTCTTCATCCTCGTCGGCGGCGTGTTCGCCGGGACCGAGATCGCGCTCGTCTCGCTGCGTGAGAGCCAGGTCGCCCGCATCGAGAAGCAGTCGGCGCGCGGCGCGCGGGTCGCGGCGGTCGCGCGCGACCCCAACCGCTTCCTCGCCGCCGTGCAGATCGGCGTGACCGTCGCGGGGTTCTTCTCGGCCGCGTACGGCGCGTCGACGCTCGCACCGGACCTCGCGCCCGCGCTCGAGGACCTGGGGCTGTCGAGCGGGCTCGCGGACACCGTCGCGCTGGTGGGGCTCACGCTCGTCATCGCGTACCTCTCCCTGGTGCTCGGCGAGCTCGTGCCCAAGCGCATCGCGCTCCAGCGCTCGGCGGGCGTCGCGCTCGTCGTCGCCCCTCCCCTGGACCGCTTCGCGACCCTCATGCGGCCCGTCATCTGGCTGCTGTCGCGCTCGACCGACGGCGTCGTGCGGCTGCTCGGCGGCGACCCCTCGGCGCGCAGCGAGGAGATGAGCGAGGAGGAGCTGCGCGAGATCGTGCTCGCGCACGAGTCGCTGCCCGAGGACGAGCGCCGCATCCTCGACGACGTGTTCGCGGCGGGCGACCGCTCGCTCGCCGAGGCGATGACGCCGCGCGGCGAGGTCGCGTTCCTCGCGGCCGACACCCCGCTCGCGGACGCCGCCCAGACGGTCGCGGCGGGTCCGTACTCGCGCTACCCGGTGACGGGCGACGACTTCGACGACGTCGTCGGCTTCCTCCACGTGCGCGACCTGCTCGGGCGGGACTGCCCCGACCACCCGCCGACGGACCCGACGACGGGGCGCACCCTCACCGTGCGCGACGTCGTGCGGCCCATCCTCGCGCTGCCCGCGACGAACACCGTGCTGCCCGCGATGTCGCAGATGCGGCGCGAGGGCGTGCACATCGCCGTCGTCGTGGACGAGTACGGCGGCACCGACGGGATCGTCACGCTCGAGGACCTCGTCGAGGAGCTCGTGGGCGACATCCGCGACGAGTACGACGCCGACGAGCCGTCGCCCGCGCGCGAGCACGGCGCGACGACGAGCGTCGACGCCGGCCAGACGATCGAGGAGTTCGCGCGCCGCACGGGCGTCGAGCTGCCCGACGGCCCGTACGAGACCGTCGCCGGCTTCGTCCTGGCGCAGCTCGGCCGGCTCGCCGTCGTGGGCGACCACGTCGACACCGACGGCCACCGGCTCACGGTGACCGACGTCGCGCGGCGCCGCATCGTCCGCGTGGACGTCGTCCCGCTCCCCTGACCGCACGACGCTGAGTGCAGGAGACAGTCGCGTCCCGGCACCTCGGACGCGACTTCTTCCTGCACTGAGGGGTGTGGGTGGGGGCGCGTAGCGTCCGGTGGATGAGCGCAGCGACGACGGGGACAGGGATCAAGGTCGGGGTGGTCGGGAGCTTCGGCTCCGCCGCCCAGGTGCTGGAGATGGCGGTCGGGGCGGAGGACGCCGGCTGGGACGGGTTCTTCTCGTGGGACGGGCTGAGCCTGCTGTCCATACCGGTCAACACGTTCGACCCGTGGGCGGTGCTCGCGGCGGCGGCGGTCCGGACCGAGCGGATCACGCTGGGCGCGATGGTCTTCGCGCTCCCCCGCCGCAAGCCGTGGGAGGTGGTGCGCCAGGCGCTGACGGTCGACCACCTGTCGGGCGGCCGCCTCGTGCTGCCGGTCGGCGTCGGCGTGCTCGACGACGGTGGGTTCTCCGCGGTGCCGGGTCAGCCGCAGTCGCTGCGCGAGCGCGCCGAGCTGCTCGACGACGCGCTCGCCTATCTCGACCGCGCGTGGACCGGCGAGCGGTTCACGTTCGAGGGGACGCACGTGCGGACCGGGGAGATGCAGTTCCTCCCGCAGCCGGTGGAGCGCCCCGTCGTCGGCTACCACGTGCCGGTGTGGCCGGTCGGCGTGTGGGACGCCGAGCGCCCGCCGGTGCGCTCGCTCGACCGCACCCTGCGCGCCGACGGGATCGTGCTCCAGCTCCGCGGCGACCGCGGCTTCGACGTGCCCACGCCCGACGACGTCTCCGCCCTCGT
The DNA here is from genome assembly GCF_055567015.1 of Sphaerisporangium cinnabarinum. Taxonomy (NCBI): domain Bacteria; kingdom Bacillati; phylum Actinomycetota; class Actinomycetes; order Streptosporangiales; family Streptosporangiaceae; genus Sphaerisporangium; species Sphaerisporangium cinnabarinum. The sequence goes on from NZ_JBVHRG010000003.1 coordinate 272,360, forward strand.
CGCGTGGCTCACCACGCGTCGCGCCGAGCTGGGCCTCGACGCGGCCCGGCCGTTCGACGTCGTCGTGCAGGGCGAACTCCCAGCGGACCGCTCCGCGGCGGCCGACCAGCTCGCGGGCCTCGCCGACGCCGGAGCGACCTGGTGGGTCGAGTCCCGCTGGAACCCCGAGACCGCGACCCCGGACTCGCTCCTTGCCACGATCCACGCAGGCCCGCCCCGTCCCTGAGCAGGGACGGACCCAGGCGGCGTATGCGCAGGCTTCACCGCGCGACGTGTCGGGGACACGATCACGGGCGGGCTCTGGGGTGGTGACGACGGGTCGTGGCGGGCCTGGCGGGAGCAGGGCGAGGGACGAGCCCTGCGGATGGTAGACCCGTCGTCACCACCCCAGAGCCCGCCCCCGACCACGGACCCGACGAGTCAGACCGGCCGCGCCGCCTCGATCTCGACCTTGGGCAGCGTCTTCGCCGGCAGCGTCTTCGGCCGCCACGACGCGCGCGTCGCCTCGAACGCGGAGATCTCGTCCGCGTGCTGGAGCGTGAGGCCGATGTCGTCGAGGCCCTCCATGAGGCGCCAGCGCGTGTAGTCGTCGATCTGGAACGGCACGGTGACGTCGAGCGCCGACGCGGTGCGGGCGACCAGGTCGACGGTCACCTCGGTGCCCGGGTTGGTCTCGAGGATCTTCCACAGGAGCTCGACGTCCTCCTGCGCGACGATGCCCGCGACGAGGCCCTGCTTGCCGGAGTTGCCGCGGAAGATGTCGGCGAAGCGGGACGCGAGGACGACGCGGAAGCCGTAATCCTTGAGCGCCCAGACGGCGTGCTCGCGCGACGAGCCCGTGCCGAAGTCGGGGCCGGCGACGAGCACGGAGCCCGCGCGGTAGGCGTCCTGGTTGAGGACGAACGTGGGGTCGCCGCGCCACGCGGCGAACAGCGCGTCCTCGAACCCGGTGCGGGTCACGCGCTTGAGGTAGACGGCGGGGATGATCTGGTCGGTGTCGACGTTGCTGCGGCGCAGCGGGACGCCGACGCCGGTGTGGGTCGTGAACTTCTCCATGACGGAACCTCTTCGGGTCTTCGGGGCGACGGGTGGGCGGCGCGGTGCGGCGGGCTCAGACCTGCACGAGGACGCGCGGGTCGAGCGGCGCGAGCGGCGTGCCGTCGAAGGACGTGATGTCGGTGCCCTCGGGCAGGTCGAGGTCGCTGAGCGACGACAGCGTGCCCCGCAGCGCGGTGGCCGCGGCGACGAGCGGCGACACGAGGTGGGTACGGCCGCCCTTGCCCTGGCGCCCCTCGAAGTTGCGGTTGGACGTCGAGGCGGCGCGCTCGCCCGGCTGGAGCTGGTCGGGGTTCATGCCGAGGCACATCGAGCAGCCGGCGTTGCGCCACTCCGCGCCGAAGTCGAGGAAGATCTGGTCGAGGCCCTCGGCCTCGGCCTGGAGGCGCACGCGCGCGGACGCCGGGACGACGAGGACGCGGACGCCGTCGGCCTTCTTCTTGCCCTGCACGACCTTCGCGACCGAGCGGAGGTCCTCGATGCGGCCGTTGGTGCACGACCCGATGAAGACCGTGTCGACGGGGATCTCGCGCAGCGGCTGGCCCGGCGTGAGGCCCATGTACTCGATCGCGCGCTCGGCGGCGACGCGCTCGTTCTCGTCCGCGATCTGCTCGGGGACGGGCACGGTCGCGGAGATGGGCAGGCCCTGGCCGGGGTTGGTGCCCCACGTGACGAAGGGCTCGAGGTCGGACGCGCGGAGCGTGACCTCGGTGTCGAACACGGCGTCGTCGTCGGAGCGCAGCGTGCGCCAGTACTCGACGGCCGCGTCCCAGTCGGCACCCTCGGGCGCGTGCGGGCGGCCCTTGAGGTACTCGAACGTCGTGTCGTCCGGGGCGATCATGCCGGCGCGCGCGCCCGCCTCGATCGACATGTTGCAGATCGTCATCCGCGCCTCCATGGAGAGCTTGCGGATGGCCTCGCCGCGGTACTCCAGGACGTAGCCCTGGCCGCCGCCGGTCCCGATCTTGGCGATGATCGCGAGGATGATGTCCTTGCTCGTGGCGCCGGGCGGCAGCTCGCCGTCGACGTTGATCGCCATGGTCTTGAACGGGGCGAGCGGGAGCGTCTGCGTGGCGAGCACGTGCTCGACCTCGGACGTGCCGATGCCGAACGCCAGCGCGCCGAACGCGCCGTGCGTCGAGGTGTGCGAGTCGCCGCACACGACCGTCAGGCCGGGCATGGTGAGCCCGAGCTGCGGCCCGACCTGGTGCACGATGCCCTGGTCGGCGTCGCCGAGCGAGTGGATGCGGACGCCGAACTCGCGCGCGTTGTTGCGCAGCGTGTCGATCTGCGTGCGGCTCGTGAGGTCCGCGATCGGCAGGTCGATGTCGAGCGTCGGGGTGTTGTGGTCCTCGGTCGCGATGGTGAGGTCGGGGCGGCGGACCGGGCGGCCCGCGAGGCGCAGCCCCTCGAACGCCTGGGGGCTGGTGACCTCGTGCACGAGGTGGAGGTCGATGTAGAGGAGGTCGGGCGACCCGTCGGTGCCTCGTCGCACCAGGTGCGCGTCCCAGACCTTCTCCGCCAGCGTGCCGGCCATGTAGCTCATCTCCTCGTCGTCTGTCACGGTCCTCCTGGGGGGTACGGAGAGCCGCCTGGGTCGATGGTCCGCCGTCCGGCATCCTGCCGGGGAAGACGTCCAGCGGGTGGAACATCCGTGCCGGACTTGCATCTCAGTGCGTGAGACGTCAATATCGACCTATGGACAATACTAGCGGAGTCGGAGTGCTGGACAAGGCGGCCTCCGTCCTGGGCGCCCTGGAGTCCGGACCTGCCACCCTCGCCCAGCTCGTCACGGCCACGGGCCTGGCCCGCCCGACGGCGCACCGCCTCGCCGTCGCCCTCGAGCACCACCGCATGGTCGCGCGCGACATGCAGGGCCGGTTCGTCCTCGGCCCCCGGCTCAACGAGCTCGCGACCGCGGCCGGCGAGGACCGGCTGCTCGCCGCCGCGAACCCCGTGCTGACGGCGCTGCGCGACCACACGGGCGAGAGCGCCCAGCTCTACCGCCGCCAGGGCGACCACCGCATCTGCGTCGCGGCCGCCGAGCGCCCGGTCGGCCTGCGGGACTCGATCCCCGTCGGCGCGACGCTCACGATGAACGCCGGCTCTGCGGCCCAGGTGCTGCTCGCCTGGGAGGAGCCGGACCGGCTGCACCGCGGGCTGCGCGAGGCCGTCTTCACCGCGACCATCCTCTCCGGCGTCCGACGCCGCGGGTGGGCACAGTCCGTCTCCGAGCGCGAGCTCGGCGTCGCGTCGGTGTCGGCGCCCGTGCGCGGCCCGTCCGGCCGGGTCGTGGCCGCCGTCTCCATCTCGGGCCCGGTCGAGCGCCTCAGCCGTCAGCCCGGGCGGCTGCACTCCGGCTCCGTCGTCGCCGCCGCGAACCGCCTCACCGAGGTGCTGCGCCGCGCCGGCGAGTGAGCCGGGCCGACGCCGGCCCGTACCGGGCCGGCGTCGGCGTGCCGCGGGCCGCAAACGGGACGCGCCCTGTCAAAATGTCCCCGGCTGCTGCCATGCTGTGCGTGCCCCGACGCCCGGACAGCGCAGCGGTCGCGGGGGCGACCGCTGACCGTCCGATCCCGAGACACGAGGAGTTCCGATGCACCCGAAGCTGAAGGCAGCCCTGATCTGGGTCCTCGTGATCTTCGCCGTGTACGCGATCGTCACGAGCCCGGACCGCGCGGCCGACATCGTCGAGGGCGTCTGGGACGTGATCGTCGGGGCGTTCCGCTCGATCGGCCAGTTCTTCAGCTCGCTCCTGGACTGACCGTGGCCCGCGGCGGACCTCGCAGCAGGATCCTGGACCGCTACGTGCTCAACGGCGAGCGCGTCGTCATCGCGACGCGCCACCACTGGGGGATGCTCGTCGAGCCCGTCGCGACGACGGTCGCGGGCGCGGTCGTGATCGCCTGGCTCGTCGTGCAGGCCGGCCCCGCGGTGGGCGACGGCGTGCTCGTGCTGTGGTGGCTGTGGCTGATCCTCGCCGCCCGACTGGTGTGGAAGGTCTTCGAGTGGCGCAACGAGTGGTTCGTCGCCACGGACAAGCGCCTGCTCCTGCTCTACGGCCTCATCACGCACAAGGTGGCGATGATGCCGCTCACCAAGGTGACGGACATGAACTACGGGCGCTCGCTCGTCGGGCGCGTCCTGGGCTACGGGCAGTTCCTGCTCGAGTCCGCCGGGCAGGACCAGGCGCTGCGCCAGATCGACTGGGTCGCGCGCCCCGACCGGACCTACCGCCTGCTGTGCGACACGCTGTTCATCCCGGGCGCCCGCCCGGGCGGAGCGCCGGTCGGACCGGGCGGAGCCGCCGCGACGACCGCTGCCCCGTTGCCCGCGACCGTGCCGCCGCCCGCGCCGCGACCGCCGCAGCCCGCCGAGCCCCCACCGGTCGAGCCCGCGCCCGCGTGGGACGGCCACAGCCGGGCCGCCACGACCCCACCGCCCCCGGCGCCGCTCCCGACGGACCCGCGGGTCGTCGTCGTGCCCGGCCGGTCCGCTGGCGTGTCGAGCGGGCCGACGCAGCCGATCCCCGCCACGGGCGACGCCCACGCGGGGCAGGTCGCCCCGCGCCCCGACGGCGGGCCGGCGGCCCCCGACGAGGGCGAGCCGGGCTGGACCGTGTCCGGGGAGCACCGCGCGACGTACGTCCCCGTCACGCCGGCACGCCCGTCGTCGACGCCCATCCCGAAGCCGTACGAGCCCGGCCCGGGGCGCGACAGCGCACCCTGACCCTGCCCGCACGAGCTCCCGCCACGGGCCTCTCCACCGGCACCGGTGGCCCCGCGACGTGCGTCACACCGGGCGGGCCCGGCCGCGGCGCCGCGATCACCCGGAGATCGAACAAGCGGCTGAAGAAACGACGAAGGCCCGGTCACCGTGATGGTGACCGGGCCTTCTTCTGTACCCCCAACGGGATTTGAACCCGTGTTACCGCCGTGAGAGGGCGACGTCCTAGGCCGCTAGACGATGGGGGCCTGTGGAGCTTCGTACCGTTTCCGGTCCGTTTCTCCGGTGAGAACTCTACCTCATGTTTCTCGCGGTCTTGACCGCTCGATCCAGAGCCGGAGCTCTTCGCTGGGGTACCAGGACTCGAACCTAGACTAAGTGAACCAGAATCACTCGTGCTGCCAATTACACCATACCCCAAGGGGGTAACCGATCCGCGTCGGGAAGCCGTTGCGACGAGTCCGAGACTTGTCTCCTGGCTCCCTCCCGTGGAGGTCCCACCGGCCGAGAACATTACCGGACATGCCGACGCGGACCAAATGCGCCTCGCGCACCCGAGCCGTCCCCCGACCTCCGCGTGGCGCGGTCGACGCGCACGGCCGCCGTCTGGCACCGTCAGGCCATGAGCCCTGGAGACTCCCTCGACCCCGGTTCGCGCGCCGACCGGGCCGCGTCGTTCGAGCACGGCGCCGCGCAGTACGCCTCCACCCGGCCGTCGTACCCGGACGCGGCCGTCGACTGGCTCGTGCCCGACGGCGCTCACCGCGTCCTGGACCTCGCCGCCGGCACCGGGAAGCTCACGGAGCGGCTCGTCGCGCGCGGCCTCGACGTCGTCGCCGTCGAGCCGTCCGACGCGATGCGCGACCGCCTCGCCGAGACCGTCCCCGACGCCGAGGCGCTCCCGGGCTCGGCCGAGGCCGTCCCGCTGCCGGACGCGAGCGTCGACGCCGTGCTGGTCGCCCAGGCGTGGCACTGGTTCTCCCCCGCGGCCCAGCCGGAGATCGCGCGCGTGCTGCGGCCCGGCGGCCGGCTCGGCATCGTGTGGAACGTCCGGGACAGCTCGGTCGACTGGGTGGGCCGGTTCACCGAGATCATCCACCGGGGCGACACGCTCGAGCACAGCTACCGCGAGCCCGCGCTCTCCGAGCGGCTCTTCACGACGCCCGAGCACCGCACGGTGCCGTGGGCGGACCGGGTCCCCACGTCCTCGCTGCGCCCGCTCGCCGCGTCGCGCAGCTACCTCCTGACCCTCCCGCCCGCGCGGCGCGAGGAGCTGCTGGACGAGATCGATCGGCTCGTCGCGACCCATCCCGACCTGGCCGGCCGCACCGAGGTGGACCTCCCCTACCTCGCCCAGTGCTGGCGCGCGGACGTGCGCCCCGACGCACCGGGTGCAGCGTGACCGGCCGCGGCGCCCACGGCGCGGTCACGGGCGACGACGTCCGGATGGCCGTCCGATGGCTCGCCGACCGCCTCGCGGGCCAGCCCGTGTCGGCGTTCGACGCACAGGCAGGCCCGGTCCGCTGGTCGTGCTGGACGACGACGGAGCACGTCGTGGACGACCTCCTCGCCTACGCGCTCCAGCTCGCGGCACTCCCCGCGCTCGCGTACGTGCCGCTCGTCGGGCCCAAGGGCGAGGGCGAGATCGCGCACGTCGACCGCGCGGCCGGGACGGCGGGGCTCGTCGAGGCGCTCGTCGGCGGCGGGGAGCTGCTCGCGACGCTCGCCGAGACGCGGCCCCCGGACGCGCGCGCCTTCCACCCGTACGGGGTCTCGGACGCCGACGGCTTCGCGGCGATGGGGGTCGTCGAGGTCCTCGTGCACGGCCACGACGTGCTCCTCGGGCTCACGGATGCACCGAGCCCGTTCCCCCCGGGGCTGGCAGCCCGGGCGCTGGCCCGCCTGTTCCCCGACGTCGACACCAGCCCGGACGAGGACCCGGACGCGGTGCTCCTCTGGGCGACAGGCCGAGGCGAGCTCCCGGGCCGACCGCGGCGCACGCGCTGGCGCTGGGACGCGACCGTGCGCGCGGACGCGCCGGGCTGAGCCGGTCCGTCAGCCCGACGACGCGGCGGCCGCCGCCGCGATGCGGCGCGCGGCCGAGGAGAGCGCCGTGCCGTCCTTCCAGACCATCCGCAGCCGACGGTCCAGCTCGAGCCCCGGCACCGCGACGCGCACGAGCGCACCCCGGGCCACGTCGTCGGCGACGGCGAGGCTCGACAGCACGGCGACCGCCCCGCCGTGCTGCACAGCCGTCTTCAGCGCGGCCGTGGAGCCGAGGTAGGGCAGGTGGTCCGGCAGGCGCTCCCCGAGCGCCGCGAGGCCGCGCTCGAGCGTCTCGCGCGTCCCGGAGCCGCGCTCGCGCACGACGAGCCCCCCGGACAGCAGCTCGTCGACGCGTACGGCGCTGCGGCGCGCCCAGGGGTGCGCCGGGCCGACGACGACGACGAGCCGGTCGTGCGCGACGGTGCGGCTGCGCAGCCCGCGCCGCAGCGTCGCGCTCTCGACGAACCCGAGCTCCACCCCGCCGTCGAGGACGAGGTCCGTCACCTCGCGCGAGTTGCGGACGACGAGCTCGACGTCGGGAGACGCGCTGCCCGGCGTTCCCTCGAGCGCGAGCCGGGAGAGCCAGCGCGGCGCGAGGTACTCCGCGACGGTGAGGCTCGCCGCGACGCGCACGCGGGCCGCCGGGGCGTCGCGCAGCGCCGCGACGGAGGTCTCGAAGCGGTCGGAGGCCTCGATCACCTCGCGCGCCCACGCCGCCGTCGCGCGGCCGGTCTCCGTGAGCCGGGACCCGCGCGTCGTGCGCTCGAGGAGGTCGAGGCCGAGGCGGCGCTCGAGCGCGCGCAGGCCCGCCGAGGCGGTGGGCTGCGCGACGCCGAGCGCGCGGGCGGCGGCGCTGATCGACCCGTGCGAGTCGGTCGCGACGAGCAGCTCGAGCGCGGAGAGGGACGTCCGGTCACGGGCGGTCGGGGCCATAGGTCCACTCTATGCCTCGCGAGGGAAGTCGCTCTTCTGCCGCCGCACCGGCCGCAGCACGCTGGAAGCATGACCCAGCCTGCACCTCCCTCGACCCGCACGGAGGCCCTCGCGACCCGAGGCGTCCCGGCGGTCACGGCCGCTCCCCCGGCGCCCGCACCCGACCGGCGCCCCGGTGCACCGCGCGGACCGCGCGACCTCGTCCCCGGCCTCGTGCTCGTCGGCGCGGCGACGCTCCTCGTGCTCGCGGGCGCGCGCCTGGTCCCGACGGTCTCCCCGCTCGTCGTGGCGCTCGTCCTGGGCGCCCTCGTCGCCCCGGTGCTCGGCCGGCTCGCGACGACGCGTCGGGGCGCGGCGACGGTCGCCGCCACGCGTCCCGGCGTCGCGTGGACGTCGCGCGTCGTGCTGCGGGTGGGCGTCGTGCTGCTCGGCTTCCAGCTCTCGCTCCCCGAGGTGCTGGGGCTCGGCTGGCGCGGGCTCGTCGTCGTCACGACGACGCTCGCCGTCACGTTCGCGGGCACGCTCGCGCTCGGCCGCGTGCTGCGCGTGCCGCGCGTGACGACGCTGCTCGTCGCGACCGGCTTCTCCGTGTGCGGGGCGGCCGCGATCTCCGCGATGCAGGGCGTCGTGGACCGGCCGGGCCGCACGCCCGACGAGGTGCGCGAGGACGACGACGGCGTCGCCACCGCGCTCGCGCTCGTCACCGTCTACGGGACGCTCGCGATCGTCGTGCTGCCGTGGCTCGCGGGGCTGCTCGGGCTCACGGACGACCGGGCCGGGCTCTGGATCGGGGCGAGCGTCCAGGAGGTCGCGCAGGTCGTCACCGCGGCCGGGACGATCTCCGCGCCGGCGCTCGCGACCGCGACGGTCGCGAAGCTCGCCCGCGTGGCCCTGCTCGCGCCGCTCGTCGCCGTCGCCGGGGTCGTGGTGGCTCGTGGGGCCCGACGCGCGGCGTCGGCGCTCGCGGCCACGGCCGCGCTCGGGGCGCCGGACGCCGCGCCGTCGTCCGGTGCGGAGGACGGCGAGCCCCGCGGCGTGGGCGCGGGTGCGGAGGCCGAGAAGCGACGCGTCGCCCCGGTGCCGTGGTTCGTCGTGGGGTTCGTGGCGGCGGTGGCGCTCCGCAGCCTCGGGGTCGTGCCCGCGCCGGTGCTCGCCGTCCTCGTCACGGCCTCGACGCTCGCGTTCGTCGCGGCGATGTTCGCCCTCGGGCTCGGCGTGGACGTGCCGACGCTCGTGCGCACCGGGCGGCGGTCGCTCGTGCTCGGCGCCCTGTCCGCGGTGCTCGTCACCGCGACGGCCCTCGTGGGCCTCCTGCTCCTCGCCTGACCGCCCACGATAAAGCGGCCCGGTCCCGCGAGGTAGAGGCATGGTGGGCCGAGGTAGAGGTCTGGTCATGACCAGACCTCTACCTCGCGGAACCAAGGCTCTACCTCACGGAACCAGGGCTCTACCTCGCAGGACCGGGGCTCTGCCTCGCGGGCGGGGGCTGTGCCTCGCGGGGCCGGGGGTTAGCTCGGCGCGGGGGTCTGCGCGGCCGCGACGCCGAGCGTCGCGGGGAGGTCGTCGAGGCCGTGGACGACGTGCACGCCCGACGCGCGGGCGGACGCCGGGTCCTCCGGGTGCGGGCCGCCGCGGCGGGTGCCGGGGCGGTCGAGCCACACCCCGACGAGGCCCGCCGCGAGCGCGCCGCGCGCGTCGACGTCGAGCTCGTCGCCGACGTACGCCGTGCGGGCCGGGTCGGTGCCGAGACGACGGCACGCCTCGGCGAACACGCGCGGGTCGGGCTTGCCGAAGCCGAGCGTGTCCACCCCGACGAGCAGCGGCACGTCGGCCAGGCCCGCGGCCGCGAGCTTGCGGGTCTGGAGCTCGACGCGCGCGTTCGTCAGCGAGCCGACGCGCACCCCGGCCCCTGCGAGCGCGTCGAGCACCCCACGGGAGTCGGCGAACGCCGTCCACGACGCCTCGAACGTGCCCCAGAAGAGGTCCTTCCAGTCGACGTACGCCGCGTCGTCGAGCAGCTCGCCGCCGAACGCCGCCTGGAGCTCGTTGGCGCGCGCCATGCGCTGGGCGTCGAAGTCGACCTCGCCGCGCGTGTACGCGCGGTAGTGCCCGTTGGGGTCGGCGCGCCACAGCGCGAGGACGTCGTCGTAGCGCTCCTCGGGCAGGTGCGGCAACCACACCCGCGACGCGGCGGCGATGGCCTCGGCGAAGGCGGCGCGCGTGTCGACGAGCGTGTCGTCGACGTCGAACAGGACACCCTCGAGGGGCGCGGCCGCCGAGGCCGCGGCGTCGGTCACAGCGCGTCCCGCAGGCGCACGAGGCGCTCCAGCGTCGAGCCCTTGCCGAGCAGCTCCATCGACTCGAACAGCGGCGGCGAGACGCGGCGGCCCGTGAGCGCGACGCGCAGCGGCGTGAACGCGAACCGCGGCTTGACGCCCATGCCCTCGACGATCGCGTCGCGCAGGCGCTCCTCGATGGCGGCGGTGACGAACTCGTCGTCCTGCAGCACGTCGAGCGCGGCGATCGCCGCGGCGAGGATGTCCTTCGCGTCGTCGCGCAGGGCGCCGCGCGCGTCGTCCTCGACCGTGAGCGCGTCGTCGGCCGTGAAGAGGAAGCCCAGCATCCCGACCGACTCGCTCAGCAGCACCATGCGCTCCTGGACGAGCGGCGCGGCCGCCGTGAGGATCTCCTGGTTGCGGGGCGACAGGTCGGCGAACGAGTCCGCCGGCACGAGCCCGCCCGCGTGCAGGTACGGGACGAGGCGGTCGCGGAAGTCCTCCGGCGCGAGCATCCGCACGTGCGTCGCGTTGATCGCCTCGGCCTTCTTGAGGTCGAAGCGCGCCGGGTTCGGCAGCACGTCGTGCACGTCGAAGGCCTCGACCATCTCGGTGACCGTGAAGATGTCGTGGTCCGGCGAGATGGACCAGCCGAGCAGCGCGAGGTAGTTGAGCAGGCCCTCGGGCGTGAACCCGCGCTCACGGTGCAGGAACAGGTTGGACTCGGGGTCGCGCTTGGAGAGCTTCTTGTTGCCCTCCCCCATGACGTACGGGAGGTGGCCGAACTCCGGCATGACGTGCGCGACGCCGATCTCCAGCAGCGCCCGGTACAGCGCGATCTGGCGCGGCGTCGAGGACAGCAGGTCCTCGCCGCGCAGCACGTGCGTGATGCCCATGAGCGCGTCGTCGACGGGGTTCACGAGCGTGTAGAGCGGCTGCCCGTTCGCGCGCACGAGCGCGTAGTCCGGGACCGAGCCCGCCTTGAACGTGATCTCCCCGCGCACCACGTCGGTGAAGGTGATGTCCTCGTCCGGCATCCGCAGGCGCAGCACCGGCTCACGGCCCTCGGCGCGGAAGGCGGCCTTCTGCTCGTCCGTGAGGGTGCGGTCGAAGTTGTCGTAACCCTTCGTCTTGAGCCCCGCGGCGGCGTTGCGCGCGTCGGACTCCTCCGGGGTCGAGAACGACTCGTAGACGTACCCGCCCTCGACGAGCCGCGCGATGACGTCCTGGTAGATGTCCGCGCGCTGCGACTGCCGGTACGGCTCGTGCGGGCCGCCGACCTCGACGCCCTCGTCCCAGTCGAGCCCGAGCCAGCGCAGCGCGTCGAGGAGCTGCTGGTAGCTCTCCTCGCTGTCGCGCGCCGCGTCGGTGTCCTCGATGCGGAACACGAACGTGCCGCCGGTGTGCCGCGCGTAGGCCCAGTTGAACAGCGCGGTGCGGATGAGCCCGACGTGCGGCGTCCCGGTCGGGGACGGGCAGAAGCGGACGCGGACGGGCGAGGAACCAGGTGCGGGGATCACGGCTCCCAGCCTAGTTGCCCGACGCCGCCCGGCACCCGCGCGTCCGGCGTCGGGCCCGTCCTCGTCTCAGTCCGGGACGGTCTCCGCCGCGCCTCCCGCGCGACCGGCCCGCCACGACCGCGTCGCCACGACCGCCGCCCCGAGGGCGGCGCCCGCGAGCGCGCACCCCGGGACCAGGATGATCGCCAGGACGACGGCGTACGCCAGCACCTCGCCCGGGGGCACGTTCCCCGAGGCGATCGCGAGGACCGCGAGCACGAGGACGACCACGCACGGGACGACGGCCCCCCAGCCCGCCCACCGCGCGACGGCGCGGCCCGGACCGCGTCCCACGATCAGCCGCGCCGGACGACCGGGTTGCTCAGGACGCCCAGCCCCTCGACCTCGCACTCGACGCGGTCGCCGACGTCGATCAGCCCGACGCCGGCGGGCGTGCCGGTGAGGATGACGTCGCCGGGCAGCAGGGTCATCGCCTCGGAGACGTACGACACGAGGAACGGGATGTCGAAGATCATGTCGCTCGTGCGGCCGTCCTGCTTGACCTCGCCGTTGACGCGGCTGCGGACGCCGACGTCCTCGGGGTCGAGGTCGGTGTCGATCCACGGCCCGAGGGGGCACGCGGAGTCGAAGCCCTTGGCGCGCGCCCACTGGCCGTCGGTGCGCTGCGCGTCGCGCGCGGTGACGTCGTTCGCGACCGTGTACCCGAGCACGTACGCCGGCGCGGCCTCGGGCGACACGTCCTTCGCGAGGCGACCGATGACGACCGCGAGCTCGGCCTCGTACGAGACCTCCTGCGAGAAGTCGGGCAGGACGATCGGGTCGTCCGGGCCGACGACCGACGTGTTCGGCTTGAGGAACAGCAGCGGGCTCGTCGGGACGTCGTTGCCCATCTCCTTCGCGTGGTCCGCGTAGTTGCGGCCTACGGCGACCACCTTGGAGCGCGGGATCACCGGCGCGAGGAGCCGGACGCCGTCGCCCAGCTCGACGCGCTCGCCCGTCGGCGTGACGGGCATGTAGAGCGGGTCGCCCGTGAGGACCGCGAGGTACGTGCGGTCCCCCTCCTGCTGGACGAGGGCGTAGCGGGGGTCGTCTCCGGTGGTGAATCTCGCGATGCGCACGGGCCCAGGCTATCCGGCCGTGCCCGCACGATCACGCGCGGGCGAGGACCTCGCCGTTGAGGACGGCGAACCAGCCCGCCGGCTCCTCGGCCCAGCGCAGCCAGTCCTGCGCGAGCTGCTCGAGCGCGACGTCGTCCGCGAGCGCCGACTCCTTCGCCTGGACGGCGAAGTTCGACGCGACGCAGCGCTCGGCCCACAGCCCGCCCCACCACGTGCGGTCGGCGGGGGTGGCGTAGCACCAGGTGCTCGCGCTGGGCTCGATCCCGTCGAGCGGGAACCCGGCGTCCTGCACCCAGGAGAAGAGGCGACGACCGGCGTCGGCCTCGTACCCGTAGGCGTGCGTGACCTCGTGGTAGAGCGTGTTCCACTCGGTGAGCCCCGGCGACTCGGGGTACCAGGTCATGGCGGCGTAGTCGGCGTCGCGCACGGCGACGAGCCCGCCCGGCTTCGTGACGCGTCGCATCTCGCGCAGCGCGGCGATCGGGTCGGACAGGTGCTGCAGGAGCTGGTGCGCGTAGACGACGTCGAACGTGCCGTCGGCGAACGGCAGCTCGTAGGCGTTCGCGTGCTGGAACGAGATGTTCGCGGTGCCGCGCTGGGCGGCGAGCTCGCGAGCGCTGTCGAGGACGGCCTCGGACGCGTCGACGCCGACGACCCGTCCGTCGCCGACGCGGTCGGCGAGGTCGACGGTGACCGTGGCCGGGCCGCAGCCGACGTCGAGGAGGCTCATGCCGGGTCGCAGGTGCGGCAGGAGGAACCCGGCCGAGTTCTCGGCCGTGCGCCAGCGGTGCGAGCGCAGCACGGACTCGTGGTGGCCGTGGGTGTACGACTCGGACTCCTGCGCGGGGTCGCTGCCTGCCCCGGTGGGGGCGTCGGCGTGGTGGTCGGCGGCCTCGTCGGCGCCGTGGGGGGTGTGCGTCATACCCGCACCGTAGGCCGCGGTTGCGGCGTTCTCGACCCCGTTCTCACACTCTGGGCGCGTGGTCCCCGCGCGGCTCGTCCCCGGCGTGGCGGCGGGGTGGGAGCGCGCCCGCGCACGGACAATCCCCCCATGACGGCCGCGACCGGCACGACCTCCGCCTCGGGCGATCCCGCCCGGTCCTCCGTGGGCTTCGCGCGGCGCCACGCTGCGCTGCTCCTCGGCGGGCCGGGCCGCGTCACGGGGCTCGACGTCGCGCGCGGGGTCGCGGTCCTCGGGATGTTCACGGCGCACGTGGGCTTCACGACGGACGACTTCGGCGAGGTCTCCGGCTGGCTCTCGCTGTCCCACGGCCGCTCGTCGGTCCTCTTCGCGCTCGTGGCCGGGGTGTCGCTCGCTCTCGTCTCGGGCGGGCGCACCCCGCTCGACGGGCTGCCCGCGCTGCAGAACCGCACCCGCGTCCTCGTGCGCGCGGTGCTCCTGGTCGCCCTGGCGGGCCTGCTGGACCTGCTCGGCACGCGCGTCCTGCTGATCCTCGGCTTCTACGCCGCCTACTTCGTGCTCGCGCTGCCGTTCCTGCGCTGGCGGCGCCGGGACCTCCTGCTCCTCGCGGGGGCGGTCGCCGTCGTGGGCCCGGCGCTCGCGCTGTGGCTCCCGGAGGTGCTCGCGCGCGCCGGGCTCCACCTGCCCGACGACGGGTCGGGTGCGCTCACGGACTTCCTCGTCTCGGGGCACTACCCGGCGGTCGTGTGGATGGCGTACGTGCTCGTCGGGATCGCGATCGGTCGGTCCGACCTCGGCGCGAGGACGACGCGCGTCGCGCTGGTCGCCGGCGGGCTGCTCGCGGCGGGGCTCGGCTACGGCGTCTCGGCGGCGCTCACGGGTCCTCTGGGCGGGGCGCAGGCCGTGGAGGACGCGGCCGCGGTGTGGTCGAGCGCGTACCGGCCGGAGCCGCTCGGGTGGGCGGACCCGTGGCCGACGAGCGCGTACCTGTGGCTCGCGGGCCCGCACACGGACACTCTCCCCGAGGTCGTGGGGTCGGGCGGGTTCGCCGTCGCGGTGCTCGGGCTGTGCCTGTTCGCGGGCCGGGTAGGTCGCTGGGTGCTCGCCCCCGTCGCCGCGGTCGGCGCCATGGCGCTCACGGTCTACTCGGCCCAGATCGTCGTCCTGTGGGCCTGGGGCGACGCGGCGTACGAGCAGACGACGAACGGCCCGCTCCTCGCGCTCGTGCTCGCGACGCTCGGGGCCGCGACCCTGTGGCGCTGGGCGTTCGGCCGCGGCCCGCTGGAACGGCTCGTCGCGTCCGTCGCGGCGCGCGCCTCCGCCGTCACGTCGTCGCGCGGGCCGACGTAGGGTCGGCCGCATGACCACCACGAGCGACGACACCGCACCCCGCCCCGCCCTGCGCCGTCTCGGCCGGTCCGGCCTGGCCGTGTCCGCCGTCGGGCTGGGGTGCAACAACTTCGGGCGCCCCTCGACGGCGACGGAGACCCTGGAGGGCACGCGCGCCGTCGTCGACGCCGCGCTCGACGCGGGCGTGACGTTCTTCGACACGGCCGACACGTACGGCGGCCGCCCGGGCCTGAGCGAGGAGCTGCTCGGCCAGGCGCTCGGGTCGCGGCGCGACGACGTCGTCGTGGCGACGAAGTTCGGCATGTCGATGCGCGGGGCCGCGGGGGCGGACTTCGACGCGCGCGGCTCGCGCCGCTACGTCGTGCGGGCGGTCGAGGGCTCGCTGCGCCGCCTCGGCACCGACCGCATCGACCTCTACCAGTTCCACACCCCCGACCCGCAGACGCCGATCGACGAGACGCTCGCGGCGCTCGACGACCTCGTGCGCGCGGGCAAGGTGCTCTACGTGGGTCACTCCAACCGGGCCGGGTGGCAGATCGCGGAGGCAGAGCTCGTCGCGCGCGCGGCGGGCACCGTGCGGTTCGTGTCCGCGCAGAACCAGTACAACCTCGTCGACCGCGCGGCCGAGCTCGAGGTGCTGCCCGCCGCGGCGGCGTACGGGCTCGGCGTCCTGCCGTACTTCCCGCTCGCGAACGGCCTGCTCACCGGCAAGTACGCGCACGGCGCGCGGCCCGACGACGGCCGGCTCGTGCGCAGCAAGCCGCACCTGCTCGAGTCCGCGCCCTGGGAGGCGCTCGCGCGGCTGGGCGCGTTCTGCCAGGTGCGCGGCATCACCGAGGTGCAGGTCGCGTTCGGGTGGCTGCTCTCCCGGCCCCAGGTGTCGAGCGTCATCGCGGGTGCGACGAAGCCCGAGCAGGTGCGGCAGAACGCCGCCGCGGGTGCGTGGCGGCCCACGGCCGACGATCTCGCGGAGCTCGACGAGATCTTCCCGCCGCTCGGGAAGGTCGCACCCTTCTGACCCGTCCCGCCGCGCTCCCGCGGGCGCGGCGGCCGGTCGTGTGGCCCGACCGCGACCGGCTGCCTACCGTGGGGGCATGGCCTCGTGGGAGGACGTCGGACGGGTCGTGGCGGTGCTGCCGGGCACGGACCTCAAGGACGCGCGCCGGTGGACGGTGCACGGCAAGCTCTTCGTGTGGGAGCGCCCCCTGCGCCCGCGCGACCTCGACGAGCTGGGCGACGCGGCCCCGGCGGAGCCGCCCGTCGCGCTGCGCGTCGCGGACGAGGGCGAGAAGTCCGCGCTGGTCCAGGACGACCCCGGCACGTTCTTCACGACGAGCCACTTCGACGGGTACCCGGTCGTGCTCGCGCGGCTCGACCGGCTCCCCGTGCCGGAGCTCGAGGAGCTCGTGCAGGACGCGTGGCTCGCCCGCGCCCCGCACCGCCTCGCGCAGGAGTACCTGCGGCGCACGGAGTGACGCTGCGCGAGCGGGGAGAGGCGTCACCAGGAGAAGACGGCCACCGCGTAGTTCGCCCACGTCGGCTCCAGCGCCACCGTGACGTCCTCCGGGTCGTGGACGGCGTACACGAGATCCCACTCGCCGCTCGATCCCCG
Source organism: Sphaerisporangium cinnabarinum (assembly GCF_055567015.1). Lineage (NCBI taxonomy): Bacteria > Bacillati > Actinomycetota > Actinomycetes > Streptosporangiales > Streptosporangiaceae > Sphaerisporangium > Sphaerisporangium cinnabarinum. Next base: position 288,919 of record NZ_JBVHRG010000003.1, read on the forward strand.
GGCCACGAGATCGGGGCGTTCGAGCAGGACGTCCGGCGCGTAGTCGTACACCCGGCGGGCCACGAGGCCGCCCGACACCGGTTGCACGTCGATGCTCCCGGGGTCGACGGCGCGGCCCGTGCCGTTCGTCAGGCGCACCCGGACGCGCACGGAGTCCGGCGGGTCGCCGTCCCGCACCGCCGCGTGCTCGCTCGGCGTGTACGCCTGCGGGGCCGAGACCGAGACGACGAGGCCGTCGGCGTACCGGACCGATTCGCCGAACCAGACGCGGTCGGACACGGCCGTGATCTCCGGGCCGTCGTCGGACCCGCCGCCGAGCGGGTACCCGCGCAGCGAGCTCCCCACGCCGTAGCCGGGACCGGTCGCGGGCACGACGTCGACCGCGACCCAGGTCGTGACGACGACCGTCCCCGCGAGCAGCGCGACGAGCGCGCGCGTCGCCCCCGGCACGCCGCGCGTGCCCCGACGCCAGGCGACGGCGCCGACCGTGAGCACGACGGCTCCGGCGACGGGGTAGAGCCAGCCCACGTGCGCCCAGCCCCAGCGCGCCGTCATGGCCTCGGTGACGAGGACGGCCCCGACGAGCAGGACGCCGAGGCACGCCGTGACGAGGACGCCCGTCCCCGAGCGTCGGGCCCGCGCGGGCTGCGCCGTCGGTGCGGGCTCGGGGTCGCCGGGGGCCGGGCGTTCGCCGCCGTCTGCGGGCGGCGAGGGCTCCGCAGGGCCGGGTGCCGACGGCGCGGGCTCGCGCTCCCCCGCCGCGCCGGGCGCCGTGCCCCACGCGGGTGCGGGCCCCGCGTCGTCGGGCGGGGTCCTGGGGTCGCTTCTGCTCACCGGTCCGTCCCTCGGTCCCGTGCGCCGGTCAGTACGCGCTCACGCGCGTGACCTCGAAGGTCGCCGTCTTCATGGCCTCGAGGTTCTCGGAGTCGATGAAGTCGAAGGCCTCGACGGTCGTCGACTCGCCCGGGGCGAGCTGGTCGGTGTAGACGAAGTCGGACTCGACGACCGTGCCGTCGGCCGCGACGGCGTCGACGTCGAGGTCGAACGTCAGCGGCTCGTCGGAGGTGTTGGTCAGCGTGAGCGGCAGGGCGGACTCGACCCAGCCGAACTCGTCGGCGGTGCCCTCGAACGTGCCGACCTCGACACCGAGGTCGTTCGCGAGGATCTCGTCCGTCGACTCGCCGAGCGCGCGGTCGGAGTCCTCCTGGATCTCCGAGAGCGTCTGCTCGTACTGCGACGAGGCCTCGTTCGCCGCGACGACGAAGAGGACCCACACGAGGATGGTCACGAGCACCGAGACCACACCGAGCACGATCGCCGCGATCGAGAAGCCCTTGCCCGACCGGCCCTGCTTCGCCTGCGACAGCCCGACGAAGCCGAGCACCACGCCGGCGATGCCCATCACCGCGGCGAAGATGTTGACGAACGGGATCCAGCTGCCGAGGAAGCCGAGGATCGCCAGCACGAAGCCGACGATCGCCATCGTCCCGGTCGACGGCGCCGGCGCCGTGTACGCGGCGTAGCCGTTCCCGTACGGGCTCCCGTAGGGCTGCTGGGCGGGGTCGCCGTAGGGCTGGCCGTACGGCTGCTGCGCCCCGGCGTCGGGGTAGGGCTGCGCGTACCCCTGCGCCGGGGACCCGGCGGGCTGGCCGTAGCCCTGCTGCCCGTACGCGGCCTGAGGATCGGCACCGTAGGGCGGGTGGCCGGGGTCTCCGTAGGGCGCCTGCTCCGGCGTGCTGCCGTACCCGGGCGCGCCGTACGCGGCGTCGGGCGAGCCGTACGGCCGGGGCTGCGGCTCTCCCTGCGACGCCCACGCGTCCTGCCCCTGTCCGTGCCCCTCCTGCGCAGGGTCGGAGCCCTGCGGCCGGTAGGGGTCGAACTGGTACGGGTCCTGCGGTGCCGTGGGCGGCTGCGACATGGTGCTCCTCCGCGGCCTCGCCGCGAGATCGGTCGTTCGGGTCGGGGTGGACGGCCGACGCGCGGTCGGCCGGCCGGACGCGCCGGGTCTTCACAGCACGTTCACGGCCATTCTTCCCGGTCGCGCCCACATCGGGAAAACCGCGCGGCGGGTGAAAGTCCGCCGCGCCGACGCCCCCGCGGGCTCTCGTACCCTGGATGCGTGCCTGCGACCGCCCCCGCGACCCCCCGGACGACGCCCGTCGTCGTCCCCGGCGTGCTGCCCGCCGCGGAGTGGGCGGAGCGCGAGCGCGCCCACGCCGAGCGCGCGGACGCGCTGACGGCCGGGTGGCGGCACCGCAAGCCGCTCGGGCAGAAGCACGCGATCGAGGACTTCCTCTTCACCTACTACCCCACGCGCCCGGCCCAGCTCCGGCGCTGGCACCCGGGGCCGGGCGTCGTGCTGGCTCCCCCGACCGCCGCGAGCGGTGCGGCACCGGGCACCGACGCGGCGCCCGACCCGTACGCCGACCGCTCTGGATGGCGCTGGTACCGGAGCACGCCCGACGGTCTGACGCTCGACACCGACGCGTTCCTCGCCGACCGCGGCGACACCGTGCGGTACCTGCGCGCCCTGCTCGACGCCACCGCGTCGCGCCCGGGCCGGTTCGGCTGCTTCGGGCTCCACGAGTGGGCCATGGTCTACCGCGACAAGGAGGCCGGGCGCGACCACCGGCACCCGCTCCCCCTGCGGCTCGGGCACGAGGGGACGGACCGGGTCGTCGAGGACCACCCCGTGCAGTGCTCCCACTTCGACGCCTTCCGCTTCTTCACGCCGGAGGCCGGGCCGCTCAACCGCCTGCGGCCCACGCGCGAGACGCAGCCCGCCCTGGAGCAGCCGGGGTGCCTGCACGCGACGATGGACCTCTACAAGTGGGCGCTCAAGCTCACGCCGGCCGTCCCCGGCGACGTCGTCCTCGACGCCTTCGAGCTCGCGCGCGACGTCCGCGTCGTCGACATGCAGGCGTCGCCCTACGACGTGTCGTCGTACGGGCTGGAGCCGGTCGCGATCGAGACGCCCGAGGGCAAGGCCGAGTACGTGCGGCACCAGCGCGCCTTCGCCGTCCGCGGGGCAGCGCTGCGCGAGCGGCTCCTCGCCGTGTGCGACGCGCTGCTCCCGCCGGACGGCGACGCGTCCGCCCACGTCTCCCGCTGAGGCCTGACATCCGACGCGCGGACGAGGGACGTCGCGCCGGCGGCGGCCGTGACCGGCGACCGGCCCGCGTGCGAGGATCGCCCGCGTGAGCCGCGCCGAGACCATCGCCGAGATCCCGACCGGCCCCGTGGCCGTCCCCGCCGTCGTCCGCGCGCTCGCGGGGGACGACGTCGTCACCCCGGTCTGGCGCAACACCGTCGGCGGGCTGACGTTCCGCCTCGACCCGCGCGGCGGCGAGGCCGCGGGACCGGTCCGGTACGCGAAGTGGGTCCCGGCGGGCGTCCCGGAGATCGACCTGGCGGGAGAGGCCGAGCGGCTCGCGTGGGTCGGCGACCGGACCCCTGTGCCGCGCGTCCTCGACCAGGGCGCGGACGACGACGGCTCGTGGCTCGTGACGCAGGCCGTCGCGGGGCGGTCGGCGGTCGAGGCGCGCTGGGCGGGCGACCCGGCGGTGGCCGCGACCGCGATCGGCCGCGGGCTGCGCGCGCTGCACGAGGCGCTCCCGGTGGCCTCGTGCCCCTTCACCTGGTCCGTCGCGCAGCGTGTCGCGAACGCCGACGACCGGCTCGCACGGGGGCACGGGCCCGACGAGTGGTTCCCCGAGCACCGCGGTCTGGCCGTCGCCGAGGCGCGCGCCCGGCTCGACGACGCTCCCCCGGTCGACCGCCTCGTCGTGTGCCACGGGGACGCGTGCGTGCCGAACACGCTCCTGCACGACGACGGCACGTTCGCCGCGCACGTCGACCTCGGGTCGCTCGGGGTCGCGGACCGCTGGGCGGACCTCGCCGTCGCGGCGTGGAGCACGGAGTGGAACTACGGCCCCGGGTACGACGGCCACGTCTACGCGGGCTACGGCATCGACCCCGACCCGGAGCGCATCGCGTACTACCGGCTGCTCTGGGACCTGTCCTGACGGCGGGGTGCGGCGCGCCGTGCGCCGTCAGCGACGCGGCTGGTGGGCGGCGACGCCCTGCTCGGCGAGCTCGGCGGTCTCCGCGATCCGGCGCGCCCGGGTGTCGGGCCGCTTCGCCTCGACGATCCAGCCGAGGATCGAGCGCCGCACGCCGGGCGTGAAGGCGTCGAAGCGCTCCCGCGCGTCGGGCCGCTCGCCGAGCGCCGCGGCGAGGTCGTCGGGGACGACGAGCGCCTCCGCGTCGTCGTGCCGGGTCCAGGACCCGTCCGCCCGGGCGGCCTCGACGACGGCGCGCCCGGCGTCGGTGAGGCGCCCGTCCGCCTCGACGCGTGCGACCCGCTCCTTGCTGAGCCGCGTCCAGCGGGAGCCGGGACGGCGGCGCGTGAACCACAGCGCGTGCCGGTCCTGGTCGACGGTCGCGGCCTGCCCGTCGATCCAGCCGTAGGACAGCGCCTCCTCGATCCACGGCTCGTACCCGAACGTCGGCCGACCGCTCTCGCGCCGCCACGTGAGGAGCCAGACCCCGGGCTCGGGGTCGTCGTGGTGCGCGGCGAGCCACGCCCGCCACTCCGCGGGGGTCTGCGCGTGGAACGCGGGACGGCCCTGGTACTCCTCGGTCACGGTGGCGCCTCCGTCGTCGGTCGGGGCACCAGCGTGCCCGGTCCGCCGCGGAGGTGCCAGGGTGCCGACCCGGGAGGCGCCCCGTCGGCGCCTCCCGGGTCGGTCGTGCGTCCTGCGGTCAGGAGCAGGACGGGACGGTGACGACCTGCTCGACCGTCTGGGTGCCGTCCGCCCCCGTCGCCGTGACGGTGACGTCCAGGTCGCCCGTCGCGGACCGCGCGGCGAACGACTGGTACGCGCTCGCCCCCGCCGCGACGCCGGCGAACGACCGCGTCCCGAGCGACGACGCCAGCTCGACGTCGACGGCCGCGTCGGAGACGTTCACCGCGCGGACCGCGACGTAGGGCTTGCCTGCGAGGCAGCGCGGGCTGACCTCGACCTCGACGAGCACGACGTCGGCCGGCTCCTCGAGGGCGTCGATCGCGCCCTGGAGCGCGAGCCGCGCGTCGCGCAGCGCCGCGTCGGACGCCGCGGCGTCGTCGAGCGTCCCGGTCGCCGCGCCGAGCGCCGTGCGGAAGGCCTGCCAGGACTCGGGGCTGTACCCCTCGTCGGTCAGGGCCTCGGCGCTCGCCACGAGGTTCTCGAGCCGACGGCGCTCGGCGGGCACGAGCTGGTCGGTCGCCAGGCCGAGGCGCCGCGCCCGCTCGTCGGCCTGCGCCTGGGTGGCGCCGGCGTCGGCGAGCACGGACCGTGCCGCCGCGAGCTCGCGCGTGAAGACGCGCGCGTCGATCCGGCCGTACCGCGCGATCTCCGCCTCGGGCGTCCCGGCCGCGTCGACCGCCGCGGCGAGCGCCGCGGTGTCGGTCGGCGGGGCCTCGACGTCGTACGCGTCGGTGAAGAAGCGCATGCTGTCGAGGTTCGCGACGTACGGGTGGTCGGCGTACGCCTCCGTCGACAGGCGCACCCACACCTGGTGCTTGCCGCGCACGGTGCTCGGCAGGTCGACGACGGCCGTCCCGTCCGTGGTCCAGCTCGACCCGGTGCTCGCGAGCGGGACGGTGACGAACGGCTCGCCCGGGTTCGCGGGGTCGAACGCGTCGAGGTAGACCGACAGCGCGGAGCTCCGCCCGGACCGGTTGGCGTTGTGCACGTAGTGCACGGAGAGCTGGTCGAGCGCGGCGGAGCCGAGGTCGATCTCCCCGTACGCGAGCCAGTCGCCGTCGGCGGTGCCGCCGACGTTCGTCACCGGACCGCTCGTCCACGTCGAGCTCTCGTTCTTGAGCCCGCGACCCGAGTTCGAGGTCCAGGCCTCGGACTCGACGACGACCGACGTCGGGCCACCCGGCGCGAACGTCAGGCTGTCGAGGTTCGCGACGTACGGGTGGTCGGCGTACGGCTCGGTCGTCAGGCGCACGAACACCTCGTGCGTCCCCTGCACCGTCTCGGGCAGGACGACGGTCGCCGTCCCGTCCGTGGTCCAGGTCGACCCCGTGGTCGGCAGCGGCACGGTGACGAACGGCTCGCCCGGGTCCGCCGGGTCGAACGCGTCGAGGTACACCGACAGCGCCGAGTTCTTCCCGGACCGGTTCGAGTTGTGGACGTAGTGGACCGACAGCTCGCCGAGCGGCAGCTCACCGAGGTCGACCTCGCCGTAGGCGATCCAGTCGCCGTCCGCGGTGCCGCCGACGTTCGTCACCGGCCCGCTCGTCCACGTCGAGGACTCCTTCTTGAGCCCGCGACCGGAGCTCGCGGTCCAGTCCTCGGCCTCGATCGTCACGGTCGGGGACTCGCCCGGCTGGCCCGGGGCGCCCGGGTCCTCGGCGCTGAACCGGAACCAGTCGAAGTTCCCGACCCAGCTCCGGCCCGACGGCGCGAGGAGCTCGAACGTCACGACCTGCGCGTCGACGAGCGCCTGCACGTCGCCGAGCTCCGCCGTCACCTCGGTGTACTTTCCCCAGCCGCTCGTGCCCGTCAGGTCGACGGTCGCGACCACGGGGCCGCTCACGTCGCCGGCGTGCACGCGCACGGTGCTCGGCGTGTCCGTCGGGGCGAAGCTCGTGTCGTACCGGACCGTGAGGAAGCGCGGCGGGGTGTCCCCGGCGGCGGTCTCGAAGGTCATGTCGCGGTACTGCACCCACGACCCGGAGCGCACGCCGCCGAGGTTGCCGGACGAGCTGTTCGCCTCGTTCTTCAGCTCGCCGCCCGACCACGCCTCGGACTGCTCGGCCTCGAGCGTGCGGTACCCGCCGCCCGTGAGGTCGAGCGCGTCGGCCGCCGCACCGAGCCGGTCGGCCGCGAACCGCAGCGCGATGCTCGTCGCCGCCTCGTCCGCGAGCGCCTCCTGCGCCCGGGTCAGGGCGGTCGAGAACCGGTCGAACGTCACCGAGGAGTAGTTCCCGTGCCGCACGAGCACGGCGTCGTCGACGAGCGCGGCGAGCGCGTCGCGCTCGGCGGACGCCACGGACAGCCGCAGGGGCGAGCGCACCGAGACGCCCTGCCCGCGGAGCGACGCCGCGGGGACGCCGTCGGCGAGCGCGGCGTCGCGCAGGTGCACGAAGAAGCGCGCGTCGGCGGACGCCGTCCCCGTCAGGGAGACGGTCAGCGCGGTCGGCGCCGCGACCGTCACGGCCGCGGTGACGCCGTCGGGCAGCCCGACGACGCTCGCCGCCCCGCTCGCGACGAGGTCCGTGCCGGCGGGCGCGGCGAGGCGGGCGCCGTCGAGAGTGAGCGTCACGGTCGCGTCGAGCGCGCCGCCGTCGCCGGTCCGCACGGTGGTCGGGTCGGCGCTGACGCGCGGTCCTTCCGCCGGCTCGTCGGTCGCGGTGCTCATCGAGAACGCGGGCGCCGTGTCCGTGCCCCAGTCGCTCGGCTGCTCGCCCATGCGGAACGCGAGGTCGGCTCCGCCGACCACGGTCGCGTAGTCGACCCACGTGTTGCCGAACGTCACGCCGTCGAGCGTCGCGGACTGGACGTAGAACGCGTCCTCGGAGACGCCGTCGGCCGTGACCGTGAAGGCGCTGCCGTCGTCGTAGGTGATGGTCGTCGAGTCGAAGAACGGCGACCCGACCTGGAACTCGGACGAGCCCGCGGTCACCGGGAACAGCCCGACGGCCGCGGCGACGAACATCGTCGACATCGTGCCCGCGTCGTTGTCCATCGTGGGGAGCATCCCGCGGGGGTCGAGCCGGTACACCTTCGTCTTCACGGGCGGCGTGAACTCGCCGCCGCCGCTCGGCACGGCGCTGGAGGAGCCGGTCGCGATGTACCGGTTCCAGGTCTCCTTCGTGTAGATCGCGCGCGCCCACTTCTGCGTGAGGCTCGGCTCGCCCGTGTAGTTGAAGAGGTACGGCGCCTGGAGGTCGATCTCGTTGGCGTTCGAGTGGAGCATGGCCTTGCCGTCGTCCGGCGCGTGCTCACCGAACATGTGGCGCATGGCGAGGCGCGCCGCCTCGGGGCCGCCCATCGCCTCGACGAGCGCGTCCATGTCGTACGCGTCGTACCAGTGGTATTGCCAGAGCGTGCCCTGGTAGAGGCCGGCGGCCTCGAACTTCGCGTGGTCGGCGCTCTGCCACGACCCGTCCGCGGCGCGCGGGGTGAGGAGGCCGACCTGCGTGCCGTCGGCGGCGGTCCACGCGCCCGGCTTGGTGAGCTTCTCGATCGGCCACGACGCCTGCTCGCGCAGCGTCTCGGCCTCCTCGGTCAGGCCGAGCTCGTCCGCGATCACGGACAGGCCGTACTGGTCGTAGCCGCGCTGCACGGACGCGCCGGGGTTGCCCGCCACGTAGCCGCGCCGGAGCTCGTCCGCGCTGTACTGCCCGACGAGCCGCTGGAGCGCCGGGTACGCCTCGTCGAGGCGGTCGAACCCGTCGAAGCCCTTGGCGATCGCGTCCGCGACCACGACCGACGACCGCTCCCAGCGCACCGTCGGGACCGAGTGCACGAACCCGCCGAGGCCGCCGCCGGTGCCCGTCGCCTCGGCGTCCGCGAACAGGTAGACCAGCGACTGCACCATGTCCCGGTACAGCGCCGGGTCGATGTACGCGATGACGGAGAACTTGCGGAAGTCGTCCCACGTGGCCCACGAGTCGTAGTACGTGAAGCCCTGCGCGGCGTGCACCGCCCCGTCGACGCCGCGGTACGTGCCCGAGGTGCTCGTCGCGTTCATCGGCATCGCGAACATGCGGTAGAGGTGCGTGTAGAAGAGCCGCTGGAGCTCGCCCGTCGGGTCCGTCGCCGTCGAGGCGTCGATCGCGACCCGCCCGAGCGTCGCGTTCCACTCCGCGCGGGTGCGGTCACGGATCGCGTCGAACGACAGGTCGCCGAGCTCGACCTGCTGGTCGATCCGCGCCTGCTCGACGCTCACCGGCGACAGGGTGACCTGGAGCCCGACCTCCCCGGCGTCGGCCGGGTCGAACGTGAGGATCGCGCCGGTGTCGACGCCGTCCTGGGCGGTCGCGTCGACGAGCCGGTCGTCGTCACCCCACGTCTGGACCGTCGCGGGCTGGAGCGTGCGCGCGGTGTAGTACAGCGTGTAGGCCGCGTTGTAGAAGTAGCCCGTGACCTGCCCGGACAGCTCCACGGTGCCGTCCGCGCGCGTCTCGACCTGCACCGACGACGACCGGCGGCTCGTGTTGTTCGTCTCGAGGTCCACCACGAGGCTCGGTGTCGAGCCGGCGGGGAACGCGTAGCGGTGCACGCCCGAGCGCGTGGTGGCCGCGACCTCGGCCTCGATCGTGCCCGGTGCACCGGTGATGGCGCCGTCCTTGCCCGCGACGTTGCCGAGCCCGACGGAGTAGAAGCCCGGTCCGGCGTCCTCGTCGTCGTGCGAGAACGGGTGCGCGTACGTGCCCGTGCCGGGGCGCGCCGTGTACGACCCGGACGTCGGCACCACGAGGAGGTCACCACCGCCGCCGGAGCCCCCGACCCCGTCGAGGTTGGTGTGCGTGAAGCCCGAGATCTTCGACTGCGCGTAGTCGTACCCGGTGTTGTTGCGGCCCGGGGTCGTGCGCGGGTTGACCTTCGCGAGGCCGTTCGGCGCCTGCGCGGCGGGCATGTCGTTGCCGTAGTCGCCCTCGGTGCCGACGAAGACGTCGACCAGGGACGCGTAGTCGGCCGACGGCGGCTCGGGGGCGGCGCTCGCGGCGGTCGCGGGCGCGAGACCGACGACGGCGAGCGCCACGGCGAGCGCGCCCGCGACCAGCCGCGGGGCGGGCCGGCGCGGGCGGTCCGGGGTCGCGGGGGTCACAGGTCTGGGCTGCAGGGATCGGGGGGTCGGCAGGCTGGGGGCCATGGTGTCCTCGGGCAGGGGCCGCCGGCGGGGGCGCCGGGACGGCAGGGTCGGTCAGGGGGTGGGATGGCGCGGGCGGCCGGGGCGGCGCCCGCGCCACCCTGTCAGGGGCAGGTGACGAGCGGGTGATCTGCGGGTGGCCGCACGGGGTGCTCCCTCCGTCCCACGGCGGCGTGGGCTCGGTGGTCGTCGGTGACGCGGAGGCTGGACGCGCGTCCCGTGCACGTCCGGGGCTACCCTCGCACAGGTTGACAGCGCTATCAACCCCCTTCTCGGTCCCCCGGGACGCCCGCTGCGCCGGTCCGGCGACCGGCCTCCCCGACACCTGACAGACTCGTCCCGTGACCACCACGACCGGCCGCACCCCGGCTCTCCTCGCGCACGTGCCCGCCCCGACGGGCAAGGCCCCCGACCCGGACGCGCTCTACGAGGGGTTCACCACGTGGACGACGGAGCAGGGCCTCGAGCTCTACCCGCACCAGAGCGAGGCGCTCATCGAGCTGGTCACCGGCTCGCACGTCATCCTCTCGACGCCCACCGGCTCGGGGAAGTCCCTCGTCGCGATGGGTGCCCAGTTCGCGGCGCTCGCCGCGCACCGCTCGGGCCGCGGCGGCCGCACCTACTACACCGCGCCGCTCAAGGCGCTCGTCAGCGAGAAGTTCTTCGCGCTCGTCGCGGCGTTCGGATCCAAGAACGTCGGCATGACGACCGGTGACTCCGCCGTGAACCCCGACGCCCCGATCATCTGCTGCACGGCCGAGATCCTCGCGAACATCGCGCTGCGCCGGGGCGGCGAGAACGCCGGTGCGGACGACGAGGACGCGATCTCCCAGGTCGTCATGGACGAGTTCCACTTCTACGCGGACCCGCAGCGCGGCTGGGCGTGGCAGGTGCCGCTGCTCGAGCTGCCGAGAACCCAGTTCCTGCTCATGTCGGCGACGCTCGGCGACACGACCCGGTTCGTCGAGGAGCTCGAGGAGCGCACCGGCCGGCCGGTCGCCGAGGTGACCACCGCCCAGCGGCCGGTCCCGCTGCACTTCAGCTACGTCGTCGAACCGTTGACCGAGGTCATCGAGGAGCTCGTCAGCACGCGCCGCGCGCCCGTGTACGTCGTGCACTTCACCCAGAAGGACGCGGTCGAGCGCGCGCAGTCGCTGCTGTCGATGAACGTCGCGACGAAGTCCGAGAAGGAGGCGATCGCCGCCGAGCTCGGCGACTTCCGCTTCGGCACCGGGTTCGGCAAGACGCTGAGCAAGTTCCTGCGGCACGGCGTCGGCGTGCACCACGCGGGCATGCTGCCCAAGTACCGGCGCGTCGTCGAGCGCCTCACGCAGGCGGGCCTGCTCAAGGTCGTGTGCGGCACGGACACTCTCGGCGTCGGCATCAACGTGCCGATCCGCACCGTGCTGCTCACGAGCCTCGTGAAGTTCGACGGCGAGCGCATGCGGCACCTCACGGCGCGCGAGTTCCACCAGATCGCGGGGCGCGCGGGCCGCGCCGGGTACGACACCGTGGGCGAGGTCCTCGTCATGGCACCCGAGCACGTCATCGAGAACCGCAAGATGCTCGCCAAGGCGGGCGACGACCCGAAGAAGCTCAAGAAGATCGTCCGCAAGAAGGCGCCGCAGGGGTCGGTCAACTGGACCGACGCGACGTTCGAGCGCCTGCGCGACGCCGAGCCCGAGCCGCTGACGAGCCACTTCACCGTCACGCACGCCATGGTGCTCAACGTCCTCGCGCGCACGGCGCAGCACGGTCGCGGCGGGCAGGCCGACGCGAGCGACCCGCGCCGCGACCCCGTCGAGGCCATGCGCCACCTGCTCCTCGCGAACCACGACACGGAGTCGCAGCGCCGCGAGCACGTGCGCCAGACGTTCCGCATCTACCGCTCGCTGCGCGTCGCGGGCATCGTCGAGCGCGTCCGCGTGCCCGACCCGTCGCGCCCCGCGGGCTACCGCCCGAGCGTGCGCCTCGTCGGCGACCTGCCGCGCGAGTTCGCGCTCAACCAGCCGCTGTCGCCGTTCGCGCTCGCCGCCCTGGACCTGCTCGACGTCGAGGGCGCGACCCACGCGCTCGACGTCGTCTCCGTCATCGAGGCGACCCTCGACGACCCGCGCCAGGTGCTCTACGCCCAGCAGAACGCCGCCAAGGGCGAGGCCGTCGCCGCGATGAAGGCCGAGGGGTACGAGTACGAGGAGCGCATGGCGCTGCTCGAGGAGATCACGTGGCCCAAGCCGCTCGAGGAGCTGCTGGCGCCCGCGTTCGCGATGTACAAGCGGTCCAACCCGTGGGTCGCGGACGCCGAGCTCTCCCCCAAGTCGGTGGTCCGCGACATGGTCGAGCGCGCGATGACGTTCGCGGAGTTCGTGTCCGTCTACGGCCTCGAGCGCACGGAGGGCGTGGTGCTGCGATACCTCGCGGACGCCTACCGGGCGCTGCGCCAGGTCGTCCCCGAGGAGCACCGCACCGAGGAGGTGCAGGAGATCGTCGAGTGGCTCGGCGAGCTCGTGCGCGGCGTCGACTCGTCGCTCCTCGACGAGTGGGAGCGCCTCGCGCACCCGGTCGACGACGACGCGGACACCGAGGTGGGCGACGGCCCGCTCTCCGGGGCGGGGGCCGAGGCGCCCACCCGTCCTGTCACGGGCAACCCGCGCTCGTTCCGCCGCCTCGTGCGCAACGCGCTGTTCCGGCGCGTCGAGCTCGCCGCGCGCGAGGACTACCGTGCGCTCGGCGCGCTCGACGGCGGCGCGGGCTGGGACGCGGACGCGTGGGGCGACGCGCTCGACCCGCTCTTCGAGGACCAGGGCGACGACGCGATCGGCATCGGGCCCGGCGCCCGCTCCGCGGTGCTGTTCCGCGTCGTCGAGGCGGGCGCCGAGCTGCCCGCAGGCCACGAGGGCCCGACGGCGGAGCACGCCCCCGGCGGCGTGGTACCGGCGGGCACGTGGCTCGTGCGGCAGGTGCTCGACGACCCGGCGGGCGACCACGACTGGGCGATCACGGCGAGCGTCGACCTCGCGGCGAGCGACGAGGCGGGCGAGCCCGTGGTGACGGTGCTCGCCGTCGGGCCGCTGTAGGCCGGGTGCGCACGGTCGGCCGGGCGTCCGGGCCCGGCCCTCACTCGACCGGCAGGAGCCCGCGCCGCGCGAAGACCTCCTTCGCGACCGCGGTCGCGTTGAGGGCGCGCGGGAAGCCGCAGTACACGGCCGACTGGAGGAGCGCCTCGACGATCTCCCGGGGCGTCAGCCCGACGTCGAGCGCGGTGCCCACGTGGATGTCGAGCTGGGCCTCGCACCCGCCGAGAGCGCTGAGCATGCCCAGCGTGACCAGCTGGCGGTCGCGCGGCTCCAGGTGCGGCCGCGCGTACATCTCGCCGTACGCCCACGCCGAGATCTGGTGCTCGAGCTCGGGCGAGACGTCCGCGAGCGCCTCGGCGATCGCGGCGGGCGCCGCCTCGTTGACCGCGCCGAACACCGCCCGTCCGTGCTCGTAGCGCTCCGCGCGCGTCGTCGGCCTGTCGTCCGTGGAGTTCCCCTGCGTCACGCGGTGCAGGGTAGAGGACGCGCACCGGCCGTGGTCGACGGTCTCGCGCCACCGGTCGCGCTCCGGCGGCGGCGCCCTACGGTGAGACCATGAGCGACACGCCCCGGACCGGTCGTCACCCCGGCGAGCCCCATCACCCGGAGGGCACGGGCTCGCGGCTCAACCGGCTCCGGGCGGGAGTGCTCGGCGCGAACGACGGCATCGTGTCGACGGCGGGCGTCGTCGTGGGCGTCGCGGCGACGAGCACGTCGATCCCCGTCATCGCGACGGCGGGGGGCGCGGCGCTGCTCGCGGGCGCGCTGTCGATGGCCGCGGGCGAGTACGTCTCGGTGAGCACGCAGCGCGACACCGAGAAGGCGCTGCTCGCGACCGAGCGCCGCGAGCTCGCGGAGATGCCGGACGAGGAGCTCGACGAGCTCGCCGGCATCTACGAGGCGAAGGGTCTGACGCCCGACCTCGCGCGCCAGGTCGCCGTGCAGCTCACCGAGCGCGACCCGCTCGCCGCGCACGCCGACGCCGAGCTGCACATCGACCCCGACGAGCTCACCAGCCCGTGGGAGGCCGCGGTCGCGTCGATCGTGTCGTTCACCGTCGGCGGGCTGCTGCCGTTCGCGGCGATCCTCCTCACCCCGGCGGCCCTCCGCATCCCGCTGACCTTCGTCGCGGTCGTGCTCGCGCTCGTCCTCACCGGGTGGGGCTCGGCCCGGCTCGGCGACGCGCCGACGCGCCGCGCGACGATCCGCACCGTGGTCGGGGGCGCCGTCGCGATGGGCGTGACGTACGCGATCGGCTCGTTGCTCGACGTGAACGTCTAGCCGGTCTCCCGACCGAGACGGTCGGGGCGCTCCGGGCGCGCGTCCGGCGCTGTGGGTAGGGTGTGGCCCATGTCGACCCCTGAGGCATCCACTCCGGGGGCTCTCGGTCACACCGTCAGCCCCCAGGACCGCTGAGCCGCTCAGCGCTGCCTTCCGCCCCCCGCTCCGTGCGGGTGCCGTACCGGACGCTGCCCTCCGGGTGCTGACCGTGGTGACGAGACACCTCCTGCTCACCCTCTCGCACCCCGGAGCCCTCGATGCCTCGTGCCCTGTACCTGCTCGCCCTGGCGGTCTTCGCCATGGGCACCTCGGAGTTCATGCTCGCCGGCCTGGTGCCGGACATCGCCACCCGCTTCGACGTCCCGGTGGGGACGGCGGGCCTGCTGACGTCGGCCTTCGCCGTCGGCATGGTCGTCGGCGCGCCGGTCATGGCGGCCTCGGCCCGCCGCCTGCCGGTGCGCGCGACGCTGCTCGGCTGCGTCGCGCTGTTCGCCCTCGCCCACGTCGTCGGCGCGGTGACCCCGAGCTTCGCGGCGCTCGTCGTGGCCCGGGTGGTGGCGGCGTTCGCCAACGCGGGGTTCCTCGCCGTCGCGCTCAGCACGGCCACGACGCTCGTCCCCGCGGACCGCACGGGGCGTGCCGTCGCCGTGCTCCTGTCGGGCACCACGGTCGCGATGGTCGCGGGCGTCCCGGCCGGGGCGCTCCTCGGCGCCGCGTGGGGGTGGGAGTCGACCTTCTGGGCCGTCGCGGTCCTCTGCCTGCCCGCTGCGGTCGGGATCGCCCGCGGCCTCCCTGCCGCGCGCGGGACCGAGCGGGCTGACCTCGTGCCCATCGGCGCACCGACGCTGCGGGCGGAGCTGGCACAGCTCGTCTCGCCCCCGCTCGTCCTCACGATGGCGTCCGCCGCGCTGGTCAACACCGGCACCTTCGCGACGCTCACGTTCCTCGCACCGCTGGTGACCGACGTCGCCGGGCTGAGCCGGTGGTGGGTCCCGGTCGCGCTCGTGCTCTTCGGGGTCGGCTCGTTCCTCGGCGTCACCGTCGCGGGCCGGACGTCCGACCGCATCCCCGGGGTCGTGGTCGGCGTGGGTGGTGTGCTGCTGCTCGGGGGCTGGGTCGCCCTGGCCGCCTTCGCGGCCGTTCCCGGGGTGCTGCTCTGCCTCGTGCTGGTGCAGGGCGTCCTGGGCTTCGCGGTCGGCAGCACGTTGATCACGCGGGTGCTCCGCGGCGCGTCGGGCGCGCCGACCCTGGGCGGCTCGTTCGCCACGGCGGCGCTCAACGTGGGCGCGGCCGTGGGGCCGGCTGCCGCCGCAGCGACCATCGCCACCGGGCTCGGCGACCGGGGTCCGGTGTGGGTCGCCGTGGCGGCGACCGCCCTCGCCCTGGTGCCGGTGGCCGTCCTGCGTCGCGTGACCGGCCCCGCGACGGCCCGCGCGCCCCGATGACCCGTGCGAGCGCTCCCCCGCGGCCGCTGCGGCAGAATCGGGACGTGGCCAAGAAGTCGAAGTCCTCCGCGCACGCCGGAACGCCTGCGGTCGCCCTCCTCGAGCGCGAGGGGGTCGCGCACACGCTCCACCCGTACGAGCACGACCCGTCGAGCGAGCTGTCCTTCGGGCTGGAGGCGGCCGCCGCCATCGGGGTGCCCGCGGAGCAGGTGTTCAAGACGCTGCTCGCCGTGGTCGACGGCGGCCCGCTCGTCGTGGGGATCGTGCCGGTCGACCGGCAGCTCGACCTCAAGGCGCTCGCCAAGGCCGCGGGCGGCAAGAAGGCGACCATGGCCGAGCCCGCCGCGGCCGAGCGCGCGACCGGGTACGTCGTGGGCGGGATCTCGCCGCTGGGCCAGAAGCAGCCCCACCGCACGTTCCTCGACGACAGCGCGCTCGCGTTCGACGCCGTCTACGTCTCGGGCGGGCGCCGAGGGCTCGACGTGGGCCTGGCGCCCGCGGACCTGCTGCGCCTCACCGCGGGCACGGCCGCCCCCGTCGCGCGGTAGGACCGCGCCGCGGGGGGCGCGACCCCGCGCCGACCTCAGCGCTGGTAGAAGGTGTACCGCGCGTCGGTCGGGACGATGTCCTTGCCGAGCGGCAGGAGCGAGACCGGGATCATCTTGAGGTTGGCGATCCCGAGCGGGATGCCGATGATCGACACGAACAGCGGGATCGCAGTGACGACGTGCCCGATCGCGAGCCAGATCCCCGCGACGAGCACCCAGATGACGTTCCCGATCGTCGACCAGGCGCCCGCCGTCGGCTTGTCGACCACCGTGCGGCCGAACGGCCACAGCGCATAGCCCGCGATGCGGAACGACGCGATGCCGAACGGGATCGTCACGATCAGGATGCAGCAGATGACCCCCGCCACGACGTAGCCCAGCGCGAGCCACAGCCCGGCGAACACGAGCCAGATGATGTTGAGCAGCGTCTTCACGGCACCGTCCTTTCCCCACCATTCTCGCCGATCGGGCGGCCGTGCGGATCGGGGACCACCCTGAGACGACCCGGATCCCGGACCGTGCGGCCGACCTAGACTGGCCGCATGCCCCTCGCCGAGCCGTCGTCCGTGCTGCCCGCGCAGATCGCGCAGAACCTCGCCCGGGTGCGGACCCGGGTGGACCACGCCGCGCGCGCGGCCGGGCGTGCGGCGTCGGACGTGCGGCTGCTCGTGGCGACGAAGACCCAGACCGCCGACGCGGTGCGGGCGGTGGTCGAGGCGGGCGCGGACCTCATCGGCGAGAACCGCGTCCAGGAGCTCGTGGCGAAGGCGCCCGACCTGGCCGACCTCGTCGCCGCGGGTCGGGTCGAGGTCCACATGATCGGCCACCTCCAGCGCAACAAGGTCAACCAGGTCCTCGCCACCGCGACCGGCGTCGAGAGCGTGGACTCGCTCGCGCTCGCCGAGTCGCTCGCGGCGCGCTGCGCGCGGGACGGCCGCGTGCTCGACGTCCTGGTCCAGGTCAACGTCTCGGGCGAGGAGTCGAAGTCGGGCGTGCGGCCCGACGACGCGCCCGCCCTCGCGACGGCGGTCGCCGCGCTCGACGGGCTGCGCCTCGCGGGCTTCATGACGATCGGCGCGAACTCGCCCGACGAGGCCGTGGTGCGCGCGGGCTTCGCGCGCCTGCGCGCGGTGCGCGACGCCGTCGTGGGCTCGGGCGCACCCGGGACCGCGGACGCCCGTGCGCTGTCCATGGGTATGAGCGGCGACCTGGAGCTCGCGGTCGCGGAGGGCGCGACGATCGTCCGCGTCGGCACCGCCGTCTTCGGCCCCCGCCCCACCCCGCCGAGGGAGAGCCCCGGTCAGCCGAGGTAGAGCCCCGGTAGCCCGAGGCAGAGGCCTGGTAGGGCGAGGTCGAGGCCTGGTCCCGACCACGGCTCTACCTCGTGGTACCTGGCCTCTCCCTCGCCGGGGTCGTCAGCGCGCGGGGAGGGCGCCCAGGCGCGCGAGCGCGCCGCGGACGCCGGCCACGCCGTCGCCGGCCAGGGCGTCGCGAGCGGCGTCGGCCTCGACGCCCGCGAGGAGCATGACGAGCGCGACGTGCACCTCGCCGTCGGCCGCGCGCAGCACGCCCTCGCACTCCTCCGCGCGCAGGCCCGTCGCCTGGACGAGTATCCGGACGATGCGGGCGCGCAGCTTCTGGTTCGTCGGGCGCACGTCGATCATGAGGTTCGAGTACGTCTTGCCCAGGCGGATCATCGCCGCGGTCGAGAACGTGTTGAGCACGAGCTTCTGGGCGGTCGCCGCCTTCATGCGCGTGGAGCCCGTGACGACCTCGGGACCCGTGTCGACGAGGATCGCGACGTCCACCCCCGCGGCGAGCGGGGCGTGGGGGTTGGCCGAGACGAGCACGGTGCGCGCGCCGCGCTCGCGCGCGAGGTCGAGCGCGCCGCGCACGTACGGGGTGCGACCGCTCGCGGCGAGGCCCACGACGACGTCGCGCGGCCCGACCGCGTCGACGTCGGACCGCCCGAGCGCCACGTCGTCCTCCGCGCCCTCGACGGCCACCATCATCGCGCCCACGCCGCCGGCGAGGTGCGCGACGAACCACTCCTCGCCCACCCCGTACGTCGGCAGGAGCTCCACGGCGTCGAGCACGCCGAGGCGCCCCGACGTCCCCGACCCCACGTAGTGCACCCGGCCCCCGCTGCGCAGCGCCTCGACCGCGAGGTCCACGGCCTCGGCGATGCGGTCCCGCTGGGCCCGCACGGCGTCCGCGACCCCGGCGTCCTCCTCGGTGATGAGCCGCACGACGTCCGCGGTGGGGAGCAGGTCCACGTCGGCGGTGCGCGGGTTGCGCTCCTCGGTCGGCGAGGCGAGGCGGACGAGCTCCTGCCACTCGTCGGGGCTCGAGGCGGTGCTCGTGGCGACGGTCGGGTCGGTCATCGGGAGGTTCCCTTCGTCGGGTCCGGCAGCGGACCCTGGGTGCGCGGGCCCGGGTGCAGGCCGTGCGGGGTGTTGGCGAGCGCCAGACGGCGCACCGGGCCGCTCGCCGCGGGCCACGGCAGCGGCGTGGGCGGCGTGAGCGAGCCGAGGACGACCGCGCGGCGCGCCCCGGTCGCCCGACGGCGGTGCTCGCCGGCGGCGGTGCCCGGCAGCCCGTGGGCCGACAGGAAGCCGAGGAGCGCGAAGAGGTACGCCTCCTTCGCGTCGACGGGCAGGCCGAGCGCCTCGGACGTCACGACGTCGCACGCGTGCGGCACGCGCTCGGCGAGCGCCGCACGCAGCCGGTCGAGGAGCACGGGGTTGCGCGCTCCCCCGCCGGACGCGACGACGCGGCGCACGTCGCGGCCCGCGAGCGCGTCGGCGACGCTGACCGCGGTGAGCTCGGTGAGCGTCGCGACGAGGTCGGGGCCCGTCAGCCCCGGGCGCACGGACGCGAGCCGGCGGGCCGTGTACGTCGTGTCGAAGAGCTCGCGGCCCGTCGACTTCGGGGCGGGCGCGGCGAAGTACGGGTCGTCGAGCAGCGCGGCGAGCGCCACCGGGTCGACCGTGCCCTGCGCGGCGAGCTCGCCGTCCCTGTCGTACGCGAAACGGCCGTCGGTGAGGGCCGCGACCGCGACGTCGAGCAGGCAGTTGCCGGGGCCCGTGTCCCAGCCGGTGACCGGGTCGTCGACGCGCCCCACGAGGGACACGTTCGCGATCCCGCCGATGTTGAGGGCCGCGGTGAGCCCGGTGCCCGCGCCGTCGGCGCCGGTGTCCTCACGCCCGAGCCAGAGCGCGTCGAGCACGCTGACGAGCGGCGCGCCGTGGCCGCCGGCCGCGACGTCGGCGACGCGGAAGTCGCTGATGACCGGGCGCTTGACGTGCTCGGCGACCCACGCGGCGTTGCCGAGCTGGAGCGTCCCGCGGGCCCGCGCCCCGACGACCCAGTGGTAGATCGTCTGGCCGTGGGACGCGACGAGGTCGACGTCGCCGCCGGCGACGTCGTCGATCGCGCGCCGGCCGGCGCGGCCGAGCTCCTGCCCGATGAGGGTGTCGAGCTGGGCCACCTCGGCCACGTCGACCGCGGCGGGCGGCAACGCCTTGAGGATGCGCTCGCGCAGGGCCCGCGGCCACGCGTACTCCGTGTGGCCGAGGGGCCGCATGCGCAGCACGCCGTCGTCGCCGAGCGTGAGGTCGGCCGCGGCCGCGTCGATCGCGTCGACCGACGTGCCGGAGGACAGTCCCAGGACGATCATCGCTCCCCCTCCCCTGCCGCGCCGACGGGCACGTCGTCGCGAGATGTCCCCGCCTCGGTGCCCGCGGCCGCGCCGGTCCCCCGCAGGAGCGCGACGGCGGCGCGCGCGTTGGCGCGCCCCGTCCCGCACGTGACCACGACCGTGCGGTCCGCGCCGAACCACGCGTCGACGGCGCCGGGGAACCCGGTGTGCACGACCGCGGCGTCCGGCCGCGCGGCGAGCAGCTCGGTGAGCCGCTCGTGCTCGCCCGAGCCGGGGACCGGCTCGCGCGTGAGGACGACGAGCGGGCGATCGCCCGCGCGCACGGCGTCGAGCGTGCGCGCCCACGCCGCGGCGTCGGCCGGGCGCAGGTGCCGCACGTCGGGCCCGAACGCGTCGTCGAGCGCGCGCTGGACGTGCTGCGCGGTGCGGCCCGCGGCGTGGTCGAACCGCAGGCGCAGGTCGACGACGTCGGGCGCCACGGTCACGGGCGGATCCTGCGGCGCGGGGCCGGCGAACCGGACGGCGCGCGCCGCGACGCGGGCGCCCACCCGGTCGAGGGCGTCGAGCGCGGCGTGCGCGGACTCCGGCGAGGGGACGACGCCGCTCGCCGCCTGGCGCGCGCGGACCGCGGCGAGGGTGCGCGCCGTGCGTGCGGCGGACGCGTGCAGGCGCTCGACCGCGACGCGACCGGACGCGACGGCGTCCACGAGCGCGCGCTGCGCCTGGCGGAACAGGACCTCGTCGTCGCGCCCGACGGTCGTGCCGAGGCACAGCAGGTCGGCGCCCGCCTCGACCGCGCGGACCGCGACCTCGCCGATGCCGTGCGGCGCCGTGTCGTCGCCGACGGCGCGGGACGGGGCGCCGGACGCCGCGAACGTCGCGACCGCACCCATGTCCAGCGCGTCGGTGACGATCGGGCCGTCGAACCCGAGCTCGCGCACGAGCGCGCCGACGGCGGGCTCGAGCGTCGCGGGCAGCGGGCCGAGCGCGGGGACGACGACGTGCGCCGTCATCACGGCGTCGAGCAGCGCGTCGTCGGACCCGTCGCCCGGGGCGATGGTCGCGACGAACGGCGGCAGGTCGCGCGCGCGGAGCTCGTCGAGGCTCGCGTCCACGACCGGGAGCGCGAGGTGCGAGTCGACGTTCGTCGCACCGTGGCCCGGGAAGTGCTTGCCGCACGCGCCTGCGCCGCCGGTGTGCAGGCCGCGGACGAACGCCGCGCCGTGGCGGGCGACGAGCGCGGGGTCCGCGCCGAACGAGCGCACGCCGATCACGGGGTTGTCGGGGTCGGAGTTCACGTCGAGGTCGGGCGCGAGGTCGAGGTCGACGCCCGTCGCGGTGAGCAGGCGGCCGAGCGCGGCGCCCACCTCCTCGGTGACCGCGACGTCGTCGACCAGCCCGAGCGCCGCGTTGCCGGGCAGGCTCGACCCGGTCGCCGCCTCCAGCCGCGAGACGTCCCCGCCCTCCTCGTCGACCGCGACGAGCAGGTCGGGCGACGCGCCGCGCAGGCGCGCGGTCAGCCGGGCGGTGGTCGCGACGTCGGGCGTGTTGTGCCCGAACAGCACGACCCCGGCCAGGCCGTCGCGGGCCGCGTCGACGAGCCACGTCGGCAGGTCGTCGGTGCCGGTGAACCCGGGCAGGAGCACGCCGTTCACGGCGCGCACGACGTCGACGGCGCGCTCCGCCGCGCCCGAGCCTGCGGTCGGGGGCGTCACGGCGCTCATCCCTTCACCGACCCGGCGGTGAGGCCCGACGACAGGTTGCGCTGCACCAGGACGAAGAACACGAGCACGGGCAGCGTGATGATCGTCGACGCGGCCATGACGGCGCCCCAGTCGGTCGTGTTCTCGCCGAAGAACTTCTGCAGCCCGATCGGCACGGTGTACTTGCTCGACTGCTGGAGGAACGTCAGCGCGAAGATGAACTCGTTCCACGCGGTGATGAAGGAGAAGACGCTCGTCGCGACGACCCCGGGCGCGACGAGCGGCACCAGGACCTTCCAGAACATGCGCCCCCACGACGCGCCGTCGAGGAACGCCGCCTCCTCCAGCTCGACCGGCACCGCGGCGACGAAGCCGCGCAGCGTCCAGATCGCGAAGGGCAGCGCGAACGCGAGGTACACGACCGCCAGGCCCAGGAGCGAGTTGAGCATGTTGAGGTTGCGCATCTGGATGAACAGCGGGATGACGAGCGCCTCGAGCGGCACCATCTGCACCATGAGGATGAGCACGAGCATCGACTTGCGGAACCGGAAGCGGAACCGGCTCACCGCGACGGCGGCGAGCAGCGCCACGACCGACGACGCGAGCACCGTGCCGAGCGCGACGAGCACCGAGTTGCGCAGGTAGTGGCCGAACCCGCCGTCGTCGATCACGGTGACGAAGTTGTCCCACGTGACGCCGGCGGGCAGGAGCCGGGCGCCGCGCGTCGCGGCCTCCGGGTCGATCGCCGAGGAGAACATCCAGTAGGCGGGGAAGAGCGAGAAGGCCAGGAGGGCGACGATCCCCACCGTCTTGGCCGCCGCCACGCCGGGACGACGGCGGCGGGCGCGCAGCACCCGCTCGGTGCGGGCGCCGGGCCCGGGGGTGGCGCGGGTGTCGACGGCGGCGCTCACAGCTCCTCCTCCTTGAACAGGGTGCGCATGTAGACGAGCGTGATGCCGAGCAGGATGAGCGTGAGCAGGACCGCGATGGCCGCGCCCATGCCGTACTTGCCCTGCGCGAACGACTGGATGTACGACCACACGCCGAGGTTGAAGACGCCCTTGTTCCCGCCGTTGCCGCCGGGCATGAGGTAGATCTGCGTGAAGACCTTGAAGTCCCAGATGGTCGACAGGATCGTCACGACCGCGAACACGGGGCGCAGGATGGGCGCGGTGATGGCCCAGAACCGGCGCCACGCCGTCGCGCCGTCGACCTTGGCGGCCTCGTGCAGCTCGTGCGGGATCGTCATGAGACCCGCGAGCACCGTGATCGCGACGAACGGGAACCCGTGGTGCACGACGTTGAGCGTCGCGATCGCGTAGAACGACAGGCGCTCCGTGAACCAGTTGACGGTGCCGGGCTCGATCGCGCCCACGCCCTCGAGCACCGAGGCGACGAGGCCGTTCAGCGGGTCGAAGATCCACACCCACACGTACGTGCCCGTGATCGCCGGGACCGCCCAGGCGACCATGATTGCCGTCGCACCGACGCCCCGCCAGAAGCCGCCGAGCGTGTTGAGGAACAGCGCGACCGCGGTCCCGAGCGCGACCGTGAGCACGACGCACGCGAGGGCGAACAGCACGGTGTTGGGCAGGACCGTCGTCCACAGGTAGCTGTCGCCGAGCAGGTCGGCGTAGTTCTGGAGCCCGATCCAGTTGGACTCGCCGCTCGCGATCTGCCGCAGGCCGTAGTCCTGCAGCGAGAGCAGCACGACGCGCACGAGCGGCCACAGGAGCAGGACGCCGAGGACGACGAGTCCCGGGGCCAGCAGCAGCCAGGGGCGCAGCGGGGAACGGTGGCCGAGGCCCGTGCGGCGCCGGCGCCCGGCGGTCGGCGCGGTACTCGACGGCGGCCGGTCGGCCGGGGCGGCCGGGGCCGGCGAGGCGCCGGGCGCGGCTCGAAGGTCTGCCATGGGAGAGGTCCTGTCGCGGGGTGCGGGTCGTGGTGCGGGCGCCGACGGTCGGGGCGCCGGCGGAGGGCGGCGTCCGGCCGCGGGCGTGCTGCCCGCGGCCGGACGCGTCAGGTCAGGAACCGAACGTCTCGTCCATGTCGGCGGCCGCGGTGTCGGCGGCCTCCTGGACGGTCGCGCTGCCCGACAGGACGGACTGGAGCATCGTCTCCAGCGTCTTCTTGCCCTGGATCTGGCCGTAGAGCGGCGTGACCGGGACCGAGCGGCCGGCCTCCACCATCTGCTGGGCGAACGGCGCGACGATCGGGTCGTCCTCCTCGATGACCTTCTCGAGCAGCGACGTCTGGCCCGGGAAGTAGCCGGACTGCTCGCCCCACGCCTGCGCGAACTCGCCGGTCGTCATCATCTCGACGAACTTCCACGCGAGGTCCTGCTTCTCGCTGGCCTCGAAGACGCCGAGGTGCGAGCCGCCGAGGAACGAGTCGGACAGGCCCTCGGTCTGGCCGGGGATGGGGAAGGCGCCGATCTTGCCCTCCATGTCCGGGACGTCGGCGAGGATCTTGCCGGGGGTCCAGCTGCCGGAGATCATCATGCCGACCTGGCCCTGCTCGAACGCGGCGAGGAGGTCCGTCTCCTTCCACGTCGTCGCGGCGGCCGTCGAGAAGCCGTGCTCGGTCGCGAGACCGGTGTAGAACTCGAGGCCCTCGACCGACTCCGGCGAGCTGATCTCCGACGTCCAGGTGTCGCCGTCCTTCACCGCGAGGTCACCGCCCGCGCCCCAGACGAACGGCATCGCGCCGTACTGGCTGTCGCCCGCGACGGGGAACGGGATGATCTCCGGGTTCGCCGCCTTGAGCGCGTCCGCCGCGGCGACGAGCTCGTCCCACGACGTCGGGGTCTCGATGCCGGCGGCCTCGAAGAGGTCGGCGCGGTAGACGACCGAGCGCACGCCCGCGTACCACGGCATGCCGTAGACGCCGCCGTCGAGGGTCGCGGACTCGACGAGCCCCGGGACGAGGTCGTCCTCGAGGCCGGCGTCCGCGATGCGGTCCGAGAGGTCGGCGAGCGCGCCGACGTCGGCGAACTCGCCCGTCCAGGTGGTGCCCACCTCGGCGACGTCCGGCGTCGTGCCGCCGGCGATGGCGGTCGTGAACTTGTCGTGGGCGCTGGCCCACGGCTGGAACTCGATCTGGAGGTCGGCGCCCGTCTCGTCCTTGAACGCGGTCGTCACCTCGTCGAAGAACGCGTCCGCGTCGGGGTTGGTGCCCTCCATGATCCAGACGGTGAGGGTCTCGCCCGAGAAGTCGGTCGCGTCGTCGCCACCGGTCCCCTCGGAGCCGGACCCGCCGCCGGAGCTGCACGCGGCCAGGCCGAGCGCGAGGACGAGGGTGCCCGTGACGGCCACCGTGCTGCGTCGCTGCATGCCGTGACACTTCCTTTCTGGTCGGCCGTCGGGGGAACGGCCGGGTCGTGTGTCCTGACGGTCCCGCGCGGCCGGTCGGCTCCCGCGGTGTGAAACTTACTTCCATCAGTGGACGTATGCGTGAAGATTACTGCCACGCGTGCGCGAACGGAAGCCACGGCGGCAGATGTTGCACGTTCTTAACAATCGCCGGGGCGGTGCCCGGCTCGGGGCGACCGCTCAGGCCGGGCGGCCGGGCCTGCAGGCGGGCGTCATCCTCAGGCGCCGGCCACGCAGGGCCCCAGGCTCGGCCCCGCCCGCGTCACGGGACGCGCGCGGTCCACTCCGGCGTCGAGAACTTCGTCCGCGCGAGCTCCTGCGCGCGCTCGCGCTCCTCGGGGGTGACGGCACCCTCGACCGTGCGGTACCGCGAGCGGAAGTGCTCCTTGAACGCCTCGATGACGTCCTCGCGCGCCATGCCCGTCTGCGAGCGCACCGGGTCGACGCGCTTGTTGGCGCTCGTCGTCCCCTTGTCCGAGAGCTTCTCGCGCCCGATGCGCAGCACCTCGGTCATCTTGTCGGCGTCGATGTCGTACGCCATGGTCACGTGGTGGAGCACCGCTCCCCCGCGCAGCCGCTTCTGGGCCGCGCCCGCGATCTTGCCGGCCGGCGACGCGATGTCGTTGAGCGGCTTGTACGCCGCCTCCACGCCGAGGTCGGCGAGAGCGCCCAGCACCCAGTCGTCGAGGAACGCGTACGAGCGCTCGAAGCTGAGCCCCTCGACGAGCGACCCCGGCACGTACAGCGAGTAGGTGATCGTGTTGCCGGGCTCGACGAACATCGCGCCTCCGCCGGAGATGCGCCGCACGACCGTCACCCCGTGCCGTTCGGCACCCTCCGGGTCGACCTCGTTGCGCAGCGACTGGAACGAGCCGATGATCACCGCGGCCGACGCCCACTCCCAGATCCGCAGCGTGGGGCCGCGACGGCCCTCGTCGAGCTCCTCCGTGAGCACCTGGTCGAGCGCCAGGTGCATCGCCGGCTCCTCGGGCCCCTCGTGCAGGACCTCGAACGTGTGGTCGCCCCAGCCCGTCGCGTGGCCGAGCGCCCGGCGCACCGCGATCGCGACCGCCTCGGGCGAGAACCCGACCATCGTCACGTCGGGGCCCAGCGCCGCCTGGACGGCGCTCGCGAGCTGCGCGACCGTCGCCGTCTCCGGCATGCCCGTCAGGGCGCCGTCGATGTCCTCGAGCGCGTCGTCCGGCTCGAGGAAGAAGTCGCCGCTGACCGCGACCCGGGCGAGCCGCCCGGCCTCCACCTCGACGTCGACCGCCACGAGCTTGCCACCGGGGACCTTGTACTCACCACGCACGCGTCCACCCTAAGCCCGACGGCCCGCACCTCCGGCTCAGCGCGGCTCGACGCCCGCGTGGACGAGCCCGTAGATCGCGGAGTCGGTGAGCGCCTCCCACGCCGCCTCGATGAGGTTCGGCCCGACGCCGACCGTCGACCACGACGTCGAGCCGTCGGTCGTCTCGATGAGGACGCGCGTGACCGCGTCCGTGCCCTGCTCGGTGTCGAGGATGCGCACCTTGAAGTCGATGAGCTCGAACGCCTCGATCTCGGGATAGACGCGCCCGAGCGCGAGCCGCAGCGCGTGGTCGAGCGCGTTGACGGGGCCGTTGCCCTCGCCCGTGGAGACGATGCGCTCACCCCCGGCGTGGAGCTTGACGGTCGCCTCCGCCGTCGCCTCGGTGCCGCGCGACCCCGCGCGCTCGACGATCGTGCGCCAGCTCTCGACCCGGAAGTACGGCGGCCGCTCCCCCGCGATCTCCTCGCGCAGCAGCAGCTCGAACGACGCGTCGGCCGCCTCGTACGTGTAGCCGCGCGCCTCGTCGTCCTTCACGCGGTTCGTCACGCGGGTGAGGAGGTCGCCCTGGCCCGACAGGTCGAACCCGAGCTCGCGACCCTTGAGCTCGATCGACGCCCGTCCCGCCATGTCCGAGACGAGCATGCGGATGTCGTTGCCGACCGCCGTCGGGTCGATGTGCTGGTACAGGTCGGGGTCCACCTTGATGGCGCTCGCGTGCAGGCCGGCCTTGTGCGCGAACGCGCTCGCCCCGACGTACGGCTGGCGCGCGTACGGGGAGATGTTCGTGATCTCGCTGATCGCGTGCGAGATGCGCGTCGCCTCCTCCAGGCCCTCGCCCGTGAGCGTGCGCACCCCGTGCTTGAGCTCGAGGTTCGCCACGACCGTGAGCAGGTCGACGTTGCCCGTGCGCTCCCCGTACCCGTTCACCGTGCCCTGGACGTGCGCGGCGCCCGCCTCGACGGCGGCGAGCGTGTTCGCGACGGCGCAGCCCGAGTCGTTGTGCGCGTGCATCCCGAGCAACGCGTCCCCCGGCAGCGCGTCGCGTCCGTGCGGGAGCCCGACGGCGTCGCGCAGCTCCGCCACGGTCTCGGCGACCCACGTGGGGAGCATGCCGCCGTTGGTGTCGCACAGCGCGACGACCTCGGCGCCGGCCTCGAACGCGGCCTGCACGGCCGCGCGCGTGAACGCGGCGTCGTACCGGTAGCCGTCGAAGAAGTGCTCCGCGTCGACGACGACGCGGCGTCCCTCGCTCACGAGGAAGGACACCGTGTCGGTGATCATGGCGAGGCCCTCGTCGGGCGTCGTGCGCAGCGCGCGCTCGACGTGCCGGACGTCGGACTTCGCGACGAGCGTGACGACCGGCGCCTCGGAGTCGACGAGCGCCCGCACCTGCGGGTCGTCCCACGCGCGCAGCCCGGCCTTGCGCGTCGCGCCGAACGCCGCGAGCACCGCCCGGCGCAGGTCGAGCTCCTTGGCCGCACGGCGGAAGAACTCGGTGTCCTTGGGCACCGCGCCCGGCCAGCCGCCCTCGATGAAGCCGACGCCGAGCTCGTCGAGCAGCGGGGCGATGGCGAGCTTGTCGGCGACGGAGAGGTTCATGCCCTCCTGCTGCGCGCCGTCGCGCAGGGTGGTGTCGTAGACGTGGAAGACCCGGGGCTCGTGGGGGCCGGTCACGGGGGTCGTCGCCGAGGTCATGGTGCCTCTTCCTGCCGTTCGTCGTGTCGCGGGCGTCGCTGCGCCCGCCCCTGCGGTGCGTCTCCCGACGCCGGGCGGGGCCCTCGTGAGGCGGTGGGCCCGGCGTCCGTGCCGCCGGGCGGAGGTGGTGCCCAGCAACAAAAAAACCCCCCGAGGGTGCGGGAGGTCTGCGCGTCCGGTGGGTGCTACCGGGCGCGCTACTCGATAATGAGCTGGGAGACGAGGTGTGTCACAGGGCACATGGTGCCACAGGTTCCGCCAGGATGGACCAGAGCGTCCATCCACTGAGCCGCCCGCCGCTCGTCGGCGCGACGGCGACCGAGCGAGGAGTGACGATGAGCGACCCGACCCCGGGCGGGTACGACCCGCAGAACCCTCCGACGCGGCGCTACGGCCAGCCGCCGGTCCCCCCGCAGTCCCCGCCCCCGGCGATCCGCCCGACGGACCCGCAGGCCCAGTTCCCCGAGCCCCGCACCCCGGTGAGCCCGGCGGACCCGCGCCTCACGGTCGAGGCCGGACGGTTCTGGGCGGGTGCCGCCGCGACCGCGCTCGTCGCCGCCCTCATCGGGCTGCTCGGCGTGATCATCTTCGAGCGCATCTTCGCGATCACCCTCGTCCCGCCGCCCGACCTGTTCGCCACGGGGTCGCGCCAGGCCGCGTGGGCGATCGACGGCGCGATCCTCGCGCTGCTCGCCGCCGGGGTGCTGCACCTGCTCATCCTCAGCACGCCCCGGCCGCGCGCGTTCTTCGGCTGGATCATGGCGCTCGTCGTCGTGGCGATCGCGGTCCTGCCGTTCGCGTGGTCGAGCGACGTCACCGCGGCCGCGCTGTCCGGGCTCATCAACCTGCTCATCGGCGTCGCGGTGTGGTCGCTGCTCGCGGGCGTCGCGGGCCGGACGATCGTGGCGCGGCCCGCGCCCGTCGTCTGACCCGGAGCACCCGGGCCCGCACGGCACCCGGCTGCTGCACGACGACGGGGCGCCCCTCCCGCGGGAGGGGCGCCCCGTCGTCGTGCGGACCGGCTCAGGCGAGCCGGCGCAGCCAGCCGTGGCGGTCGGCGGCCCGACCGGTCTGGATGTCCGTGAGCTCGGTGCGGATCGTCATGGTCAGCGAGCCCGCCTCGCCGGTGCCGATCGTGTGGTCGAAGTCCGAGCCGGCGAGCCGACCGATCGGCGTGATCACGGCGGCCGTGCCGCACGCGAACACCTCCGTCACGGAACCGTCCCGGATCCCGGCGAGGACGTCGGTGAGCGGGATGCGGCGCTCGACGACCTCGTGCCCGCGGTCGGTGAGGAGGCGGATGATCGACGAGCGCGTCACGCCCTCGAGGATCGATCCGCTGAGCTCCGGCGTCTCGACCGAGCCGTCCGCCTTGACGACGAACACGTTCATGCCGCCGAGCTCCTCGAGGTAGGTGCGCGTCGCGGAGTCGAGGAAGCACACCTGCTCGCACCCGTGCTGCTGCGCGACCACCTGCGGGAGCAGGCTCGAGGCGTAGTTGCCGCCGCACTTGGCGTCCCCGGTGCCGCCGGCGCCGGCGCGGCTGTACTCGCGGTCCACCCAGATCGACACGGGCTTCACGCCGCCCGAGAAGTACGGGCCGACGGGCGACGCGATGACGAGGTACTCCGCCTCGAGCGACGGGCGCACGCCGAGGAAGGCCTCGGAGGCGTACATGAACGGGCGCAGGTAGAGGCTCGCCTCCTCGCCCGTCGGGACCCAGTCCGCGTCCGTGCGCACGAGCGCGGTGATCGACCCGACGAAGTCGTCCATCGACAGCGCGGGCAGCGCTAGGCGGTGCGCAGAGCGCGCGAACCGGGCGGCGTTGGCCTCGGGCCGGAACGTCCACACCGAGCCGTCGGCGTGGCGGTACGCCTTCATGCCCTCGAAGATCTCCTGCGCGTAGTGCAGGACGGCGGTCGCCGGGTCGAGGAGGAGCGGTCCGTACTTCTCGATGCGGCGGTCGACCCACCCGTCGGTCGAGTTCCAGCTGATCCGCGCCATGTGGTCCGTGAAGACGGTGCCGAACTTCGGGGCCGCGATGGCGGCCTCCCGCTCGGCGGGCGGGGTCGGGCTGTCCGTGGGGCGGACGTCGAACAGGGCGACGAGGTCCTCCGCCGAGGAGGACGGCTGGTGCTGCGCTGCGAGGGTGCTCATCATGAGGCCTTTCACCTGGCGACCCGGGTGGTCTCCGCCTAGTTTTCCACGCCGGTGCGGCTCGTGCGGGGATCCGCGCGAGGGCACGACGACGCGGGGCGTCACCGGGTCAGAACGGGAGGGATCCGGTCCTGGGGCGATGACGACCGAGGTGCGGGGACTGCGGCGAACCGGTGCCCGGGCCCACCGGGGGCCCGTGACGGCGTGTCAGCCGGCGACGCGAGCGGCGAGCTCGCGGCCCACCTCGGCCGTCGAGCGTACTCGGCTCCCCCGCTCGGCGAGGTCGGCGGCGACGGCCGCCTCGACGCGCTGCGCCTCGTCGCCGAGGCCCAGGTGGTCGAGGAGCAGCGCGACCGACAGCACCGTGGCGGTCGGGTCGGCCTTGCCCTGCCCGGCGATGTCCGGCGCCGAGCCGTGCACGGGCTCGAACATCGACGGCGCGGTGCGGTCCGGGTTGATGTTCGCGGACGCGGCGAGGCCGATCCCGCCCGTGATCGCGGCGGCCTGGTCGGTGAGGATGTCGCCGAACAGGTTGTCGGTGACGATCACGTCGAAGCGCGAGGGCTTCGTCGTGAGGAAGATCGTCGCGGCGTCGACGTGCAGGTAGTCGGTCGTGACGTCGGGGAACTCCGCGTTGACGGCCTCCACCGTGCGGCGCCACAGGTGCCCCGCGTGCACGAGGACGTTGTGCTTGTGCACGAGCGTGAGGTGCTTGCGCGGACGCGCCTGGGCGCGGGCGAACGCGTCGCGCACCACGCGCTCGACGCCGAACGCGGTGTTGAGCGAGACCTCGGTCGCGATCTCGTGCGGCGTGCCGGTGCGCAGCGAGCCGCCGTTGCCGACGTACGGGCCCTCGGTGCCCTCGCGCACGACGACGAAGTCGATCTCGCCCGGGTCGGCGAGCGGGGACGTGACGCCCGGGTACAGCTTGCCCGGGCGCAGGTTGACGTAGTGGTCGAACGCGAAGCGCAGCTTGAGCAGCAGGCCGCGCTCGAGGACGCCCGACGGGACGCTCGGGTCGCCGATCGCGCCCAGGAGGATCGCGTCGTGCCCGCGGATCGCGTCGAGGTCTGCGTCGGTGAGCGTCTCCCCCGTGGCGTGCCAGCGCCGCGCACCCAGGTCGAACGGCGTCGTGGAGACCTTCACGTCCGAGCCGGCCACGGCGGCCTCGAGCACGGCGAGCCCCTGCTCGACGACCTCGGTCCCGATGCCGTCGCCGGCCACGACTGCCAGATCAATGGTGCGCGTCATGCCGGCGAGCCTACGCCGCGCCGCCACGCTTCGGGACGGTGGTCTCACGTCTCGGACGCAAGCGGAGTTGCGTTCCCGGCGCGCAGAGTCCACTATTAGTAAACTTTCCTAAAGCCCGTCGAAGGACCGACCACATGACCGCGCCCGCCACGTCGAGGGTTCCGGGGACCCCCGGACTCCTGCGCACCATCAACGACCGCGCGGCCTTGGAGCTCCTCCTCGACGGAGGACCCCTGACCCGGTCCCAGATCGGCGACCGCACCGGCGTCTCCCGCCCGACCGCCTCCCAGATCGTCGCACGTCTCGAGCAGTCGGGGCTCATCGAGCCCACCGGTTCCGTGCAGGGAGCGCGGGGCCCGCAGGCCACCCAGTACGCCGCCCGGACCGACGTCGTCGTGGGCCTCGCGCTCGACGTCGTCCCCGCCGGCGTGCGCGCCAGCGTCGTCGACGCGCTCGGCCGCACGCTCGGCGAGACGACCGTGGCGGCCGGTCCGGAGCGCTCGGCCGCCGCCGACGTCCTCGCCGCGCGCGACGAGGCCTGCGTCGACGCCGGCATCCCCGTCTCCCGCGTCGCGACCGCGGTCGTCGGCGTGCAGGCCGCCGTCGCGCCGCGCACCGGCGACATCGCCCTCGTCGGCGAGCTTCCCGGCTGGCCGCGCCACGGGCTGCGCACGCACCTCGAGGACGTCCTCGGCATCGACGTCCACGTCGAGAACGACGTCAACCTCGCCGCGATCGCCGAGCGCGACGCCGGCCGCGACGAGGAGAGCTTCGCGCTCCTGTGGCTGGGCGAGGGCATCGGCATGGGCGCGTGGCTCGAGGGCCGCGTGCACCACGGCACCGCGGGGGGCGCCGGCGAGATCGGCTACCTGCCGGTCCCCGCCGCCGGCATCGACGACTCCGTCAACGTGCAGGACCTCGTCGGCGGCCTCCGCCTCGTCGAGCTGTGCGCCCGCGCGGGGGTCCCCGGCATCATCGAGGGCGGCTCCTCCTACGGCGACGCCGTCGCCGCCCTCGCCGCGCACCGCGACAGCACCGCCGTGCACGAGCTCGTCCAGGACCTCGCGCACCGCGTCGCGGTCGTCCTCCAGCCCGTCGTCGCCATCCTCGAGCCCGACGCCGTCGTGCTGGGCGGGCCCACGGGCGTCGCCTGCGGAGCACCGCTCGCCGAGGCGACCGCCGCCGTCCTGCGCGGCACCGACCAGCGGTCGGGAGCGGTCGTCGCGAGCGTCGTCCCCGAGCTCGCCGTGCTGCGCGGCGCGCGCTCCGTCGTCGCGCAGGACGTGCGCACCCTCCTGCTCGCCGCCGCGGGACGACCGGACCACCCGGTCGTCGCGCCCTCCGTCCCGGGGTAGTCCTCTTCACCTACCTCGCGAGCGGTGGCCGGCCGACCGTGGCACGGCCGGCCACCGCTCATCCTCGCCACGCTCAGCGCGGGTAGCGCAGCTCGAACCGCTCGCACACCAACGGCATGTCCGGCGCGAACTCGCGCGACAGCACCCGGCGGAAGTACTTCTCGTGCTCGACGCGCCACGACTCCAACGACCGGTCGTCCTCGCCCTCCGCGTGCGCGAAGTCCGCGTCGACGTCCTCGAACGCGACGATCTCGACCGAGGTGGTGCGGATCAGCGCGCGCGGGTGGCCCGCACCGTCCAGCAGGATGGACAGCTCGCCGACCCGCGGCACCGCCTCGCCCGTCTCCTCGTACTCCCACAGGGCCGACGACGTCGCCGTCTTCTCGCCCGTGAGCACGGCCATGAGCAGGTCGTCCGCCAGGGCCGGGTTGTCCCCGAACGACCACGCCGGGGGCGGGACGCTCTCGGACACCGTGGTCCCCGTGACGACGCCGAGCCGCGCCATGCCCGCGCTGGGCCGGGCCAGCTCCCAGAACGCCAGGATCTCCGCCGCCCGCTCGTCCACCGTCACGTCGTCCGTCACCGGGTCTCCCTCGTCCGTCTCTCGGGTCATGCCCCCATCCTGGCGCACGGGGCCGCGCACCACCCGCACCGCCCGCCCACCGGTCGTCGGCCGGTCACGACGGCGACGACGAACGGCCGGCCAGTCCGGTGGGACGACGAAGGGGTGGGCGACCCCTCGCGCGGAACGCGCGAGTCGGTCACCCACCCCCGGTGTAGCGGAGGAGTCAGCGCGCGGCGCTGCCCTCGGTACCTACGGTCGGGCAGACACCTCCCGCCGACTCCGGCAAGAGCTCCTCCGTCGCCCTGCCTGCGTCAGCGTGCGGCGCTGCCCTCGGTGTAGTCGGCGTCCTGCTGCTTCCACGCGAACAGCGACCGCAGCTCCTTGCCGACCTTCTCGATCGGGTGCTGCGCAGCCTTCTCGCGGAGCTTCGTGAACTCCGGCGCGCCGGCGTCCTGGTCGTCGATGAAGCGCTTCGCGAACGCACCCGACTGGATGTCGGCGAGGACGCCCTGCATGTTCTCCTTGACGCGGGCGTCGATGACGCGCGGGCCGGAGACGTAGTCGCCGTACTCGGCGGTGTCGGAGACGGACCAGCGCTGCTTGGCGATGCCGCCCTCCCACATGAGGTCGACGATGAGCTTGAGCTCGTGCAGCACCTCGAAGTACGCGATCTCCGGCTGGTAGCCGGCCTCGGTCAGCGTCTCGAAGCCGTACTGGACGAGCTGCGACACACCACCGCAGAGCACGGCCTGCTCGCCGAACAGGTCGGTCTCGGTCTCCTCGGTGAACGTCGTCTTGATGACGCCCGCACGCGTGCCGCCGATCGCCTTCGCGTACGACAGCGCGACGTCCCAGGCCTGGCCCGACGCGTCCTTCTCGACGGCGATGATGTCCGGGATGCCACGACCCGCGACGAACTCGCGGCGCACCGTGTGGCCCGGGGCCTTCGGGGCGACGAGGATGACGTCGACGCCCTCGGGGGCCTCGATGTAGCCGAAGCGGATGTTGAACCCGTGCGCGAACGCGAGCGTCTTGCCCGTGGCGAGGTTCGGCTTGATCTCGTCGTTGTAGATCGAGCGCTGGTGCTGGTCCGGCGCGAGGATCATGATCAGGTCGGCCCACGCCGCGGCGTCCGCCACGGACTTGACCTCGAAGCCCTCGTCCTGGGCCTTCGCGACGGACTTGGAGCCCTCGCGCAGGGCGACGACGACCTCGACGCCCGAGTCGCGCAGGTTCTGGGCGTGCGCGTGACCCTGGCTCCCGTAGCCGACGATCGCGACCTTCTTGCTCTGGATGATGGACAGGTCGGCGTCGTCGTCGTAGAACAGCTCAG
Source organism: Sphaerisporangium cinnabarinum (assembly GCF_055567015.1). Lineage (NCBI taxonomy): Bacteria > Bacillati > Actinomycetota > Actinomycetes > Streptosporangiales > Streptosporangiaceae > Sphaerisporangium > Sphaerisporangium cinnabarinum. The sequence continues at coordinate 323,546 of NZ_JBVHRG010000003.1, forward strand.
CCACGATGGATCTCCTCGGTTCTTCGTTGCGGTGCAGGGGTCTGTTGCGGTGTCGCGCGGAACGGCGACCGGTGCGCACCGACGCCCGCAAGGGTCTCGGTGCGAGGGTAGGCGATGGTCAGGCGGAGCGGACGACGCGTTCCAGCGCGCGGTCCGTGATGGAACGGGACCCGCGCCCGACGGCGACGGTCCCCGACTTCACGATCTCGCGCACGCCGTAGGGCTCGAGGGCTCCGAGCAGCGCGTCGAGCTTCTCCCCCGTGCCGGTCGCCTCGATGGTCACGGCGTCGGGCACGACGTCGACCACCTTCGCGCGGAACAGGTTGACGACCTCGAGGACGCCGGTGCGGTGGGCACCGTCGGCGCGGACCTTGACGAGCAGGAGCTCGCGCTGCACCGAGGCGGTCGCGTCGAGCTCGACGATCTTGATGACGTTGACCAGCTTGTTGAGCTGCTTCGTCACCTGCTCGAGCGGGCGCTCCTCGACGTCGACGACCACGGTGATGCGCGAGATCTCCTCGTGCTCCGTGGGGCCGACGGCGAGGGAGTGGATGTTGAAGGCGCGGCGTGCGAACAGGCCCGCGACGCGCGTCAGCACGCCGGGCTTGTTCTCGACGAGCACGGAGAGGGTGTGGCGGGACATGGCGGGTCAGTCCTCTCGGTCCCACGCGGGCGAGATGCCGCGCGCGTACTGGATGTCGTCGTTGCTCACGCCGGCGGCGACCATCGGCCACACCATCGCGTCGCGCGAGACGTTGAAGTCGATGACGACCGGGCGGTCGTCGATCTCCATCGCACGCTTGATCGCGGCGTCCACCTCGCCCATCGACTCGACGCGGATGCCCGCGCACCCGTACGCGTCGGCGAGCTTGACGAAGTCGGGCACGCGCGCCGTGCCGTGGCCGGTGTGCAGGTCCGTGTTCGAGTAGCGCTGGTCGTAGAACAGCGTCTGCCACTGGCGCACCATGCCGAGCGAGCTGTTGTTGATCAGCGCGACCTTGATGGGGATCTCGTTGATCGTGCAGGTGGCGAGCTCCTGGTTGGTCATCTGGAAGCAGCCGTCGCCGTCGATCGCCCACACCGTGGCGTCGGGGCGGCCGACCTTCGCGCCCATGGCCGCCGGGATCGAGAAGCCCATGGTGCCGAGCCCGCCGGAGTTGAGCCACGTCCGGGGGTGCTCGTAGCGGATGAACTGGGCCGCCCACATCTGGTGCTGCCCCACGCCCGCGACGTAGATCGACTCCGGGCCGGAGATCTCGCCCAGGCGGGAGATGACGTGCTGCGGCGCGAGGTGGCCGTCGTCGGGCTCCGTGTAGCCGAGCGGGTACGTCTCGCGCCAGTCGTCGATCTGGCGCCACCAGGCCTCGACGTCCGGCTTGCCCTTGGCCGCGTGCTCGCGCTCGAGCTCGGGCAGCAGGTCGGTGATGACCTCCTTGAGGTCGCCGACGATCGGCACGTCCACGTCGCGGTTCTTGCCGATCTCCGCGGGGTCGATGTCGGCGTGCACCACCTGCGCGTGCGGCGCGAAGCTGGACAGCGCGCCCGTGACGCGGTCGTCGAACCGCGCGCCGAGCGACACGACGAGGTCGGCCTTCTGCAGCGCCGCCACGGCCGGGACGGTGCCGTGCATGCCGGGCATGCCGAGGTTCTGGGGGTGCGTGTCGGGCACCGCGCCGCGCGCCATGAGCGTCGTCACGACGGGCGCGCCCGACAGGTCGACGAGGCGACGCAGCTCGGGCGACGCGTTCGCGCGGATCACGCCACCGCCCACGTACAGGACCGGACGACGGGCCGACGCGAGCAGGCGCGCGGCCTCCTTGATCTGCTTGCTGTGCGGCTTCGTCACCGGGTGGTAGCCGGGCAGCTGCACGTCCTGCGGCCAGGCGAACGTGGTGCGGGACTGCATCGCCGACTTCGCGATGTCCACGAGCACGGGGCCAGGGCGGCCGGTCGAGGCGATGTGGAAGGCCTCGGCGATGGTGCGCGGGATGTCGTCCGGGTCGGTGACCAGGTACGAGTGCTTGGTGATCGGCATGGTGATGCCGACGATGTCCGCCTCCTGGAAACCGTCGGTCCCGATCATCGACTCGGCGACCTGCCCCGTGATCGCCACGAGCGGGATCGAGTCCATGTTCGCGTCCGCGATCGGGGTCACCAGGTTCGTCGCGCCCGGGCCCGACGTCGCCATCGTGACGCCGACGCGGCCGGTCGCGTGGGCGTAGCCCTGCGCCGCGTGGCCGCCCCCCTGCTCGTGGCGCACGAGGATGTGGCGCAGACGCTGGGAGTCCATGAGCGGGTCGTACGTCGGGAGGATCGCACCACCCGGGATGCCGAAGACGACCTCGGCACCGGCCTCCTCGAGCGAGCGGACGATCGACTGCGCGCCCGTCATCTCCTCGCCCGTCGGGGCGCCGGTCGAGGCGCCGGCCGGGCGAGCCGTGGCTGCGCGCCGGACGTCGCCGCGCGGGGCGACCGACGCGGGTGTCGGGGCGGGCTTCGGCGCCGCGGCGGACGCCGGGGCGCCCTGTCGCGGAGGTGCCGGGGTGGGACCCTGGGCCATGGTGTCTCCTGCGTGTCGTGGCCTCGGCCCGGCGGGCGCCCCGTGGGGCGCTCCGCCGGGAACCGGAGCCGACCGTGGTGGTGCGGTCGTGCTGGTCGCGGTGTGCGGGTGCCGGTCCTCGCGGGTCTCGCGGGTGCGGCGCTCGCGGTGGCCGGGTGGGCCCGCCGCGGTCTGTCTGCCGTGCTGATGGCGTTGTGGTGGCAACAAAAAACCCCTCGGACCCGGGATGCCGGGCTGGACGAGGGGTGAGCGCGCTGACGAAGCCTGGTGGCGTGGCCTCAGCCGGCGCGCTCAGGAAGTACTACAAGGAGGATCGTCTGCACGTCTGGGACTGTACGCCCATGTCCCGGTGATGTCACGTGTCGAGGCGGCCGTCTCACGCACTGGGACGTGCGGTGCGCGGACCGGTGCGACGGAGCACCCGCCCCTCCCACGGCTCCAGGTGCCCGACGACGCCCGGCCGCGTGCCGTCGTCGGCCCGCCCGGGGTGCGTGGTCACGAGGACCGACGCCTCCTCCCAGCCCGTGAGCGTCCCGGCCGGGACGTCCTGCGGGACGCCGCCGACGTTGACGAGCACGAGGAGCTCGTCCCGGACGGTCGTGCCGTCGGGGCCGGGCGCGTCGAGGGCGCGCGTGAACGCGTAGATCGCCTCGTGGTCGGGCAGCAGCATGCGGAAGTCGCCGAACGCGACGACCGGCTCCTGGCGGCGCAGCGCGACGAGGCGCCGGTAGAAGTACAGCACGGAGTCCTCGTCGGCCCAGGCCGCCTCCGCGTTGATCGTCGTGTGGTTCGGGTTCACCTCGAGCCACGGCGTCCCCGTCGTGAAGCCCGCGTTCGCGCTCGCGTCCCACTGCACGGGCGTGCGGGCGTGGTCGCGGCTCGCGTGCGCCAGCACGGCGAGCATCTCCCCGTCGGTCCGCAGGCGCGGAGCACCCGTGCGGCCGGTGAGCTCGCGGAAGTACCCGAGCGACTCGACGTCCTGGTACTGCTCGATCCGCGTGAACGGCGCGTTCGTCATGGCGAGCTCCTCGCCCTGGTAGACGTAGGGCGTGCCGCGGTGCAGGTGCAGCAGGAGGGCGAGCGCCTTCGCCGAGGCGACGCGGTGCTCCGGGGAGTCGTCGCCGAACCGCGAGACGACGCGCGGCTGGTCGTGGTTGTCCCAGTAGAGGGCGTTCCAGCCCCGGTGGGCGAGGCCCGCCTGCCACCGGCCGAGGGTCGCCTTGAGGTCGGCGAGGTCCCACCGGACCGGGTCGTAGCGGGTCGCGCCGTGGTCGATGCCCATGTGCTCGAACTGGAACACCATGTCGACCTCGCGACGGTCCGGGTCGGTGTACCGCACGCCGTGCTCGACCGTCACCCCCGGCGTCTCCCCCACCGTGAGGATCTCCCGGCCGCGGGCGAGGTAGGGCGCGAACACCTCGCGGTGCATCTCGGCGAGGAACTCGTGCACGCGCGGCCCGTCCGTGTAGTGCGGGCTCCCGTCCCCGTAGGTGCCCCAGTGCACCTCGCCGTCGGGCAGCGAGCCGTCGGGCGCGACGTCCTTGGAGACGAGGTTGATGACGTCCATGCGGAAGCCGTCGACGCCGCGGTCGAGCCACCGCCGCATCATCGCGTAGACCGCCTCGCGGACGTCGGGGTTCTCCCAGTTGAGGTCCGGCTGCTTGGTGTCGAACAGGTGCAGGTAGTACGCGCCCGAGGCCTCGTCGAACCGCCACGCGCTGCCCCCGAAGAACGAGCGCCAGTTCGTCGGCTCGGCGCCCGGGGCGCCCGGCTCCATGCCCTCGCGCGCGGGGCGCCACCAGTACCAGTCGCGCCGCGGGCTCTGCGCGGACGAGCGCGACTCGACGAACCACGGGTGCTCGTCGCTCGTGTGGTTGACGACGAGGTCCATGACGAGCTTCATCCCGCGCGCGTGCAGCCCCTCGATCAGGGCGTCGAGGTCTGCGAGCGACCCGAACAGCGGGTCGACGTCCTCGTAGTCGCTGATGTCGTAGCCGTTGTCCGCCTGCGGCGACCGGTACACCGGGGACAGCCACACGACGTCGACCCCGAGCCTCTCGAGGTGGTCGAGGCGCCGTGTGATCCCGGGGAGGTCCCCGACGCCGTCGCCGTCGGTGTCCTGGAACGAGCGCGGGTACACCTGGTACACGACCGAGCGCGTCCACCAGGGCGCGTCCGCCGGCGTCTCGGCACCGGGCCACCCCCCGCGGCGTGCGTCCTCGGCCTCGGTCCGGGCGTGCTGCGACATCGTCGGTCCTCTCTGCTCCACGTCTCGTCCCTCACCCTGCCCGACCGCGCCGCGGGGCGCGCGTCCGGCACGCCGGACGGACGTCCCCCACGACCGGGTCGAAGGACGGGGCGAGCACCGGTGCGGCGCTCACCACGCGTGCGCCCCGGCGAACGACGTCGGGGACGGGTCGACGCCCAGCACGTCCCGCAGGACCGTGAGGTCGTAGGTGCGTTCCGTCGCGAGGTGGCTCAGCGCGTACCGGGTGAGGCGCGGCGGCCCAGGGCGTCGCAGCAGCCGGGCGACGGTCTCGACCGCGCCCGCGAGCGCCCAGGCGGGGCGGACCGGGACGGCGACGACCCGCACGTCGGTGCCGCGGCGGCGCAGCGCGTCGACGAGCGCGTCGCGCAGCACGACCGGCTCGGCGTCGGCGACGTTCGCGACGAGCAGCCCCCGGGTCGCGACCTGCTCGTCGTGGTCCACGGCGGGCGCGGTGGCGCGGGCCGCGGCGTCGGGCAGCACAACGGCGGCGCGCACCGCGGCGAGCAGCGTGTCCACGTGGGTCAGGGACTGGAGCACGCGTCCGCCGCCGGGCAGGACGAGACGCCCGCGCCGCACGGCGGCCTCGACGCGCGGCAGGAGCGTCGTGTCCCCGGGACCGTAGACCGCGTGCGGGCGCAGCACGACGACGGCGCCCCGCTCCGGGTGACGCGCGACGTCACGGGCCAGCGCGCGCTCGGCCTCCGCCTTCGTCGTGCCGTAGGCGTCGAGGTACCGCGCGACCGGTGCCTCGCGCTCGCGGGCGCGGACGCTCGGGCGGAACGGGTCGTACACGCTGCCGGACGAGACGTGCACGAACCGGGCGCCGGGGAACGTGTCGCGGACCGCGAGCGTCCCGGCGACGTTCGTGGCACGCGCGACGTCGAGCGCGCACCAGTCGGACACGGCGGCGCCCGCGTGCACGACGGCGTCCACCGGGGGCGGGTCGACCAGCGGACCGGTGGTGAGGTCCCAGGCGAGGTGTCTGGCGCCGTCGACCGTCGCGTCGCGGCGGGACGCCGTCCAGACCTCGTGGCCGTCGGCGACCAGACCGCGCGCGACCGCTCCCCCGACGAACCCCGACGCCCCGGTGACGACGACCCTCACGCGCGGGGGCCGGGGGTGTCTCGGCCGACGGGGGTCGGCGCGGCGGGCACGCGCGGATCGGGGACCGCGAGCGGCGCGGCGGGCACCAGCGTCGCGGCGGCGCGCGAGAGCGCGGCGCGGTCGGGCTTGCGCGAGCGACCGGCGAGCGGCACGCGGTCCGCGTGCAGCACGACGTCGGGCAGCGCGTCGTGGTCGAGCACGCCCGGCAGCGCGGCGCGCACCCGGTCGACGAGCGGGTGGTGCGGGTCGAGGCGGACCGCCGCACCGGCGTCGGGCCTCGGACCGGGCCCGGCCGCCCCGCCCGGCCGCTCGCCCACCGCGGAGGTGACGACGAGCGCGACGCGTTCGTCGCCGTCCACCTGGGGCACGCCCACGAGCAGCGCCTCGCCGACGCCGTCGAGCGCGGCGATGCGGGGCTCGAACAGGCCGGGGTAGATGTTCGTCGTGCCGCGGATGATCATGTCCCGCGTGCGGCCGACGAGCACGAGCCGCCCCGCGTGATCGACGCGCGCGAGGTCGCCGGAGCGGTGCTCCGTGGCCCGTGCGCCCGCGCCGCGGACGGGGGCGTCGAGGTCGTGCAGGTAGCCCGCCATGAGCGACGGCCCCGACAGCACGAGCTCCCCGACGACGTCGTCGCGCCCGGGCTCGCCCACGCCGTCCCGGCCGCCCTCGGGCTCCTCGCCCTCGACCGGGTCGAGCCGCACGACCGTGCCCGGCAGCGGCGCGCCGACGAGGTCGCCGTCGCCCGCGTGCGCGAGCTTCTCCCGTGCCTCGACCACGGCGACCGGGAGGATCTCCGTCATCCCGTACACCGCAGCCCACCGCGTGCCGGGCAGCACGCGCGTCGCGCGCTCCAGGAGCGCGCGGGTCACGGGAGCGCCGCCGACGAGCGCGACGCGCGGCCCGCGCGCGGGCACCCTCCCGGCCTCGACCGCGTGGAGCAGCGCCGTGGCGTCCGCGGGCACGAGGTACGTGCCCGCGGCGCCGTCGAGCTGGCGCGCGAAGGTCGTGATGTCGCGGCCCGGCGGGTCGGCCGGCACGGACCACGTGGCACCCGCGAGCAGCGCCGGGACGCCGAGCAGCATCTGGTCGGTGTGCACGACGTCGCCCGGCGCGAGCGCGAACACGTCGCGCAGCAGGTCACAGCCGGCGAGCAGCGACCCGGCCGTGTGCACGACGGCCTTCGGCTGCGCCGTCGTGCCGGACGTGAAGACGGTGAGCGCCTCACGGTCCGGGTCGAGCGGCGGCAGCGCCGTGCGGTCGACCGGGCTCGCGGCGAGGCGACGCGCGGCGCGCGAGCCGCGCGGCACCCCGGGGAGCCACGGCCCCGCGTGCACGTGCCGCAGCGGCAGGCTCGCGTAGTCGGGCAGCAGCAGGCCCCGCGACCGGGCCAGTCGGCGCAGCGGCCCGCGCGAGACGGCGTAGAGCAGCGACTCGGTGGTCGCGAGCGACGGCCCGGCCGCGTGCACGCGCGCCGCGAAGAGATCGGGGGTCGACCCCGGGTCGACGAACACGATCGTGCTGCCCGCGCGGACGACCCCGAGCGCGAGCACGACGCCCGCCGGCCGGGGCCGCACTGAGAACAGGGCACGGTCCCCGGGCGCGAGACCGCCGGCCGCGAGCGCCGTCGCCGTCGCCTCGACGCGCCGCGCGAGGTCGGCGTACGTGACCTCCTCGCGCACGCGCGCGCCGCGGCGGCCCGGCCGCGTCCAGCGCCGGAGGGCGACGGCATCGGCGGACGCGTGCCCGGTGACGCCACGCTCGAGGATCGGGGCGAGCAGGTGGCGGGGCACGCCGTCGGGCACGCTCACGCCGCCTCCCTCGCTCGCACGACGAGCGAGCGGTACGCGGGGATGAGCACGCCGCGCGCGACGGCGCGGTCGGTGACCTCGAGGCTCCGGCCCGCCGCGGCGACCGGGCGCAGGGCGTCCAGCACCGCGTCGACCTGGGCGAGGGCGAGCGGCATGCCGAGGCAGAAGTGCGGCCCGGCGCCGAACCACAGGTGGCGCACGGCCGGGTCGACGGGGGCGTCCGGGTCGAAGGGGCCCGCGTCCTTGCAGCACGAGACCGTCGCGACGACGACCCGGTCCCCCGCGCGGACGCGGACGTCGCCCACGGTCGTGCCGGCCCGCACCGAACGGAGCATGGCGGGCGTGGGGGCCGTGACGCGCAGCGCCTCCTCCACGACGCGACCGCGCAGCGCGGCGTCGTGCCCGCTCTCCGCACCGGCCGCGAGGAGCCGGTCGAGCCAGCCGGTGTCGGCGGCGAGCGCCACGAGGCGCGGCACGAACGACTGGATCGTCTCGGTGCCGGTGAGCACGAACGCGCCGACGGCGCCCAGCGCCTCGTCCTCCGAGAGCCCGAGCTCGCGCATGCGCCCGGGCACGGTCGACGGGTCCCCCGCACGGTAGGCGTCGCGCGCCGGGGCGGACAGCCGCGCGAGGACGGCGCGCGCGTGCCGCACCTGGGTGGGCGTGAGGCTGCGCCGGTGCAGGCGCACGAGCCCGACCACGGACTGCGCGGCGGTCATCGCGTCGCGGACGGCAGAGTCCGTCGGGGGCAGCCCGGTCATCGCGCAGATGACCGTCCCCGCCATGGTCGCCGTCTGTGCCACGAGGTCGACGCGCTCGCCCGCGAGCAGCCGCGGGGCGAGCCCTGCGAGGACGTCGGGGACGCTCACCGCGACGAGGTCGCGCACCGCGCGGGGCGTGAAGAGGCCCGACAGCGCCCGGCGCAGGCGCGCGTGGTCGGCGCCCTCCATGTTGAGGAGCACGGACGGGCCGAGCACGGGCGTCCACAGGTCCGACGGCGACCCCGGACCCACCTTGGAGAAGTGCTCGGTGTCGAGCAGCACGGCGCGTGCCGTCGCGGCGTCGGACACGACCACCCCGATCCCGGGGACGCGCACGATCGGCCCGCGGTGCCGCAGGGCCCGGATCGCCGGGTAGACGAGCGGGTGCGCCCCGCGCTGGACCCGCTCCTCCCAGCGCATCGCCGCGGCGAGCCCGGCACGTGCGGGCGCGAGCGCCGTGCCGCTCATCGGATGTCCACGAGCTCGGGCCGGTAGCGGTGGTCGGCGTACCAGCCGAGCGTGCGGACGAGGCCCCACGCGTGCGCCCGGCGCGTGGACGCGAGCACGACGACGTCGCGGTGCGCGCCGTACCGCCGCGTGAGGCGGCGCACCGCGTTGACGAGCGCGCGGTCCTCGTGGACGTCCTCGATCGCGGTGCGCGGGAACCCGCCCGCCGCCTCGTACAGCGCCGCCGTGATCGCCATGTTGCAGCCCGGCGCCATGACGTAGGGGCCGAGGTAGGACGGGTCCTGGTTGCCGGGGCGGAAGCGCCCGAACGTGCTCGCGACGCTCACCGCCGCGGAGAGCACGCCCTGCTGGACGCGCGAGACCGGGCGGTCGTCGGTGCGCGGCACGAGGCGCCCCGCGACGAGGTCGTGCCCGCTCGCGAACGCGGCGCGCACGCGCCGGGTCCAGTCGGGCAGCGGCAGGCAGTCGGCGTCGGTCCGCGCGAGGTGCGTCGCGCCCTGCGCGATCGCCGCCCGCATCCCCGTGTCGGCCGCCGCGCCCGTGCCCTTCCGCGGCTCGTCGACGACGCGCCACCGCGTCATGCCCCACGCCGCCGCGGTCGCGCGCACCAGGTCGCCCGTGCCGTCCGACGACCCGTTGTCCACGACGACGAGGTCGAAGTCCGTGTCCTGCTGGTCGCGCAGCGCCTCCAGCGTCGCGACGATCCCGTGCGCCTCGTCCCGTGCGGGCACCACGACCGCGAGCCGCTGCGTGCTGGCCACGCCGCGCGTGAACCGTCGGGCGCTCACAGCCGGACCACCGTCGCGCCGATGCTGATGCCGCCCGCGAGGCCGACGAGCACGACGACGTCGCCCGGCCCGACCCGACCCGTCTCGAGCGCGGTCGCGAGCTGGAGCGGGAGCGTCGCGGAGGCGACGTTGCCGTGGTCGGCGACGGTGACGAGCGTGCGGCCGGTCGGCAGGCCGAGCGCCGCGTGCACGTCGTCGAGGTAGGCGACGGCGACCTGGTGCACGGCGACGAGCGCGACGTCGTCCCACGTGAGCCCCGCCCGGCCGAGCGCGTCGAGGACGACCCCGGGCCCGAGGGCGAGGAACGCGTCCCGGAGCCGCGACCCGTCGATCTCGAAGTAGGTGCGCTCGAGGTCGCGGGGGTGCGCGGTGCCGCCGCCGGGGAGCATGCCGACGTCCCAGTGCGTCGACTCGGCGCCGAACGCGCTCGCCAGGATGCCGCGGGGCGCGGGAGCGCCGGAGCCGTCGCGCGCGTCGGCCTCCGCCGGGGTGGCGCGGCGCACGAGGACCGCGGCCCCGGCGTCGGACATGGTGTAGCCCGGGGCGGAGAGCAGGTACGTCGCGCGGTCGGGGACGTCCCAGCGCACGGCGCGCGACGGCGCCTCCCCGCACGCGACGAGCACGGTGCCGTAGCGGCCCGTCGCGACGAGCGCCTCGGCGACCTCGATCGCGTTGAGCACCGAGTTGCACGCGTTCTTGACGTCCATGACGGGCGCCCGGACCCCCAGCTTCGCGGCGACGATGTGGCTCGTCGCGGGCTCGACCATGTCCTGGCTCGCCGACGCGAAGAGGAGCAGGTCGACGTCGTCGGGCGCGAGGCCCTGGGTGGCCAGCAGCTTCTCGGCGGCCGCGACGGCGAGGTCGGACGCGTCCCAGTCGTCGGGGAGCACGTGGACCTGGCGCACGCCCGTGAGGCGCGCGACCATCGGCACGCGCGGCGCCGCGCCCGGGTTGCGCGCCGCGAGCGCGCGCTCCGCCTCGCGCACGTCGACCACGCGCTCGGGCAGGTGGACCCCGACGGCGGCGATCACCGCCGCAGGACGCACGGGAGCGGGCCCGGGGGCCACCGGGTGGGACGGGTTCTCTGGCACGCGCGACACAGTAGCCAAGCAGACCCCCTCGGACGGCGGTCGTCCACAGGTTCCGATGGGGTGAAGTGCCCATCCCCGGACGGCGGCGCAGCCACCCCGTGGCCTCGCCGGTGCGCCACACTGACCCGGTGACTGCGACCACGACCGGCCCCGTGCCCACCCGCGAGCGACGTCGCGCCTTGCCCACGACCCGGCGCGAGCTGCAGGTCCTCACCGCCGCGCGCCCCGCGATGGCCGGCGTGCTCCTCGTGGGCGGCGCGCTCACCGGCCCGCGCCCGGGCGGAGGGCTGCGCCGGGTTCCGGGCCTCGGGTGGGTGACGGCCGACCCGACCGTCGGCCGCCGCATCCTCACCGACCACCGGCACTTCACGATCGTCGGCGAGGGCGGGGTCGGGCACCTGTGGGCCCAGATCCTCGGCGACTGGGTCCTCGACCTGTTCGACGGCCCGGGCCACCACGACCTGCGCACCCGCTCGCGCGAGCTCTTCACCGAGGCGAGCGCCGCGGCGCTGGTCGACGGCGCGTGGTCGCGCGCGCTCGACGACGCGCGCCGCACCCTCGCCGCGGGCGGGTCGGTCGACGTCGGCCGGCTCGCCCGCGTGCTCGTCGGCCGCATGATGATCTCGCTGCTCGGCATCCCGTCCCCGGCGGCCACCGGGGCGGGCACAGGGCCGGGCGCAGGGGCGGGATCAGCGGCGGGCGCCGTGAGTGGCGCGGCGCCGGAGGCCGTCCCGACGGACGACGACGCGCTCACGGCCTTCGCGACGGGCGAGCGGCTCGCGTCGATCGCGCTCGGCAGCGCCGGCTCGACGTACCTCGCGCCGGACCAGGTCGCGGCGGCGCGGGAGATCGTCGCCGAGCTGACCCAGGGCGTCCCGGACGGGTGGCGGCACGCGCCGGCCGACCGCCTGCTGGGCCGGTGCCGCGAGCTCGGCCTCGGGCTGGAGGAGACGACCGGGCTCGCGAGCCTGCTCATGGTCGCGGGCACCGAGACGTCGGCGTCGGCCATGGCCCGCACCACCGCGCTCCTGATCGACACCGGCGAGCAGCACCGCCTGCTGCGGCTCCTGGCCGACGAGCGGGCCCGCCCCGTCACGCGCGCAGCCGGCGAGCCGGACGCCGTCGAGAACGCCGTGCGCGAGGGTCTGCGCGTGACGAGCCCGGCGTCGGTGATCGGCCGGGGCGTGTCGGCCGACGTCGAGGTCGCGGGCCGCACCCTGCGCGCCGGGGAGCGCGTCATGATCCTCACGTGGGCGGCGAACGCGGCGGCCGGGCCGTTCCGCGCCGACCGCCCCTACGTGCGCGAGACGCGTCAGCTCTGGTTCGGCGCGGGGCGCCACCTGTGCCTCGGCGCCGCGCTCGCCCGCGCCGAGATCGCCGCGTTCCTGCACGCGCTGTACGACGACGGCGCTCCCCTGCGCGTCGTGTCCCGCCGCGCCAAGCGCCGGGTGCTCGTGCCCGGCTACGACGAGCTCGTCGTCGCGCGCGCCTGACCCCCTGTGGGAGGCCACGCCGCCGGGCCGGGAGCGACGCCTCGCGTCAGTCGCGCGCCTGCCAGGTGCACACGCACGCCTCGTTGCCCTCGGCGTCGGCCAGGACCCAGAAGGCGGGCGCGCGCCGGTCGGAGACGAGGTGCCCGCCCGCGGCGATGGCGGCGGTGACGCGCGCCTCCGCGACGTCGTGCGGGACCGTCACGTCCACGTGGATGCGGTTGCGCTGCTCGCGCGGCGCGTCCATCTGCTGGAACCAGAACGCGGGAGCGTGCGCGGTCGGGTCGCGGAGCTCGGGCGCGGGCAGCTCGGGCGCGCCCTCGTCGAACCCGAGGACGGCGCGCCAGAACGGCTGCACCGCCGTCCCGACGAGGGTGTCGACCGCGATCTCGAGGTCCTGCACCGCGGTCGGGTCCGCGCGGAGGTCGAGCTCGCGCGCCGCCGCGGAGATCTGCCGGGCGAGGGCCACGTCGCGCGCGCTGACGCCCCCGACGTCGTGCGACGTCAGCCGGACCGTCACCGACCCGTACCGCAGGTCGACGTCGGGGTGGTGGTTCGCCGCGTCCGCGAGCTCGCCGATCGCGTCGACCAGCTCGACGCCCGCGGTGAAGGAGCCCGTGCGGAACAGCGTCTGCACGGTCCTGAGGATGACCCGCCAGTCCTCGACGCCGTCGCTGTCGTGGAACTGGCGCGCGGTGATGCGGTCGTCCGCCGTCTGGGTCATGGCCGTCCTCCGGGGTGCGTCGCTGCGGCGAGGTGCGACACCACGCTAGTGCGCGCCTCCGACGCCCGCGCGCTCCGGGGTCACTCGAGGATCGCGCCGCGCGACGCCGACTGGACGAGCTTGGCGTACTTCGCCAGCACGCCGCGCGTGAACGTCGGGGGCAGCGGCGCCCACCCGTCGCGGCGCGCGGCGAGCGTGTCGGCGTCGACGAGCAGGTCGAGCGTCTTGTTCGCCACGTCGAGCCGGATCGGGTCGCCGTCGCGCACGAACGCGATGGGGCCGCCGTCGACCGCCTCGGGCGCGACGTGCCCGACGCACAGCCCCGTCGTCCCGCCGGAGAAGCGCCCGTCGGTGAGCAGCAGGACGGTCTTGCCGAGCCCCGCGCCCTTGATCGCGCCCGTGATGGCGAGCATCTCGCGCATGCCCGGGCCGCCCTTGGGCCCCTCGTAGCGGATGACGACGACGTCCCCGTCGGTGATCGTGCCGTCCTCCAGGGCGTCGAGCGCCGCGCGCTCGCGCTCGAAGACGCGCGCGGTGCCCTCGAACACGTCCTCGTCGAACCCGGCGGACTTCACGACGGCACCCTCGGGCGCGAGCGACCCGTGCAGGATCGTGATGCCGCCCGTGTGGTGGATGGGGTTGTCGAGGGCCCGCAGGATCTTGCCGTCCGGGTCGGGCGGGTCGATGTCGGCGAGGTTCTCCGCGACCGTACGGCCGGTGACGGTGAGCGCGTCGCCGTGCAGCAGCCCGGCGTCGAGCAGGGCCTTCATGACCACGGGCACGCCGCCGATGCGGTCGACGTCGTTCATCACGTAGCGCCCGAACGGCTTGAGGTCGCCGAGGTGCGGCACGCGGCTCGCGACCCGGTCGAAGTCGGCGAGCGTCAGGTCGACCTCGGCCTCGTGCGCGATGGCGAGCAGGTGCAGCACCGCGTTGGTGGAGCCGCCGAACGCCATGACGACGGCGATCGCGTTCTCGAACGCCTCCTTCGTCATGATGTCGCGCGCCGTGATGCCGAGCCGCAGCAGGTTGACGACGGCCTCGCCCGAGCGGTGCGCGAACGCGTCGCGGCGCCGGTCCGCCGACGGCGGCGCCGCCGAGCCGGGCAGCGACATGCCCATCGCCTCGGCGACCGACGCCATCGTGTTCGCGGTGTACATGCCGCCGCACGCGCCCTCGCCGGGGCAGATGGCGCGCTCGATGCGGTCCACGTCCTCGCGGCTCATGAGCCCGCGCGCGCACGCGCCGACCGCCTCGAACGCGTCGATGAGCGTGACGTCCTTCTCCGTGCCGTCGGAGAGCTTGACCCAGCCAGGCATGATCGAGCCCGCGTAGAGGAACACGCTCGCCAGGTCCAGCCGCGCGGCCGCCATGAGCATCCCCGGCAGGGACTTGTCGCACCCGGCGAGGAGGACCGTCCCGTCGAGGCGCTCCGCCTGGACGACCGTCTCGACCGAGTCCGCGATGATGTCGCGGCTCACGAGCGAGAAGTGCATCCCCTCGTGGCCCATGGAGATGCCGTCGGAGACGGAGATCGTCCCGAACTGCAGCGGGTACCCGCCGCCCGCGTGCACGCCCTCCTTCGCGCCCTGCGCGAGCCGGTCGAGCGACAGGTTGCACGGCGTGATCTCGTTCCACGAGCTCGCGATGCCGATCTGCGGCTTGGCGAAGTCCTCGTCGCCCATGCCGACGGCGCGCAGCATGCCGCGCGACGCCGTCGCCTCCAGGCCGTCGGTGACCTGGCGGGAACGCGGCTTGAGGTCGGGTCCGGCGTCGGACCCCGAGGTGTGCCCAGTCATGACCCCACTCTAGGAACGGCACCCGCGGGGGCGCGGCGGGACGCGCCGGACACGCCGCGGCACGCCGCGGACCGGAGCGAGCCCGAGCGGGACGAGACGGGCCGACCGCGGCACGACCCCGCACGGCATCATGGGGCCGTGCGCACACGCCCCGGGGCCGCTCGAGCCCTCCTGCCCGTCCTCGCCCTGGCCGCGACCGCCGCGTGCGCGGCTCCCGCGCCGTCGGGCACGAGCCCCGGCTCACCCGCCCCCACGACGTCCGCCCTTGCGCCGGACGCGACGACGAGGACGCCCGACGACGCCGCGACGGAGACCGCGCGCGCCGAGGAGGCCCCTCAGGAGCAGGCCGAGACGCCCGAGGAGTCGTTCCGCGCGTGGCTCGCCGCGAGCCGTGCACCGGACGTGGAGGTCGCGTGCGGCTACCTCGCCCCCGAGCTCGTCGACCGGATGGTCGCCGAGATGGCGTCCCAGGGGTGGCCCGGCATCACGGACTGCGCCTCGATGATCACGACCACCGCCGGCCTCTACGCCGCCGTGGGCGACGTCCCGGACGTCGAGGTCGGTGTCCGCGAGGAGCGCGCCGACGCGACGGTGCTGTCCGTCGTCTACGACGGCGGCGACTGCGGCACGGCCGTCATGGTGCCGCACGGGCCACGGTGGGTCGTCACGGAGCAGTCCGAGGAGGAGTGCTGACCCGCACCCGCACCGGGGGGCCGCTCCCGGTCGGGCACGACGACGGGCCCGCACCTTCCGAGGTGCGGGCCCGTCGTCGTCGGGTCAGCGGCGCTTGATCAGCGACACGTCGCGGACGGCGCCGCGGTCGGCGGACGTCGCCATGGCGGCGTAGGCCTGGAGGGCCGGCGACACGTAGCGGTCGCGGTCGACCGGCTGCCACGGGTTCTCGCGCGCCTCCATCTTGGCGCGGCGCTCGGCGAGCACGTCGTCCGGCACGTTGAGGCGGATGAGGCGCGTGTCGACGTCGATCTCGATCTCGTCGCCGTCCTCGACGAGGCCGATGACGCCGCCCGCGGCGGCCTCGGGCGAGACGTGGCCGACGGAGATGCCCGACGACCCGCCGGAGAAGCGGCCGTCGGTGATGAGCGCGGTGACCTTGCCGAGGCCGCGGCCCTTGATGAACGACGTCGGGTACAGCATCTCCTGCATTCCCGGGCCGCCCGCCGGGCCCTCGTAGCGCACGACGACGACGTGGCCGGGCTGGACCTGCTTGGTGAGGATCTTCTCGACGGCCTCGTCCTGCGACTCGCAGACGAGCGCCGTGCCGACGAAGTGGAAGACGTCCGGGTCGACCCCGGCGGTCTTGAACACGGCGCCGTCCTCGGCGAGGTTGCCGCGCAGCACGGCGAGCCCGCCCTCGACGGTGTACGCGTGCTCGAGGTCGCGGATGCAGCCGTCGGCCGCGTCGGTGTCGAGCGACTCCCAGCGGTTCGACGTCGAGAACGCCTGCGTGGTGCGCACTCCCCCGGGGGCCGCGTGGAACAGCTCGACGGCCTGCTCGGTCGCCTTGCCGCCCCGGACGTCCCAGTCGTCGAGCCACTCGCGCAGCGTCGGCGTGTGCACGCTCGTGACGTCGTGGTCGAGCAGGCCCGCGCGGTCGAGCTCGCCCAGGAGGGCGGGGATGCCGCCGGCGCGGTGCACGTCCTCCATGTGGAAGCTCGGGTGGTTCGGCGCGACCTTGGACAGGCACGGCACCTGGCGGCTGATGCGCTCGATGTCGGTGAGGTCGAAGTCGACCTCACCCTCCTGCGCGGCGGCCAGGACGTGCAGCACGGTGTTGGTCGAGCCGCCCATCGCGACGTCGAGCGCCATCGCGTTCGAGAACGCGGCCTTGGTCGCGATCGACCGGGGCGCGACGGAGTCGTCCTCGTCCTCGTAGTAGCGCTTCGCGAGCCCGACGATCGTGCGGCCCGCCTCGAGGAAGAGCTCCTTGCGCGCGGCGTGCGTCGCGAGGGTCGAGCCGTTGCCGGGGAGCGACAGGCCGAGCGCCTCGGTGAGGCAGTTCATCGAGTTCGCGGTGAACATGCCCGAGCACGACCCGCACGTCGGGCACGCGTTCTCCTCGACCTGGGCGAGCGCCGCGTCGGAGACCGCGTCGTCGGCCGAGTAGTTGATCGCGTTGACGAGGTTGAGCGGGGTCTTCGCGACGCCGTTCGCCACGACCGCCTTGCCCGCCTCCATGGGTCCGCCGGACACGAAGATCACCGGGATGTTGAGCCGCAGCGCGGCGTTGAGCATGCCGGGCGTGATCTTGTCGCAGTTCGAGATGCACACGAGGGCGTCGGCGCAGTGCGCGTTGACCATGTACTCGACCGAGTCGGCGATGAGGTCGCGGCTCGGCAGCGAGTAGAGCATGCCGCCGTGGCCCATGGCGATGCCGTCGTCGACGGCGATGGTGTTGAACTCCTTGGAGACGCCGCCGGCCTCGCGGATCGCGGACGCGACGAGGTCTCCCATGTCCTTGAGGTGGACGTGGCCGGGGACGAACTGCGTGTACGAGTTGGCGATCGCGATGATCGGCTTGCCGAAGTCCTCCGCGCCCATGCCGGTCGCGCGCCAGAGGGCGCGGGCGCCGGCCATGTTGCGGCCGTGGGTGGACGTCCGAGAGCGCAGGGGGCGGCTCATTCCGGGTCAGCTCCTTCGACGGGGTGCTGCGACCGATCCTCCGGCCGCCGGGTCACATTACGCCTCGTCGCGGGTGGTCGGCCGCGGCGTCCGCCTCGTGGTCGGGGGGCCTACGTACGTAGCCCCGCCGGGCCTACGGGATGTCCACGCGATCCGGACGTAAGGGTTGAACCGCCTCCCGCACCCCTGCCACCGTGGGCGAGCACGTCACGGCCGGACGACCACCGCGACGCCTCGACGGGGAGCGGCACACCGCTCGGGTCGGGGCAGGCCCTCGCCGGCACCGACCCGACCACTTCTCTCCCCGAGGGGGCACCTCCATGTCCACGTCCACCACGTCCGCGCCGCCCGGCGCCTCCCCCGGGTCGGCGGCGCGCAGCGCGTCGGCCCGCACCACCGACCCCGTCACGCAGGACGACGTCGTCACGCGCTCGTCGGCCCGCCACGCCCTCGCGCTCACGCGGATCGGCACGGCCGTCGTCTTCCTGTGGCCGTTCACCGACAAGCTCGTCGGCCTCGGGTACGCGACCCCGCGCGAGCGCGCGTGGCTCGCGGGGGGCGCACCCACGCAGGGCTACCTCGAGAACGGCGCCCAGGGCCCGCTCGCGAGCACGTTCGCCGCGATGGCGAGCCCCGTCACCGACTGGCTGTTCATGCTGGGGCTGCTGGGCGTCGGCCTCGCGCTCCTGCTGGGGATCGGCCTGCGCGTCGCCGCGGTGAGCGGCACCGTCCTCTTCGCGATGCTGTGGCTGTCGCAGTGGCCGGTCGCGCCGGGCTCGAACAACCCCGTCGTCGACGAGCACGTCCTCGTCGTCCTGCTCCTCGCCGTCCTCGCGACGACGCTCGCGGGCGACACGTGGGGCCTCGGCCGCCGCTGGGCGGCCCTTCCCCTCGTGCGCCGGGCCGCCTGGCTGCGCTGACGCGCCACGGGCCCGGCACCACGACAGGCCCGGCACCACCACGGGTGCAGCACGAGCGCGGGGCCGCGACGTCGCGGCCCCGCGCCGTCGTGCGACGCCGCCCCTCAGGCCCCGGCGGTGTGCGCGCCCTCGAGCTCGTCGGCGTGCCGGATGTGCCGCGTGACCCACGGCGCGAGCGCGAACAGCGCGAGCGCGAAGACGAGGGTGACCGCCCCGATCCCGCCGAAGTACGCGGTGTCGGAGGCGCCCTCGGTGACCTGCACGACCTGCGCCGTGATGGCCTGGCCGGCGGCCGGCGCGAGGAACCACAGGGCCATCGCCTGGGACCGGAACGCCTTGGGCGCGAGCAGCGTCGTCGCGGCGAGGCCGACCGGCGACAGGCACAGCTCGCCGAGCGTCTGGATCACGTAGACGAGCACGAGCACCCACGACGGCGCCTTGCCGTCGCCGACGACGGCCGACGCGCCCGCCAGGAAGAGGAACGACACCGACGCGAGGGTGAGGCCGAGCGCGAACTTGTTGGCCGTCGTCGGGCGGTCGCCCGTCTTGAGCCAGATCCACGCGAACACGGGCGCGAGGACGATGATCGACAACGGGTTCACCGACTGGAAGAACTCGGGGCTGATGCCCACGCCGAAGAACGTGAGGTCGGTGCGGTTCTTCGCGAACGCCGAGAGCGTCGTGGCCGCCTGCTCGAAGATCATCCAGAAGAGCATCGCCGCGACGAACAGCGGGATGTACGCGATGACGCGGGGCCGCTCGGCGTCCGTCACGCGCGGCGAGCGGTACATGACGATGAAGTAGGCGATCGGCGCGAGGAACGCGAGGTAGGACATCGTGTCGATGAAGGTCGAGATCTCGAACCCGCCGGCGACGAGGACGGCGACCAGGCCGACGAGCACCACGCCGCCCGCGATGAGGAGGAAGATCCGCGCGATCTTCGCGCGCTCCTCGGGGCGGACGGGGTTGGGCACGTGCGCGCCCGCCTCGCCGAGGTAGCGCCGGCCCGCGACGAAGAACACGAGCGCGACCGCCATCCCCACCGCGGCCACGGCGAAGCCCGCGTGGTACCCGCCCCAGGCCCGCGCGGCACCCACGAGGAACGGCGCGACGAACGAGCCGAGGTTGATGCCCATGTAGAAGATCGAGAAGCCCGAGTCGCGGCGCGGGTCGTCGCGCGCGTACAGCTCGCCGACCATCGACGACACGTTCGGCTTGAGCAGGCCGGTGCCGAGCGCCACGAGCGCGATGCCGACCATCGAGAAGCCCGTGCCGGGGACCGTGAGGCTCACGTGCCCGGCCGCGATGATGATGCCGCCGTACAGGACCGAGCGCCGGGACCCGATCACGCGGTCGGCGAGCCAGCCGCCCACGACGGACAGCAGGTACACGCTCGTGCCGTAGATCGACACGAGCGCGAGCCCGGTCGTCTCCTCGATGCCCAGGCCACCGTTCGCCACGGTGTCCGTGAGGTAGTAGAGCAGGATCGCGCGCATCCCGTAGTAGCTGAACCGCTCCCACAGCTCCGTGGTGAAGAGCGTCAGCAGCCCACGCGGGTGCCCGAAGAACGCGTGATCCCCTTCGATGGCCCCCGCCGCGGGCCCCTCGGCGGCGCCCACGCCGCCCGCCGTCCCCGGTCCGAGGGGCGGCGCCCCGGCCTCCGGCTCGGTGCGCGCCTCGCGCCCGAGCGCGCGGCGTCGCGCGTCGTCCTGCTCTCGTCGGTCGTCACCACCCATCCTGCGATGCTCCCACCGGCGTGCACCGCCTGCGACCGTTAGCGTGGCCGGATGCCGACGCTCTGGTGGTGCCGCCGCGACCTCCGCCTCGCCGACAACCCGGCCCTCGTCGCGGCGGTGCAGGCCGCCCGGGACGCGGACGACGAGGTCGTCGCGCTCTACGTGCTCGACCCCCGCCTGTGGGGCGCCGCGGGCGACCCGCGCCGCGCCTACCTCGCGCGGAGCCTCGCCGCGCTCGACGAGGCGACCGGCGGCCGGCTCGTCGTCCGGCACGGCGACCCGCGCGCCGTCGTGCCCGCCGTCGCGCGCGAGGTCGAGGCGCGCGAGGTGCACGTCACGGCGTCGTTCGAGCCGTACGGCGTGGCCCGCGACGCCGCGGTCGAGGAGACCCTGCCCGACGGCGGCGCCCACCTCGTGCGCACCGGCTCGCCCTACGCCGTCGCGCCGGGACGTCTGCGCACGCGCACCGGGACCCCGTTCCAGGTCTTCACGCCCTTCCGTGACGCGTGGGTCGAGCACGGCTGGCGCGACCCGGCGCCGCGGCCGCGCGACGTGCCGTGGGCCACGCTCCGGTCGGACGGCGTCCCCGCCGACCCCGGCACCGACGCCCGGCTCCCCCCGGCGGGCGAGGCCGCGGCCCGTCGGCGCTGGCGCGACTTCCTCGCGGACCACCTCGCAGGCTACGCGACCGAGCGCGACCGCCCGGACCGGCCCGCGACGTCGGGCATGTCGATCCCGCTGAAGTGGGGGGAGCTGCACCCGCGGACGCTCCTCGCCGACGTGCGGGACGCTCTGCACGACGGGCGCGCGCCGTCCGACGACGCCCTCGCCTACCGCTCCGAGCTCGCGTGGCGCGAGTTCCACGCCGACGTCCTGTTCCACCACCCGGGGGCGGCGCAGCGGTCGCTCCGCGACGTCGTGCCCGAGGACGCATGGGCGGAGGGCGCCGCCGAGGACGCGTACCTCACCGCGTGGGCCGAGGGCCGCACGGGCTACCCGCTCGTCGACGCCGGGATGCGCCAGCTGCTCGCCGAGGGGTGGATGCACAACCGCGTGCGGATGGTCGTGGCGTCGTTCCTCGTCAAGGACCTGCACGTGCGGTGGCAGCGCGGCGCGGCGCACTTCATGGCGCACCTCGCGGACGGCGACGTCTCGCAGAACCAGCTCAACTGGCAGTGGGTCGCGGGGACGGGCCGGGACGCCGCGCCGTACTTCCGCATCTTCAACCCCGTCACGCAGAGCAGGAAGTTCGACCCCGACGGCACGTACGTGCGTCGGTGGGTGCCGGAGCTGCGGGAGGTCGAGGGCCGGGCGGTCCACGAGCCGTGGACGCTGCGCGAGCAGCCGGCCGGCTACCCCGAGCGGATCGTCGACCACGCCGTCGAGCGGAAGGTCTCGCTCGACGACTTCGAGCGGGCCCGGCGCGCCTGACGCATTTTTATCAACCAAAAGGTTGACGACTCCGAGGGTGCGGCGTAGCGTCGTCGTCAACCGATGAGTTGATGACCGGACGCCGCACCCCGGCGCCCCACGAGGAGGTCCCGTGACGGCCGACCCGCTCTCCCGCGTGTTCTCGGCGCTCGCCGACCCCACGCGCCGCGACATGGTGGCCCGGCTCGCGTCGGGAGACGCCAGCGTCGGCGAGCTCGCCCGGCCGTACGACATGTCCGTCCAGGCGGTGTCCAAGCACCTGCGCGTGCTCGAGGACTCCGGCCTGGTGACCCGCACGACGGACGCCCGGCGCGCCCCCGTGCACCTCGAGGCGGAGGTGCTGGACCTCATGACGAAGTGGATCGAGCGCTACCGGCGCGAGGCCGAGGACCGCTACCGCCGCCTCGACGACGTCCTGCGCGACCTGCCCGACCGACCGGGCACCACCGAGAACGACCCGACGACAGGAGCAGCACCATGACCACCACCGGCACCCACGAGACCGAGATCGTCGTCCCCACGGACCTCCCGATCGTCCGCATCGTGCGCGAGTTCGACGCGCCCGCCGCGAAGGTCTTCCGCGCCCACCTCGACCCGGAGCTCTTCGCGCGCTGGAACGGCCCGCGCTACCTCACCCAGCGCAACGAGCTGTGGGACGTGCGCACGGGCGGCGCGTACCGGTACGTCCAGGTCGACCCGGACGGCAACGAGTACGCGTTCTTCGGCAGCGTCCACGAGGTGCGCCCGGACGAGCTCGTCGTCCAGACGTTCACGTTCGAGGGCTTCCCCGACGGCGTCTCGCTCGACCGCCTCGTGTTCGAGGACCTGCCCGACGGCCGCAGCCGGCTCACCGCGACGTCGCTCGTCGACTCGTTCGAGGGTCGCGACGGCTTCGTCGCGAGCGGCATGGAGGTCGGCGTCCGCGAGGGCTACGAGCAGCTCGACGAGCTCCTCGCGGGTTCCTGACCCGCACTCCCCCACCTCGCCGAGGTAGAGCCATGGTCCGCCGAGGTAGGGCCGTGGTCACGACCAGGGCTCTACCTGGGCCGACCATGGCTCTACCTCGGCCTACTGGGGTCTGTCAACGTGCACGACGAGGGGCGGCACCCACCAGCGGTGCCGCCCCTCGTCGTGCGGGATCAGGTGGTTCCCCGTGCCCGGCCCCCGCGGCCGGGCACGGGAGTCTCAGCCCCTCACGCGTCGCCGCGCGCGAGCAGGCGGCCCGTGGGGCGGTCGAGGGTGATCTCCTCGCCCCGCAGGTACGTCGCGACGACGGCGCCCGAGAGCGCGCGGTCGGCGTACGGCGTGACGGGGTTCTTGTGGTGCAGGGCCTTCGGGTCGACGACGAACGCCGTGTCCGGCTCGACCACCGCGAGGTCCGCGTCGAAGCCGAGCGCGATCGAGCCCTTGCGCCGCAGTCCCGCGACGGCCGCCGGGCGAGCCGACATCCACTCGACGACGCGCGCGAACGGCACGCCCCGGGTCCGGGCCTCGGTCCACACGATCGCGAGGCCGAGCTGGAGCGACGACACCCCGCCCCACGCCGTCCCGAAGTCGCCCGTGTCGAGCTCCTTGAGGTCGGGCGTGCTCGGCGAGTGGTCCGAGACGATGCAGTCGATCGTGCCGTCGAGCAGGCCCTCCCAGAGCAGCTCGCGGTTGTCGATCTCCCGGATGGGCGGGCAGCACTTGAACTGCGTCGCGCCGTCGGGGATCTCCTCGGCCGCGAGCGCCAAATAGTGCGGGCACGTCTCGACCGTGAGGCGCACACCCTCGCGCTTCGCGCTCCGGATCATCGGCAGCGCGTCCGAGCTCGACAGGTGCAGCACGTGCGCGCGCGCCCCGGTCCAGCGCGCCGCCTCGATCACCGCCGCGATCGCGACGTTCTCCGCGCCGCGCGGGCGCGACGCGAGGAACGTGTCGTAGTGGTCGCCGTGCGGGGTGGGCGCCCGCTCGATCGCCCGCGAGTCCTCGGCGTGCACGAGCATGAGGCCGTCGAAGTCGGCGAGCAGGCGCAGGTCGGCCTCGAGCTCGTCGGGCTCGAGGTACCCGAACTCCTCGACCCCCGAGTGCAGCAGGAAGCACTTGAACCCGAACACGCCCGCGTCCCACAGGGGCCGCAGCTCGTCCGCGTTGCCGGGCACGGCCCCACCCCAGAACCCGACGTCGACGAACGCCTGGTCGCGCGCGACCTTCTGCTTGGTCTCGAGCGCCTCGACGTCGACCGTCGGGGGGATCGAGTTGAGCGGCATGTCGACGATCGTCGTCACCCCGCCCGCGGCGGCGGCCCGCGTCGCGGACGCGAAGCCCTCCCACTCGGTGCGCCCCGGCTCGTTGACGTGCACGTGCGTGTCGACGAGCCCGGGGACCAGCACCTGGTGCGGCTCCAGCTCGACGACGCGCGCGCCGTCGAGCCCGGCGCCGAGCGGCTCGATCGCGCGGACCACTCCCCCGACGACACCCACCTCGCGGGGGTGCTCCCCGCCGGCGACGAGCACGCGCTCGCCGCGCACGACGAGGTCGTACTCGTGCTCGCGACCGCTCACCTCACCCGTGCCCATCGCGCCCTCCGTCATGTCTCCTGCTCCCTGGGTGCGGCGTGCTCAGTCGAGCAGCGCGGTGGCGGTGGGGGCGTCCTCGGCCGAGATCGCGAGGTCCTCGAACTCGTTGACGCCCGTGAGCTCGACGCCCATGGCGATGTTCGTGACGCGCTCCAGGATGACCTCGACCACGACCGGCACGCGGAACTCCGCCGCCATGGCCTGCGCCTTCGCGAACGCCTCGCCGAGCCCCTCGGGGTCGGTCACGCGGATCGCCTTGCAGCCCAGGCCCTCGGCCACCTTGACGTGGTCGACGCCGTAGCCGCCCAGCTCGGGCGAGTTGACGTTCTCGAACGAGAGCTGGACGTGGTAGTCCATGTCGAAGGCCCGCTGCGCCTGGCGGATCAGGCCCAGGTAGGAGTTGTTCACGACGACGTGCACGTACGGCAGGTTGAACTGCGCGCCGACCGCGAGCTCCTCGATCATGAACTGGAAGTCGTAGTCGCCCGAGAGCGCGACGACCGGCTCGCCCGGCACGGCCTTCGCGACGCCGAGCGCCGCGGGGCCGGTCCAGCCCAGGGGTCCGGCCTGGCCCGCGTTGATCCAGTGCCGCGGCTGGTACACGTGGAGGAACTGCGCGCCGGCGATCTGCGAGAGCCCGATGGTCGTGACGTAGCGCGTCTCGGGGCCGAAGGCCTTGTTCATCTCCTCGTACACGCGCTGCGGCTTGATGGGGATCTCGGTGAAGTGCGTCTTGCGCTGCAGCGTCCGCTTGCGCTCGGCGCACTCAGCCGCCCAGCCCGCGTAGTCGCGCGCGCGGCCGGCGTCGCGGCGCTCGCGCGCCACCTCGACGAACAGCTCGAGGGCCGCCTTCGCGTCGGACACGATGCCGTAGTCGGGCGCGAACACGCGACCGATCTGCGTCGGCTCGATGTCGACGTGGACGAACGTGCGGCCCGCCCGGTACGTGTCGAGACCGCCCGTGTGGCGGTTGGCCCAGCGGTTGCCGATGCCGAGCACGAAGTCGGACGCGAGCAGGTTCGCGTTGCCGTAGCGGTGCGACGTCTGGAGCCCGGCCATGCCGGCCATGAGCGCGTGGTCGTCCGGGATCACGCCCCAGCCCATGAGCGTCGGGATGACGGGGACGCCGAGCGTCTCGGCGAGCTCGACGAGCAGGTCCTCGCCGCCCGCGTTGACGATGCCGCCGCCCGCGATGAGCAGCGGACGCTCCGCCGCGAGCAGCAGGTCGATCGCCTTCTCGGCCTGGGCGCGCGTCGCCGTCGGGCGGTGCACGGGCAACGGCTCGTAGGTCGCCGGGTCGAACTCGATCTCCGTGAGCTGCACGTCGATCGGAAGGTCGATGAGCACCGGCCCCGGGCGGCCCGAGCGCATGAGGTGGAACGCCTGCTGGAAGACCTGCGGCACCTGCCCGGCCTCGAGGACGGTCTTGGCCATCTTCGTCACCGGAGCGGCGATGCTCGCGATGTCGACGGCCTGGAAGTCCTCCTTGTCGAGCTTGGCGACCGGCGCCTGTCCCGTGATGCAGAGCATGGGGATCGAGTCGGCCCACGCGGCGTAGAGCCCGGTGATCATGTCGGTGCCCGCGGGGCCCGACGTGCCGATGCAGATGCCGATGTTCCCCGGCTTGGCACGGGAGTAGCCGTCGGCCATGTGCGACGCGCCCTCGACGTGGCGGGCGAGCACGTGGTCGATCCCGCCGTGCGCGAGCATCGCGGAGTAGAAGGGGTTGATGGCGGCGCCGGGCAGGCCGAAGGCCTGGGTCGCGCCCTCGATCTCGAGGATCGCCACTGCGGCGTCCACCGCACGCATACGAGGCATGGTTTCTCTCCTTGCTGGAGGTGACGTCGTCGTCAGGGGGAAGGTCAGGAGCCGTCGCGGCCGGACAGGCGCTCGACGCCGCGGAACAGGCCCGAGTGGTCGAGACCGCCGTCGCCGTTCGCGCGGGCGGACGCCATGAGCTGGGCGACGAGGCCGCCGAGCGGCGCGACGACGCCCGCCTCGCGGGCGGCGGCGGTGACGATGCCGAGGTCCTTGTGGTGGAGCTCGATCCGGAACCCGGGGCCGAAGTCGCGGTCGAGCATCTTGCGCGCCTTCTGGTTCAGCACCGCCGAGCCCGCGAGGCCGCCGCCGAGGACCTCGATCGCGGCCTCGGTGTCGACGCCGTACGCCTCGAGGAAGACGACCGCCTCGGCGAGCGCCTGGATGTTCGCGGCGACGATGAGCTGGTTCGCGGCCTTCACGGTCTGGCCGGAGCCGTTCGGGCCCACGTGCACGACCGTCTTGCCGACGACGTCGAGGAACGGCTTCGCCGCCTCGAAGTCCTCGGGCGTGCCGCCGACCATGATCGACAGCGCGGCGTTGATCGCGCCCGGCTCGCCCCCCGAGACGGGGGCGTCGACGATCCGCAGGCCCGCGTCCTTCGCCTGCTGCGCGAGCGCGACCGTGACGTCCGGGCGGATCGAGGAGAAGTCGACGACGAGCGCGCCCGGCTTCGCGTTCGCGAGGACGCCGTCGTCGCCGGTGAGCACCGCCTCCACGTCGGGCGAGTCCGGGACCATGATCGCGACGACGTCCGCGCCCGAGACCGCGTCGGCGACCGACGCGGCCGCGCGACCACCCGCCTCGACGAGCGGCGCGGTCTTCTCGGGGCTGCGGTTGTAGCCCGCGACGTCGTGCCCGGCGTTCTGCAGGTGGACGGCCATGGGGCTGCCCATGATGCCGAGTCCGATGAAGGCGATGGAGGCCATGGTGTGCTCCTCTGGGTGGTTCAGGTCGGGGGTCGGGGCGGCCGACGGACGGTCGGCGCGCGGCCGGTTGACGGCCGGGGGTCGCGTCAGCGCTCGGCGACGGGGAGCCACGCGAACGGGTCGGCGGCTGCGGTCTTGTACTCGAGGCCGATCCAGCCGTCGTAGCCGCCGGCGCGCAGGTCCTTGGTCCAGCGCTCGATCGGCAGGTCGCCCGTGCCGGGCTCGCCACGCCCTGGCGCGTCCGCGACCTGCACGTGCGCGATGCGGCCGCGGTAGGTCGACAGGGCCGCGTCGACGTCGTCGCCGTTCACGGCCAGGTGGTAGACGTCGAACAGGAGGCCGAGGTTCGTCTCGCCGTGGTCGGCGGCGACCCGGTCGATGACGCGCACGGCGTCGGCCGCCGTCTTCAGCGGGTACGCCGGCGCGCCGCTCACGGGCTCGACGAGCACCGTGCCGCCGATGCGACCCACCGCCCGGGCCGCGAGCGCGAGGTTCTCGGCGCCGAGCTCGTCCTGCACCTCGGGCGTCTCGTCCTCCTGGCGGTTGCCGTAGAGCGCGTTGAACGCGCGGCAGCCGGTGCGCTCCCCGATCGCGGTGACGACGTCGAGGTTCGCGCGCAGGTCGGCCGAGCGCGCGGGCCACGACACGAGACCACGGTCGCCGCCCGGCATGTTCCCGGCGTCGAAGTTCAGGCCGGTGAGCTGCACGCCCGCCGCCTCGATCACGCCGACGAACGCGTCGACCTCGTCGCGGGCTGGCGTGGGCGACGCGAACGGCCACCAGAACTCGACACCCCGGAACCCCGCCGCCGCGGCGGCGGCCGGCCGCTCGAGCAGCGGCAGGTCCGTGAGCAGGATCGAGCAGTTGACGGTGTACGTCGGTGCGGGGCTCATCGTCGTCTCCCTGGGTCCGTCCGCGTCTCGCTGCGTTGCGATTCCATTCTGCGGAACTTTTCTTCTGCTGTATGGAAGTGTAGGCACGGCACTCCTCGGGCGTCAACAGCGCTCGCCGTCGTCGACCTGGTGCGCACGGACGACGAAGGGCCCGGTCCCTCCAGGAGACCGGGCCCTTCGCGTGACGTCGACGACGGCCGTCAGCGCCGACGGTCGAGCCTGACCTGCCGGTTCACGTCCTTGTAGAGCAGGTAGCGGAACGGCTTGGGGCCGCCCGCGTAGCAGGCCTGCGGGCAGAACGCCCGGAGCCACATGAAGTCGCCCTCCTGCACCTCGACCCAGTCGCCGTTGAGGCGGTAGACCGCCTTGCCCTCGAGCACGTAGAGCCCGTGCTCCATGATGTGCGTCTCCGCGAACGGGATGGACCCGCCGGGCTGGAACGTCACGATGTTGACGTGCATGTCGTGCGCGAGGTCGTCGGGGTCGACGAACCGCGTCGTCACCCACACGCCGTCGGTGTCCGGCATCGCGCGCGGCTCGACGTCCTGCTCGCGCGTGACGAACGACGTCGCGGTGTGTCCCGGGATCGGCTCGTACACCTTGCGGATCCACTGGAACGCGGCCTTCGCGTCCGAGCGGTTGCGCAGCGCCCACCGCTCCCCCGCCGCCAGGTACGCGTACCCGCCCGGCTCCAGCACGTGCTCGACCCCGGCGAGCGTGAGCACGAGCGTGCCCTCGGTGACGAAGACGACGGACTGCACGGTCTCCTCGTCCTCGCCCTGGTCCGACCCGCCGCCGGGCGAGACCTCCATGACGTACTGCGCGAACGTCGTCGCGAAGCCCTCGATCGGCCGGGCGAGCACCCACAGCCGGGTCTTCTCCCAGCCGGGCAGGTTGCTGGTGACGATGTCGCGCAGCACGCCGCGCGGGATCACCGTGTACGCCTCGGTGACGATCGCACGGTCGGTGAGCAGCTCGGTCTGGCCGGGCAGGCCACCCTGCGGGGTGTAGTAGGGGGTGGTCTGGGTCATGGGGTCGCTCCTCGGAGGTCGTGGGCCGGGCCGGCGGCGGTGCCGCGGCGCCCGGCGGGGAGGGTGGGGAGGGCGGGCGCTCAGCCCGCGACGGGCTGCGGCGCGCGCCCGGAGACGCGGACCGCGTCGAGCCCGGCGCGGTCGAGCCCGGTCGCGGTGCGGACCTCGGCCTCGGTGAGCGCGCCGCAGTCGACGCCGCGGCCGAGGAACCAGGCCATCGCCTTCGCGGTGGCCGGCTCGTCGAGGACGCCCCCGCCGTCGGGCACGAACCCGACGTACGCCGCGAGGCGCGCGAGCGCCGACGCCGCCCCCTCGCGGTAGAACGCGTAGGTCGCGGCGAACCGGCTCGGGAGCTGCGCGGGGTGCAGGTCCCAACCCTGGTAGTAGCCACGCTCGAGCGAGCGGCGCACGAGCCGTCCGTGCAGGCGCCACGCCGCGTCGACGGCCTGGGGGTCGCCGACGGGCAGGACGTTGGTCGACCCGTCCGACAGCCGCACGCCCGTGCCCGCGACGGCGAGCTGCATGACCGACTTCGCGTGGTCGGCCGCGGGGTGCTCCATCGACTGGTAGGCCGCGGCGATGCCGAGCGACGCCGAGTAGTCGTACGTGCCGTAGTGCAGCGCCGTGACGCGGCCCGGCGCGGCGTGCACGAGGCGCGCGACCGTCGCCGTGCCGTCGGCCGCGAGCAGCGCCTGCGGCGTCTCGACCTGGACCTCGAACCGCAGGGTGCCCGGTTCGAGGCCGTTCGCGTCCTCGACGTGCTCGCACGCGCGCGCCATCGCCTCGACCTGCTGCGGGGCCGTGACCTTGGCGAGCGTCACGACGAACCCGTCCGGCAGGGCGCGGGGCGCGCCGGCCGCGGCGCGGCCCGCGACGAGCTCCGCGACGAACAGCGCGAGGGTGCGCACGCCGCGTCGGCGCGTCGCCTCCTCGAGGCACTTGATCCGGATGCCCGCGAACGGCGTCGCGGTGCCCTGCGCCTCGGCCCGGGCGAGCTCGCGCGCCGCGGCGATCACCGCGGCGTCCTCCGCCGCGTCGCCGCGGTCGCCGAACCCGTCCTCGAAGTCGATCCGGAGGTCCTCGATCGCCTCGACCGCGAGCTTCGCGCTCACGCGCTCCGCGACGGCGTCCGCGAGGTCGCCCCCGGCCCCCTCCCCGACGCCCAGCAGATCCACGAGCCGGCGCACGCCGCCCGCGCCGTCGACCGCATCGCGCGCCCGGGCCGCCCACTCCGGCGCGAGGCCGGCCGCGTACCGGTCGCCGGGCACGTAGACGGTGTGCACGGGCTGGCGCGAGCCGTCGTCGCCCGGGTAGCGGGCCGCGAGCTCGGCGTCCCAGGGCGCGAGCAGCCCGTCGAGCGACGCGTGCAGCGCCGCCACGCCGTCCTCGCTGAAGCCGCGGACGGAGCCCGCCTCACCTCCGGCCGGCATCAGGACGCGTCCCGCTCGTGCGCGACGACGTCCTCGTACGCGGGCAGCGTGAGGAAGTCGACGTAGTGCTCGTTGAGCGCGATGTCCTCGACGAGCGCCGCCGCCCGGTCGTACGGCCCGGCGTCGTAGGCCTCGTGCCCGACGTCGTCGCGCAGCCGCGCGGTCTCCTCGCGCAGGAGCGTGCGGACCAGGTCGGCGGTGACGGTCGTGCCCGCGCTCTCGCCCGCGGTGAACGACGCGCCCGAGCGCACCCACTGCCACACCTGCGAGCGCGAGATCTCCGCGGTCGCGGCGTCCTCCATGAGGTTGTGGATCGCGACCGCACCGTTGCCCGCGAGCCACGCCGCGACGTACGCGACGGACACGTACAGGTTGTTGCGCAGCCCGGCCTCGGTGACGTCGCCCTGCGCGGAGGCCACGTCGAGCAGCTGGTCGGCCGTGACGTGGACGTCGGGGCGCTGCCGGTCGAGCTGGTTGGGGCGCTCGCCCAGCACGCCGTCGAACACCTCGCGGCACACCGGCACGAGGTCCGGGTGCGCGACCCACGACCCGTCGAAGCCGTCGCCGGCCTCGCGCTGCTTGTCGGCGCGCACCTTCTCGAACGCCTGGGCGGTGACCTCGGGCTCACGACGGTTCGGGATGACGGCCGCCATGCCACCCATCGCGAACGCGCCGCGCCGGTGGCACGTCTGCACGAGCAGCTCGGTGTACGCGCGCATGAACGGCGCGGTCATCGTGATCGACCCGCGGTCGGGCAGCGTGAACGACGGCCCGGAGTCGCGGAAGTACTTGATCACGGAGAACAGGTAGTCCCAGCGGCCGGCGTTGAGCCCGGACGCGTGGTCGCGCAGCTCGTAGAGGATCTCGTCCATCTCGAACGCGGCCGGGATCGTCTCGATGAGGACCGTCGCACGGATCGTCCCGTGCGGGATGCCCAGCGCCTGCTCCGCGTGCGTGAAGACCTCGTCCCACAGGCGTGCCTCGAGGTACGACTCCATCTTCGGCAGGTAGTAGTACGGCCCGGAGCCGCGCGCGACGAGCTCCGCCGCGTTGTGGAAGAAGTGCAGCCCGAAGTCGACGAGCGCGCCCACGGCGGGCGTCCCGTCCACGGTGAGGTGCACCTCGTCGAAGTGCCAGCCGCGGGGCCGCACGACCATGACGGCGAGCGGGTCGTCGTCGGTCTCGGGACGCAGCGCGTACTGCTTGCCCTCGGGCGACGTGAACGCGAGCGTGCGGCGCGTCGCGTCGTGCAGGGCGACCTGGCCCCCGACGACGTTGCTCCAGTGCGGCGTCGACGCGTCCTCGAGGTCGGCGAGCCAGACCTTCGCGCCCGAGTTGAGGGCGTTGATCGCCATCTTGGGCGTCGGGGGCCCGGTGATCTCGACGCGGCGGTCCCGGAGGTCCGCGGGTGCGCCGGCGACCGTCCAGTCCCCCGCGCGCACGTCGGCGGTCTCGGGCAGGAAGTCGAGGCGACCCGTGCGGGCGACCTGCTCGCGGCGCTCGGCCCGCGCGACGAGCAGCTCGTCGCGCCGGGCGCCGAACCGGCGCTGCAGGTCGGCGACGAGCTCGAGCGCGCCGGGGGTGAGGATCTCGTCGGACCGCTCGACGGCGGGTCCGTGGACGGCGACGGCCGTGGTGGTGGTCATGGTGGTGTCCTTTCTGCGGGGCGGGCCGGGCTGACGAGGGTGCGTCAGGACCGGGCTGCCGACCCGACGTGGTGGCCCGACGTGCTGCTCCCCTGAGCCTGGCCCGCGCGGTCGCGCTCCGCGACCTCGGCGACGGCGCGCGCGACGGCCGTCGAGACGGCCGGCTCGAAGACGCTCGGGACGATGTAGCTCGCGCTGAGCTCCTCGGGCGCGACGGCGTCGGCGATGGCGACGGCCGCGGCGCGCAGCATCTCGTCGGTGATCTCGCTCGCGCCGACGTCCAGCAGGCCGCGGAAGAGGCCCGGGAAGGCGAGCACGTTGTTGATCTGGTTCGGGTAGTCGCTCCGGCCCGTGGCGACGACCGTCGCGTGCTGCGCGGCGGCGATCGGGTCGACCTCCGGCGTCGGGTTGGCCAGCGCGAAGACGATCGCGTCGTCGGCCATGGTCGCGACGTCGTCGCCCGTGAGGATGTTCGGACCCGAGACACCGACGAAGACGTCGGCCCCGGCCAAGCCCTCGCGCAGCGTGCCCGTGAAGCCCTCGGGGTTGGTCGTCTCCGCCAGACGACGGCGGTGCTCGTCGGTGAGGCTCGCACCGGGGTGGATCGCACCCTGGCGGTCGAACGCGACGATGTTCCGCGCACCCTGGCCCTGGAGCAGCGCGATGATCGCGTTGCCCGCGGCGCCGACCCCGGAGACGACGATGCGCACGTCCTCGATGGCCTTGCCGACCACGCGCAGCGCGTTCGTCAGCGCCGCGAGCACGACGATCGCCGTGCCGTGCTGGTCGTCGTGGAACACGGGGATGTCGAGCTCCTCGCGCAGGCGGCGCTCGATCTCGAAGCAGCGGGGCGCGGAGATGTCCTCGAGGTTGATCCCGCCGTACACGGGTGCGATGGCCTTCACCGTGCGGATGATCTCCTCGGTGTCCGTCGTGTCGAGGCACACCGGCCAGGCGTCGACGCCCGCGAACTGCTTGAACAGCGCGGCCTTGCCCTCCATGACGGGCAGCGCGGCGGCGGGACCGATGTCGCCGAGGCCGAGGACGGCGGTGCCGTCCGTCACGACCGCGACCGTGTTGCGCTTGACCGTCAGGCGGCGCGCGTCCTCGGGCCGCTCCGCGATGGCGAGGCACACGCGCGCCACGCCCGGCGTGTAGGCGCGGGCCAGGTCGGCGCGGTGGCGCAGCGGCACCTTGGGGTTGACCTCGAGCTTGCCGCCGAGGTGCATGAGGAACGTCGCGTCGCTCACGTGCCGCACGGTGAGACCGTCGAGCGCACCCAGTGCGTCCCGGATGCGCTCCACGTGCGCGGCGTCGACGGTGTCGGCCGTGATGTCGACGACGAGGCGGTCCGCCCCCGACTCCGAGACGTCGACGCCCGTGATCGAGGCGCCCGTCGCGCTCACCGCCGCGACGAGGTCGCTCGCCGTGCGGTGACCGCTCGGGGCCTCGACGCGGAGCGTGATGGAGTAGCTCGGGCTGGTCGCGGCGCTCTTCGCCGTCGCGGCCTGCGTCTCCAGGGCCTTCGTCTCGGACGTCATGTTCGTTCCTTCTTCTCGTATGCTGATGCGTGTCTTCCGTGATGCGGAAGGGAGCGCGGGAGGTTCCCGCACTGCTCAGGCGAGGTGCGCCCGCCGTCGGGCGGCACCTGGTGGACAGGAGATGGTGAGATGGCCGAGACCTCGGCGACGGAGCCGACGGAGACCGCCCCGAGCACCAGGCCGGCGAAGCCGGCCGGGGGCGTGCAGTCCGTGGACCGCGCGATCGAGCTGCTCGAGCTGCTCGCCGACTTCGGCGGCGAGTCCGGCCTGAGCGAGCTCGCGCAGCACGCGGGCCTCCCGCTGCCGACGATCCACCGCCTGCTCCGCACGCTGCTCGCCCAGGGCTACGTGCGCCAGACGCCGTCGCGGCGGTACACCCTCGGCCCGCGCCTCATCCGGCTCGGCGAGTCGGCGGGCCGCCAGCTCGGCGCGGGTGCCCGCCCCTACCTCGAGCGCCTCGCCCACGACCTCGGCGAGTCGGCGAACCTCGCGATGATCGACCGCGACATGGCGGTCTACGTCGCCCAGGCGTCGTCGAGCCACTCGATGCGGATGTTCACCGAGGTGGGCCGGCGCGTCTACACGCACTGCACGGGCGTCGGCAAGGCGGTCCTCGCCCAGCTCCCCGACCAGACGGTGCGCGAGATCATGGGCCGCGTCGGCATGCCGCCCGCGACGGACCAGTCGATCACCGACGTCGACGCGCTCCTCGCGGAGCTCGCCGCGACCCGCGAGCGCGGGTACGCGATCGACGACGGCGAGCAGGAGCTCGGCGTGCGCTGCTTCGCCGTCGCGGTGCCCGACGCCCCGACCCCCACCGCGCTGTCCGTCTCCGGGCCTGCGGCTCGCGTGACGTACGAGTTCGGCGAGCACGCGGTCCCGGTGCTGCACCGCGTCGCGAGCGAGCTCACGCGCGAGCTCATCACCGCGGCGCCCTGACGCGGGCGCGCCCTGCCGGACCGCGGGCGCACCGCGGCCGGGCAGGGCGCGTCCGTCCGTCATGTCGGCTCAGCAGAACCCGGTGACGGTCGCCCAGGCGCGCGGCTCGGCCGGGACGTCCTCACGCAGGACGGTCGCCTCGATGAGGCCGTACGGGCGGTCGGCCGCGTAGAAGACCTCGTTCGGGTTGTCGAGGCCGAACGGCGCCAGGTCCACGAGGAAGTGGTGCTTGTTCGGCATCGAGAACTTGATCTCCGCGATCTCGGGGACGGCCTCCAGGACCGCCTTGCCCATCGCGAAGAGCGTCTGCTGGAGCGCCAGCGAGTGCGTCGTCGCGAACGCCTCGAGCTGGATCGCGCGGACCTTCGCGTACACCGCGTCGAAGTCGACGTCCGTCGTGGTGTAGCGCCAGCGCGAGGTGACCGACGTCGCGAGGATGCGGTCGTCGGTCTCCACGAGCGTCGTGTAGCGGTCGCGCGGGAACCCGTGGAACTCCGAGCCCGTCGACTTGAGGACGACGAGGTCCGTGAGGCCCGAGACGACGAAGACCTCGTCGCCGTCGCGCTGGACGACCGTCGTCCGCGTCTCCTGGTTGTTGCGCACGAACGCGTGGTCGTGCTCGCCGTCCGAGGTCTCGATGCGGTTCCAGGAGTACTGCTCGATCTCCCAGCGCCCGCCCTCGATCCACTCGAAGTCCTCGACGAAGTGCTGCCCGAGGCGGATCGCGAAGTCCTCGATCGCGCCGACGCCGTCACGGGCGAACGCGAAGATCGTGTTCTTCTGCGTGTCGGTCGCGACGCACCGGGAGTTGTCCCCCTCGCGGTGCGTGGCCTCCTGCCCGCCCCGCAGCTGCGAGGAGACGTTGACGTCCGTGATCTCGTGGCGGGGCGTGGAGCGGTCGACGCGCACGAGGCGCACCTCCGCCTTGCCCCACTGGTTGTCGCCCAGGACGATGGCCCCGCTGCTCTGCGTGGCCGCCGACTGCTCGGCAGTCGTGGTGGTGCTCATGTCAGCTCCCTCGATAGGTCGAGTAGGCGAACGGGCTGAGCAGGACGGGGACGTGGTAGTGCTGCTCGGCGCTCGCCACCCGGAAGACGACGACGACCTCCGGGTAGAAGGACACGGTGTCTCGCCGGTCGAAGTACTCGGCCGTGTCGAACACGAGCCGGTACGTACCGGGGACGAGGGTCTCGGGCCCGAGCTCGGGCACGCGACCGTCGTCGTTCGTGCGGGAGGACGCCACCAGGGACCAGCCCTGCCCCGTCGTCCCCTCCGCGATCTCCGGAGCCGCCTCCAGGCGGACGGTGATCCCCTCGGCGGGCCTACCGCTGGCCGCGTCGAGTACGTGCGTGGTGATGTGGCTGGCGTGGGTGCTCATGCCGTCAGCATTCCCTTCAGCCGCAGCGCGGCGATCTCGCGCAGGTTGCGGGCGGCGTTCGCCCGCTCGGTCTCGGCGTCGTTGCCCAGCCGCTCGGTGAGCTGCTCGAGGATCTCCTCGGCGCTGCGCCCGGCGGCCCGGACGAGGAACACGTGGCCGAACCGCTCCTCGTACGCGCGGTTCCCCTCGACGAGGCGACGTGCCACGTCGCCGTCGGAGGTGTCGACGCCGGCCTGCTCGGAGCGCGACATGCTCGCGTCCGCCGCCTGCCCCTCGGCACGCTCGCCGATCCGGGGGTGGCGCGCCAGGGCCGAGTCGATCTCGTCGTCCGTCCACGGGTCGGCGGCGGCGAGCGCCGCCGCGGCGGCGTCGTCCACGGTCGCGTACGGGCGACCGGCCGCGACCTCCTCGGCCCACCGGCCCACGTGGGCGCACGCGAGGAGCGCGTCCCGCGCCTCGTCCGGCGACCACCGGTTGAACTCGTCCAGCGTCATCGCTGCGTTCCCTCTCGACGACCGGGTCGAGCGGCATGGCCGCGACCTTCGGAGTGGATTCCACATCTCGGAAGTTTGTTTCCGTCTTATGAATGTACGTCGTGGGCTGGGTGATGTCAACCACGACGACGCTCGGGGACCGGGCGGCGAGCCTCGCCCACCGGACGCCCTGGGCGCCGGGGACGACGAAGGGCCCGGCAGCGGATGCTGCCGGGCCCTTCGTGCGGTCGTGCGCGTGCGTCGTCCGCGGACGGCTCAGGGTGCGCCGAGCCCAGCCCGGAACTCGTCCTCGAGGATGCTCATGACGGTGGCGTCCGCCCACCCGTCGCCGTCGCGGTAGACGTCGCGCAGGCGACCCTCCTCGCGGAAGCCGAGCGACTCGTAGAGCATCCGCGCGCGGGGGTTGATGCTCAGCACGTCGAGGCTCACGCGGTGCAGGCGCGGTCCCTCGTGCCGGACGCCGTCCACGTCCGTCGACCCCTCGAACGCGAACCGGAGCACCTCGAAGATCGCCTCGCGACCGTAGCCGCGCCCGCGGTAGTTCGGGAGCAGCGCGAGCCGCAGGTTCGCCGAGCGCGCGTGCTCGTCGAGGTCGTTGAGCACGATCTCCCCGATCAGCTCGTCGCTCACCGGCTGCCCGTCACGCACCGCGCCCGGCGTGATGGCCCAGTCGTACCGGCCGTCCCGGTCGCTGACGGTCGCCGCCCACTCGTCGATCTGGTCGCGCGTGAAGGTCTCCGTCGTCCCCGTGAGGCGGTTCGCCTCCGGGTCCTGCAGCGACTCCCACATGCGGTCCGCGTCCCGCGCCTCGATCGGGCGCAGGCGCACCATCTCCCCCAGGACGACCGGTCCGCGCGTCACGGCGGTCAGCCGATCCGCTCGAGGACGAGCTCGCGCACGCGGCCTGCGTCCGCCTGGCCGCGGGTCGCCTTCATGACGGCGCCGATGATCGCGCCGACCGGCCCGAGGTTCCCGCCCCGGACCTTCTCCACGATGTCCGGCTGCGCGGCCAGCGCCTCGTCGATCGCGGCGAGCAGCGCGCCGTCGTCGGAGACGACCTCGAGGCCTCGGGCGGTGACGACGGCCTCCGGGTCCCCCTCGCCGGCGAGGACGCCGTCGAGGACCTGGCGCGCGAGCTTGTCGTTGATCCGGCCCGCGTCGACGAGGCCCTGCAGCGCGGCGATCTGCGCGGGCGTGACGGGCAGCGCCTCGAGCACCACCTCGTCCTGCTTGGCGCGGCGCGCGAGCTCGCCCATCCACCACTTGCGCGCACCGGCCGGGCTGGTGCCCGCGGCGACGGTGGCCTCGATGAGGTCGAGCGCGCCCGCGTTCACGACGTCGCGCATCTCGGCGTCCGCGTAGCCCCACTCCCCCTGGAGCCGACGACGACGCGCGACGGGGAGCTCGGGGAGCCCCGCACGGATCTCCTCGATCCACTCGCGCGGCGGCGCGATCGGGACGAGGTCGGGCTCCGGGAAGTACCGGTAGTCCTCCGCGTCCGACTTCACGCGGCCCGACGTCGTGATGCCGGTGTCCTCGTGCCAGTGCCGCGTCTCCTGGATCACCGTGCCGCCCGCGTCGAGCACGGCGGCCTGACGGGACACCTCGTAGCGCACGGCGCGCTCGACGGAACGGAACGAGTTGACGTTCTTCGTCTCGGTGCGCGTGCCGAGCGGCGACTCGGGCGTCGGGCGCAGCGACAGGTTCACGTCCGCCCGGACGTTGCCACGCTCCATGCGGGCCTCGGACACGTCGAGCGCCCGGAAGATGTCGCGCAGGGTCTGCACGTACGCGCGCGCGACCTCGGGGGCGCGGTCGCCCGCGCCCGTGATCGGCCGCGTGACGATCTCGACGAGCGGGATGCCGGCGCGGTTGTAGTCGACGAGCGAGTACTCGGCACCGTGGATGCGGCCGGTCGCTCCACCCACGTGGGTGTTCTTGCCGGCGTCCTCCTCCATGTGCGCACGCTCGATCTCGACGCGGAACACGGTCCCGTCCTCGAGCTCGACGTCGATCCACCCGTCGTAGGCGATGGGCTCGTCGTACTGGGACGTCTGGAAGTTCTTCGGGACGTCCGGGTAGAAGTAGTTCTTGCGCGCGAACCGGCACGTCTCGGCGATCTGGCAGTTGAGCGCGAGACCGATGCGGATCGCGTACTCGACGGCCTTGCCGTTGACGACCGGCAGGGCGCCCGGGAGCCCGAGCGAGACCGGGGTCACCTGGGTGTTCGGCTCGGCGCCGAAGCTCACCTCGGCCGGGCAGAACATCTTGGTCAGCGTGCCGAGCTCGACGTGCACCTCGATCCCGATGACGGGGTCGTAACGGCGCGTGGCGTCGGCGTAGTCGACGAGGTCGACGGTCGTGGTGGTCATCCGACCTGGCCCTCCTGTGCGTTCGTGGCCGTGGGCAGCGCGGGCGCGCGGTCGAGCAGCGGGCCGCCCCACGAGCCGACCAGGGCGGCCTCGAGCGCGGCGCCCACCCGGTACATGCGGTCGTCGGCCTTGGCCGGCGCGAGGATCTGGAACCCGACGGGCAGGCCGTCGTCCGACAGGCCCGACGGCACCGACATCCCCGGGACCCCCGCGAGGTTCGCGGGGATCGTCGCGACGTCGTTGAGGTACATGGCGAGCGGGTCGTCGAGCTTCTCGCCGAACCGGAACGCCGTCGTCGGGGCCGTCGGCGAGACGAGGACGTCCGCGTGCTCGAAGGCCGCGGCGAAGTCCCGCTGGATGAGCGTGCGGACCTTCTGTGCGCTGCCGTAGTACGCGTCGTAGTAGCCCGCCGAGAGCGCGTAGGTGCCGAGGATGATGCGGCGCTTCACCTCGTCGCCGAAGCCCGCCCCGCGCGTGGCGGCCATGACGCGCTCCGCGGTCACGGGGCCCTCCTCGGGCTCCACGCGCAGGCCGAAGCGCATGCCGTCGAACTTCGCGAGGTTGCTCGACGCCTCCGACGGCATGATCAGGTAGTACGCGCCGAGCGCGTACTCGAAGTGGGGGCAGGAGACCTCCACGATCTCCGCGCCGAGCCCGCGCAGGAGATCGAGCGACTGCGCGAACCGCGCGCTCACGCCCTCCTGGTAGCCCTCGCCCGTGAGCTCCTTGACGACACCGACACGCAGGCCGGACAGGTCGCCCGTCGCACCCTGCACCGCGGCGTCGACGAGCGCCGGCCCGCGGCCGGGGATCGACGTGGAGTCGCGCGGGTCGTAGCCGCCGATGAGCTCGTGCAGCAGCGCGGCGTCGAGCACCGTGCGCGTGACGGGGCCCGCCTGGTCGAGCGAGGACGCCATCGCGATGAGCCCGTACCGGGAGACGCCGCCGTACGTCGGCTTCACGCCGACGGTCCCGGTCACGGCCCCGGGCTGACGGATGGAGCCGCCGGTGTCCGTGCCGATCGCGAGCGGGGCCTCGAACGCCGCCACCGCCGCCGCGGAGCCGCCGCCCGACCCGCCGGGGATCCGGTCGAGGTCCCACGGGTTCCGGGTGTTGCCGTAGGCGGAGTGCTCGGTCGACGAGCCCATGGCGAACTCGTCCATGTTCGTCTTGCCGAGGATCGGCAGGCCGGCGGCGCGGATCTTCTCGACGAGCGTCGCGTCGTACGGCGGCACCCAGCCCTCGAGGATCTTGGAGCCGGCCGTCGTCGGCATACCCTTCGTCACGACGACGTCCTTCACCGCGATCGGCACGCCGGCGAGCCGGTGCACCGGCTCGCCCGCGACGCGGCGGTCGTCGACCGAGCGGGCCGTGGCGAGCGCCTCGTCCGTGTTGACGTGGAGGAACGCGTTCACCGCGCCCTCGACCGCGCCGATCCGGTCCAGGTGCGCCTGGGTGGCCTCGACGCTCGAGAAGTCACGCGCCTCGAGCCCTTCGGCGAGCTCGGCTGCGGAGAGCCGTGTCAGGTCCGTCATCTCACTCCTCCCCGAGGATCTGCGGTACGGAGAACCGACCGTCCTCGGCCGCGGGCGCGGCCGCGAGCACGTCCTCGACGGGCAGCGGCGGCTCGGGGATGTCGTCGCGGAAGACGTTCGACATCGGGATCGGGTGGCTCGTCGCGGGGACGTCGGGCGTCGCGACCTCGCTGACCTTGGCGATGGCGTCGACGATCACGTCGAGCTCGCCGGAGAGCCGGTCCAGCTCCTCGGGTCGCAGATCGATGCGGGCCAGCGCGGCGACGCGCGCGACCTCGTCACGGGAGATGGTGGACATGCCCCCATTCTAGAGGGGACGCGCGCCG
The DNA here is from genome assembly GCF_055567015.1 of Sphaerisporangium cinnabarinum. Taxonomy (NCBI): domain Bacteria; kingdom Bacillati; phylum Actinomycetota; class Actinomycetes; order Streptosporangiales; family Streptosporangiaceae; genus Sphaerisporangium; species Sphaerisporangium cinnabarinum. The sequence goes on from NZ_JBVHRG010000003.1 coordinate 364,028, forward strand.
TGGCCCGCCTCCGGCGGGCGCGAAGCCCGACCGATCCCGTCCAGGCGAAGATGCGCTGGACCGACCGGTGCCGATGCGGCTGCGCGAGCCGTGACAGGTGCGTCCGTCGCGGTGTGTGGGGGTATGCGGAAATGCCGAAGGCCCACCCCGTGTGGGGTGGGCCTTCGGTGAAGGGTTGTCCGGCGGCGTCCTACTCTCCCACCCCGTCTCCAGGGCAGT
>NZ_JBVHRG010000004.1:0-333509 GCF_055567015.1 Sphaerisporangium cinnabarinum
ACTGCCCTGGAGACGGGGTGGGAGAGTAGGACGCCGCCGGACAACCCTTCACCGAAGGCCCACCCCACACGGGGTGGGCCTTCGGCATTTCCGCACCCAGCACGCCGGATCGCCGGCGGCGCAGCAGGCCGCACGTCGCCCGGAGCGCGAGCGAGGGTCGCCGACGTCTGGCGGACGCCGCCGCTCGTCGGCCGCCGGGTGCGACGCCGCGCCGCCGCATCATGTGCGGACCGCCTGTGACAGGGCAGGATCCTCGTCCTCCCGTCGTGGGAGGATGGCCTGCGCAAACTTCAGAACGAGAGGGAACCCCGGTGAACGACACCCCCCGTGAGCCCGAGCCGGATCGTCCGTCCTCGGGCGACGACCGCGGTGGTCGACGCGACCGTGACGGTCGGCAGGAACCTCCCCGTGCGGGACGTGGTCGGGAGGGCGGCGCGCCGTCGGGCGACCGCCGTGGCGGGCCCGCCCGTGGAGCCGGCCGTGGTGCCGGGGACCAGCGAGACCGCGGCCAGGGTGGCTACCGCGGTCGGCGCGACGACGACCGTGGCCGCCCGGGCAGCGATCGTCCGGCACGCGACGGGGCGAGCCGCGGCTCGGGCGGGCGCCCGGACCGCGACCGACGAGACGGCTCCCGCGGGACCGCCGACGCACGGGGTGGGGACCGCTCCGACCGTCGCGGTACGTGGGGCGAGCGCGGTGACTCGTCGCGCGGCCCGCGCCGTGAGTACGGCGCAGCGCGCGACGACCGGTCGCGTCCCCGCGACGGTGACGCCGGGTCGCGTCCGTGGCGCGACGGTGCGGACCGTCCCGCACGGGGCGGAGACGCTGGTCGCGGGCGCTTCGAGCGCGACTCCGCGGGCGGGCGTCGCGGACCGGGCGGACCGCGCGACGACCGCCGCGGCGGTGACCGTCCCGGGGGAGAGCGCCGGGGCCACGCCCCGCGCGCCGGGGCCGGCCGCGACCGCGAGGGCTTCGACCGACGTCCTGAGCCTCGGCACCCTGCCGGCCCGGACCTGCCCGAGGACGTGCAGATCTCCCAGCTCGACCGCGCAGCGCGCGGCAGGCTCCGGACGCTGAGCAAGGACACCGCCGAGGTCGTCGGGCGCCACCTCGTCATGGCGGGCCGCCTCATCGACACCGACCCGGAGCTCGCGTACGAGCACGCCCAGGCCGCGGTGCGTCGTGCCGGACGGGTCGACGTCGCGCGCGAGGCCGCGGGGCTGACCGCCTACCGGACCGGACGGTACGCCGAGGCGCTGCGTGAGCTGCGCACGGTGCGCCGCCTCAACGGGTCCTCCGAGCACCTGCCGATCATGGCCGACTGCGAGCGCGGTCTGGGGCGTCCCGAGCGTGCGCTCGCCCTCGCGTCGTCGGACGAGGCCGCGACCCTGGACGACGTCGGCCGGACCGAGCTGGCGATCGTCGTGAGCGGCGCGCGCGTCGACCTCGGTGAGCTCGACGCGGCCCTCGCCGTGCTCGACAACGTGCCGCCGGTCGGTCGCGGCGGCGAGCTCGGCGCGCGCGTGCTCCAGGCGCGCGCGTCCGTCCTGGAGCTCGCCGGCCGCACGGAGGAGGCCGCCGAGATTCTCGCCGGCATCGACGCGCGCCTGCTGGCCGCCGCGCTGGGCGAGGAGGACGAGGACGTCGTCGTCTACGACCTGAGCGAGGAGCTCGAGGAGGAGGACGAGGACTCGGACGTCACGGGCGACGAGCCGGACGCCTCGACCGGCGAGCCCGAGGCCGCTCCTGACGAGGCCGAGACCGGGTCGGCGTCGTCCGACCCGGATGAGCGGCCGACGGACGGGGGCGACCGGTGACCGCCGGCCTGCTCGCGAGCGACGTCGCGCTCGCCGACCGCTACGACCTCGCGCTCGTCGACCTCGACGGTGTCGCGTACCGCGGGCACGAGCCGATCGAGCACGCGTCCGAGGGCCTCACGGCCGCGCGGGGGCGCGGGATGCGGCTGGTGTTCGTGACGAACAACGCGTCCCGCGAGCCGGAGTCGGTCGCCGAGCAGCTCACCGGTCTCGACATCCCGACGACGCCGGACGAGGTGATGACCGCGGCGCAGGCCGCCGCGGCGCTCCTGCGCACCCGGCTCGAGCCGGGGGCGCGCGTGCTCGTCATCGGCGGTGCGGGCCTGCTGACGGCGGTGCGCGAGGCGGGCTTCGTCGTCGTGGAGAGCGCGGACGACGAGCCCGACGCCGTCGCGCAGGGGTTCGCGCCCGAGCTCGGCTGGACCCAGCTCGCCGAGGCCGCCTACGCCGTCCAGCGCGGCGCGTGGCACGTGGCGAGCAATCTCGACCTGTCGCTCCCGACCGCGCGCGGCTTCGCCCCGGGCAACGGGTCGCTCGTCGGGGCGGTGCGCGCCGCGACGGGCGTGACGCCCGACAGCGCGGGCAAGCCGTCGCCCACGATGTACGGCCTCGCGATCGACCGGGCGGGTGCGCAGGCGCCGCTCGTCGTCGGCGACCGGCTGGACACCGACCTCGCGGGAGCGCGGGCCGGGGGCTATCCCGGTCTGCACGTCCTCACGGGCGTGAGCACCGCGCGGGACGCGATCCTCGCGGAGCCCGGGCTGCGTCCGCACTACGTGGGCGCGGACCTGCGCAGCCTCCTCGAACCGCACCCCGCGCCCGAGCGCGACGCCGAGGGCTGGTGGGCGTGCGGGGACAGCGCGGCCCGCGTCGAGGACGGCGCGCTCCGCCTGGACGTGCGCGGCGCGGCGACGGTCGACACGGTGCGAGCCGCGGCGTCGGCCGCCTGGGCGGCGGTCGACGACGGGCTGCCCGTCGACCCGGCGGGCGTCCCCGACCTCCCGGTGGGGACGCACTGACGGCACGCGGGGCGGATCACCGCGGCGGCGCACGGCGCGCGGCGTGCTTCCGGCACCGCGCGCCCTCGTCCGTGGGACGCTACCGGTAGCGTGGTCCGCGGTCCCGGGGCGACGCTCCGGGTGACGCGCGACCAGACAGGAGGCAGGACATGACGGACGGTCCGCAGCGACCCGTGCCCGGTCCGCCCCCTGGCCGTGCGGCCGACGCGCGCGTCGGCGACGCCGAGGTGTCGCTCGAACCGGTCCTCGCTCGGCTCGCCGAGCTGGACGGCCTCGCGACGGCTGACCACGTGGGGGTGCTGGAGGCCGTGCACGACGCGCTGGTCGCCGAGCTGGCCCGCGCGGAGGACTGAGCGTGGGGGAGCGGGACGGCGCCCGGCTGGACGGCGAGCTCGTCCGGCGCGGGCTCGCACGGTCACGGCGGCACGCGGCCGAGCTCGTCGCGGCGGGCCGGGTGACGCGCGCCGGGACGGTGCTGACCAAGCCGTCGACCGCCGTCGGCTCCGAGGACCTCGTGGCGGTGACGCCCGACCCGCACGACCCAGGCTATGCGTCCCGGGCCGCGTTCAAGCTCGCGGGCGTGCTCGACGCGCTGGACGCGGCCGGTCGTGCAGGCTCGGCGGAGGCCGGGGGGCTGCCCCGTGCCCCGGTCGTCGACGGTGCGCGATGCCTCGACCTCGGCGCGTCCACGGGTGGGTTCACCGACGTGCTGCTGCGGCGCGGCGCGCGCGAGGTCGTCGCGGTCGACGTGGGCCACGACCAGCTGGTGCCCGCGCTGCGGGCCGACCCGCGCGTCGTCGTGCACGAGGGGCTCAACGTGCGCGACCTGTCGCCCGAGCACGTGGGCGTCGTGCCCGACGTCGTGGTCGGCGACCTCTCGTTCATCTCGCTGGCGATGGTCCTGCCCGCCGTGGCCGGCGTCGTCGGGCCCGGGACGGACCTCCTGCTGCTGGTGAAGCCCCAGTTCGAGGTCGGCCGCGAGCGGCTCGGCAGCGGCGGGGTCGTCCGCGACCCCGCGCTGCACGTCGAGGTCGTCGCCGCGGTCGCGCGGCACGCCGCGCTGGTCGGGCTGCGGCCGCTCGCCGTCGTGCCGAGCCCGCTCCCCGGTCCGAGCGGCAACCGCGAGTACTTCTGGTGGCTGCGCGCGGGGGACCCGGGCCGGGCCGACGGCGCGGCGTTCGAGGACGAGGCGCTCGAGGGCGCCGCGGCGCAGGCCGTCGCGTGGCAGCCCGGGCCCGACGGCGGCCCGCCCCCGGTCGTCGCGGTCGCCCGCACCGTGGGCCCGTCCGCCGAGCTGTCCACCGAACCGCCCGATCGACCCTCCGCCGCGGCCGTCCCGCCGCCGGCACCGCACGCCGCACCGGGTGCGGCCCCGACCACCGACCGACCCCTGACCGGAGGAGCAGCGTGACGCGACGCGTCCTGATCGTCACCCACGGCGGCCGCCCCGAGGCGGTCGTCGCGCTGCACGAGGCGGTGAGCGAGCTCGAGCGCGCCGGTTTCGAGGTGACGCTGCACGACGACGACCTCGCGGAGACGTTCGGCGACCACATGGCGCGCACGCGGGCGCGCGAGGGCGTCGCGGAGTCCGAGGTCGTCATCGTGCTCGGCGGCGACGGCACGATCCTGCGCGCGGCGGAGCTCACCCACGGCACGGGCGTGCCGCTGCTGGGGGTGAACCTCGGCCACGTCGGGTTCCTCGCGGAGAGCGAGCGCGAGGACCTGCGCGCGGCGGTGGGCCGCCTCGCGGCGTTCGACTACACGGTCGAGGAGCGCACGATCGTCGAGGTCCGCGCCTACCTGCCGGGCGAGCCGGAGCCGCTCGTCGGCTGGGCGCTCAACGAGGCGACGGTGGAGAAGGCGCAGCGCGAGCGGATGATCGAGGTCGTGCTCGGCGTCGACGGCCGTCCGCTCTCGTCGTTCGGGTGCGACGGCGTCATCACGGCCACGGCGACGGGCTCGACGGCGCACGCGTTCTCGGCCGGCGGCCCCGTGATGTGGCCCGAGGTCGACGCCGTGCTCGTCGTGCCGCTCGCGGCGCACGCGCTGTTCGCGCGCCCGCTCGTCGTCGGTCCCCGGTCGACGATCACGGTGGACGTGCTGCCGGACTCGGCGTCGTCGGGCGTCCTCACGTGCGACGGCCGGCGCCGCATCGACCTGCCGAACGGCTCGCGCGTCGAGGTGCGGCGCTCCGACACGCCGCTGCGTCTCGCGCGCCTGAGCACGGCGCCGTTCACGGACCGGCTGGTGTCGAAGTTCTCGCTGCCGGTGGTCGGGTGGCGCGAGCGTGCGGCGAGCGTCGCCGCGACGGCGGGCACCGCCGCGGAGCGCGCCGCGGCCGCTCCGGGCGGCGCGGGCGAGACGGGCAGGCGCCCCGGCGACGGGGGCACCACGGACGAGGAGGAGTGAGCGTGCTCGAGGAGATCGCGATCGAGAACCTCGGGGTCATCCGGTCGGCGCGCGTCCCGGTCGGCGCCGGGCTGACGGTGATCACGGGCGAGACGGGTGCCGGCAAGACGATGGTCCTCACCGGCCTCGGCCTGCTCATGGGCGGCAAGGCGGACCCGGCGACGGTGCGCCCGGGCGCGGCGAGCGCCGTCGTGGAGGGCCGGGTGCGCGTCGCGGACCGACCGGCGGTCGCGCAGCGCGTCGACGACGCGGGCGGGCAGGTGGACGACGACGGCTCGGTCGTCATCCTGCGCACGGTGGCCGCGGAGGGCCGCTCGCGCGCGCACCTCGGCGGGCGCAGCGTCCCCCAGGGCGTCCTGGCGGAGATCGCCGACGACCTCGTCACGGTGCACGGGCAGTCGGACCAGCTCCGGCTGCGCACCGCGAGCCGTCAACGCGTGGCGCTCGACGCGTTCGCCGGGCCGCAGCACGCCGATCTCCTCGGGCAGTATCGCGAGGCGTGGGCCGAGCGGTCGGCGCTGCAGGCGCAGATCGACGACATCGAGACGCGCGCGGGCGAGCGTGCCCGGGAGGCGGAGCTGCTGCGCCTCGGGCTCGCCGAGGTCGAGCGGGTCGCGCCCCAGCCGGGCGAGGACGTCGAGCTCACCGCGCTCGTCGCGCGGCTCGGGAACGTCGAGGAGCTCCGGGTCGCCGCGCAGCTCGCGCACGACGCCGTCGCGGGCGACGAGGCCGCCGAGCCGCAGGAGAACGCCGTCGTGTCGGTCGACCGCGCGCGCCGCGCGCTCGAGTCGGTGGCCGGGACGGACCCGGCGCTCGCGCGCCTCGCCGAGCGGCTCGCCGAGGTGGGCTACGTGCTCGCGGACGTCGCGACGGAGATCTCCGGCTACGTCGAGGACCTGGCGGCGGACCCGGCCGGCCTCGAGTCCGCGCACGCGCGCCTCGCCGAGCTGGGGACGCTCACGCGCAGCTATGGGGAGACGGTCGACGACGTCCTCGCCTGGGCGAGCGACGCGGGGCTGCGGCTCCTGGACCTGGACGACGGCGGGGAGCGGCTCCAGGCCGCGACGGCACGCCGCGACGAGCTCGACGCGGAGCTGGACCGGCTCGGCACGGCGATCACGGCCTCGCGCGAGCGGGCCGCCGCCGAGCTCGCGACGGCCGTGACCGAGGAGCTGCGCGGGCTCGCCATGGGAGGCGCGAGCCTCGTCGTCGACGTCGAGCGCGCCGAGGAGCCCGGCCCGTGGGGCGTCGACGCCGTGACGTTCTCGCTCGTCGCGCACGCCGGCGCGCCCGCGCGCCCGCTCGGCAAGGGCGCGTCGGGCGGCGAGCTCTCGCGCGTCATGCTCGCGATCGAGGTCGCGCTCGCGACGGCCGCCGTCGACGGCACCGGGCAGGTGCTGCCCACGTTCGTGTTCGACGAGGTCGACGCGGGGGTCGGGGGCAAGGCGGCCGTGGAGGTGGGGCGCCGGCTCGCGTCGCTCGCGCGGCGCACCCAGGTCGTCGTCGTCACCCACCTCGCGCAGGTCGCCGCGTTCGCGGACGTGCAGCTCGTCGTCACGAAGGCGTCGGGCGAGGGCGACCCGTCGACCGCGGTCACGGTCACCGGTGTGCGCGAGGTCACGGGGGAGGAGCGCGTCCGCGAGCTTGCGCGGATGCTCTCGGGCCAGGAGGACTCGGACGCGGCCCGCCGCCACGCGGTGGAGCTTCTGGAGTCGTCGGTCGTGGGACGATAGGGCACGATGAGACTCACTCTGCGCAAAGCCTCCCTGCCGGAGGCCGGGTCCGGCACGCTCGGCCCGGCCAAGGTCGACGCGCGCACCAAGGCGCTCACCAAGCGGCTCAACCCGGGGGACGTCGCGGTGATCGACCACGTCGACATCGACCGGGTCGCCGCCGACGCGCTCGTCGCCGCGAAGCCGTCCGCCGTGCTCAACGCGGCCAAGTCGGTCTCGGGCCGCTACCCGAACCTCGGCCCCGACGTCCTCGTCGAGGCCGGCATCGTGCTCGTCGACGACCTCGGCCCCGCGATCATGGCGATCCCCGAGGGCCGCGTGGTGCGGCTCGACGGTGGCAAGGTGTACCTGGGAGACGACCTCGTCGCCGAGGGCGTGCTGCAGAGCGAGGAGACGGTCGCGCGCAGCCTCGAGGAGGCGCGCGCGAACCTCTCGGTCGAGATCGAGTCGTTCGCCGAGAACACGATGAACTACCTGCGCCGCGAGCGGGACCTGCTGCTCGACGGCGTCGGCGTCCCGGACATCCGCACGTCCATCGAGGGGCGTCAGGTCCTCATCGTCGTGCGGGGCTACCACTACCGCGAGGACCTCGCGACGCTGCGTCCCTACATCACGGAGTACCGGCCGGTGCTCATCGGCGTGGACGGCGGCGCGGACGCGATCCTCGACGCAGGGTGGAAGCCCGACATGATCGTCGGGGACATGGACTCGGTCTCCGACCGCGCGCTGAGCAGCGGCGCGGAGATCGTCGTGCACGCCTACCGCGACGGCAAGGCGCCCGGCCTCGAGCGCGTGCAGGAGCTCGGCGTCGAGCCCGTCGTCTTCCCGGCGACCGGCACGAGCGAGGACATCGCGATGCTCCTCGCCGACGACAAGGGCGCCGAGGTCATCGTCGCCGTCGGCACGCACGCGACGCTCGTCGAGTTCCTCGACAAGGGCCGCGCGGGCATGGCGAGCACGTTCCTCACCCGGCTCCGGGTCGGCGGCAAGCTCGTCGACGCCAAGGGCGTGTCGCGCCTGTACCGGCACCGGATCTCCAACCTCCAGCTCTGGCTCCTCTCGATCGCCGGGCTCCTCGCCGTCGTCGCGGCGCTGTGGTCGACGGCCGCGGGCCAGACGTTCTTCGGGATCGTGGGCGCCCGGTTCGACGACCTGTGGTCGTGGATCGGGACGCTCTTCTCGGGCGGCGGCTGAGCCCGCCGGGCCGTCGTCGTCGACGGCCCGCGCACGTGCCTCCGGCGCGTGCCCTCCGGCGGACGGCGCCGACCCTGACCCTTGCCAGCACGCAGCAGCTCGAACCGAAGGACACCACCGCACAGTGATCGACTTCAGGTACCACATCGTCTCGTTGATCTCGGTCTTCCTGGCGCTCGCCGTGGGGATCATCCTCGGCGCGGGCCCGCTCCAGGGCGCGATCGGCGACCAGCTCACCGGGCAGGTCGAGCAGCTGCGCACCGAGCGCAACGAGCTGCGCGACCAGCTCGACCAGGCCAACGTCACGCTCGGCGACGACGCGCGGTACATCGAGGCCGCGGGGCCGCAGCTCGTGGCGGGGTCCCTCCAGGACCGTCGCGTGGCGGTCGTCGACCTGGACGGCGCGGACGACGAGCGCGACGACGCCGTCACCGCGCAGCTCGAGACGGCGGGCGCGTCCGTCGTCGGGCACGTGCGCCTCACGGACTCGTGGACGAGCCAGGACGAGGAGAGCGCGCGGCAGACGGTGGCCGAGGGCCTCGGCGACAAGCTCGGCGACGTCCCGCAGGACGCGACCCCCGAGCAGCGCCTGTCGCGCGCGCTCGCGCTCTCGCTCACCGGGGCGGCGCCGTCGAGCACGGAGGAGCGCAGCCCCGAGGCGGTCGAGCTCGAGGCGCTGCTCGAGCGCTTCGCGCTCGTCGACGTGGTCTCCGAGCAGACCCTCCCGGCGGACGTGGTCCTGCTGCTCGCGGGCTCCGCTCCCTCGCCGGCGACCCCCGCCGCGGAGGGCGAGGAGCCGCCCGCACCCGACACGTACGCGGTCGACATCGAGGTCCAGGTGGCCGTCGCCGCGCAGGACGTCGCAGGCGCCGCGCTGGTCGCCGGCCCCACGGCGGTCTCGGGCGACGTCGTCTCGACGATCCGCGCGAACGAGGACCTCGCCTCGACGGTCTCGACCGTCAGCGGCATCGAGGCCGAGCCGGGCCGGATCAACGTCCCGCTCGCGCTCGCGGCACGGCTCGCGGACCAGGTGGGTCAGTTCGGGTTCGAGGAGAGCGCGACGGCCGTCCTCCCGCCCGCGGTCGAGCTCCCGCCGGTGACGCGCACGACGGCGTCCCCCGCGGGCGCGCAGGACGCCGCGGCGGGCGACGCCGCGGGCGCCCCGGCCGGTGCCGGGGCCGACGTCGAGCAGGCCGACGCCGGCGCGGGGGAGGGCTGACGTGGGGCGCGCGCTGCGCACGCTCGCGGCCGCCGGCGTCGCCGCGACGGTGACCACCGTGGCACGCCGCGCGGCCGGGTCGCGCGCGCCCGGGGGCGCGGAGCGCTGGACCCGGACCAACCACCGGGGCGAGCCGATCAGCCTGCTCGAGGGCCCGGCCGTGGCGGCCGGCCTCGTCGCCGGCACGCTCGCGGCGGGCGGCGACGCCCGCACGCGCGCGGCGGTCGCCCTCGCGACGGCCAGCGCGGGCACGTTCGGCCTCGTCGACGACCTCGCGGAGGACACGACGAGCCGCACGAAGGGGCTGCGCGGCCACCTCGGAGCGCTGGCGCAGGGTCGGGTCACGACGGGTGCGCTGAAGATCCTCGGGATCAGCGGCGTCTCGCTCGTCGCCGCGGCGATCGGCACGCGCCGCACGGGCGGGGCGTTCGGGCACCTCGTGGACGTGGGCGTGAACGGCGCGCTCATGGCCGGCACCGCGAACCTGCTCAACCTCCTCGACCTTCGCCCGGGGCGCGCCCTCAAGGCCGCCGGGATGGCGTCGCTCCCGTACCTCGGCACCGCCGCGGCGCCGACGACGGGTGCCGTCCTCGGCGCGGCGGTCGCCGCGGCGCCGGGGGACCTCGGCGAGCGCGACATGCTCGGCGACTGCGGCGCGAACGCGCTCGGTGCCGCGCTCGGCTCCCAGGTCGCGCTCACCGCGCCCCGCCCGGTGCGCTGGCTCGCGCTCGCGGGCGTCGTGGGGCTCACCCTCGCGAGCGAGAAGGTGAGCTTCTCGAAGGTCATCGAGGGCAACGGCGTGCTGCGGCGCGTGGACACGTGGGGCCGGCGCCCGGCGTGAGCGCGCGGGCGGGGCGGCTGCGCGCCGCCACGGGCACCCTGGCGGGCGCCGCCGCGATGATCACGCTCGTGACGGTCGCGAGCCGGCTCGTCGGGTTCGCGCGGTCGCTCGTGCAGTCCGCCGCCGTCGGCACCGAGGGCGTCGGGTCGGCGTTCACGGCCGCGAACCTGCTGCCGAACGTGCTGTTCGAGGTCGCCGCGGGCGGTGCGCTCGCCGGCTCGGTGGTCCCCCTCCTCGCCGGGCCGATCGTCCGGCGCGCGGGCACCGAGGTGTCGCGCATCGCGTCGGCCCTGCTCGGGTGGACGCTCGTCGTGCTCGTCCCGCTCGGGGGGCTGCTCGCGCTCCTCGCGCAGCCGATCGCCGGCCTCCTCATGCGCGAGCACCCCGAGCTCGTCGACGTCACGGCGACCTTCGTGCGCGTGTTCGCCCTGCAGGTGCCGCTCTACGGGCTCGCGGTCGTGCTCGGGAGCATCCTCCAGGCCCACAAGCGGTTCTTCTGGCAGGCGTTCTCGCCGCTCCTGTCGAGCGTCGCGGTCATCGTCGTCCTCCTCGTGTTCGCGGGTCTCGCGGGCGGCAACCAGAAGGACGTCGCCGAGCTGTCGGGCCAGGCCATCGCGTGGCTCGGCTGGGGCACGACGGCGGGAGTGGCCGTCCTCGCGCTGCCCCTCGTGCTCCCCGTGCACCGGCTGGGCGTCCGCCTGCGGCCCACGCTGCGCTTCCCGGGCGGCGAGGCGGTCCGGGCGCGCAACCTGGCGTTCGCGGGCGTCGGGGCGCTCGTCGCGCAGCAGCTCTCGGTGCTCGCGATCATGGGCGCCGCCTACCGGTTCGGGCCGGAGCAGACCTTCCCGACCTACTGGTACGCCCAGCAGGTCTACCTGCTCCCGTACGCGGTGCTGGCCTTCCCGCTCGCGACGAGCACGTTCCCGCGCCTCGCGGAGCACGTCGCGCACGCCCGGCACGACGCCTACCGGCGCCTGCTCGCGACCACGACGCGCACGCTGCTCGTCGTGGCGGGGCTCGGCGTCGCCGCGCTGATCGCCGCGTCGGCGGCCGTCGAGGCGGTCTTCGCCCGCATCGCGACGGGCTCGGTCGACGGGCTCGGGGGAGCGGTCGCCGCGATGGCGGTGGGCATCGTCGGGTTCTCGCTGGTCCTGCACCTGTCGCGCGCGCTGTACACGATCGACCGCCAGCGGGTCGCCGTCGTCGTGACCGCCGCGGGCTGGCTCGTCGTCGCGGCGACCGCGTACGTGCTCCCCGCCCTCACGGGTGCCCGCGACCAGGCCGGGGTGCTCCTGCAGCTCGGCCTCGCGACCGCGGTGGGGATGTCGGTCGCGGGCGCGGGGCTGCTCCTCGCGACGCGCCGCCACGCCGGCCCGGAGGCGACGCGCGGCGTCCCGCGGACGCTCGTCGTCGTCGCGGTCGGCGTGGCGCTGGGCGCGCTCGCGGGCTCGGCGCTGTCGAGCGCCCTGCTGCCCGACGACGCAGGCTGGCTGTCCGCCGTCGGCGTCGGAGTGCTGGCTGCCCTCGTCGCGGGCGTGGTCGTCGTCGGCGTCTCCCTGGCCGGCGACCGTGCGGCCCTCCTGGGCGTCCTGCGCCGCGGTGCGCCGGGCTCGCCGCGCCACCCGGTGTGAGCGGACCGACCCTCGGGTCCGCGTGCCGTCGTCGGGCACGCTGTTAGGATGGAGTTCCGTGGCAGATCACCTGAACCGGCCCTCCTCCCGCCTCAACGCCTCGGGCGCTCGTACCGAGCACCGCACCGCGCACGTCTTCGTCACCGGCGGCGTCGCCTCCTCGCTCGGCAAGGGCCTCACGGCGTCCAGCCTCGGTCGTCTGCTCCGCTCGCGCGGCCTGCGCGTCACCATGCAGAAGCTCGACCCGTACCTCAACGTCGACCCCGGGACGATGAACCCGTTCCAGCACGGCGAGGTGTTCGTCACCGAGGACGGCGCCGAGACGGACCTCGACATCGGCCACTACGAGCGCTTCCTCGACGTCGACCTCGAGGCCTCCGCGAACGTCACGACCGGCCAGGTCTACTCCCAGGTGATCGCGCGCGAGCGGCGCGGCGAGTACCTCGGCGACACGGTGCAGGTCATCCCGCACATCACCGACGAGATCAAGACGCGCATGCGCGCCCAGGCCGGTGAGGACGTCGACGTCATCATCACCGAGATCGGCGGCACCGTCGGCGACATCGAGTCGCAGCCCTTCCTCGAGGCGGCCCGCCAGGTGCGCCACGAGCTCGGCCGGGACGACGTCTTCTTCCTCCACGTGTCGCTCGTGCCGTACATCGGCCCGTCGGGCGAGCTCAAGACGAAGCCCACGCAGCACTCCGTGGCGGCGCTGCGGTCCATCGGCATCCAGCCCGACGCGATCGTGCTGCGCGCGGACCGCGTGGTGCCCGAGCCGGTGAAGCGCAAGATCGCCCTCATGTGCGACGTCGACAACGAGGCGGTCGTCAACGCGATCGACGCGCCGAGCATCTACGACATCCCGCGCGTGCTGCACTCGGAGGGCCTCGACGCCTACGTCGTGCGCCGCCTCGGCCTGCCGTTCCACGACGTCGACTGGGACGGCTGGAGCCAGCTCCTCGAGCGCGTGCACCAGCCCGCCCACCGCGTCGAGGTCGCGCTCGTCGGCAAGTACATCGACCTCCCGGACGCGTACCTCTCCGTCACGGAGGCGCTGCGCGCCGGCGGGTTCGCGAACGACGCGAAGGTCACGATCCGCTGGGTCGCGTCCGACGAGTGCCAGACGCCCGAGGGCGCGGACGACGCGCTGCACGGCGTGGACGCGGTGCTCGTGCCCGGCGGGTTCGGCGTGCGGGGCATCGAGGGCAAGCTCGGCGCGCTGCGCTGGGCGCGCGAGAACAGGGTCCCGACGCTCGGCATCTGCCTGGGCCTGCAGTCGATGGTCATCGAGTACGCGCGCAACGTGCTCGGCATCGACGACGCGTCCTCGACCGAGTTCGACCCGGGCACGTCGCACCCCGTCATCGCGACCATGGAGGAGCAGCTCGCGATCGTCGGCGGCGACGGCGACCTCGGCGGCACGATGCGCCTGGGCTCCTACGAGGCCGCGCTCACCCCGGGGTCGGTCGTCGCGAAGACCTACGGCGCGGAGCGCGTCACGGAGCGCCACCGCCACCGCTACGAGGTGAACAACACCTACCGCAAGCAGCTCGAGGAGGCGGGGCTCGTCATCAGCGGCACGTCGCCCGACTCGTCGCTCGTCGAGTTCGTCGAGCTCCCCGCGGACGTCCACCCGTACTACGTGAGCACGCAGGCGCACCCGGAGTTCAAGTCGCGCCCCACGCGCTCGCACCCGCTGTTCAGCGGGCTCGTCCGCGCCGCGCTCGAGAACCAGGCGGACTGAGTGGCCGGCGAGCACCCGGTCGTGGACGCGCTCGCGCCCCGGCCGGTCGTCGAGACGACGGTCGTGCACGAGGGCCGCGTGTTCGACCTGCGGGCCGACGTCGTCGACCTCGGGGACGGGGGCCGCGTCACGCGCGAGTACCTCGACCACCCCGGCGCGGTCGCGATCGTCGCCCTCGACGCCGACGAGCGCGTCCTGCTGCTGCGCCAGTACCGCCACCCGGTGCGGCGCGAGCTGTGGGAGGTGCCCGCCGGCCTGCTCGACGTCGTGGGCGAGGACGGCCGCGTCGCCGCGGCCCGCGAGCTCGCCGAGGAGGCGGACCTGCGGGCGTCGCGGTGGGACGTGCTCGTGGACTACTTCACGACGCCCGGCGGGTCGAACGAGGCGCTCCGGGTCTTCCTGGCACGCGACCTGTCGCCCGTGCCGGACGACGAGCGGTTCGAGCGCGAGGCCGAGGAGCTCGACATGGAGGTGCGGTGGGTCCCGCTCGACGACGCGGTGGCCGCCGTCCTCGGTGGCGCGCTGCACAACCCGTCGGCGGTCGTCGGGATCCTCGCGGCCGCGACGTCGCGCGCGGGCGGCTGGACCTCCCTGCGCCCCGCCGACGCACCGTGGCCGGAGCGCCGCGGGGGCTGACGCCGACCGGACCGGTCCGGTCCGACCAGGAACCGGTCCGGTCCTCGACGGCCCGGCCGCGAGCGACGTCGGGCCATGCCGCGGCCTCTCGTCCCCGGCGTGGCTGGCCACCGGCCCCGGTCTCGTGCCGTTCTGCCCCGGCCCCGCCGAGGCGGGCGCGCTGGCGTCGATGTCGGTCGTGCACCGAGCCGAGGAGGTGAGCCCCGTGAACGCTGTGTCCGTACCGGGCGCTCCCTCGCAGCCCACGATCGCGCGACGGCCGTAGCCGTCCCGGGAGCGCTCGCCGCACCGTCGCGAGAGGCGACTCCCCTGAGCACCACCACACCCTCTTCTGCTCCGGGCTCCTCGACGGGGGCCACGACCCCTGGTCCGGCAGCGGCAGTCCCCGGATCGACGCGGGCGAGCGCGCCCTCGTGCTCGGGGGCGGCGGCTCCACCGGCAACGCGTGGCTGATCGGTGTCGTCGCCGGTCTGGCGCACGCCGAGGTCGACGTCACGACGGCGGGCCTCACCGTGGGGACGTCCGCCGGCGCCACCACCGCGGCACAGCTCGCGGGCGCGGCGCCGGCCGAGCTCTACGCCGCCGTGGCCGCCGGAGCCCCGCCGCGGCGCACGGACGTTCCCGGGGCGGGCGAGCGCCGGGAGCGGACCCGCCAGGCGGCGGAGCAGGTGGCGCGCACGGCCGCGCTCAGCGCCGCGTCGCACGACGCGGCGGACATGCCATGCAGCTCGACGCGCAGGTCGCGGAGCTGCGCTCGCCGGGCCCCGGTGTCAGGCGCGCGTGCGGGTCGTGAGGACGACGCGCGTGGACCCGGCGACGAGGAGCGCGGAGCCGAGCATGTGCAGGCCCACGAGCAGCGCGGGCAGGCCCGTGAAGTACTGGACGTAGCCGATCGCGCCCTGGGCGAGCGTGATGGCGAGCAGGATCCACGCGGCGCGGCGCACCTCCTGCGGCCCGCGGCGGACGCTCACGAGGTACACGACGAGGACGGCGACGAAGACCCAGACGGCCCATGCGTGCACCTTGCTCATGAGCGCCGGGTCGACGGCGAACCGGTACCCGACCTCCTCGTCGCCGCTGTGCGGGCCTGCGCCCGTGACGATCACGCCGAGGACCACGACGACGGCGGTGAGCCCGTACAGCGCCCACGCGAGCAGGCGCGGGCGCGGCGCGACCGTCGGGACGGGCGGGCCGTCGCCCTCGCCGGAGCGGTGCAGCAGCAGCAACGAGACGGACACGAGCGCCGCCGAGACCACGAAGTGGAGCGACACCCAGCCCGGGTGCAGGTGCAGCAGCACGATGACACCGCCGATGATCGCCTGCGCGGCGACGCCGAGGAGCGGCACGGCGCCCAGGAGCCGGTAGGACAGGACGCGGGAACGGTCGGTCCACACGAGCACGAGGGCCGCGATCGCGATGACGCTCAGCACCCCGGTGAGCGTGCGGTTCCCGTACTCGACGAACTGGTGGTACGTCGTCTCGGGGTGGAAGCGTGCCGCGAACTGCCCGGGCTCGCACTGCGGCCACGTGGAGCAGCCGAGGCCCGAGCCGGTGAGCCGGACCGCGCCACCGGTGACGATGATGCCGATCTGCGCGACGAGGTTGGCGACGAGCACCGGTCGGGTCCAGCGGCGCAGCGGCGCGAGCCGGTCCGGTCGGGTGCCGCCGTCGCCGGCGGGGCGGTCGGTCGTGCCGGGGTCGAGCGCGGGGGGCGGGGTGCTCACGGTCCCACGGTATCGGGACGTGCCCGCAGGCCCGGAATCCTGCGGGTGTGAGATGTGCCCGGGCCGGTCAGGTCCAGCGGAAGAGCTTGCCGGCACCCCAGCCGAGCGCGGCGGTCCAGCCCAGCAGCACGACGACGGAGAACGGCGGCACGGACCCGTCGAGCAGGGCGCCGCGCATCGCCTCGCCGAGCGCGCCCGACGGGAGCAGCAGGGCGACGTGCGCGAGCGGCCCGGGCAGCTGGTCCGCCGGGACGAGCACGCCCCCGCCGACCGTGAGGAGCACGAGCACGAGGTTGGCGACCGCGAGCACGCCTTCGGCGCGCAGCGTCCCCGCGAGCAGCATCGCGAGCGACGTGAACGCGGCTGTGCCGAGCAGGACGGCGAGGAGCGCGGCCGGGATCCCCGCGAGGTCGGGCCGCCAGCCGAGCGCGAGCGCGACGGCGGTGATGACGACGACCTGCACGACCTCGACCGCGAGCACGCCCAGCACCTTGCCCGCGAGCAGGCCCCCGCGGCCGAGGGGGGTGGTCGACATGAGGCGCAGCACGCCGTTGCGGCGGTCGAACGCGGTCGCGATGGCCTGGGACGTGAACGCCGTCGACATCACGGCGAGCGCGAGCACGCCGGGCGTCACGAAGTCGACGCGCGTCGCACCGCCCGTGTCGAGGTCGACGAACGACGTGAGCACGAGGCCGAGCAGCAGCATGACGGGCAGGATGACCGTCACGAGCAGCTGTTCCCCGTTGCGCAGGATCATCCGGGTCTCGAACGCCGTCTGGGCGGCGACGCGGCGCCACGCTGGCGCGGCGAGCTCGGTCCCGGCCGGTCGCTGGGCCGCGGTCGTGGCCGACGGCTTCTCGTTCGCGGTCATCGCAGGTGCCGTCCCGTGAGGTCGAGGAACACGTCCTCGAGCGTGCGGCGGCCCACGGTGACGCGCGACGCGAGGACGCCGCGCGCGGCGAGCCACGTCGTCAGCGCGACGAGCGTCGCCGGGTCGGCGGGGCCGGTGAGGGTGTACGAGCCGGGCTGCGGCTCGGCGACGGACCACGCCTCCGGGCCGGGGGCGCCGTCGCGCGCGGCGAGCGCGTCGCGCAGGCCGGCGAGGTCCAGGCCCGCCGTCGCCTCGACGCGCACGGTGCGGTCGGTCTCGCCGTCGGCGCCGGACTCGAGGAGCTCGCGCGTCGCGCCCGCCGCGATGACCTTGCCGTGGTCGACGACGTACACCCGGTCCGCGAGGTCCTCCGCCTCGTCCATGAGGTGCGTCGTGAGGACGATCCCCACGCCCTCGGCGCGCAGCTCGCGCACGAGCTCCCACACCGCGTGGCGGCTCTGCGGGTCCATGCCCGCGCTCGGCTCGTCGAGGAAGACGACCTCGGGTCGCCCGACGATCGCCGCGGCGAGCGCGAGGCGCTGCCGCTGGCCGCCGGACAGGCGCCGGACGGTGGTGCGGGCGAAGCTCTCCAGCCCGAGGCGCTCGGTGAGCTCGCCGACGTCGCGCGGGCGGGCGTACATCGACGCGACGTGCCGCAGCATCTCCAGCGCGCGCACGCCCGTCGGCAGCCCGCCGTCCTGGAGCATCACGCCGACCCGGGGGCGCAGCTCGCGCGCGTCGGTCAGGGGGTGGAGCCCGAGCACCTCGACGCGCCCGGCGTCGGGGGAGCGCAGGCCCTCGCAGCACTCGACCGTGGTGGTCTTGCCGGCGCCGTTGGGGCCGAGCACCGCGGTGATCGCGCCACGCTCGGCGGTGAGGGACACGCCGTCGACGACGGCACGACCGTCGTAGCGCTTGACGAGGTCGTGCACGAGCACGGCGGGGGCGGGCACCCGGCCGATTCTAGGGGGAGCGCGCGCGCCCGCCGACCCGCGGCCGCCCTGGTCGCGCGGGGTGTCGCGTACGCCACACCGGCCGCCTCGAGGACCCGTCTGAGGGTCGCCTTGCTTGCGCCGGAACAATTAGGGAACAACCATGTTGTCTATATCGAGGGCGCTGCGCGCGCAGGCGTGCCCCGACCGACCACGGAGGTGAGCATGGGAGCAGGAGCGGTCCGACCGGACGCGCTGCGTACCGTCGCCCCCTCCGGCGCGCCCGCGACCGACGTCGACCGGCGCACGCGCGAGCGCGTGCTCGAGCTCGTCGCGAGCGCGGGCCCCGTCAGCGCCGGCGACCTCGCCGCGACGCTGGGCCTCACGCCCGCCGCGGTGCGCCGCCACCTCGCGCTCCTCGAGGAGGACGACCTCGTGGCCGTCCACGACGCCGGGCACCCCACGGGGATGCGCGGCCGCCCCGCGCGCCGGTACGTGACGACGTCGGCCGGGCAGAGCGAGCTCAGCGGGACGTACGCCGACCTCGCCGCCCAGGCGCTGCGGTACCTGCGCGACGTCGCGGGCCCCGACGCCGTCGAGCGGTTCGCCCAGGACCGGCTGTCCGAGCTCGCCGACCGCTACGCGGGCCGGCTCGACGCGCCGGACGTCGAGGGCCGCGCGGCCCAGCTCGCCGCCGCCCTCGCTGACGACGGCTACGCCGCGAGCGTGCGCCCCGTGCCCGGCACCTCCGCCGTCCAGCTGTGCCAGGGGCACTGCCCGGTGCAGCACGTCGCCGAGGAGTTCCCGCAGCTGTGCGAGGCGGAGGCGCAGGTCTTCGCCAAGCTGCTCGGCTCGCACGTGCAGCGCCTCGCGACCCTCGCGACCGGCGCGCACGCGTGCACCACGAACGTGCCGGTCGGGATCTCCGTCCCGGCCCCCGCACCGCGGGTGGCGCGAGCCGCCCTGGCCCACGACGTCCGGGCGCGGGGGCGCCCGTCGTCGGGCGAGACCTGACCCCGAGGGGCACCCCGCCCCGCCCGTACGACCTCCCCCGAAGAACCTGTACCGACTGCCCCCGCCCGCAACGACGGACAGTGGAAGGACGACCATGAGCGCTCCCACCCAGGACGCCGCCGGCACGGCCCTGCCGACCGGTGAGAAGCAGACCGACGACGAGATCATCGCCTCGATCGGCGCCTACGAGTACGGCTGGCACGACTCCGACGAGGCCGGCCAGATCGCGCAGCGCGGCCTCAACGAGGACGTCGTGCGCAACATCTCCCGGCTCAAGAACGAGCCCGAGTGGATGCTGAACCAGCGCCTCAAGGCGCTGCGCCTGTTCGGCAAGAAGCCCATGCCGAGCTGGGGCTCCGACCTCACCGGCATCGACTTCGACAACATCAAGTACTTCGTGCGCTCCACGGAGAAGCAGGCCGCCACGTGGGACGACCTGCCCGAGGACATCAAGGAGACGTACGACAAGCTCGGCATCCCCGAGGCGGAGAAGCAGCGCCTCGTCGCGGGCGTCGCCGCGCAGTACGAGTCCGAGGTGGTCTACCACCAGATCAACGAGGAGCTCGAGCGCCAGGGCGTCATCTTCCTCGACACGGACACCGCGCTGCGCGAGCACCCGGAGATCTTCCAGGAGTACTTCGGCACCGTCATCCCGTCGGGCGACAACAAGTTCGCCGCGCTCAACTCGGCCGTGTGGTCGGGCGGGTCGTTCGTCTACGTGCCGCCGGGCGTGCACGTCGAGATCCCGCTGCAGGCCTACTTCCGCATCAACACGGAGAACATGGGCCAGTTCGAGCGGACGCTGATCATCGCGGACGAGGGCTCCTACGTGCACTACGTCGAGGGCTGCACCGCGCCGATCTACTCCTCGGACTCGCTGCACTCCGCGGTCGTCGAGATCGTCGTGAAGAAGAACGCCCGCGTGCGCTACACGACGATCCAGAACTGGTCGAACAACGTCTACAACCTCGTGACCAAGCGGGCGACCGCGGCCGAGGGCGCGACGATGGAGTGGGTCGACGGCAACATCGGCTCCAAGGTGACCATGAAGTACCCGGCGATCTACCTGCTCGGCGAGCACGCGCGCGGCGAGACGCTGTCGATCGCGTTCGCGGGCGAGGGCCAGCACCAGGACGCCGGCGCCAAGATGGTCCACGCGGCGCCCCACACGTCGTCGTCGATCGTCTCGAAGTCGGTCGCGCGCGGCGGCGGACGCACGTCCTACCGCGGCCTGGTCCAGGTGCTCGAGGGTGCCTCGCACTCGGCCTCGACCGTGCTGTGCGACGCGCTGCTCGTCGACCAGATCTCCCGGTCCGACACCTACCCGTACGTCGACGTCCGCGAGGACGACGTGTCCATGGGGCACGAGGCGACGGTCTCGCGGGTGAGCGAGGACCAGCTGTTCTACCTCATGTCCCGAGGCATGGAGGAGACCGAGGCGATGGCCATGATCGTGCGCGGGTTCGTCGAGCCCATCGCGCGCGAGCTGCCCATGGAGTACGCGCTCGAGCTCAACCGCCTCATCGAGCTGCAGATGGAAGGGTCCGTCGGCTGATATGACCACCACCACCGTTCCCGAAGAGGCCGGTCTGACCACCGACCACTCGCGCGCGCAGGCCGACGGGGCGCACTCCCACGGCGTCGTCGTGCCCCAGGGCTCGCGCGCCGAGCGGCTCACGTCGTTCGACCTCGCCGACATCCCCGTGCCCTCCGGGCGCGAGGAGGAGTGGCGCTTCTCGCCCGTGGCGCGGCTCGCGCCCCTGTTCGACGACAAGATCGTCGGGCAGAGCGGCGGCGGCGACGTGCGCGTCACGGTCGTCGAGGCGCCCGAGGTCGAGGTCACGATCGTCGGCCGCGACGACGAGCGCCTCGGCACCGCCGGCAAGCCCGGCGACCGCACGGCCGTGACGGCGTGGAACGCCTTCGAGCAGGCCACCGTCGTCACGGTGCCGAAGGAGGCCGTCGCCTCCGACGTCACCTCGGTCCGCATCGAGGGCCACGGCTCCACGCCGACGGCGAGCCACGTCCTCGTGCGCGCCGAGCGGCACTCCGAGGCCGTCGTCGTGCTCGACCACGTGGGCGCCGCGACGCTCAACGAGACGGTCGAGATCGTCGTCGAGGACGGCGCGCACCTCACCGTCGTGTCCGTCCAGGACTGGGCCGACGGCGCCGTGCACGCGTCGTCGCACCGCGCGCGGATCGGGCGCGACGCGCGCCTCAAGCACGTGGTCGTCACGCTCGGCGGCGACGTCGTGCGCGTCACCCCGGACGCCGAGTTCACCGCCGAGGGCGGCGAGGTCGAGATGGTGGGCCTCTACTTCGCCGACGCGGACCAGCACCAGGAGCACCGTCTGTTCGTCGACCACGCCGTCCCGCGCTGCAAGTCCCGCGTGACGTACAAGGGCGCGCTGCAGGGCGAGGGCGCGCACGCCGTGTGGGTCGGGGACGTGCTCATCCGGGCCGAGGCCGAGGGCACCGACACGTACGAGCTCAACCGCAACCTCGTCCTCACGGACGGCGCGCGCGCGGACTCCGTGCCGAACCTCGAGATCGAGACGGGCGAGATCGAGGGTGCGGGCCACGCGTCCGCGACCGGCCGCTTCGACGACGAGCAGCTCTTCTACCTGCAGGCGCGCGGCATCCCGGAGGTCGAGGCGCGTCGCCTCGTCGTCCGCGGCTTCTTCGCCGAGCTCATCCAGGAGATCGGCGTCACGTCGGTCGAGGAGCGCCTGCTCGAGGCGATCGAGCGCGAGCTGAGCAAGTCCATGTCGATCATCGACGGGAGCGCCGAGCCCGCCGAGGCGACGGCGTGACCGCACAGCCCGCCTGCACGACGTCCGACCTCGGCCCGGAGGAGGCGCTGCGCGTCGAGCTCCCGGCCGAGGACGGGCGCGTCGTCGAGGTCGCGGTCGTGCGCGACGGCGACGGCGGGTGGCACGCGATCTCCGACATCTGCTCGCACGGGGCCGTGTCCCTGTCCGACGGGGAGGTCGAGGGCTGCTTCGTCGAGTGCTGGCTGCACGGCTCGCAGTTCGACCTGCGGACCGGCATGCCGACCGCGCTGCCCGCGATGCGGCCTGTGCCGGTCTACCCGGTGACGGTCGACGGCGAGCAGGTGCTCGTCGACGTCGACCGCGTCGTCGCTCCCACCTGACCCGACCTTCTCTGACCCGGCGCGCCGCGCGCGCCCCCCAGCTCAAGAACCTCTTGGAGAACCACTGATGTCCACTCTCGAGATCCGCGACCTGCACGTCAGCGTCGAGACCAAGGAAGGGCCGAAGCCGATCCTGCGCGGCGTCGACCTGACGATCGCCAGCGGCGAGGTCCACGCCATCATGGGCCCGAACGGCTCGGGCAAGTCCACGCTCGCCTACTCGATCGCCGGCCACCCCAAGTACCAGGTCACCGGCGGCACCGTCACGCTCGACGGCGAGGACGTCCTCGCCATGAGCGTCGACGAGCGCGCCCGTGCCGGCCTGTTCCTCGCCATGCAGTACCCGGTCGAGGTCCCCGGCGTGTCCGTGTCCAACTTCCTGCGCACCGCGAAGACCGCGATCGACGGCGAGGCCCCCGCGCTGCGCCACTGGGTCAAGGACGTCAAGGGCGCCATGGAGCGCCTGCGCATGGACGACTCCTTCGCCGAGCGCTCGGTCAACGAGGGCTTCTCCGGCGGCGAGAAGAAGCGCCACGAGATCCTCCAGATGGAGCTCCTCCAGCCGAAGTTCGCCGTCCTCGACGAGACCGACTCGGGCCTCGACGTCGACGCGCTGCGCATCGTCTCCGAGGGCGTGAACCGCGTCCACGGCGAGACCGACGCGGGCATCCTCCTCATCACGCACTACACGCGCATCCTGCGCTACATCAAGCCGGACTTCGTCCACGTCTTCGTCGACGGCAAGGTCGCGGAGGAGGGCGGCCCCGAGCTCGCCGAGCGCCTGGAGGAGGAGGGCTACGACCGCTACCTCGGTGGCGCCGTCGAGTCCGCCTCGGCCGCCTCGGCCTGAGCGCTCGCACCACCTGAGGAGACGACCATGACGACCACCGCGCACCCCGCAGGGCAGCAGGCCGGTCCGGCGCGCCTGACCGACGTCGAGCTCGCCGCCGTGCGGGCGGACTTCCCGCTGCTCGAGCGCACCGTGCGTGGTGGTCGTCCGCTCGTCTACCTCGACTCCGCGGCGACGTCGCAGAAGCCGCAGGTCGTCCTCGACACCGAGGTCGACTTCTACGAGGAGCGCAACGCGGCCGTGCACCGCGGCGCGCACCAGCTCGCCGAGGAGGCGACCGAGGCGTTCGAGGACGCCCGGGACGACGTCGCGGCGTTCGTCGGCGCGCGTCCGGGCGAGATCGTCTGGACGTCCGGCGCGACGGCCGCGATCAACCTCGTCGCGTACGGGATCTCGAACGCGACGCTCGGCCGCGGGGGAGAGGCGGCCCGCCGCTTCGCGCTCGCGCCGGGCGACGAGATCGTCCTCACCGAGGCGGAGCACCACGCGAACATCGTCCCGTGGCAGGAGCTCGCGGCCCGCACCGGGGCCGTCCTGCGTTGGTTCGAGGTGGACGACGACGGCCGCGTGCGCGTCGAGGACGCGGCGACCGTCATCACCGAGCGCACCCGCGTCGTGGCCTTCACGCACGTGTCGAACGTGACGGGCGCGGTCACGCCGGTCGAGCCGATCGTGGCCCGGGCGCGCGAGGTCGGGGCGCTCACGGTGCTCGACGCGTGCCAGTCCGTGCCGCACCTGCCGGTCGACCTGCCTGCGCTCGGCGTCGACTTCGCCGCGTTCTCGGCGCACAAGATGCTCGGGCCCACGGGCGTGGGCGTGCTGTACGGGCGGCGCGAGCTGCTCGAGGCGCTGCCGCCCGTGACCACCGGCGGGTCGATGATCGAGGTCGTCACGATGACCGAGTCGTCGTACATGGCGCCGCCGCAGCGGTTCGAGGCCGGCACGCAGCCCGTCGCGCAGGTCGTCGGGTTCGGCGCCGCCGCGAAGTACCTGCACGAGCTCGGGATGGACGGCGTCGCCGCGCACGAGCTCGAGCTCGCCGCGGAGCTGCTGCGCATCGGGGAGATCCCCGGCGTGCGCATCATCGGCCCGCGCGAGCCCGAGGACCGGCTCGCCGTCGTGTCGTTCGTCGTGGACGGCGTGCACGCGCACGACGTCGGCCAGGTGCTCGACGACGCGGGCATCGCCGTGCGCGTCGGTCACCACTGCGCCCAGCCCCTGCACCGCCGCTTCGGGGTCGCCGCGACCGCGCGCGCGTCCGCGTCGGTGTACACCACGCGCGAGGACGTCGACGCGTTCCGGGAAGCATTGGCCGGGGTGCGCGCGTTCTTCTCGGTGGACTGAGAGAGGACCCGATGAGCTCGATCGAGCAGATGTACCAGCAGGTCATCCTGGACCACGCGAAGACCCCGCACGGCCGGGGCCTGGTCGAGGTGGCCGACGGCGCGGCCAGCGGCCAGTCGCACCAGGTGAACCCCACGTGCGGCGACGAGGTGACGCTGCGCGTCGAGCTCGCCGGCGACACGATCGACCGCGTGAGCTGGGAGGGGCAGGGCTGCAGCATCTCGCAGGCGTCCCTGTCCGTCCTCACCGACCTCGTGACGGGGCGGCCGGCCGCCGAGGCCGAGCACCTCGGCGACGTGTTCCGCGAGCTCATGGGCTCGCGCGGCAAGGGCCTCGACGAGGCCGCAGAGGACGAGCTCGGTGACGCCACGGTGTTCACGGGCGTCTCGCGCTACCCGGCACGGATCAAGTGCGCCCTGCTCGGCTGGGCCGCGCTGCGCGACTCGCTCGTCACCTCGGGCGCCCTGAGCGCGCTGGGCGACGCATCAACCGCAATGGCTTCCGACGCGGCGCTCGCCGCGCGGGGAACGACGGAGGAGAACCGATGACCACCGAGACCGGCGCGCCCGCCGCGGGCGCCACGCCGAGCCCGCCGAACGTCGCCGACGTCGAGGAGGCGATGCGCGACGTCATCGACCCGGAGCTCGGCATCAACGTCGTCGACCTCGGCCTCGTCTACGGCATCCAGATCGACCAGAACAACCACGCCGTCATCGACATGACGCTCACGTCCGCGGCCTGCCCGCTGACCGACGTCATCGAGGACCAGTCCGCGCAGGCCCTGGAGGGTCTCGTCGACGGCTTCCGCGTGAACTGGGTCTGGATGCCGCCGTGGGGCCCGGAGAAGATCACCGACGACGGCAAGGAGCAGCTCCGCGCGCTCGGCTTCAACGTCTGAGATCACCGCTCCGACCGACGCCGCGTCCCCGTCAGGGGGCGCGGCGTCGTGCTGTTCCCGGCAGGGCGAGACGTGCCGTCCGCCTCCGTCCGCGGTTCGCCCCTTCCGGTACGTTGACGCGGATCGTCCTGAGTGTTGGGATATGTGCGCCCACACCACTTTTCGGAGGACGACGTGACACAGCAGGACCAGACCGACGCGGGCGGTTCCCCGCGGCAGGTGCGCTATCGCGGCCGGCACCTCCCGATGGTGGCGGTGGTCATCGCGGCGACGATCGCCACCGCCCTGGCGTACAGCGGCATGGTCCTGTTCGGTCTCGAGGTGGCCCACATGTCGCCGCTCGAGGCGTACGGGCTCGCGGGCTTCCTCGAGATCAGCCTCGTCGCCGTGGCGCTCATGGCGCGCAACGCGGCGCTGGAGGGGCGGCCCTACGGCGTGCTCCTCGCGCTCACGTGGGTGCTCTCGGGGACGTCGGGCCTGTTCGCGGCGCTGCACGAGATCGCCGTCCCGACGGCGAGCACCCCGTACATGGTGGTGTTCCGGTTCGTGCCGCCGCTGGTCGCCGCGCTCATGTGGCACCTCGCCCTCGTGGGGGAGCGGCACATGGTCACGGGGCACACGCTCGAGGAGCGTCGTCGTGAGCTGCGCGTCCACGGGTACGTCTCCGCGCTGGAGCAGTGGCGTGACGCGCGCGCCGACAGCGCTGGCTCGCCTGCGGACCTGCGCAAGGTCCGTGCCGCGCACGAGCGGCAGCGCGCCGCCCGGGACGCCGCGCTCAAGCTGCTGACGGTCGAGGACTTCGAGCGTCGCATGCAGGTCTGGGTCGACCGCCTGGAGGCCGCCGAGCGGCACGGCAACCGGCTCGACCTCATCGGGGCGAGCTCCGCGAAGCGCGGCACCGCGCGTGGCAAGGCGGGGGCCGCGGTGTCCGAGGCTCCCGCGCCCGCCGAGCCGCCCATGGCCGTGGCCGCCGTGGCCGCCGGGGCGAGCGGCCCGGCGCTGCTCGCGCCGGGGCCCGCGCGCCACGACGACACCGACGCGGTCGAGACTTCCCCGACTCCCGATCCGGTCGACGTCGTGACGACCGACGCCGTGACGACCGACGCCGCGCTGCGCGACGAGGTCCCGACGGACGGTGCGCCGTCGGCCGACCTCCCGGTGCGCGAGGTGACCCGCGACCTGCCCGCCGCCGAGGCGACGGCCGAGGCGACCGACGCGGAGACTGCGGAGGACGCGCCCGCCGCCGAGCCCGCGTTCGAGGCCCTGCCGGACCTCGAGGCACGAGTCAAGGAGATCTTCGGTCGCACGCGGCCGCTCCCGTGGGAGCAGCCCGCCCCCGAGGAGGCGGAGACGCCGTCGGCCCCCGAGCCGCCGGCCGTGACGGGGCACACGCGCCGCGTCGAGGTCTTCGACCTCCCGCGGCCCCAGGACGTGGAGCCGACGCCGGCGGACGACGCCGGGACGACGCTCGGTGAGGACCCGATGGCCGAGCGCGACCGCCGCATCGTCGAGCTCGCGCGCGAGGGCCTCAACCAGCGCGAGATCGCCCAGCGGGTCTCGGCGTCGCGGTCGACCGTGAGCCGCGTCGTGCGTCGCTACGAGGACCAGCTGGCCGACGAGGCCCGCGAGCTCGCGAACGCCTGAGCCCCCGCCGAACGATCGGCGGCACGACGCCGCGTCCCGTCCGGGGCGTGGCGTCGTGCCGTTCCCACCGCACGCATGGCCGGCGGGTGGCTTTCGCCGTGGGTACCGAGGACCTTGGTCCCCGGGGGCGGCTGTGGTCGGACCGCGTCGCCTAGGGTCGGGGCAGGCACCGGTCGCACCCGGGTCGGGGCCTCGACGCAGCCCCCGCCTCTCGAAAGTGCTCCCCGTGCCCTCCCTCTCTCAGCCCCCGTCCCCCGACGGCCCCCTGGACGGCGACCGGATCGTCGTCGTCGGCGCCGGCATGACGGCCCACCGCCTCGTCGCGGGCCTGCGCACGCGCGACCCCGAGGGCGCCTGGTCCGTCACCGTGATCGGTGACGAGCCGCACGAGCCGTACGACCGCGTGCACCTGTCCGAGTGGTTCGACGCCCGCGACGTCGACGCCCTCACCCTGGACCGCGCGGTGTGGGACGACCCGCGCGTCATGCTCGTCACCGGGGACGCGGTCGCGTCGCTCGACCGCACGGCGAGCGTCGTGACGACACGGTCGGGGCGCCAGGTCCACTACGACCGCGCGGTGCTCGCGACCGGCTCGTGGGCGTGGACGCCGCGCGCGGAGGGCACGGACCTGCCGGGACTGTTCACCTACCGCACGCTGGACGACGTCGAGCGGCTCGCCGAGTGGGTGCGCCTGCGCGAGCGGGCGCTGGGGCGGGCGGTGCGCGGCGTCGTCGTCGGCGGTGGCGTGCTGGGCCTCGAGGCGGCGGCGGCGCTCCAGCGGCTCGGCGCGGAGGCCACGGTCGTGGAGTTCGCCGACCGGCTCATGAGCGTCCAGCTCGACCAGGGCGGCGGCGAGATGCTGCGCCTGCTCATCGAGGACCTCGGCGTCACGGTCCGCACCGGTGCGGGCGCGCACCGGTTCCTGCCTGCGGGCGACGGGTCCGTGGGCTCGGTCGAGCTCACGGACGGCTCCGAGCTGGCGACGGACGTCGTCGTCTTCTCCGTGGGCATCCGTCCGCGCGACAGGGTGGCGCGCGAGGCGGGCCTGGCGATCGGCGAACGCGGCGGCGTCGTCGTCGGCGAGGCGTGCCAGACCTCCGACCCGGGCGTGTGGGCGATCGGCGAGTGCGCGTCGGTCGACGGCGCGTGCGCGGGCCTGGTCGCGCCCGGGAACGACATGGCCGACGTCGTCGTCGACCGCTTCCTCGGCGGCGAGCGCGTGCACCGGCGCACCGACGACGGCACCAAGCTCAAGGGCGTGGGCGTCGAGGCGGCGTCGTTCGGCGACGTCAACGCGGTGAGCGCGGGCGCGCTCGAGGTCTCGTTCGTCGACCCGATCCACCGCCGGTACCGCAAGCTCGTGCTCTCGGACGACGCGACGACGCTGCTGGGCGGCGTGTTCGTCGGCGACATCGAGCTCTACTCGGCGCTGCGTCCGCTCCTGGGCCGCCCGCTCGGCGCCGACCCCGCGGCCGTGATCGCGCCCGACGGCGAGGGCCTGGCCGAGACCGAGCTGCCCGACGAGGCCGTCGTGTGCTCGTGCAACAACGTCGACGCGGGGACGGTCCGGGCCGCGGTGACCGAGCACGGCTGCCGGACGATCGGGCAGGTCAAGGACTGCACGACGGCGGGCACGGTGTGCGGGTCGTGCGTCCCGGCGCTCACGAAGCTGCTGAACGGCGAGCTGTCCCGGGCAGGGGTCACCGTCTCGGACGCGCTGTGCGAGCACTTCGCGATGTCCCGGGCGACCCTGTACCGGATCGTGCGGGAGGAAGGGCTGCGCACGTTCTCCGAGATCGTCGCGGCGCACGGGACGGGCCGCGGCTGCGCGGTCTGCCGCCCGACCGTCGCGTCGATCCTCTCGACGCTGCGCCGCGGGCACGTCCTCGAGGGCGAGCAGGCCGCGCTCCAGGACACCAACGACCACGTCATGGCGAACCTGCAGAAGAACGGCACCTACTCGGTGATCCCGCGGATGCCCGGGGGCGAGGTGCGTGCGGACCAGCTCCTGGAGTTCGCGAAGGTCGCCGACGACTTCGGGCTCTACGTGCGTGTCACCGGCGGCCAGCGGCTCGCGATGTTCGGCGCGCGCCTCGACCAGCTCCCGGAGATCTGGCGGCGCCTGACGGCCGTGGGTTTCGAGTCCGGGCACGCGTACGGGAAGTCGCTGCGCACCGTGAAGACGTGCGTCGGGCGCACGTGGTGCCGGTTCGGCGTGCAGGACTCGTCGGCCATGGCGGTGCGGCTCGAGCTGCGCTACCGCGGCCTGCGCTCGCCGCACAAGATCAAGTTCGGCGTCTCCGGGTGCGCGCGCGAGTGCGCCGAGGCTCGTGGCAAGGACGTCGGCATCATCGCGACCCACAAGGGGTGGAACCTCTACGTCGGCGGGAACGGCGGAGCCCAGCCGGCCCACGCCCAGCTCCTCGCCGAGGACCTCGACGACGAGACCCTGGTCCGCTACGTCGACCGGTTCCTCATGCTCTACGTCCAGGAGGCCGACCGTCTCCAGCGCACGGCGCCCTGGGTCGCGGAGCGCGCGGGCGGGCTCGAGGAGCTGCGCCGCGTCGTCGTCGAGGACTCGCTGGGGATCGCCGACGAGCTCGAGGCCGCGATGGCCGAGCACGTGCGCGACTACGAGGACGAGTGGAGCGCGACGCTCGCGGACCCGGCCAAGCTGCGCAAGTTCACGCCGTTCGTCAACGCGCCGGAGGTCGTCGACGGCGACCTCGCGTTCGTCCCCGAGCGCGGGCAGGTCCGTCCCGCCGACGAGACCGACGCCGTCGCCTACCCGGACCCCCGCGGGGCGCGCGACGTCGCGCTCGTTGCCGCCCGCGCCGAGCTGGAGGACGTCCGATGAGCACGTTCGTCGACATCTGCGCGCTCGACGACCTCGAGCCCGAGCGCGGGGTCGGGGCCCTCCTGGGCGGGATCCAGATCGCCGTCTTCCGGCTCGCCGACGGCACCGTGCGAGCCGTCCAGCAGCGGGACCCCTACTCCGGCGCCAACGTCATGTCGCGCGGCCTCGTCGGCACGCACCGCGTCACGCTCGACGACGGCACGGAGCGCGACGTCGACACCGTGACCACCCCGATGCTCAAGCAGGTCTGGGACGTCGACACCGGCGAGGTGCTCGACGCCGGGGGCAAGGACCGCAGACCCCTGGCGGTCTTCGCGGCCGAGGTGCGCGACGGGCGCGTCCTCGTCGCGGACGTCGCGACCTCGATGCGCGAGGACGGCGGGACGCGCGACGACGTGAGCGGCAGGGCCGTCGTCGGCTGAGGACCTACTGGCCGGTCCTGCCGTCGATCCGCTCGCGCAGGAGGTCGGCGTGCCCGCAGTGCCGGGCATACTCCTCGATCCGGTGGACCAGGACCTCGCGGACCGCGACCCGGTCCGCGCCGAGCCGCTCCCCGAGGTCCGGGTGCCGCGCCAGCACCGCGTCGGTCGCGGCCTGCTCGCGCGCCAGGTTCGCGTACGCCTCGTCGACCACGCCCTGGTCGGCGACCGCGCCGTCGAAGTCCGCGTCGTGCCCCCCGTACAGCGCCGGCTCGCCGTCGTCGTCGGAGACCCACCCGCGCCACTCCCGCTCCACCTCCGCGAGATGGCGGACGAGGCCGAGCAACGACATCGTCGACGGCGGCACGGAGCGCCGTGCGAGTTGCTCGGGGTCGAGGCCCTCGCACTTCATGAGCAGCGTCGTCCGGTAGCTCGCCGTGTAGTCGAGCAGCGTCGCGAGCTCGCCGTCCGGGCTCACGCCGTCGGTGTTGCGCGGGTCCTCGTCGGGATCCACCCACATGTCCGGGTAGACGGTCGCGCGGGTCCAGCGCACAGGCTCCTCGGTCATCGCCCCATGCTCGCGCGCGCCGGTGCTCCCCACAAGGTCATTCGTCGGCGGCCCCGGGCGCTAGGATCGGCCACCGCCGGCAAGGACGCCGGTGCACGACCGAAGGAGTCTCCTCGCCCATGATCGTCGCGTGGGGCGCGCTCGCCCTGCTCACCCTCGTCCACCTCGTCGCCCACCTCGTCGGTGCCGAGACCCTCGCCGACTCGTCGCAGTGGTTCCTCATGCCGGTCCTGGCCGGGTGCCTCTGGCTCGCCGCGCGGCGTCGCGCCGCCGACGACCCGGGCCGGCGCTCGCGGCTCATCCGGCTCACGCTCGTCGCGCTGGGCTTCTCGTGGCTCGGCGACACCGCACCCGACCTCGCCGACGGCGACACCGCCTTCCTGGTCATGGTCGGG
The DNA here is from genome assembly GCF_055567015.1 of Sphaerisporangium cinnabarinum. Classification (NCBI taxonomy): domain Bacteria; kingdom Bacillati; phylum Actinomycetota; class Actinomycetes; order Streptosporangiales; family Streptosporangiaceae; genus Sphaerisporangium; species Sphaerisporangium cinnabarinum. The sequence continues at coordinate 30,914 of NZ_JBVHRG010000004.1, forward strand.
TTCTTCCTCTGCGCCCAGATCACGTACACGATCGCGTTCTGGCCGTACCGTGCGGGCTCGGTGCTGCGCCGGCCGCTCGCGCTCGTGCCGTACGGCCTCGCGCTGCTCGCCCTCGTCGTCGCCTGCGCGCCCGGCACCGGGTCGCTGCTCGTCCCGGTCGTCGTCTATGGCGTGTGCCTCGTGACGATGGCCGTGGTCGCGACGGGCGTCGACCGGCTCGCCGCGGTCGGGGGTGCGGTCTTCCTCCTGTCCGACGCGCTCATCGCGCTGAACGCCTTCGCCCCGTCGTACGACCTGCCCGGGCACGGCCTCTGGGTCATGCTCACCTACGTCGTCGGCCAGGTGCTGCTCGTGCTCGGTGTGCTCCGTCGAGAGCGTGCGGCGGTGGTCCCCGTCGCGGAGAAGGGAGGAGCCGCATGGGCGTCGACGTGACGCTCGCGAGGGTCGTCCAGCAGGGGACGAGTCCCCGGCGTCGTTCCACGACGTCTGTCGACGTGGTGCCCGACGACGGTGACGTGCTGGCCCGGCTGCTCCCGGCCAGCGGCTTGCCGATGCTCGCGCGGGTCGATCCGTACGGTGACGTCGTGCTCAGCGGCTCCGAGATGGAACAGCTCCTCGACGAGCTGCACATCCTCATGGACCGCTCGTCCCCTCCTGACGCCGTCGTCCTGGGCGCGGTCGTCGCGCTCGCCGAACGGTGTCGTCGGGAGCTCGGGGCAGAGCTGCGGTTCGAGGGCGACTGAGGCCTCAGGCGTCGAGCGCGCGGACGACGCGAGCGGGTGTGCCGACGACGACCGTGCGCGGCGGCACGTCCCGGGTGACGACGGAACCGGCCCCGACGACGGCGTCGTTCCCGATCGTCACGCCCGGGAGGACGGTCACGTTCGCCCCGAGCCAGACGTTGCGGCCGAGGACCACGCGTGCGGGGTGCATGTCGGCGCGGCGGGCCGGGTCGAGGTCGTGGTTGAGGGTCGTGAGGACGGCGTTGTGCCCGATGAGGCACCCGTCCCCGACGAGGATGCCGCCCTGGTCCTGGAACCGGCAGCCGGAGTTGACGAACACGCCACGCCCCAGGGTGAGGTTCTTGCCGAAGTCGGCGGTGAAGGGCGGGAAGAGGTTCACGGACTCGTGCACGGGCTTGCCCGTCAGCTCCGCGAGCAGCTCGCGGACCCGCTCGGGGGAGCGGTAGGCGCCGTTGAGCTCGCCGGCGATGCGCAGCGCCTCCTGGCTCGTGCGGTGCATGACGGCGTGCAGCGGCGAGCCGCCAGGGATCGTCCGCCCGGCGTCGAGCTCGGCCAGCAGGTCGGCCAGGTCCATGGGTTCCTCTCAGTCGGTGAGGGTCGCGGTGGCCGAGGCCGCGGTCGCCGCCCACGACGCGAGCAGGCGCAGCGACTCCTCGGTCGGGGACCCCGGGGTCGCGGTGTACACGGTCATGCCGAGCCCGGGGTCACCGTGGAGCTCGAGCGTCTGGTAGTGCAGCTCGAGCTCACCGACGACGGGGTGGCGGAACGTCTTCTGCCCGGCGTAGTGCCGACGCACGTCGTGGGACGCCCACAGCTCGCGGAACCGCTCGCTGCGCGTCGACAGCTCGCCCACGAGCGCCTGGAGCCGCCGGTCGTGCGGGCTGCGGCCGGCCTCGCGCCGCAGGATCGTGACGTTCGTCCACGCCGCTCGGTCCCAGTCGGGGTAGAAGTCGTGGGACGTCGGGTCGAGGAAGATGTGCCGCGAGAAGTTCGCCGGGCCCGCGGAGCCCGCGATCATGGGCGCGTACATCGCGGACCCGAGGGCGTTGGCGGCCACGAGGTCCATGCGGTCGTTCTGGATGAACGCCGGCGCGGTCGTGATCGCGTCGAGCAGGTACTGCAGCTCGGGGCGCACCGGTGTGTCGCCGTGGCCGCGCTGCGGGCGAGCGCCCACGGGGTTGGCGGTGCGCGCGAGGTCGAGCAGGTGCTCGCGCTCGGCCGCGTCGAGGAGGAGGGCCCGCGCGACGGACTCGAGCACGGCGTCGGACACTCCGCGCAGGTTCCCGCGCTCGAGCCGCGTGTAGTAGTCGACGCTCACGCCGGCGAGCCGGGCGACCTCGTCGCGACGCAGCCCGTCGACCCGCCGGCGTCCGCCGAACGTCTCGATGCCCGCCTGCTCGGGCGTCACCCGGGCCCGGCGGCTCATGAGGAACTCGCGCACCTCGGAACGGTTGTCCATGGCCTCCACGTCCTTCACGGTAGTGCGGGACGACGGCGCGGCGCGGGCGGGCGGCACCCCCACGCCGCGCACGCCCGGTCCGAGCGTCCCGCCGGTCAGAACGTGACGATCGTCTTGAGGGACTCGCGGCGGTCCATCGCGGCGTAGCCCTCGGCGATGTCGTCGAGCACGACGGCCTTGTCGAACACGCGGCCGGGGTCGATCTCGCCGCGGAGCACCTGCGGGATCGCGTCCTCGAGGTACGCGCGGACGGGGGCGGGCCCACCCGTGAGCGTGATGTTGCGGCCGAAGAGCGAGGCGAAGCCGACCGGTGCGTCGTCGTACTGCGGGACGCCGACGCGGCTGATCACGCCCCCGGCGCGCGCGACGCCGTAGGACTGCTCGTAGGCGGGCATGTGCCCGACGGCCTCGAGCACGACGTGGCTGCCCAGGCCGTCCGTGAGGTCGAGGACCCGCTGGACGCCCTCGGCGCCGCGCTCGGGGACGACGTCGGTCGCGCCCCACTCGCGCCCCAGGTCGGTCCGGGCCTCGTGACGGCCCATGAGGATGATGCGCTCGGCGCCCATCTGGCGTGCGGCGAGCACGGCGGACAGCCCGACCGCGCCGTCGCCGACGACGGTGACGGTCTGGCCGGGGGACACGCGCGCCATGTGCGCGGCGTGGTAGCCCGTGAGATACACGTCCGAGAGCGTCAGCAGCGACAGCAGGAGCGGGCTCGTCTCGTCGACGTCCGGCACGGCGACGAGGCTGCCGTCCGCGAGCGGGATGCGCGCGAGCTCGGCCTGCTGGCCGCCCACGTCGCCCGGGTTGCCGTAGAAGCCCCCGTGGGGGCACGCGGTCTGGAACCCGTCGCGGCACACGGCGCACGTGTTGTCCGACCAGGCGAACGGCGCGATCACCAGGTCGCCCGGGCGGACCGTCGTGACGGCGGACCCGGTCTCCTCCACGACGCCGAGGAGCTCGTGGCCGATCGGGACGCCCTCGTCGCTGCGTCCCATCGAGCGGTACGGGTGCAGGTCCGAGCCGCAGACGCACGCGCGCACCGCGCGCACGACCGCGTCGGTCGGCTCGAGGATCGTCGGGTCGGGACGGGTCTCGACCCGGACGTCGCCCGCGCCGTAGATGACCGTGGCCTTCATGGAGCTCTCCTTGCCGTGTGGGGTGCGCTCACCATTCGACACCGGCCCCCGGCCCGCGTGGGAGTCCCGCTCCAGCAGGGTTCCGGCAGTACCTGGCTAGGCGCCCGCGCTCGTGCGCTCGTGGTTGCCGTCGACGTGCACCATGACGAGCGCGACGTCGTCCTGCGAGCCGAGGGGCACGAGCTCTGCGAGGAGCGCGTCGAGCAGCTGGTCCGGCGCGAGGTCGCCGAGCGCCTCGACGCGGCGCGGCAGCTCGGTGAGCACGTCGCGCAGCGACCGGTCCCGACGCTCGACGAGACCGTCGGTGTAGAGCAGGAGGGTGTCGCCCGGGTCGAGGGACGTCCGGTGCTCCGTGCGCGGACCGCCCAGGCCGACGCCGAGCATCGGGGACGGGCGGTCGGCGAGCACGCGCGCGGTGCCGTCCGCGCGACGGACGACGGGCGGGACGTGGCCGGCGCTGGCCCAGCGCACCGCCCGTCGCCCCGTCAGACCGGGCGTGCCGATGCGCGCGACGGCGACGGTCGAGAGCGCCTGGAGCCCGAGCCCCTCGGCGGTGCGCTCGGTGGTGTCGAGCGCGTCGGCGGGTCCGGCGTCCGTCGCGAACGCGACCGACCGCAGCACACCACGAAGGTGGCCCATGTGGGCCGCGGCGGCGACGTCGTGCCCCGTCACGTCGCCGACGACGACCGTCGTCTCGCCGTCGGGGTGCACGAACGCGTCGTACCAGTCCCCGCCGACGTGGACCTCCGGCACCGCCGGGCGGTACCGCACGTCGATCGTCAGGCCGGGGATGCGCGGGGGAGGCGTGAGCACCGAGTCCTGGAGGGCGAGCGACGCGCGGCGCTCGCGCGTGATGACGTCCGCGTACCGGTCGACGGACGACCCGAGCAGCAGGGCCTGGTCGACGACCGAGAGCGCGGTGGCGTCCGCGGGGCCGGTCGTGCGCCCCACGCCCGGGATCGCGACCCCGCCGGCCCGCACGACCGACGTCACGTCCTCCGCGCGGTGGACGACGGCCGTGACCCGGCCCGCGGCGTCGAGCACGGGGAGGTTCGTCGTGATCCACCAGCGCTCGGCCCACCCGCCGCCGGGCCCGCGCAGGTCGTACCGGTGCGGGCCGATCATCTCGAGACGACCCGTCCGCGCGACGCGCTCGAGCGACAGCACGATTCGGTCGACGGCGCTCCTGTCCGGCCCGTTGGCGGGGAAGATGTCGAGGTAGTGGCGGCCGACGACGGCGCTCGCGGGCGCGTCGATCGTGCGCAGGAGGGACTCGTTCGCGTCGAGGATCGTGAGGTCCGGTGCGAGGACCGCCTTGGGCGCCGAGAGGACCGAGAAGACGGCGTGGTAGTCGACGGGGCCGACCGCCCCGTCGACGTCCGAGGGCGTGCGGACGACGCCCCCATCGTTCTCGGCCACACCTCAAGCGTGCCCCCATTCCGCGCACTCGCAAGGGCGGGCGCTCGCCCCCGCCCTTCGCCCGGAGCACGACGACGGCCGGCCGAGCGGGCCGTGGGCTACCCGACGGCCGTCACGGGGGACGCGAGGGGCGTGCCCGACCCGTCGCGGCGCTGGTCGACCGGGGGCAGGTCGACCGACTGCCCGCCCGACCCCGTGGCCCGCGCCGGCCCCTGGCCGACCCATGCCAGGATGAGCGCGTCCTCGCCCTTGAGGAACCGGTGCGCGCGGACGCCGCCGGTCCCGCGGCCCTTGCCGGGGTAGAGCTCGTAGGGCGTCACCTTGCCGGCGCCGGTCTGGGTCCCGGGGAGCGCGTCGGACGACCCCGCGACGGTGACGACGACGCCGAGGTCGCGCACGTCGGCCGGGACGACGCCGAAGAACGCGACCCGCTGGCCGTCGGCGAGCCGGATGCCGGCCATGCCACCGGCCGGACGGCCCTGCGGCCGGACCGCGGACGCGTCGAAGTGCAGCAGGGACGCGTCGCTGGAGACGAACACGAGCTCGTCGGCGTCCGTCGCGGGCGCCGCGCCCACGACGGTGTCGCCGTCCTTGAGCCCCATGACCTCCCACTCGTCGCGGTTGCCCGGGACGTCGCCCGGGGTGACGCGCTTGACGACGCCCTGCGCGGTGCCGAGCGCGAGCGGGGGAGCGTCGGGGTCGAGCGACGCGATGGTCACCGCGTCCTCGCCCGGCTCGAGCGCGACGACCTCGCTGAGCGGGACGCCACCGGACAGGCTCGGCGCGTTGTCCGTCGGCGGGAGCGCGGGCAGGTCGAGCACGGAGACGCGCAGCATGCGGCCCCGGCTCGTGACGAGGCCGACCTCGCCGCGCGCGGTCGTGCGGACCGCGGCGCGCAGCACGTCGTGCGCGGCGCGCGGTCCCGAGCGCGCGGGCTCCGTCTCGTCGCTCGTGCGGGCGAGCAGCCCGGTCGCGGAGAACAGCGCCCAGCACGTGGTGTCGGCGACCTCGAGCGGGACGGCCGAGGTCGTCGTCGGTGCCGCGCCCGCGGACTCCAGCAGGATCGTGCGGCGCGGGGTGCCGTACGTCTTGGCGACGTCCGCCATCTCGCCCGACACCACGGCGCGCAGCCGCGCGTCGCTGCCGAGGATCTCCTGGAGCTCCTCGATCTCGCGGCGCAGCGTCTCCTGCTCCTTCTCGAGCTCGATGCGCGAGAACTTGGTGAGGCGGCGCAGCTGGAGCTCGAGGATGTACTCCGCCTGCGGCTCCGACAGGTCGAACACCGTCTGCAGGCGGCCGCGGGCGGTCGCCGTGTCGTCGGACGACCGGATCACCTGGATGACCTCGTCGATGTCGACGATCGCGACGAGCAGGCCGTCCACGAGGTGCAGCCGCTCGGAGCGCTTGCGCAGCCGGTACGCGGAACGACGGCGCACCACGTCGATGCGGTGGTCGACCCACACCGACAGCATCTCCCGCAGGCCGAGCGTGCGCGGCTGGCCGTCGACGAGCGCGACGTTGTTCATGCCGAACGAGTCCTCGAGCGGCGTGAACTTGTAGAGCTGTTCGAGCACCGCCTCGGGGTTGAAGCCCGTCTTCACCTCGACGACGATGCGCAGCCCGTGCTCGCGGTCCGTGAGGTCGGTCGCGGCCGTGATCCCCTGGATCTTCTTCGTCTTGACGCCCTCGGCGATCTTCTCGATCACCTTCTCCGGGCCGACGAGGTAGGGCAGCTCGGTGATGACGATGCCCTTGCGGCGCGGCGTGAGGCTCTCGACGCGCGCGGTGGCGCGCGTGCGGAACGTCCCGCGGCCCGTGCGGTAGGCGTCCCGGACGCCGTCGAGGCCGACGATCTTGCCGCCCGTGGGCAGGTCCGGGCCGGGCACGAACCGCATGAGCGACTCGAGGTCGGCGTCCGGGTGCGCGACGAGGTGGCGCGCCGCCGCGACGACCTCGACGAGGTTGTGGGGCGCCATGTTGGTGGCCATGCCGACCGCGATGCCCGACGCGCCGTTGACGAGCAGGTTGGGGATCGCCGCGGGCAGGACCTCGGGCTGCTGGAGCTTGTTGTCGTAGTTCGGCACGAAGTCGACGACGTCCTCGTCGAGCCCGGCCGTCATCGCGAGCGACGGCGGCGCGAGGCGCGCCTCGGTGTACCGGGACGCGGCGGGGCCGTCGTCGAGCGTGCCGAAGTTGCCGTGCCCGTCGACCAGCGGCAGCCGCAGCGAGAAGTCCTGGGAGAGGCGCACGAGCGCGTCGTAGATCGCGGCGTCGCCGTGCGGGTGCAGCTTGCCCATGACCTCGCCGACGACGCGCGCCGACTTCACGTGGGCGCGGTCGGGGCGCAGCCCCATGTCGGCCATCATGTAGAGGATGCGGCGCTGGACGGGCTTGAGGCCGTCCCGCGCGTCGGGCAGGGCGCGCGAGTAGATGACGGAGTAGGCGTACTCGAGGAACGACGTCTCCATCTCCGCCTGGACGTCGACGTCGACGATCTTCTCGTTCACCTCGGCCGGGTCGATCGAGGGGGTCGAGGACTTGCGCGCCATGGGCCTGCGGGCTCCTGCCGTTCGGTGCGCCGCGGTGGCGCGGGGTCTGTGCCGTCGTGGCCGGCGCTGTGCCGGCCGGGGTGCTGCGGTTGCGTGCCGCACGCGAGGGTACGCCACGGGTCCGACACGCGGTGCCACGGCGCCTGCCGCGGCGCGGTGCGGGGTTCCGTCCCGCGACGCCTGCCGGGACCATTGTCCTCCCGCCTCGGGCCGGGGTGGCGCAGGCGCACCGCGCGCGCGACCGCATAGCCTGGGGGCGTGAACGACGGCGCGCCGGGGCGGGGCCCGGACCGGTACCCGGTGGAGTGGGAGGCCGACGTCGTGCTGCGCGACGGGACCACCACCCACGTGCGGCCCATCCGCCCCGAGGACGCCGACGCGCTCCAGCGCTTCCACGTCGGCCAGTCCGAGCGCTCCACGTACCTGCGGTTCTTCGCGCCCATGGAGCGGCTGTCCGAGCGCGACCTCGAGCGCTTCACGCGCGTCGACCACGTGGACCGCGTCGCGCTCGTCGCCGTGCGACCGCGCGACAGCGCCCCCGGGGACGGCGGCGAGGACATCATCGGCGTCGCGCGGTTCGACCGCACCGGACCGGCCGAGGCGGAGGTCGCCTTCAACATCGCCGACTCCGCGCAGGGGCGGGGCCTGGGCTCCGTGCTGCTGGAGCACGTCGCCGCGGCGGCGCGCGAGCGTGGCGTGCGCCGCTTCACCGCCGAGGTGCTGCCGCAGAACGGCAAGATGCTCGCCGTGTTCCGCGAGGCCGGGTACGACGTGCGCCAGCAGATGGACGACGGCTTCGTCCAGGTCAGCGTCGACCTCGACCCCACGGAACGGTCCCGGGCCGTCATGGCGGACCGCGAGCACCGCGCGGAGGCCCGGAGCATGCAGGGGCTGCTGGGCGCCACGAGCGTCGTGCTCGTCGGTCCCGACGCCCCGCTCGACGCGGGCGCGGAGCACGACGGCGAGGCCCTCGACCGCCTGCTGGCGCAGCGCGCGCTCGCCGCGCTCGACCGCAGCGCCGTGACGGTCCACGTCGTGGGTGCCGCGCGCGCGCCGGGGGAGGGGCGGTCGCACGCATCCCTCGCCGACGTGCCCGGCCCCGTCGACCTCGCCGTCGTCGCGCTGCCGCCGCCCGCGGCGATCGACGCGGTCCGCCGGCTCGCGCGCCTCGAGGTGCGAGGCGTCGTCGTGCTGTCGGCCGGCTTCGCCGAGACCGGGCCGGACGGGCTCGCGCTGCAGCGCGAGCTCCTGCGCGTCGCGCACACGGCGGGCCTGCGCGTCGTCGGGCCCGCGAGCTACGGGCTGCTGCGCACGGGCGACGCACCCGACCGTCCGGCGCTCGCCGCGACCCTCGCCCACGACCTGCCGGCCCCCGGCGTGGTGGGCCTGTTCAGCCAGTCCGCGCCCATGGCCGTGACCCTCCTCGCGACGACGGCGCGGCGTGGCCTGGGCGTGTCGTCGTTCCTGTCCGCCGGGCACCGCGCGGACGTCTCCGGCAACGACCTCATGCAGTACTGGCAGGACGACGCCGCGACCCAGGTCGTGTGCCTCTACCTCGAGTCCATCGGCAACCCGCGCAAGTTCTCGCGGATCGCGCGCCGCCTCGCGTCGGTCAAGCCCGTCGTCGTGGTCACGGCCGGGCGCTCGGGGCACGTCGTGCCGCCGGGGCACGCGGTCCGCTCGACGCGCGCGCCGCGGCGGACGCTCGAGGAGATGCTCCGGCAGTCCGGCGTCATCCGTGCCGAGAACACGCACCACATGATCGACATCGCCCAGCTCCTCGCGCACCAGCCGCTCCCCGCCGGGCGTCGCGTCGGCATCCTCGCGAGCTCCGCGTCGCTCGCCGCGCTCGTCGCCGAGGCGTCCGCGTCGGCGGGCCTCGTCGTCGCGCGCTCGGACTTCCTGCCCGAGGACGCGTCCGCGGACGAGCTCGCCGCCACGGTCGACGCGCTCTACGCGCCCGACGCGTGCGACGTCGTCGTGGTGGTGCAGGTCCCCGTCGTCGGGCCCCGGCGCACCGACGTCTCGCGCGCCGTCGCGGACGCGGCCGCGCGCACGGGCCGCACGACCGTGGCGAGCATGCTCGGCCTGCACGGCCTCACCGACGAGCTCTCGGCGCCCGCCCCCGCGGCGGAGGCCGGGACCGGGGACGCCCTCGTGCGCGTCCCCGCCTACTCGACGCCGGAGGACGCCGTCGCCGCGCTCGGCGCCGTCGTGCGCTACGCGCGCTGGCGCGAGGCCGACCACGGCACGCCCGTGCGCCCGGCCGGCGTCGACCCGGTGCGGGCGCGCGCGCTCGTCGAGGGCGCGCTCGCCGGCCAGGACGCCGTCGACCTCGACCCGACGACGACGGCGGAGCTGCTCGCGTGCTACGGCGTGCGGGTCTGGCCCGCGCGCCGGGTGCGCAGCGCCGACGAGGCGGTCGAGGCCGCGCGCGAGGTCGGCTGGCCCGTGGCGCTGAAGAGCACCGCGGCAGGCCTGCGGCACCGCGCCGACCTCGGGGGCGTGCGGCTGGACATCGCGGACGAGACCGAGCTGCGCACGGACTTCGCGCAGATGCGCGAGGCGCTCGCGGCGGTGCTGCCGGGCGCCGCGGACGAGCCGTTCGAGGTCCAGGCGATGGCCGACGCGGGCGTCGCGTGCGTGGTCCGCTCGACCGAGGACCAGCTCTTCGGGCCCGTCGTCTCGTTCGGGCTCGCGGGCGACGCCGTCGACCTCCTCGGCGACGTCGCCTACGGCGTGCCGCCCCTGACCGACGTCGACGTCGCGGCCATGGTCCGCTCGGTGCGCGCCGCGCCGCGCCTCTTCGGCTACATGGGCACGCACGTGGTCGCGACGGCCGCGCTCGAGGACGTCCTGGCGCGCGTGTCCGTGCTCGCGGACGACCTGCCCGAGGTCCGCAGCCTCGAGCTGTACCCCGTCGTCGTCTCGGAGCACGGGGCCGCGGTCCTCAGCGCGCGCGTCACGCTCGCCGACGCGCAGCGCGCCGACGCGCTCCGGCGGGCCCTGCCGGGCTGACGGGCCGATCCCTGCCCGCCCAGGACCCGACGGCGGGTGGCCCCGGCCCGGCGCCGGATGGGACAATGCGCGGGTGCCCTCTGCTACCTCCAACGCCTGGACCGACCTGACGACCCAGCTCCACCGCGCCGGCTACTACCCGGAGCTCGTCGCGGACGTCCTCGACCTCGCGGTCGCGGGGGAGGAGATCGTCTCGCACCTCGTGCTCCCCGAGACGACGTTCGACGCGACCGAGGTGCGCCGCCACCTCACCGTGCTCGTCCTCACCCCCACGCGGCTCGTCACGGCGCACGTCGACGACCACCCGGCGGACAGCGAGAACCCGTCGGCCTCCGCCGCCGCCACGACCGAGGCGGTGCCCCTGTCCGAGGTGCGGTCGGTCTCGCTCACGCACGTCGTGGCGGAGCCGCACGAGCACCGTGCGGGCACCGCGCCCCTCGAGGTCACGCTCGCGCTCGGCTGGGGCGCGGTCTCGCGCGTCGACCTCGAGCCCGCCGGCTGCCCCGACCCCGCGTGCGATGCCGACCACGGGCTCACCGGCCAGATCACGCCTGACGACGTCGTCGTCCGGGTGAGCGCCGAGGCGGAGGGCCGGGACGCCGTGCGGGCCGCGGTGGACTTCGCGCGGGCCCTGTCGCGCTCGACGACGCGGCACAGCGCCCGGTGAGCGAGGCACCCGCGGACGCGCCGGCCCCGGTCGCCGCCCCGGCGCTCCCTCCTGGTCTGCTCGCGCCCGAGTACGGGACGGGCGGCCTCGCGGCGGTCCTGCCCGCCGCCGCGGGCGCGCTGGGCGTGAGCCTGACGACGGCCACGGGGCTCGCGAGCGGGGCCGCGCGCAGCGCCCTCGACCTCCCGCGCGCCGAGCGCGTGTGCGTCGTGCTCGTCGACGGTCTCGGCCACCTCAACCTCGCCGAGCGCGCGGGTCACGCGCCGTTCCTGCGCTCGCTCCTGCCCGACGCGCGGCCCCTCACCTCGACGTTCCCCAGCACGACCGCCGCCGCGATCGGCGCGTTCGGCACGGGCACCGCGCCGGGCCGCACGGGCATGCTCGGGTACACGCAGCGCAACCCGGTGACGCGCGGCCTCGCCAACATGGTGTCGTGGGAGGGCGCTCCCGCGCCCGCCGAGCTCCAGCGCGAGGAGCCGGTGCTCGCGCGCCTGGCCGGGGCGGGTGTGGCGGTGACGTCGACCGGCCCGGCCCGGTTCGCCGGGTCGGGCATGACGGTCGCCGCGCTGCGCGGTGGCACGTACGCGTCTGCCGAGCCGCTGTCGGGGCGTGTCGACGCGGCCGTCCGCGCGCTGTCCCGGCCCGGGCTCGTCTACGTCTACTGGGGCGAGGTGGACAAGGCGGGCCACCACCACGGCAGCACGTCGTGGCAGTGGGGCGACGAGCTCGAGGCGCTCGACCGCGAGCTCGCGCGCCTCGTGCGGTCCGTGCCGCGGGGCACCCTCGTCCTCGTCACCGCGGACCACGGCATGGTCGACGTCGACCCGGCGCTGCGCCGCGACGTCGCGACCGACCCCGCGCTCTCACGCGGCGTCGAGCTCGTCGGCGGCGAGCCGCGCGCCGTCCACGTGTACACCGAGCCCGGCCAGTCGGCGGCCGTCGCCGCGCGCTGGCGCGACGTCCTGGGCGACGACGCGCTCGTGCTGGAGCGGGAGGAGGTGCTGGCGCGGGGCTTCCTCGGGCCCGCCCCCCGCCCCGAGGCCGTCGCCGCCGCCGGCGACGTCATGGTCGCGCTGCGAGGGCGGGCGACCGTCGTCGACTCGCGCACCCAGACGCCCGCGTCGCTCACGCTCCTGGGCGTGCACGGCTCGCTCACCGAGCGCGAGATGCGCGTGCCGCTGCTCGTCGCGGCCACCTGACCCGACCGCGCCCCGTCGTCCCGGAGCCACCGGCGCGACCGCACCGACCGACCTCGCGGAGGACCGCCGATGGCAGAGCTCGTCTTCTTCTCCGGGACCATGGACTGCGGCAAGTCCACCCTGGCGCTCCAGCTCGACCACAACCATGCCGCGCGGGGCCGGCGCGGGCTGATCTTCTCGCGCGACGACCGCGCCGGGACCGACCGGCTCTCCTCGCGCCTCGGTCTCGAGGTCGTCGCGCGCGAGGTCCACGACCACACCGACTTCTGGTCGCTCGTCACCGCCGAGCCGGAGCCCGTGGACTACCTCGTGTGCGACGAGGCGCAGTTCTACTCCCCGGCGCAGGTCGAGCAGCTCGCGCGCCTCGTCGACGAGACGGAGATCGACGTCTTCGCGTTCGGCATCACGGCCGACTTCCGCACGCGCCTGTTCCCGGGGTCCGCGCGCCTCATCGAGCTCGCGGACCGTGTCGAGGTCCTGCAGGTCGAGTCGCTGTGCTGGTGCGGTCGGCGCGCCACGCACAACGCGCGCACGGTGGACGGACGCATGGTGGTGGAGGGCGACCAGGTCGTCGTCGGGGACGTCCGGGCCGGCTCGGGGGAGATCGGCTACGAGGTGCTGTGCCGCCGCCACCACATGCGGCGCATGACGACGGCGGTCGCGCGCCGGCACGCGACGGAGGACGGGCTGCCGCTCGACCTGCCGCGCTGACGCGACGCGGTCGTCACTCGGGGCGGGCCCCGAAGACGATCTCGTCCCAGCTCGGGACCTTCGCGCGCGACCGGTTCTTCCCCTTGCGGGCCTCGCGCGCGGCCTGGGGCCGCGCGACGCTCGCGGAGCCGTCGGCGTCGGCCGGCGAGGGCCCGTCGTCGGCCGTGCCCGCCTGCCCGGGCGCGTCGGTCTCCGGGCGCGCGGGCTCGTCGTGACCGTCCGCGGACGCGTCGGCGACGACGGGGCTCTGCTGGGGTCGGATCGTCGGCAGGTGCACCACGGTCGCACCCGCGGGCAGACCGCCGGAGAAGCCGCCCTCGGGCTCGTCCTGCGCACGGCTCCCCGGGGCGAGCGGCCCGAATCCCTCGAACGGCTCCTGCCCCACGGTGTCGCCCGCGGGCGTCGGGTCCTTGCGCGGGCGCACGCCGCGCCGCTGGCTCAGGTCGTCGAGCAGCTCGGCCGTCCCGTCGTCGGCGGGCGGCGCGGACCGCAGTCCGCGGGCGCTGCGCGCGGTCGCGTCCACGTCGAACACCGCGACGTCCCCGGGGGCCGGGTCGCGCGGGGCGTCCGTCCCGGAGAGCCAGCGCGCCTCGTCGTCGAGCGCCTGCAGCGCGCGCGTCGCCGGGTCGTAGGTCCAGCGGGCGGTGCGCTCCCCGGTCCCGGCCTCGAACGTCGCCGTCACGACCCACGGCGAGCCGTGCTCGCGCGCGGCGCTCCACGCGACCGCGGCGGGGTCGACGTCGCGCGCGGCGAGCCGCTGCGCGACGAGCTCGCCCACCGTCGGGGAGTCCTCGTCGTGCCCCGGGCGCAGCCCGCGCACGCGCTCGACGACGTACTCCTGCTCGGCGACGACCGGACCGGCGAACCGGCGCACGTGCTCGACGCCGAGCCCCGCGGCCTCGGCGACCGCCTCCACGGAGTCCCCGGCGCGCAGGCGGGCCTGGATCTCCCGCGGGGCGAGGTTGCGCTCGCCCTCCGCGCGCAGGTGCTCCAGGTGCGGGCGGTCGCGCCGTACGGCCGCGCGCAGCGCCTCGGTGATGGGCAGCACGAACTGCGCGCCACCCGTCGCGCGCAGGACGAGGTGCTCCCCGTCCTCGTGCAGTCTCACCAGCTCCAGCTCGTCCATGGACCCTCCCGTGTCGCCGCGCCCGGTGGCGCTCGCGGTGCTGCTCGTGTGCTGCTCGTGTGCCGCCCGTGTGCCGCTCGTGGTGCCGTCCCGGTCGCCCGGGGCCCGGCCGCGTGCCGGACCGCCGTGCGCCGTGGACCGCGACACCCGCGCCACCGCTCCCTCGAGGGTGCCATCGTCCCATCCCCGAGCCGCGCAGCACGCGCGGTGCGCCGCCCATTCGCACCGGTCCCACCCGGCCCCGGCCCGGCCCCAGCGGGCCGCGGCTGGGATGATGCGGAGGTGATCCTCGACCTCGTCCCCGGCGACGCCCTCGAGCTCGCCGGCGTGTTCTTCGCGGCGCTCTCCGGCGGGCTCGCCGCGGTGCGCAAGCGGTTCGACCTCGTCGGCGTCCTCGTGCTCGCCTGGGCCGCCGGCCTGGGCGGCGGGCTCCTGCGCGACGTCCTCATCGGGGCGATCCCGCCCGTCGGGATCTCCGACTGGCGGCTCGTGGCGGTCGCAGCCCTCGCCGGCGTCGTCACGTTCTTCTGGCACCCGCGGCTCGAGCAGCTGCGGCGCAGCATCATCGTGCTCGACGCCGGCGCCCTCGCCCTCTTCGTGCTGTCCGGCACCATGAAGGCGCTCGAGTACGGCGTCGGCCCGCTCGCGGCGGTCTTCGCCGGGGTGCTGACCGGGGTGGGGGGCGGCATCCTGCGGGACCTGCTGACCAACGAGGTGCCGCTGCTGTTCCAGGACAAGCAGCTGTACGCCATCCCGGCGCTCGCGGGCGCCGCGCTCACGGCGGCGCTCGCCGAGGCGGGCATGCTCGGCCCGTTCTCGCAGGCGGCGGTGCTCGCGCTCGTGTTCGGCTTCCGCCTCGTCTCGCTCCGCCTCGGCTGGTCCGCGCCCGGCCCGTGGGAGGGTCGCCGGGCACGCCGCGGGTCGGGCAGGATGTGAGCCGTGCGCCTCTTCATCGACGACCCCCGGCAGCCCGACGACGTCACCGTGGCCGACCTGCGCGACCTGGCCGAGCGCCTCGCGCGCGAGGCCGGCGAGCTGGTCCGCTCCGGCCGCCCCGACCGCGTCGAGGTGGCCGCGACGAAGTCGACCGCGACCGACGTCGTGACGCGGATGGATGCCGACTCCGAGGCGCTGCTGCGCCGCGGCATCGCGGCCGCCCGCCCCGACGACGCGATCCTCGGCGAGGAGGAGGGCGCCTCGGCCGGGACGTCCGGAGTCACCTGGGTGATCGACCCCGTCGACGGGACCGTGAACTACCTATACGGCGTCGCGTCGTACGCGGTGTCGGTCGCCGCGGTGGTCGGTCCGCCCGACCCGCTGGAGTGGACCGTGCTCGCCGGGGCGGTGCACTCGGTCGTCGACGACCGCACGTGGACGGCGGGGCTGGGCGCCGGCGCGACGCTCGACGGCCGCCCCGTGCACGTCAACGCCGAGACCGACCTCGGCCAGTGCCTCGTCGGCACCGGCTTCGGGTACGACGCCGACCGCCGTCGCGCGCAGGCCCGCGTGCTGCTCGACGTGCTGCCGCAGGTCCGCGACATCCGTCGGCTCGGCTCGGCTGCGATCGACCTGTGCCTCGTCGCCACGGGCGAGCTCGACCTCTACTACGAGCGCGGCCTCAACCCGTGGGACATGGCCGCGGGAGCGCTCGTCGCGCACGAGGCCGGGGCGCGCGTGACGGGCCTGCGGGGCCGGGCCGCGGACCGCGAGATGACGGTCGCGGGACCGCCCGAGGCGGTCGCGCGCCTGGTCCGGATCCTCGAGGACGCGGGCGCCGACTCCGACTCCTGAGGCGGCACCGCGCACCCGTGACCAACGACACCCGGTCGCGTGCCGCGACACAGGGTGCATCCCTCAGGGAAATGGTGCAGAATCCGGGGGCCCACCGGGAACAATTCCGGTGCGCCGCGCATTGATGAGCGTGCAGTGCCACGAACCCCCTCGGGGCACGTCACGTCACGGGGTGCCCCCGCACCCCGCACCCGTGCCGCCCGGCACGACCGGCCGTCGCCGGTGGTCCGGACGCGCACAGTCGCGATCGACGATATTCCGGAGAGTGACCCCACAGATGGCAACAGACTACGACGCCCCCCGCAAGAGTGAAGAGGAGCTCAGCGAGGACTCGCTCCAGGAGCTCCAGGCTCGTCGCTCCGACAAGAGCTCGGGCGTCGTTGACGAGGACGAGACCGAGGCGGCCGAAGGCTTCGAGCTGCCCGGTGCCGACCTGTCCGGCGAGGAGCTCTCCGTCCGGGTCCTTCCTCGTCAGGCGGACGAGTTCACGTGCGCGAGCTGTTTCCTCGTGCACCACCGCAGCCAGCTCGCCTACGAGAAGAACGGCCAGCAGATCTGCTCGGAGTGCGCTGCCTGACCCGCCGCGCACCACGGCCGACGGCCGCCGCCCCCCCCCCCCCGGGCGGCGGCCGTCGGCGTTCGCGGGGCCTGCGCTCAGGCGGCGTGCGCGGCGCGGACCGCGTCGGCCAGGTTCTGCGGGTGCCGGGTCGAGACGAGCCAGTACGGCGTCGGGTCCTGCGGGTCCTCGAGCACCACGTGGACCCCGGTGCGCGCCCAGGCGCGCAGGCACACGTACGCGCGCGCGTCGAGGCGGGGGCCGAGCTGGACGCGCATCGCGTCGGCGTCGAGGGTCGTCACCTGGCCGAGCAGGGACGCCGGGACGTGGGCCCGCCCCGCCCGGAGCTCGCCGTCGGCGACCTCGACGACCGGCGACGTCCACCACAGCGCGACGACGCCCGCGACGGCGGCCAGGCCGCCGACGCCGAGCGCGATGGCGTGGCTCGCCGGCCACAGGGCGATCCCGAGGACGAGGGCGAAGCCGAGCGCCGCGGCCCAGCCGCCCACGCCCGGGACGAGGCGCTCGCGGTACGAGGCCGTGCTCGCGGCGCCGGAGGTCCCGGCGGGTCCGCGGGTCGGGGACGGGGTGCTGCGGTCGGCGGCGTCGGTCATGGGTCCATCATCCCAGCACCTCGTACCGTGGCCGACGTGCTCGCGGCGCTCCGCGCGCACTAGGCTCTGCGGGTGCCGAACCACCAGCAGCCCTCGACCGGCGACGTCGACGTCCTCATCACGCTCCTCGACGACGTCCCCCTGCCCGCCTACGCCCACCCGGGCGACGCGGGCGCGGACCTCGTGACGACCGTCGACGTCGAGCTGGCGCCGGGGGAGCGGGCCGTGGTCCCGACGGGCGTGTCGATCGCGCTGCCCGACGGCTACGCGGCGTTCGTGCACCCGCGCTCGGGTCTCGCGGCGAAGCACGGGCTCACGGTCGTCAACGCGCCGGGGACCGTGGACGCCGGGTACCGCGGCGAGATCAAGGTGACGCTGCTCAACACCGACGTGCGCGAGCCCGTCGTCCTGCGGCGCGGGGACCGGGTCGCCCAGCTCGTCGTCCAGAAGGTCGAGCGGGCGCGGTTCGTGCAGGCCGAGCGCCTGCCCGGGTCGCACCGCGGCGAGGGCGGGTTCGGGTCGAGCGGCGGGTGGACGCCCGCACCCTGACCGGCGCACCCCGACCGCCGCTGCGCGGGCTAGTGTGGAATCAGTGCGGGACGAGCGTCCCGTGAGGAGACCCGGCCGAGTGCCGGGCAGGTGAAGGAGTTCGTCCGTGGGTCTGTTCCGTCGCTCCAGGTCGTCCGAGCCGGCCGAGTCGTCCGAGCCGTCGGGCACGACGTCCGAGCAGGCCGGCGACGGCGCGCCCGCCCCGGAGGCGGCCGCCGAGGCCCCCGCGCGCGGCCCCTACGACTCCTCCCAGGTGCCCGAGCGCGGCCCGCGCCTCGACCTCGGCGCGGTGTGGCTCCCCGGCGTGCCGGGCATGGAGCTGCGCATGGAGGTCGACAAGAAGACGCAGCGCATCACGGGCGTGGCGTGCGCGGTCGGCGGCTCCGGGCTCCAGGTGCAGGCGTTCGCCGCACCACGCACCGAGGGCATCTGGGACGAGATCCGCGGCGAGATCGCGGCGTCCGTCACCAAGCAGGGCGGCACGGTCGACGACCTGCCCGGCCCGTTCGGGCGCGAGCTGCTCGCGCGCATCCCCGCGCAGACGCCGGACGGCCGCCCGGGCGTCCGGCCCGCGCGCTTCGTGGGGGTCGACGGCCCGCGCTGGTTCCTGCGCGGCGTGCTCACGGGCAAGGCGGCGGTCGACCCGGCCGAGGCGCGCCTGCTGGAGTCGGTGTTCGCCAACATCGTCGTCGTGCGCGACCAGAACCCGCGCCCGCCGCGCGACCTGCTCACCCTGCACCTGCCGGGCAAGGGCCCCGACGCCGCCCCGGCCCCGACCCCGGCCGGCGCCCCCGAGACGCCGTCGTTCGACCCGCTGACCCGTGGGCCGGAGATCACGGAGATCCGCTGACATGGTCCCCACCCTGCGTGACGCCTGGCGCACCGCGCTCGCCTCCCAGGAGGAGCTCGCGGCCGACGAGGAGCGCACCGAGGCGGCCCGGCAGAAGGGCTGCCGTGCCGTGGCCGAGCTGCCCAACCGCCGCCGCGCGAAGATCTCCGGCGTCCTGCGGTCCGTCGTGCTCCGCCCGCGCGAGGGCGTGCCGACCGTCGAGGTCGAGCT
Source organism: Sphaerisporangium cinnabarinum (assembly GCF_055567015.1). Lineage (NCBI taxonomy): Bacteria > Bacillati > Actinomycetota > Actinomycetes > Streptosporangiales > Streptosporangiaceae > Sphaerisporangium > Sphaerisporangium cinnabarinum. The sequence continues at coordinate 49,514 of NZ_JBVHRG010000004.1, forward strand.
CTTCGACGGGTCCGGGGTCGTCGACCTCGTCTGGCTCGGGCGCCGCCGGATCGCGGGCATCGAGCCCGGGCGCCGTGCGCTCGTCGAGGGCCTCGTGTGCGACGTCGACGGTCGCCGCACCATCTTCAACCCGCGCTACGAGCTGCTGGCCAAGCCGGGGGAGTGACCGCGCGGCCGTCGTGCACGGCCGTGCCGTACGATCCTGCGCACCCGACCCGGCCGCGCCGGCCCTCCCGCCGGCGCCGCCCACCCGAGCCCCCGAGGACGCCACGACATGACGAGCAGCAGCGACGCGACCGGCGGCCCCGCGGGCGGGCGCCCCGACCCGGAGCGCGCTCCCGTGGCGCACGACGCCGAGGTGGTGGAGACGGTGGTCGACGACGTCGCGGCGCCCGAGGACGGCCGCGCTCGCGGCGTGCGCGCGCTCGCGGGCGAGGACTTCTCGGTGGCCGACGCGATCGGCGGCGTGCGCGGGCTCGTGGAGTCCGTCGCGCCGGGGCTGGTGTTCGTCGTCGTCTACGTCGCGACGACGAACCTGCGCTGGGCGCTCGTGACGTCCGTGGCGGCGGCCCTCGTGGCCGTCGCGGCGCGCCTCGTCCAGCGCACGCCCGTGACGCAGGCGTTCGGCGGTCTCCTGGGCGTGGGCATCGGCGTCCTGTGGGCGTGGCGCTCGGGGGAGGCGCAGGACTACTTCGCGTGGGGCCTGTGGACCAACGCCGCGTACCTCGTCGCGCTCCTCGTGTCCGTCGTGGTCCGCTGGCCGCTCGTCGGGCTCGTCGTCGAGGGCTTCCGCAGCGGCTTCGGCGTGGGGACGGCGTCGGGCGGCGCGGCCGCGGCCGACGGTGACCCGCGCGCGAGCGCGGACGCTCCCGCGGAGCAGCCCGCCGAGCGGGCCGCCGGGGGCGCGGGAGAGCCCGGCGCGTTCGCGCGCTGGGCGCGGGCGTGGCGGTCGGACCGCGCGCTCGTGCGCCGCTACACCGCCGCGACGTGGCTGTGGATCGGGCTCTTCGGGGCGCGTCTCGCGGTCCAGGTGCCGCTGTACCTCGACGGCGACGTCGGCTGGCTCGGTACCGCGCGCCTCGTCATGGGGATCCCGCTGTGGGCCCTCGTGCTGTGGCTCACGTGGATCCTGGTGCGCCGCCCGGCGACCGCCGGTCCGCGGCCCGCGGCATAGCCGCGGGGCGCGCGCGGCGCGCCCTCAGAGCAGGTCGCCGCCGAGCTCGGGAGGCTCGACGGGCGCGTCCGGCGCCGTCGGGCCGTCCTCGGCCTCCCCGGCGAGCAGCCGGGCCAGCGCGCCCTCGTCCGCCTCGTTCCCCGTGACGAGCAGGAGCTCGTCCCCGACCTCGAGCGTGTCGTCGGCGCTCGGCGCGATCGGGCGCGTGCCGCGCACGATCGCGGCGAGCACGGTGTCCGCCGGCCAGCGCACCTCGCCGACCCGGTGACCGAGGAGCGGCGACGACGGCGGCAGCGTCACCTCGAGGATGTCGGCGCCCGACTGGTGGAACGTGAAGATGCGCACGAGGTCGCCCACGGCGACGGCCTCCTCGACCATCGCCGTCATGATGCGCGGTGTGGACACCGCGACGTCGACGCCCCACGACTCGTCGAACATCCACTCGTTCTTCGGGTTGTTGACGCGCGCGACCGTGCGCGGCACGCCGAACTCGGTCTTGGCGAGGAGCGACACGACGAGGTTCACCTTGTCGTCGCCCGTCGCGGCCACGATGACGTCGCACTCGTCGACCTTCGCCTCGGCGAGCGACGACAGCTCGCACGCGTCGGCGAGGAGCCAGTCGGCCTCCGCGACCTGCGCCACGCGCATCGCCGCGGGCTGCTTGTCGACGAGCATGACCTCGTGGTCGTGGCTGAGGAGCTCGCGGGCGATCGAGCGGCCGACGGAGCCCGCTCCGGCGATGACGACGCGCATCACTCGGCCTCGACCTTCGGTGCGTGGGTGAGCCGGCGTTCGACGACGGCGGCCCGCTCGTCGTCCATGAGCACGTGCAGCACGTCGTTCTCCTGCAGGACGGTGCGGTCGGTGACGAGGACGCCGTCGCCGAAGCGGCTGACGAACGCGACGCGCGCCTCGGTCGCGTCCTCGATGGCGCGGACGGTGCGGCCGATCCAGCCGGGGTGGAAGTCGACCTGGGCGAGCCGCACGCGCCCGGACGGGTCGCGGTACTCGTCGGTCGCACCGAACGGGAGCATGCGGCGCAGCACCTGGTCCGAGGTCCAGCGCACGGTCGCCACGGTCGGGATGCCGAGCCGCTGGTAGATCTCGGCGCGCTGCGGGTCGTAGATGCGGGCGACGACCTTCTCGACGCCGAACGTCTCGCGGACCACGCGCGCGGACAGGATGTTCGAGTTGTCGCCGTCCGAGACGGCGGCGAACGCGTAGGCGTCCTCGATGCCGGCCTGCACGAGCGTGTCGCGGTCGAACCCGACGCCGGTCACCTTCTTGCCCGTGAACTCCGCGGGCAGGCGCCGGAACGCGTCGGGGTTCTGGTCGACGACGGCGACCGAGTGGCCGCTCGACTCGAGGGACTGGGCGAGCGTCGCACCGACGCGCCCGCAGCCCATGATCACGAAGTGCACGCACCGAACGCTACCGCCCGCGGAGCCCGTGGGCGCGCACCAGCGCGACCGGGCGCCGTCGGGCATAGCATGTGTCCTCGTGTCGGAGATCGCTGATGCCGCGAAGCGGCTGCTGCTCGGGCGGCCTGTCCGTTCCGAGCACCTGGGGCACACGCTGCTCCCCAAGCGCGTCGCGCTGCCCGTCTTCGCGTCCGACGCGCTCTCGTCCGTCGCGTACGCCCCGGACGAGATCCTCCTGACGCTCGCCCTCGCCGGTCTCAGCGCGACGATGATCTCGCCGTGGGTCGGCCTCGCGGTCGTGGTCGTGCTGCTGACGGTCGTCGCGTCCTACCGCCAGAACGTGCGCGCGTACCCGTCGGGCGGCGGCGACTACGAGGTCGCGACGGTCAACCTCGGCCCCACGGCGGGCGTCGGCGTCGCGTCGGCCCTCATGGTCGACTACGTGCTCACGGTCGCGGTCTCGATCTCCTCGGGCGCGCAGTACGCCGCGAGCGCGATCCCCGCGCTGCGGGACCACGAGGCGGCGTTCGCGATCGGGCTCGTCGTGGTGCTCACGCTCGTCAACCTGCGCGGGGTGAAGGAGTCCGGCACCTTCTTCGCGATCCCCGTCTACCTCTTCATGCTCGCGATCGGCACGACGGCGGTCGTCGGCTTCTTCCAGTACGTCACCGGCAACCTCGGCCCGGCCGAGAGCGCGGAGTTCGAGCTCACCGCGGAGAGCGGGTTCGACCAGGGGCTCATGGGCATCGCGGGCGCCTTCCTCGTGGCGCGTGCGTTCGCGTCCGGGTGCGCCGCCCTCACGGGCGTCGAGGCCATCAGCAACGGCGTCCCCGCGTTCCGCAAGCCCAAGTCGCGCAACGCCGCCACGACGCTCGCCCTGCTGGGCGGCATCTCGGCGGCGATGATGCTCTCGATCCTCTTCCTCGCCCGCGCGACGGGCGTGCACTACGCGGAGGACCCGCACGCGCAGCTCTCGCTCGACGGCGAGCCGCTCCCGGTCGACTACGTGCAGCACCCCGTGATCGGGCAGCTCGCGGAGACGGTGTTCAGCGGCGCCCCGATCCTGTTCTACGTCGTGTCGGCCGTGACAGGACTCATCCTCGTGCTGGCGGCCAACACCGCGTTCAACGGGTTCCCGGTGCTCGGCTCGATCCTCGCCAAGGACGGCTACCTCCCGCGTCAGCTCCACACGCGCGGCGACCGCCTCGCGTTCTCGAACGGGATCATCACGCTCGCGGTCGCGGCGATCGTGCTCATCTGGGCCTTCGACGCCGAGGTGACGCGCCTGATCCAGCTCTACATCGTGGGCGTGTTCGTCTCCTTCACGCTGTCCCAGCTGGGCATGGTGCGGCACTGGACCCGCGCGCTGCGCACCGAGCACCAGCCGCGCGAGCGGTCCCGCATGCGCCGCTCGCGCGTCGTGAACACCGTGGGCCTCGGCATGACCGGCACGGTGCTCGTCATCGTGCTCCTCACGAAGTTCACGCACGGCGCGTGGATCGCGATCCTGGCGATGGCGATCGTCTTCGTGCTCATGAAGTCGATCCGCAAGCACTACGACACGGTGCGCGACGAGCTCGCGCTCGGCGACGACGCCGCAGCCGCCCGCGCGCTGCCGAGCCGCGTGCACGCGATCGTGCTCGTCTCGAAGATCCACCGCCCGACGATGCGCGCGCTCGCGTACGCGCGGGCCTCGCGGCCGTCGGTCCTGGAGGCCGTCACCGTCGGCGTGGACGCCGAGGACGTGGAGGACCTGATGCGGCAGTGGGAGGCGCTCGACCTCCCGGTGCCGCTGCGCGTGCTGGACTCGCCGTTCCGCGAGATCACGCGGCCCGTGCTGTCGTACGTGCGGTCCGTGCGTCGTGAGTCCCCGCGCGACCTGGTGGTCGTGTACATCCCGGAGTACGTCGTCGGGCACTGGTGGGAGCAGCTGCTGCACAACCAGAGCGCGCTGCGCCTCAAGGGCCGCCTCCTCTTCACGCCGGGCGTCGTCGTGGCGTCGGTGCCGTGGCAGCTCTCCTCGACGGAGGGGCAGACGGGGCTCGAGGGCGAGGGCTTCCGCCAGCGCTTCACGGGCTACTGATCCCGCCGGCACGGCGTGCGCGGACGGCCCGGCCCCGACTCGGGGCCGGGCCGTCGTGCGCCCGGACCGGGACGGGCGACCGCGCTCGGGACGCGGACGGGGGAGCGTCCGGGATACTGGGGGCATGCCGTCCTCCTCGCGTGGTCCCGCCGTGCCCTCCGACCGTCCGTCCGACCCCGCCGTGGGACGTCCCGAGCGCGCGCCGCGACGCGGTGGCCGACGCCAGGGGCGCCAGAACCGGCAGTCGCCGCGCACGCTCCCTCGACCTGAGGTCGAGGTCGAGCTCGAGGTCGGTCCCGTCGCGCACGGCGGCCACTGCGTGGCCCGCCACGAGGGCCGGGTCGTCTTCGTGCGGCACGCGCTGCCGGGGGAGCGTGTGCGCGCCCGCGTCACCGAGGGCGGCGACGCGGCCAAGTTCTGGCGTGCCGACGCGGTCGAGGTGCTCGAGGCGTCGCCCGACCGGGTGCCGTCCGTCTGGCCCGAGGCGGGCCCGGGCGGCGTGGGCGGCGGTGAGCTCGCGCACGTCGCCCTGGGTGCGCAGCGGCGGTGGAAGCGCGACGTCCTGGCGGAGCAGCTGCGCCGGCTCGCACGCCTCGATCTCGACGAGCTTCACCCTCAGGTAGAGGTCGAGGGTCTGCCGGGCGACGACGATCGCGGTGGCCTCGGGTACCGCACGCGCGTCGACCTGGTGGCCGACGGCGGGGGCCGCGCCGGCATGCACCGCTTCCGCTCGCACACCGTCCTCCCGCTCGACGCCATGCCGCTCGCGAGCGAGGACGTCGCCGACCTCGCGGCGCACGAGAAGGTCTTCACCCGCACGTGGCGCCCGGGCACGCGGATCGAGCTCGTCGCACCCGTCGGGTCCGCGCCGGTCCTGCTCGTCGACGGCGAGCCCTGGCGCGGGGGGCCCGACCACCGGCCCAACGCGCGGCGCAGCGTCACCGAGCGGGTCGTGCTCGGCGACCGGGAGCACACGTACCGGGTCGCCGCCGACGGGTTCTGGCAGGTCCACCGGGAGGCACCCGCGACGCTGACGGCGGCCGTCCTGGAGGGGGTCGGCGACGTCGGCGGGGCGCGGGTGCTCGACCTCTACTCGGGGGCCGGGCTGTTCACGTCACCGCTCGCCGCAGCCGTGGGCGACGACGGCACGGTCCTCGCCGTCGAGGGCGACGAGCGCGCCGTGCGCGACGCCCGGCGCAACGCGCACGGGCTCGACCGGGTCGAGCTGCGGCACGGGCCGGTCGAGCAGGTGCTCGCGCAGGACGGGAGCGGGGCGGACGTCGTCGTGCTCGACCCGCCCCGCGTCGGCGCCGGGCGTGCCGTCGTCGAGGCCGTGGCGGCCCGGCGGCCCTCGCGCGTCGTCTACGTCGCGTGCGACCCGGCCGCGCTCGCCCGCGACGTGTCGTACCTCGCGGAGCACGGCTACGGGCTCACGTCGCTGCGCGCGTTCGACCTCTTCCCCATGACGCACCACCTCGAGGCGGTCGCCGTCCTCACGCGCTGACCGCGCTGACCGCGCTGACCGCGCTGACCGCGCTGACCGCGCTGACCGCGCTGACCGCGCTGACCGCGCTGATCGTGCGTGGGCGGGGGCGGGGGCGTGGACGCGGTCCGGGCGGCGGAGGGCGCATGATGAGGGGAGAGCCCTGCGACGACGGGACGGTGGTGTGCGCATGACGGGCACGACGGGGACAGGGGCCCGGGCGGACGTCCCGGCGGCGAGCGACGACAGGACCGCCGGTGACCCGGACGACGTCCGGGACGTCGTCGGCGTCGGCGTCCTGATGCCGAACGGACGGCTCGCGGGCCGGAGCTTCGCGTCGCGCGCGGAGGCGGAGGCGTGGGCGCGACCCGAGGAGGGGGAGCGGGTCGTCGAGCTCAACGTCCTGTGCGACTGCGACCTCTGACCCGTCGCCGACCCCATATATCTTGACGTCAAGATATGTGGGGTATGCTGGTCGCGGTGCAGGTCGCAGCGGGTCGTGGACGAGCCGCCGGCCACCGCCCCGACCGTCCTCCGGGACGCGGCCGGAGCGGCGCACCGGCCCGGCGTAGTCTGGGCGAAGCCCCCTGAACCATGGCATCCGTGCCACCGTCTCGCCACGAAGGAGCTACGAGTGAGCAGCGTCGACACGTTCGGGTCGAAGGGAACGCTGGAGGTCGGTGAGAACTCGTACGAGATCTTCCGCCTCTCCGCCGTCGAGGGTGTCGAGCGCCTCCCGTACAGCCTGAAGATCCTCGCCGAGAACCTCCTGCGCACGGAGGACGGCGCCAACATCACCGCGGACCACGTCCGTGCGCTCGCGTCCTGGGACCCGGCCGCGCAGCCGGACACCGAGATCCAGTTCACGCCGGCGCGCGTGATCATGCAGGACTTCACCGGTGTGCCGTGCGTCGTGGACCTCGCGACGATGCGCGAGGCCGTCGCGGAGCTCGGCGGCGACCCGTCGCGCATCAACCCGCTGGCGCCGGCCGAGATGGTCATCGACCACTCGGTCCAGATCGACGTCGCGGGCCGCTCGGACGCGTTCGAGCGCAACGTCGAGTTCGAGTACCAGCGCAACCACGAGCGCTACCAGTTCCTGCGCTGGGGCCAGACGGCCTTCGACGACTTCAAGGTCGTCCCGCCGGGTACCGGCATCGTGCACCAGGTCAACATCGAGTACCTCGCGCGCACCGTCATGACCCGTGAGGTCGGCGGCGTGCTGCGCGCCTACCCGGACACGTGCGTCGGCACCGACTCGCACACGACGATGGTCAACGGCCTCGGCGTGCTCGGCTGGGGCGTCGGCGGCATCGAGGCCGAGGCGGCCATGCTCGGCCAGCCCGTCTCGATGCTCATCCCGCGCGTCGTGGGCTTCAAGCTCAACGGCTCCATCCCGGCGGGCGTGACCGCGACCGATGTCGTGCTCACCATCACCCAGATGCTGCGCCAGCACGGCGTCGTCGGGAAGTTCGTCGAGTTCTACGGCGCGGGCGTGGCCCAGGTGCCGCTCGCGAACCGCGCGACCATCGGCAACATGAGCCCCGAGTTCGGCTCGACCGCCGCGATCTTCCCGATCGACGGCGTGACGATCGACTACCTGCGCCTCACGGGCCGCAGCGACGAGCAGCTCGCGCTCGTCGAGGCGTACGCCAAGGAGCAGGGCCTGTGGCTCGACCCGGAGGCGGACGGCTACGTCGAGCCCGTCTTCTCCGAGTACCTCGAGCTCGACCTCTCGACGGTCGTCCCCTCGATCGCCGGCCCGAAGCGCCCGCAGGACCGCATCGAGCTCGGCGAGGCGAAGGAGTCGTTCGCGTCCGCGATCCTCGACTACGTCGACGCCCAGGAGGCTGCGCCGTTCACGGGTCTCGACGAGTCGGTCGAGGAGACGTTCCCGGCGTCCGACCCCATCGCCGCCGCCGCGCACGACGACCCGTCCGACCAGCCGGTCGCGCCGAGCCACGCCGACAGCGCGAAGCGCCCGCACAAGGTCGTCCCGGTCACGCTCGAGGACGGCACGACGACCGAGCTCGACCACGGGCACGTCGTCATCGCGTCGATCACGTCGTGCACCAACACGTCGAACCCGTCGGTCATGCTCGCGGCGGCCCTGCTCGCGAAGAAGGCGGTCGACCGCGGCCTCGCGTCGAAGCCCTGGGTCAAGACGTCGATGGCGCCCGGCTCGCAGGTCGTGACGAACTACTACGAGAAGGCCGGCCTGTGGCCGTACCTCGAGAAGCTCGGCTTCCACCTGGTCGGCTACGGCTGCGCCACGTGCATCGGCAACTCGGGCCCGCTCGCCGACGAGATCTCGGCGACGGTCAACGAGCACGACCTCTCGGTCGTCTCGGTCCTCTCGGGCAACCGCAACTTCGAGGGTCGCATCAACCCTGACGTGAAGATGAACTACCTCGCGTCGCCGCCCCTCGTCATCGCCTACGCGCTGGCCGGCACGATGGACTTCGACTTCGAGCGCGAGCCCCTCGGCACGGACCCGCACGGCGAGCCGGTCTTCCTCCAGGACATCTGGCCCTCCCCGGAGGAGGTCCAGGCGACGATCGACGCGTCGATCGACCGCGACATGTTCACGAAGGACTACGCGGACGTCTTCTCGGGTGACGACCGCTGGCGCGCGCTCGAGACGCCCGAGGGCGACACGTTCGCGTGGGACGCCGAGTCGACCTACGTGCGCAAGCCCCCGTACTTCGAGGGCATGGGCATGGAGCCGTCGCCCGTCACCGACATCTCCGGCGCGCGCGTGCTCGCGAAGCTCGGCGACTCCGTGACGACCGACCACATCAGCCCTGCCGGCGCCATCAAGGTGGACTCGCCGGCCGGCAAGTACCTCGCGGAGCACGGCGTCGCGCGCCGCGACTTCAACTCCTACGGCTCGCGCCGCGGGAACCACGAGGTCATGATCCGTGGCACGTTCGCGAACATCCGCCTGCGCAACCAGCTCCTCGACAACGTCGAGGGCGGCTACACCTTCAACTTCGTGAAGGACGCGCAGGACACGATCTACGACGCCGCGCAGGACTACGCCGCGCAGGGCACCCCGCTCGTCATCCTCGGTGGCAAGGAGTACGGCTCCGGCTCGTCGCGCGACTGGGCGGCCAAGGGCACCGCGCTCCTGGGCGTCAAGGCCGTCATCACGGAGAGCTTCGAGCGCATCCACCGCTCGAACCTCATCGGCATGGGTGTCCTCCCGCTGCAGTTCCCGGCGGGCGAGAACGCCGAGTCGCTCGGTCTCGCGGGCACGGAGACCTTCGACATCGAGGGCATCACCGCGCTCAACGACGGCACCACGCCGTCGACGGTCAAGGTCACCGCCACGAAGCCCGACGGCACGAGCGTCGAGTTCGACGCCGTCGTGCGCATCGACACCCCGGGCGAGGCGGACTACTACCGCAACGGCGGCATCCTGCAGTACGTGCTGCGCTCGCTCGTCAGCGCCTGACGACGACGCGACCTCGACGGCGCGCCCACCCCGGCCGGGGTGGGCGCGCCGTCGCCGTCCTCGGGCAGGTCGCGCGGAGGGCCGGTGTCGGGGGCGCGGCGTAGCGTCGGCCGTATGACACAGCGGTCGTGGTCGGTCCTGGGCGTCCCGTCGAGCGCGGCGGCCCACGGCCCCGGTCTCGAGAGGGCGCCGTCGGCGCTGCGCGCGGCCGGTCTCGTGGACGCGCTGCGGGGGCGCGGGCTCGCGGTCGTCGACCAGGGCGACGTCGAGCCGGCCCGCTGGCGTGCGCACCACGAGCCCGGGCGCCTGAACGACGTCGAGCGCGTCGCCGCGGGCGTCGGTCGCGTCCGCGGCGCGGTGGGGAGCGAGCTCCGAGCAGGTCGTGTGCCGCTCGTGCTCGGCGGCGAGTGCACCGTGACGCTCGGTGTCGTCGCCGCGGCGGTGGACGTGCACGACGACGTCGGCCTCGTCTACGTCGACGGCGGTCAGGACCTCTTCACGGTCGCGTCGCACCCCGAGGAGCCGATCGCCGACGCGACGGGCGTCGCGCACCTGCTCGAGCTCCCGGGCGCGAGCCCGGAGCTGGCCGCCGTCGGGGCGCGGCGGCCGCTCCTGGACGCGCGGCGGCTCGCGTTCCTCGGCTTCTCCGACGCCGAGGAGGACGACGACGGCCGCGTCGTCGCGACCCGCGTCCCCGCCGCCGAGGTGTCCGCGGGCCCGGAGGCGGCGGCACGCCGCGCCGTGGACGGCGTGGGCAGCGGGCCGTTCGTCCTCCACGTGGACGTGGACGTCCTCGACTTCTTCGCGCTGCCCGCCGCGGACGTGCCCGTCTTCGGACGCGGGCTCGTCCCCGCCGAGCTGGAGCGCGTCGTGCGGGAGGTCGTCTCGGACCCGGACCTCGTCGCGGTGACCCTGGTGGAGTTCAACCCGGACCACGGCGGGGCGGCGACGGCCCGCGCGCTCGTCGACCTGGTCACCCGGGCGCTCGCACCCGGCTGAGGCGCGCGCTGCGCACCCCGACGACCGGACGCGACGTCAGAGCGGGGCGTCGAGCGTGCGGGTCCGGTCCCACGGCTCGGTCCATCCGAGCCGGTCGAACAGCGCGTCGAGGATCCCCCCCGTGAAGCCCCAGACGAGGTGCTCGCGCCCGTCGGCCTCCACGAGGAAGCCGGGGCTCTTGTGCACCCGGCGGTCGCGGCGGACCGTCACGGTGCGGCGTCGGCCGGGGTCGAGGAGGTCGGCCACGGGGACCCGGAACACGTGGGCCGACTCGGCGGCGTCGACGGCGCGGACGGGGGTGGGCCGGGCCCACCACCCGAGCACGGGGGTGACGACGTGGTTGCTCACCGGCACGGGCAGCCGGCCGAGCGTGCCGAGCACCTCGACGCCGCCCGGGTCGAGGCCCGTCTCCTCCTCGGCCTCGCGCAGCGCGCCGCCGACGGGACCGTCGTCCTCGGGCTCCAGCCGGCCGCCCGGGAACGCGACCTGGCCGGGGTGGTGGCCGAGCGTCGTCGCGCGCGCGAGGAGGAGCACGTCGAGGTCGGCGGGCACGGCCGCGGCCGGGTGCTCGGCGGGCACGCCGTCGAGGACGCCGAAGAGCAGCAGCACCGCGGCGTCGCGCGCGTCCGGGCGCAGCGTGCCGACGGCGTGGCGCCACGGCTCGGGCCAGGCGCCGCCGTCGCGCGCGAGCGTCGCGAGCTGCGTGCGCGCCGACGCGCGCGCGGCCCCGGGCTGCGCCGTCACCAGCTCACCGGGAGCGGGCGGCCCTCCTCGTAGCCCGCGGCGGACTGCACGCCGACGACGGCGCGGTCCGCGAGCTCGGCGAGGCTCGACGCCCCGGCGTAGGTCGCGGAGCTGCGCAGCCCGGACGTGATCTGGTCGAGCAGGTCCTCGACGCCCGGCCGCTGGGGGTCGAGGAACATACGGCTCGAGCTGATGCCCTCCTCGTACAGCGCCTTGCGCGCGCGGTCGAACGGGGATCCCCCCGCGGTGCGCGCGGCGACGGCGCGCGCCGACGCCATGCCGAAGCTCTCCTTGTAGAGGCGGCCCGTGCCGTCGTCGTGCAGGTCGCCGGGGGACTCGTAGGTGCCCGCGAACCACGAGCCGATCATCACCTGCGAGGCGCCCGCGGCGAGCGCGAGGGCGACGTCGCGCGGGTGGCGCACGCCGCCGTCCGCCCAGACGTGCTTGCCGAGCTCGCGTGCCGCGGCGGCGCACTCCAGCACCGCCGAGAACTGCGGGCGGCCGACGGCCGTCATCATGCGCGTGGTGCACATGGCGCCCGGCCCCACGCCGACCTTGACGATGTCCGCGCCGGCCGCGACGAGGTCGCGCACGCCGTCGGCCGTGACGACGTTGCCCGCCACCACCGGGACGTCCGGCCCGACCGAGCGCACCGCGTCGAGCGCCTGGAGCATCTTCGCCTGGTGCCCGTGCGCCGTGTCCACGACGAGCACGTCCACGCCCGCCGCGAGGAGCTCCTTCGCCTTCGCCGCGACGTCGCCGTTGATCCCGACGGCGGCGCCGACCCGCAGGCGGCCGGCGTCGTCGAGCGCGGGCGCGTAGACCGACGAGCGCAGCGCGCCCTTGCGCGTGAGGACGCCGACGAGCGCGCCGTCGCGCGTGACGGGCGCGACCTTGAGGCGCGCGGTGTGGAGCTGCTCGTAGGCCGCCTCGAGCCCGGCACGACCGCCGTCGAGGACGGAGGCGTCGAGGACGAGCGGGTGGTCGGTCATCACCTGGTGGACCTGGGTGAAGCGGTCGACGTCGGCACAGTCGGCCTCGGTGACCACGCCCACCGGGCGCCCGTCGTCCACGACGACCGCGGCGCCGTGCGCGCGCTTGCCGATGAGCGTGAGGGCGGTGTGGACGGTGTCGTGCGGGCCGACGACGACGGGCGTCTCGATGACGGGGTCCTTGGACTTCACGTCCGCGACGACGTCCGCCACGACGTCGGTCGGCACGTCCTGCGGGATGATCGCGATGCCGCCGCGCCGCGACACGGTCTCTGCCATGCGGCGCCCCGCGACGGCCGTCATGTTGGCGACGACGACGGGGATCGTCGTTCCCGTCCCGTCGGCGGAGGAGAGGTCGACGTCGAAGCGCGACGTGACCTCGGAGCGCGACGGGACGAGGAAGACGTCGCCGTAGGTGAGGTCGGTCGCGGGGGACTGTCCGGGCAGGAAGCGCATGGCTCCATCCTACGAGGTCGCACCCCACCGTTGTCCGCAGTGCGGAAGGAGAGTTCCACGGACGCCGCGTCCGTGCGTCCGGGGCGCGAGTGTGCGTCAATGACGTGAAGGTCCCGTCGCCCGGCGCACCGCGGCGCAGGTCATCGGCCCGGACGGCCTAGAGTTGTCGGGCTGGTCGCACGGGAACGGAACGGAGCATCTGCATGAGCCTGCTTGGCACGATCACCTCGCCCGAGGACGTGCAACGGCTGACCCCGGGGCAGGCGCGCGAGCTCGCCGCGGAGATCCGGGCGTTCCTCGTCGACTCCGTCTCCCGCACGGGCGGCCACCTCGGCCCGAACCTCGGGGTCGTGGAGCTGACCATCGCGATGCACCGCGTGTTCTCGTCGCCCACGGACACCTTCGTGTTCGACACGGGCCACCAGTCCTACGTGCACAAGCTCCTCACGGGGCGCCAGGACTTCTCCGCGCTGCGCAAGCAGGGCGGGCTGTCCGGGTACCCGTCGCGCGCCGAGTCCGAGCACGACGTCGTCGAGAACTCGCACGCGTCCACCGCGCTCTCGTGGGGCGACGGCATCGCGAAGGCGAACGTCGTGCGCGGCCTCACCGACCGGCACGTCGTCGCGGTCATCGGCGACGGCGCGCTCACCGGCGGCATGGCCTGGGAGGCGCTCAACAACATCGCGGAGAGCCAGGACCGGCGGCTCGTGGTCGTCGTCAACGACAACGGGCGCTCGTACTCGCCCACGATCGGCGGCCTCGCGCACCACCTGTCGACGCTGCGCACCACGCACGGCTACGAGAGCTTCCTGCAGTGGGGCAAGCGCACCCTCAACCGGTCCGGCGCGCCCGGGCGGTTCGCGTACGAGTGGCTGCACGGCCTGAAGAAGGGCCTCAAGGACGTCGTCGCACCCCAGGGCATGTTCGAGGACCTCGGCATCAAGTACGTCGGGCCCGTCGACGGCCACGACGTGGAGGCCATGGAGCACGCGCTGCGCCGCGCGAAGGCGTACGGCGCGCCCGTGATCGTGCACGCGCTCACCGAGAAGGGCCGCGGCTACACGCCCGCCGAGCAGGACGTCGCCGACCGCTTCCACGCCGTGGGCAAGATCCACCCGGAGACCGGGCTCCCGGTCGCACCCTCGCGCTTCGGCTGGACGAGCGTCTTCGCCGACGAGATCGTCCAGATCGGGCGACGACGCTCCGACGTCGTCGCGATCACCGCGGCGATGCTCGAGCCGGTCGGTCTCAAGCCGTTCTCGCAGGCGTTCCCCGAGCGCACGTTCGACGTCGGGATCGCGGAGCAGCACGCCGCGACGTCGGCGGCCGGGATGGCGTTCGCCGGGCTGCACCCCGTGGTCGCGGTGTACGCGACGTTCCTCAACCGCGCGTTCGACCAGGTGCTCATGGACGTCGCGCTGCACAAGGCCGGCGTCACGTTCGTGCTCGACCGCGCGGGCATCACGGGCGACGACGGCGCGAGCCACAACGGCATGTGGGACATGGCGATGCTGCGCATCGTGCCAGGCCTGCGCCTGGCAGCGCCGCGCGACGAGGAGACGTTGCGGGCCGCGCTGCGCGAGGCCGTGGACGTCGACGACGCCCCGACGGTCGTGCGCTACCCGAAGGGCGCGCTCTCGGACGCGCTGCCCGCGGTCGAGTCCGTCGACGGCGTGGACCTGCTCGCGGTGCCCGCGGGCGCGGGCGCCGAGGCCGCCCCCGCTGCGGCGGCTCCGGGTGGTCCGCGCCGCGTCCTGCTCGTCGGCCTGGGCTCGATGGCCCGCGTCGCGCTCGACGCCGGGGAGTCGCTCACCGCGCACGGCGTCGACGTCACGGTGGCGTCGCCCACGTGGGTGCTCCCGCTGCCGAGCGCGCTCGTCAAGCTCGCCGGGGAGTACGACCTCGTCGTCACGGTGGAGGACGGCGTCGTGGACGGCGGCGTCGGTGCGCTGCTGGCCCAGCGGGCGCTGGAGTCGGGCGTGCGCACGCCCGTGCACCCGATCGGTCTCCCGGCGCAGTTCCTCGACCACGCCACGCGCGACCAGGTCGTGTCGGCGTACCGCCTCACCGGAGCAGACGTCGCGCGCGACGTGCTGGACGCGCTCGCGGCGCTCGCGCGCGGCTGACGACCCCCGCCGCGCTCCCGGCTCCCGGGCGCGCGGCCCCGGATACGCGGACGGCCCGCGGCGCAGGTGTGCCGCGGGCCGTCGCGTCGGTCAGGAGTGGGTGACCTCGACCGCGTGCTCGACGACGGCGCGCAGGTCGCCGCCGGACGCCGCGTGCCACGCGCGCTGCCGGGCGGCGCCGTTGCCCCCGGACCACAGGCGGCCGAGCAGCTCGGTCACCGCGTCCAGGTCGCCGGCGTCGACGAGCGCGTCGCGCACGTGCGCGACGAGCTGGCCGACGACGTCGTGCGCGGGGGCCGGGCGCCACGTGAGGGGCGAGACGAGGTCCTCCTCGAGGCCCGAGCGGCCGGCGCGCCAGGACGCGGTGCGCAGGATCTCGGGCCGCAGCTCGGGTGCGGGCGTGCCGTCGGCGGACTCGCGGGCCGCCGTCTCGACGAGGCCGCGGGCGAGCGCCGCGAGCAGCGTCGCGGTGTCCGGGTCGAGGCACACGTCCGCGACGCGGATCTCGACCGTGGGGTAGCGCGACGACAGGCGGGCGTCGAAGTAGACCATGTTCTCGTCGAGGATCGTGCCGGTCGCCACGAGGCCGTCGACCGCCGCGCGGTACGCCTCGGGCGAGCCGAACGCGCGCGTCGGGCCCGAGGTGGGCCAGCGCGACCAGACCTGCGACCGGAAGCTCGCGTACCCGCTGTCCTGGCCCTGCCAGAAGGGCGAGTTCGTGCTCAGCGCGAGGAGCGTCGCGAGCCACGGCCCGATCCGGTCGAGCACGGCGACGCCCTCGGTGTCGTCCGCGACGGCGACGTGCACGTGGCAGCCGCTCGTCAGCTGCTCGCGCGCGGTGAGGCCGAACGCGGCGCGCGCCTCGAGGTAGCGCAGGCGCGACACGGTCGTGCCCTCGAACGGCAGGGGAGACGTCGAGAGCGCGGCGACCCGGGCCCCGACGCGGTCCGCGGCCTCCTGGGCACGGCGCCGGCCGTCGCGGATCTCGGTCGCGAGCTCGTCGATCTCGCGGCGCGGGTGCGTCGCCGTCTCGAGCTGCTCCTCCATGAACTCCGACTCCAGCGAGCCGGTGCCCCCGCCCTTGTCGTCGCTGCCGGAGGCCTCGAGGGCCTCGGCCGCGCGGGCGACGGGCTGCCCGTCGTCGCCGACGAGCAGGAACTCTTCCTCGACCCCTACGGTGCGTTTCACCCGGGCAGTCTCACACGGATGCGCGTGGCACGTCCGGCGAGCGTGTGACGGGCGCCCGTGTCGTGCGTCACGACCGCGGTGCGCGGTCCCTGGCGGCAGGGCCGGAGGGCTTGTGAAGGTCATCACAAGACCTCCCCGGCGGGGATGTCGAAGAGCTCGGGACCCGCAGGATCCCGCCGTTCCTGGCAGGTCCCGCCCGCCTCGGGACCTAGGTCCCCGAGCGGTCCCGAACGCCTCCGTCGCGGGCCCCGGGAACCTAGCCTGGAGGTGGCGAAGGAGCCCGTCGGAACCTCGGCCGAGGACCCCACCCGGGTCCTCGCGAGGCCGGCGGGTCCGGCCGGCGCGCGGACCCGCGCGTCAGGCACGAGGGAGGTCCTAATGACCAGCGTTTCCGAGGCACCCGGCACGACGAGCGGCGGCCGCGCGGCGGAGGCGGGCACCGTCGACCCGCAGCACGACACCGCGCACGTCCCCGCGTGGGAGGGCTTCACCGACGGCCCGTGGCGCGACACGGTCGACGTGCGCGACTTCATCCAGCGCAACTACCGCCCGTACACGGGCGACGCGTCGTTCCTCGCCGGCCCCACGGAGCGCACGACGGGCATCTGGAGCACGCTGTCCGCCATGTTCCCGGAGGAGCGGGAGATGGGGATCTACGACGTGGACACCCACACGCCCGCCGGGATCACGGCGCACGCGCCGGGCTACATCGACAAGGCGCACGAGGTGATCGTCGGTCTCCAGACCGACGCCCCGCTCAAGCGCGCGATCATGCCGAACGGCGGCTGGCGCATGGTCGAGGGCGCGCTGGAGACCTACGGCTACGAGGTCGACGAGACCCTGCGCAAGGTCTTCACCGAGTACCGCAAGACGCACAACCAGGGCGTGTTCGACGTCTACCCGCCGAACGTGCGCGCGGCCCGCAGCTCGCACATCATCACGGGCCTGCCCGACGCCTACGGCCGCGGCCGGATCATCGGCGACTACCGCCGCGTCGCGCTCTACGGCGTGGACGCGCTGATCGCCGCGAAGAAGCTCGACAAGCTCGGGCTCGACACGCAGCCCTTCAGCGAGAAGGTCGTGCGCGAGCGCGAGGAGCACGCGGAGCAGATCCGCGCCCTGGGCGAGCTCAAGGAGATGGCGGCCTCGTACGGCTACGACATCTCCGGGCCCGCGACGTCGGCCCGCGAGGCCGTGCAGTGGCTCTACTTCGCCTACCTCGCCGCGGTGAAGGAGCAGAACGGCGCCGCGATGTCGCTCGGCCGCACGTCGACGTTCCTCGACGTGTTCATCGACCGCGACCTCGAGGCCGGCCGCATCACGGAGTCCGAGGCGCAGGAGATCATCGACGACTTCGTCATCAAGCTGCGCATCGTGCGGTTCCTGCGCACGCCCGAGTACGACGCGCTGTTCTCCGGCGACCCGACGTGGGTCACCGAGACGATCGGCGGCATGGGCGAGGACGGGCGCCCGCTCGTCACGAAGAACTCGTTCCGGTTCCTCCAGACGCTCTACAACCTCGGCCCGGCCCCCGAGCCGAACATGACGGTCTTCTGGAGCCCGGAGCTGCCGCAGGGCTTCAAGGACTACTGCGCGCAGGTCTCGATCGACACCTCGGCCGTGCAGTACGAGTCGGACGAGCTCATCCGCCAGCACTGGGGCGACGACGCGGCGATCGCGTGCTGCGTGTCCCCGATGCGGGTCGGCAAGCAGATGCAGTTCTTCGGTGCGCGCGTGAACCTCGCCAAGACGCTGCTCTACGCGATCAACGGTGGGCGCGACGAGATCTCGGGCAAGCAGGTCTCGCCCGTGGCGGCGCCCGTCGAGGGCGACGTGCTCGACTTCGACGACGTCATGGCGAAGTTCGACGCGACGATGGACTGGCTGGCCGAGACGTACGTCGAGGCGCTCAACTGCATCCACTGGTCGCACGACAAGTACGCGTACGAGCGCATCGAGATGGCGCTGCACGACAAGGACGTGCTGCGGACCATGGCGTGCGGCATCGCGGGCCTGTCCGTCGCGGCGGACTCGCTGTCGGCGATCAAGCACGCGAAGGTCTCCGTCGTCCGCGACGAGCGCGGCCTCGTCGTCGACTACGTGACCGAGGGCGAGTACCCGACGTTCGGCAACGACGACGACCGGGCCGACGCGATCGCCGTCGACCTCGTCGAGCGGTTCATGGCGAAGGTGCGCACGCACCCGACGTACCGTGACGCGGTGCCCACGCAGTCGGTCCTGACGATCACGTCGAACGTCGTGTACGGCAAGGCGACGGGCAACACGCCCGACGGCCGCCGGGCCGGCGAGCCGTTCGCCCCGGGTGCCAACCCGATGAACGGGCGCGACACGCACGGCATGCTCGCCTCGGCGCTCTCGGTGGCCAAGCTGCCGTACGACGAGGCGCAGGACGGCATCTCGCTGACCAACACGGTCGTGCCGAGCGGCCTCGGGCGCACCAAGGAGGAGCAGGTCACCAACCTCGCCGGCCTCCTGGACGCCTACATCGGGTCCGAGGGTTACCACATGAACGTCAACGTGCTGAACCGCGAGACGCTCCTGGACGCCATGGACCACCCGGAGAACTACCCGCAGCTGACGATCCGCGTGTCCGGGTACGCGGTGAACTTCGTCCGCCTCACGCGCGAGCAGCAGCTGGACGTGCTCTCGCGCACCTTCCACGGCGCGCTCTGACGAGCCCTGACGAGCCCTGAGGAGCCAGCCATGACCGTCACCCTTCCCGGCCCCGCCGTCCGCCCGCAGCGCGGGTGCGGCGCCCCCGGGAGCACCCTGCCCGACGACGCCACGCGCCTCGACGTCCCGGGCGCCCCGACCTCCGCGGCCGAGCCCGCGGCGTCGGGCACGCCCGTGGGCCACGCACGCCGGGCGGGCGCGGGTCTGGACGGGTTGACGGTCGCGGACGTGGACCGGGCCGACAAGCTCGCGGCGATGCGCGCGGGCGAGCTCGGCTCGGTCCACTCCTGGGAGCTCGTCACCGCCGTGGACGGACCGGGGACCCGGCTCACGGTCTTCCTCAACGGGTGCCCGCTGCGGTGCCTGTACTGCCACAACCCCGACACGTTCGCCATGAAGGACGGCAGGCCCGTCACGGCGGACGAGCTGCTCGGGCGCGTCCGGCGCTACCTGCCCGTGTTCCGGGCGACGCACGGGGGGCTCACGCTCTCGGGCGGTGAGGTGCTCATGCAGCCCGCGTTCGCGGCGCGCGTCCTGCGCGGCGCGAAGGCGATGGGCGTGCACACCGCGCTCGACACGTCGGGCTTCCTCGGGGCGAACGCGACCGACGCGATGCTCGACGACACGGACCTCGTGCTGCTCGACGTGAAGTCCGGCGACCCGGAGACCTACAAGAAGGTCACGAGCCGCGACCTCGAGCCGACCCTGCGGTTCGGGCGGCGGGTCGCCGAGCGCGGGCTGACCGGCCACGCGCCCGAGGTGTGGGTGCGCTTCGTCCTCGTCCCGGGCCTCACCGACGACCCGGACAACGTCGAGAAGGTCGCCGACTACGCGGCCTCGCTCAACGCGATCCGCCCCGGCACGGTGACGCGCGTCGAGGTGCTGCCCTTCCACCAGATGGGCCGCGACAAGTGGGACGCGCTCGGGCGCACCTACGAGCTCGACGACACGCCCGCGCCGTCGGCCGAGCTCACCGAGCGCGTGCGCGACCAGTTCCGCGCTCACGGCCTGACGACGTACTGACCGACCTGCCGACGAGCGCCGTCTCGGCGGGCCCGCGGTCATGAGGCGGGGCCGGGTCGTAGGGTTCACGGGTGCCTGCAGCGACCGTCGACACCCACGACCCCCGTTGGACCGACACCGGGAGGCGGTGGACCGAGCGCGTCGCCGACGCGCTCGCCGACCTCGCGAGCCGTGACGGCACGGCCCCGGTCGTCGAGCACATCGGGTCGACGGCCGTGCCCGGGCTGGCCGCGAAGCCGATCATCGACCTCCAGGTGCGCGTCGCGACGCTGCCCTCCGAGGCGGCGCTGGAGGCGGCGCTCGGGCCGCTCGGGTTCTCGATCGAGCGCGGGGCGCGCCCCGACTCGCCCGGCGTGTACCGGGACGTCCCGCGCCCGGGCGCCGACCCCGCGCCCGAGCTCTACGCCAAGCGCCTGCTCGCCCGCCCCGGCGACGAGGGCGAGCCGCCCGTGATCCTGCACGTCCGGCGCCTCGACTCGCCGTTCGCCGCATACGTCGTCGCGTTCCGCGACTGGCTGCGCGCCGTTCCCGCCGAGGCCGCGGCGTACGAGGCGACGAAGCGCAGCCTCGCCGCGCGCCACGCGGACGCCGACGACTACGACGACTACACGCGCGACAAGACGGCGTTCCTCGACGCGGCGCAGTCCCGGATGGAGCGCTGGCTCGCCGAGCGCGCGAACGCTCCTGCCTGATCCCCGCACGGCGCCGCCCGCGCACTGATACCGTGGTGGTACCAGACGAGAGGAGCTCACGTGGCTATGACCTTGCGGCTCGACGACGACGCGCAGGCGGCGCTGGAGCGTATCGCCCGCCGCGAGGGCGTCTCCGCGAACACCGCCGTCGCGCGCGCGGTCGTGGAGTACGACGCGAAGCGGCGCGAGATGCGTGACCGGCTGCTCGCCGACATCGTGGCGGAGGACCAGGAGCTGCTCGACCGGCTCGCGCAGTAGCCGTGGTCGTCTACCTCGACGAGGACGACCTCGTCGCCGCCGCCACGGCGTTCCTCGGGCACCCGCCCGCCGTCCGCGACTACGGGCTCCTGTCGTCCGCACTGGCGCGTCCGGCCGCGTCGATGTACGGCGTCGAGGCCTACCCCGCCCTCGACGAGAAGGCAGCGGCGCTGCTTCTCTCCGTCACGAAGAACCACGCGCTGATCGACGGGAACAAGCGACTGGGCTGGGTCGCGGTGAGACTCTTCTACGCGCTCAACGGGGTGCGGCTCGTCATGCCGCAGGACACCGCGTACGCCCTCGTCGTCGGTGTCGCAGCCGGCGAGATCGACGACGTCGAGACCGTGGCGCAGAAGCTCGCGGAGCACGTCGTGCGCCGCGAGTCGTGACCGCCGCGAGCGGCGCGCTGCCCGACGTCGCCACCGCTCGGGCGGTCGTCGCGGACGCGGACGCCCTCGTCGCGCTGCTCGCGGCGCTCTCCGCCGCGCCCGGGACGGCGCGCGACCAGGTGCGCGCCGCGTTCGGCGACAGCCGCGAGGAGAAGGTCCTGGCGCGCCTCGACACCGTCGACGTCGCGTCCCTGCGCGACGTCACGCGCGAACGCCTGCGGCTCGGGGCGCTCGCGGACGCGGGCGTGCGGACGGTGGGCGAGGTCGCGCGGCTCGGGCGCGACGGGCTGGCGAAGCTCCCCGAGATCGGCCCGCAGACGGCGACGCACCTGCTCGCCGCCGCCGAGCAGGTGGCGCGCGCCGTGCGCGAGAGCCTGCGCTTCCGGATCGACCTCACGCCGGCGGACCCGGTCGCGACCGCGCTCGTCCAGGCGCTGCACACGCTCGACCAGGCCGACGCCGCCGTCGCGCGCTACGGCGACCAGGTGCGGGCCGCGCTCGCGGAGCACGAGCGCGTGCGCGCCGACGCGCTGGTCGCCGCGAGCGGCCCGCGCCGCCTGCTCGCGTGGGGCGAGCGGCGGCGTCGGGCCTCAGCCGCAATCACGGTGCTCGCCGCGGTCGCCGAGCGGGCGCGGGCCATCGGGCTCGCCGACGAGGCGCGGCGCGTCGTCGGGCTGCTGGCCGAGCCCGCGCGCCCGTACGACGTCTGGGAGGACTTCCGGCGGCGGTCCGCGGCGTACTACGCGCTGCTCGACGGCGTCGCCCCCACGGGCCGCGACGTCGCCGCCGCGGCCGGGCACCTGCCCGCCGAGCTGGTCGACCGCGTGCAGACGCAGGCGCTCGACGAGTCGCTGCTGACGGTCTCGTTGCGCGGGTACCAGGCGTTCGGAGCCCGCTTCGCGCTCGCCCAGCGGCGCGTCGTCCTGGGCGACGAGATGGGCCTGGGCAAGACGGTGCAGGCCGTCGCCGTCGTCGCGCACCTGGTCGCCCGCGGCGCGACCCACGCGCTCGTCGTGTGCCCGGCGAGCGTGCTGGAGAACTGGGTGCGCGAGCTGCGCGCGCACGCGGACCTCCCGGTGCACGCCGTCCACGGCGAGGACCGGGAAGAGGCGGCCGCCGCGTGGCGCGCGGCGGGCGGCGTCGCCGTCGTGACCTTCGCGGGCCTGCGGCGCGCGGGGACGGAGACGTTCACGGCCGCCCGGCCGGTCGCGCTCGTCGTGGACGAGGCGCACTACGTGAAGAACCCGCTCGCGAAGCGGTCGGTGGCCGTCGCGGCCCTCGCCCAGGCGACCGAGCACGTGCTCCTGCTCACCGGCACGCCCATGGAGAACCGGGTCGAGGAGTTCCGCACCCTGCTGGGCTACCTCCAGCCCGAGCTCGCGGCACGCCTCGACGCCGCGCACGGCGCCGCTGGCCCCGACGCGTTCCGGCACGCCGTCGCGCCCGCCTACCTGCGACGCAACGCCGAGGACGTGCTCGAGGAGCTGCCCGAGCTCGTGCAGGTCGACGAGTGGGAGCGGCTCGGTACGGTCGACGGCGCCGCGTACCGCGAGGCGGTCGCGGCGGGGTCGTTCATGGCGATGCGCCGGGCGGCGTTCGCCGTCGAGCACCCCGAGGACTCGGCGAAGCTGCGCCGGCTCGTCGAGATCGCGCGCGAGGCGGCCGAGAACGGGCGCAAGGTCGTGGTGTTCTCGTACTTCCGGGACGTCGTGGACGTGGTCGTGCGCGCGCTCGGCGACCACGCGCTCCCGCCCCTCACCGGCTCCGTGCCCGCCCGCACGCGTCAGACGATCGTCGACGCCTTCACCGCGGCCGAGGAGCCCCGCGTGCTCGTCAGCCAGATCGACGTCGGGGGAGTGGGCCTCAACCTCCAGGCCGCCTCCGTGGTGATCCTGTGCGAGCCCCAGACCAAGCCGACGACCGAGGCGCAGGCCGTCGCGCGCGCCCACCGCATGGGGCAGGTCGAGAGCGTCCAGGTGCACCGCCTGCTCACGGTCGACAGCGTCGACGAGCACCTCGTGCGCCTGCTCGGCACCAAGGCCCGGCTGTTCGACGCGTACGCCCGCCGCAGCGCGCTCGCCGAGGAGGTCGCGGGCGCGGTCGACGTGTCCGAGGCGTCGCTCGCGCGCGCGGTGGTCGACGCCGAGCGCGCCCGGCTGTTCGTCGACCCGGCCGTGACGTCGGTCGAGGACGCACCGGTCGAGGAGGCGCCTGCCGATGTCGTGCTGCCCGGCGCGGCGGGCGACGGCGCGCTCGATGACGCGCCCCACGACGCGACCGAGGACGCGCCCGTCGAGCACTGACGGGGCCCCGGGCGGGCCGTCGTCGCGCTCGGCGCCGGGACGCGGCATAGCGTGGCGTCATGACCGAGACGGACACCCTGCCCCCGCTCAGCCCGCTGCGAGAGGACTGGACCACGGCGCTCGCCGTCGTGGCCCACCCCGACGACATGGAGTTCGGCGCCGCCGCAGCGGTCGCGCGGTGGACGGGTCAGGGCAAGCGGGTCGTGTACTGCATGGTCACGAGCGGCGAGGCGGGTATCGACGGCATGGACCCCGACGAGGCGCGTCGCGTGCGGGGGGCGGAGGAGATCGAGTCCGCGCGGATCGTGGGCGTCGACGAGGTGGAGTTCCTCGGGCTGGCCGACGGCGTGCTCGAGTACGGGCTGCCGCTGCGGCGCGCGATCGCGGGCGCGGTCCGGCGCCACCGGCCCGACGTCGTGATCACCGGGAACTACCGCGAGACGTTCCCGGGCGGGATGCTCAACCAGGCGGACCACGTCGCGACGGGGCGGGCCGTCGTCGACGCCGTGCGCGACGCGGGGAACCGGTGGGTGTTCCGCGAGCAGGTCGAGTCGGACGGGATCGAGCCGTGGGGCGGGGTGCGCCAGGTCTGGGTCGCGGCGTCGCCCGACGCCGCGCACGGCGTGGACGTCAGCGCGACCTTCGACGCGGGCGTGGCGTCCCTGCGCGCGCACGCCGCGTACCTCGACGGCCTCGGCTGGGAGGACTTCGACCCGGCGGCGTTCCTCGGGTCGATGAGCGCCCCGACGGGCGAGCGGATGGGCGTCGCGCACGCCGTCGCCTTCGAGGTCCTGCACATGAACGGAGAGGACTGACTCAGGAGGGGTCGGGCCGTTCCTCGACCTCGACCTTCAGCTCGGGTGCGAACCCGAACAGAGCGCCGTCGTGCGAGCCGACCCACCACGTGCCGCACATCATGGTCGCGGTCTGCTCGGTGCCCTCCTCCCACCACGCCGAGCATGCGGCTGTCGCCCGTAGTGCACCCAGGACGGGCGACCACCGCATGCTCGGCGGGAGAGGGGTGGTCAGGCGCGAGAGGGTGCCGGGACGTTTGCTGCGCCGTCGGGCAGGAACCGGCGGCCCAGGACCTTCTCGCTGTAGCCCGTGCGGTCGAGGTACGGCGTGATGCCGCCCAGGTGGAAGCCCCACCCCGCGCCAAGGATCATGCACAGGTCGATCTGCGACGGGCTCGCGACCACGCCCTCGTCGAGCATGAGCCCGATCTCCTGCGTGAGCGCCGTGAGCACGGAGTCGAGGACGCCGGCCTCGTCCAGCGCCCCGTCGCCGCCCGCCTCGCCCGTGCCGAAGACCCGCTGGATCGCCGGGTCGACGAGCTTGGGCAGGCCCTTCGGCGCGTCGAGGACGACGGGGATCTGCTCGTCGACGATGCGCTGGAGGCCGGGGGACTCGGGGAACCGGTCGCCCAGGTCCTCGCGCAGCGACGTGAGCACGTGCAGGCCGACGGCGGGGCCCACGAGGTCGAACAGCGCGAACGGCGGCATCGGCAGACCGAGCGGTGCGACGGCGCGGTCCGCGACCTCGACCGACGTGCCGTTCTCGACCGCCTCGACGATCTTGCCCATGAGCAGGATGAGCAGGCGGTTGACGACGAACCCGGGCCGGTCGGCGACCAGCACGGCCGTCTTGCGGAGCTTCTTCGTCATGGCGAACGCCGTGGCGAGCGCGGCGTCGTCGGTCTTGGCCGCCTGGATGATCTCGACGAGCGGCATCTGGGCGACCGGGTTGAAGAAGTGCATCCCGACGACGCGCTCGGGGTGCTGCAGGTCGGCCGCCATCTCGGTGATCGAGAGCGCGGACGTGTTGGTCAGCAGCACGGCCTCGGGCGAGAGCACGCTCTCGAGCTCGGCGAAGACCTTCTTCTTGAGCCCGAGGATCTCCGTGACCGCCTCGATGACGACGTCGCAGCCCGCGAAGTCGCCGAGCTCGGTCGTGCCGTGCACGGAGCCGACGATGCGCGCGCCGGTGTCCGCGGACATCCGGCCCGAGCGCACGAGCTTCTCCACGGTCGAGCGGACGTAGCCGAGGCCCTTGTCGACGCGCTCCTGGTCGAGGTCGCGCATGACGACCGGCACCTGGAGGCGCTGGGCGAACAGCAGCGCGATCTGCGCGGCCATGAGCCCGGCACCGACGATGCCCACGCGGGTGACCGGGCGCGCGAGCTTCGCGTCGGGCGCGCCCTGGGGCCGCTTGCCCTTGGAGACGAGCTGGAACGCGTAGACGCTCGCGCGCATCTCGTCGCTCATGATGAGGTCCGCGAGGGCCTCGTCCTCGGCCGCGAACGCCTCCTCGCGCGACGCGGTGCGCGCGGCCGCGACGAGGTCGAGCGCGCGGTACGGCGCGGGGCGCGAGCCCGCGACCACGGCGTCGAGGCGCTGACGCGTCCCGGCGACGACGGCGTCCCACACGGGCTGCGGGTCGAGCTCGCGCCGCTCGACGACGATCTCGCCGCGCAGCACGGCCTCGGCCCAGCGCAGCGAGGACTCGAGGAAGTCGGGCGCCTCGAAGAGCGCGTCGACGAGCCCGATCTCGTACGCCTCCTTCGCCTTGAACGGCTTGTTCGCGGCGGGGCGGGCGAGGATGACGTCCATCGCCTTCTCGACGCCGAGCAGGCGCGGCACGAGGTAGGCGCCGCCCCAGCCGGGGACCAGGCCCAGGCCGACCTCGGGCAGCGCGAGCGCGCCGGCGTCGGACGCGACGGTGCGGTACGTGCAGTTGAGCGCGACCTCGAGGCCGCCGCCCAGCGCGACGCCGTTGACGAACGCGAACGTCGGCACGCCCATGTCCTGGAGCAGCGTGTACGCGGCGTGCCCGGCCCGCCCGAGGGCGAGCGCGTCGTCGCGCACCTGCACGGCCGCGGCCTGCGTGAGGTCCGCGCCCGCGGCGAGGAAGTACGGCTTGCCCGTGATCGCGACGGCGACGATCTCGCCGTCCGCGGCCCGGCGCCGCAGCGTCTCGAGGGTCGTGTGCAGCTCGGCGAGGCCCTCGGGGCCGAGCGTCGTCGGCTTGGTGTGGTCGAGCCCGTTGTCGAGCGTGACGAGGGCGAGCGTGCCCGTCCCGCCGGGGAGCGCGACGTCGCGCACGAGCGAGTGCGTGACGCGCTCCCCGCGCGCGGCGTCCTTCGTCGCGTCCGCGGAGGTGGTGGTGGTGTCGGTCGGTGCGCTCATCGTCAGTTCTCCGCGGTCTCGAAGGTGTGGCCGGAGTAGTCGGCGTGGTGCGGGTTCTCCCAGATCACGGTGCCGCCCATGCCGAGGCCGACGCACATGGTCGTCAGGCCGTAGCGCACCTCGGGGTGCTGCTCGAACTGGCGCGCGAGCTGCGTCATGAGGCGCACGCCCGACGACGCGAGCGGGTGGCCCATGGCGATGGCGCCCCCGTACTGGTTGACGCGCTCGTCGTCGTCCGCGATGCCGAAGTGGTCGAGGAACGCGAGCACCTGGACCGCGAACGCCTCGTTGATCTCGAACAGGCCGATGTCGTCGATCGTCAGGCCCGCGGACGCGAGCGCGCGCTCGGTCGCGGGGACCGGCCCGATGCCCATGACCTCGGGGTCGACGCCCGCGTACGCGTACGCGACGAGGCGCATGCGCGCCGGGAGCCCGAGCTCGTCGGCGACGTCGCCCGCGGCGAGCAGGCACGCCGTCGCGCCGTCGGTCAGCGGCGAGGCGTTGCCCGCGGTGACCTTCCCGCCGGGGCGGAACGGGGTCTTGAGGTCGCGGATCGAGTCGACCGTGGTGCCGGGGCGCGGCAGCTCGTCGGCCGTGGCCAGGCCCCACCCGAGCTCGGTCGACCGGGTCGCGACCGGCACGAGGTCGGGGGAGATGTCGCCGTTCGCGAGGGCCTTGGCGTACTTGGCCTGGCTCGCGACGGCGTACGCGTCGGCACGCTCCTTGGTGAGGTGCGGGTACCGGTCGTGCAGGTTCTCGGCCGTCGCGCCCATGACGAGCGCGGAGGAGTCGACGAGGCGCTCGGCGACGAACCGCGGGTTCGGGTCCGACCCCTCGCCCATGGGGTGGTGCCCCATGTGCTCGACACCGCCCGCGACGACGACGTCCTGCGCGCCCACGGCGACGTTCGCCGCGGTGGTCGTGACCGCGGTCATCGCCCCCGCGCACATGCGGTCGATCGCGAAGCCGGGCACCGACTTGGGCAGCCCGGCCAGCACGGCGACGCTGCGGCCGAGGGTGAGGCCCTGGTCGCCGGTCTGCGTGGTCGCGGCGAGCGCGAGCTCGTCGATCCGCTCGACGGGCAGCTCGGGGCGGCGGCGCAGGAGCTCGCGGACCGTCTTCACGGCGAGGTCGTCCGCGCGGGTCTCCGCGTAGATCCCGTCGGGGCGCGCCTTGCCGAACGGGCTACGGACGCCCTCGACGAAGACGACGTCGCGCACGGGGCGTCGGCGCGAGCGCTGGGTAGCCGCCTGGGTGGGTGCCGAGGTGGGAGAGGGGGCCTCGTTGGCCACGGTCATGGCATCTCCATCCGATGCAGATGGTCGGGACGGCGGTGTCCGGAGCGGCACCGCTCGGGGGTCGTACGTGCGATACACGCTACCGCGGGTATCGGGAAAGCACGAGACCGATGCTACGACATGAAGAGACCCGGTATCGCATCGCGCGATACCGGGTCTCTCCGAGGTTCGGGGTGCTCGGGAGCCCGCGTCAGCGGCTCCCGCGGAGCTTGCGCACGACCTTCTTCGCGGTCGGCAAGCCCTTGTTCCACGCGGAGTACCACATCGAGAACGGCACGTCGACGCTGTGCACGAGCTCGTCGTCGTGCTGGGCGAAGCTGCGCTTGAACTCGCTGATCCCGTCGTTGAGCAGACCGTTCATGTCGTACCGGACCAGCCCGGCCTGCTGCGCGAGCGTGATCGCGTGCCACTTCACCGGCGCGTTGGCGCGCAGCTTGCGACCCGCGTCGTTGATCCCGCCGTAGAGCTCGAACGAGGTCGTCGCCGACGACACGCACCACACGAACGACACCGGCGCGCCCTCGGAGAACGCGGCGACGAGCACCGAGTGCTCGCTGAGCTCGCGGTGGATCGCGAGGTAGTACTCGTCGTCGTGCAGCGCGAAGCCCGCGCGCTCGGCGGACTCGTGGTAGACGGCGAGCACCTGACGCACCTCGGCCTCGTCCGTCACGCGACGCACCTCGAGCCCCGTGCGCGCCGCCTTGCGGATGTCGTACCGCGTCGACTTGCCCATGGCCTTCGTCAGCTCGTCCTCGGACTTCGTGAGGTCGAGGATCAGGGTCACCGGGTAGAGGATCGGGTTCGCCGCGGGGCGGGCGTCGGGCAGCGCGAGGTGCGTGCCGACGGGCCAGTCGGGCTCGATCGTCACGCCCACGCCGCCCACCGTCGTCTTGCACCAGGCGACGACGGCGCGGGTCACGGCGTCGCGCGTCGCGTCGTCGCCCACGCCCGGGCCGGCGCCCCAGCCGTCTCCCGCCGGCGCGATGACGGGCCCGCGGGGCACGTGGCACAGCGCCTTGAACTGCGCCGGGAGCGAGCGCACGAGCACCTGCGCCAGGCCGCGGACGCGGCCGTCGCCGTCCACCGCCTCCACGCGGTGCGGGGTCCAGGCGCCCGTGGCCTTGACCTCGCCCCAGCCCCAGAGCTGCAGGGGGTGGCCGCCGAGCTCGTTCACCCGGGCGTCCCAGGAGGCTCGGTCGGTGACTGTCCGGATCGTCAGGTTCGCGTCGTGCACGCGGACGACCCTACCCTCCCGCTACCGCTCGCCGGCGCGCTCGAACGCGTCCGCGAGGGGCTCTGCGACGAGCCCCACCTGCCACTCGCGCGCCCCGCGGCCGCGCAGGAACGCGGCGATCCCGTCCGCGTCGGCCGGCTCCGGTGGCGTCCAGCACAGGCGCCGGAGCGCGTCGGGCTGGAGCACGTTCTCGACCGGCACGGCGTACCGCTCGGCGAGCTCCTGCACGACGGCGCGCGCCGCCTCGAGCCGTGCCGCGGCACCCGGGTCGCGGTCCGCCCACGCGCGCGGGGGCGGCGGGGCGTCGGTGCGCGGTCCGCGCGTGGTCGGCAGGGCGCTCGCGGGCAGGGCGAGCGCGGCGTCGACCGCGCGCTGCCAGTACGCCGCACGGCGGCGCGTGCCCTTGCCCGCGAACGGCGGGAGCTCGACGAGCTGGCCCGCCGTGCGCGGCAGCGCCTCGGCCGCGGCGACGATCGCGCGGTCGGGCAGGACGCGCCCGGGGGCGATGTCTCGCGCCCGGGCGGTCGCATCGCGGGCCTCCCACAGGCTCCGGACGACGGCGAGCCGGCGCGGGTCGCGCAGCGTGTGCGTGCCGGACGTCCGGCGCCACGGCTCGGGCCGCGGGGCGGGCGGTCCCGCGGTGCGCACGGCCTCGAACTCCTGCGCCGCCCATTCCGACTTGCCCGCCTCGTCGAGCCGCTCGCCGAGCGCCCGGCGCAGCGGGACGAGCACCTCGACGTCGAGCGCCGCGTACCGCAGCCAGTCCTCGGGCAGCGGTCGGGTCGACCAGTCCACCGCCGAGTGCTCCTTGGCGAGGCCGAGCCCGAGCACCTCGGCGACCACGGCGGCGAGGCCCACGCGCGCCATCCCCAGCAGGCGGGCCGCGATCTCGGTGTCGAACACGCTGGCCGGGACGATCCCGTGCTCCGCGAGCCCGGGCAGGTCCTGCGACGCCGCGTGCAGGACCCACTCGGCGTCGCCGACCGCCTCGCGCAGCGGCGACAGGTCGGGCACGCCGACGGGGTCGACGAGCGCGGTGCCCGCGCCCTCGCGGCGCACCTGGACGAGGTAGGTGCGCTGGCCGTACCGGTAGCCGGAGGCGCGCTCGGCGTCGGCGGCCACGGGGCCGCTCGCGGCGGCGAAGGCCTCGACGACGCGCGCGAACGCGGCGGGCGTGTCGACGACGGGTCCCAGCCCGTCGGACGGCTCCGTCAGCGGGGTGACGACGGTCGGTGCGCGCTCCGCCCCGGGTGCGGGGTCGAGCGGAGGGGGAGCGGGTGCTGCGGTCGAGCTCATGAGCCCACGGTATTGCGTCGCGCAGGGGGTCGAGCACCGAGGGGGGTCACGCCCTCGGGCAACGGCGGCAGACCGGCGGCCGTGCACAGGAGCTGCGACCACGCCGCGAGGTGGTCGCCGAGGTCCGCCGCGCCGGCGCCCTCCGCGGGCACCGGGGTCCACGACGCGCGCATCTCGAGCTCCACGTCGTTGTGCTTGCCGGCGAGCGCGCCGAAGCTCTGCGACAGGACGCGCGTCACCGTGCCGCCCTCCGCGCGGACGGCCGCACCGGCGTCGTGGAGCGCGTCCTCGAGCCACGTCCACGCGACCTCGGCGAGCATGTCCTCCGCCGCCATCTCCGGCTCCAGCGTCGCGCGCACGAGCGTCACGACGCGGAACCGTCCCTCCCACGCCTCCTGGCCCGCCGGGTCGTAGAGGACGATGAAGCGCCCCGACGCGAGGTCGGGGTCGTCGGAGCGGTCGGCCTCGACCTCGCCCGTGAGCGCGACCGACCACGGCGCGATCCGGCGCGGGGCGGGAACTTCGCGCAGCGTCACCTCGGGTCGCAGCCGCCGCGCGCCGAGGGCGTCGAGGACGGCACGGAACTCCGGGGGAGCGTCGGTCCCGTGAGGGGTGGTCACCCCGGCACAGTACGAGCGGGAGGGGCGGGACGGACGCACGCCGCGCGGGTGTCATCGAATCGTGACCCCGACTTCGTCACGATCCCTGCGGGTGACCGGATCGTGGCACCCCCGGGGCGCGACGGCGCCCGAGGACTAGGCTGGCAGCGTATCCATCCCCGGTGCACCCGGCCGCGCGCCGCGCCCGGCTCGGTTCCGCGCCCTCCCGCGCGCAGCCGTCGTGCGCCGGGACCGACCCCCGAGGAGCAGGGAAGCAGATGTCAGCACGCGCACAGATCGGTGTGACCGGACTCGCCGTCATGGGTCGCAACCTGGCCCGCAACTTCGCCCGGCACGGCTACACGGTCGCGGTGCACAACCGCTCGTACGCCAAGACCGAGTCCCTGATCGCCGAGGCGGGCACCGAGGGCGACTTCGTCCCGTCGGAGTCGATGGCGGACTTCGTGGCCTCGCTCGAGCGCCCGCGCAAGGTCGTCATCATGGTCAAGGCCGGCGCGGCCACCGACGCCGTCATCGACGAGCTCGTGCCGCTGCTCGAGGAGGGCGACATCGTCGTCGACGCCGGCAACGCGCACTTCCCCGACACGATCCGCCGCGAGAAGGCGCTCGCGGCGCTGGGCCTGCACTTCGTGGGCACCGGCGTCTCGGGCGGCGAGGAGGGCGCGCTCAACGGCCCGTCGATCATGCCGGGCGGCACGCGCGAGTCCTACCAGAGCCTCGGCCCCATCCTCGAGGACATCTCGGCGAAGGTCGACGGCGTGCCGTGCTGCACCTACGTCGGGCCCGACGGCGCCGGCCACTTCGTCAAGATGGTGCACAACGGCATCGAGTACGCCGACATGCAGCTCATCGCCGAGGCGTACGACCTGCTCAAGCAGGGGCTCGGCGCGTCCGCGCAGGAGATCGGCGAGATCTTCGCGCAGTGGAACACGGGCGACCTCGAGTCGTTCCTCATCGAGATCACCGCGGACGTGCTCCAGCACGTCGACGCGGAGACCGGCAAGGCGTTCGTCGACGTCGTGCTCGACCAGGCGGAGCAGAAGGGCACCGGCCGCTGGACGGTGCAGAACGGCCTCGACCTCGGCGTGCCGATCACCGGCATCGCCGAGGCGACGTTCGCCCGCGCGCTGTCCGGCTCGGTCCCGCAGCGCGAGGCGGGTCGCGCCGCGCTGCCCGCCGACGCCGCGGCGTGGGACGTGCAGGACCGCGACGCGTTCGTCGAGGACGTGCGTCTCGCGCTCTACGCGTCGAAGGTCGTCGCCTACTCGCAGGGCTTCGACCAGATCGCGGCCGCGTCGGCCGAGTACGGCTGGGACATCGACCGCGGCGCGATGGCCCGCATCTGGCGCGGCGGCTGCATCATCCGGGCGCGCTTCCTCAACCGCATCACCGAGGCGTACGAGCGCGACGCGCAGCTCCCGCTGCTCCTCGCCGACGAGTACTTCACGGGCGCGGTCGGCAACGGCCTCGCGGCGTGGCGTCGCGTCGTGGCCCAGGCCGCCCTGAACGGCGTGCCGACGCCCGCGTTCTCGTCGTCGCTCGCCTACTACGACGGCGTGCGGGCCGAGCGCCTGCCCGCCGCGCTCATCCAGGCGCAGCGCGACTTCTTCGGCGCGCACACCTACCGCCGCGTCGACAAGCCGGGCGTGTTCCACACCGAGTGGTCGGGCGACCGGACCGAGTCCGACGCCTGACGTCCCTCCCGACGTCCCGACGGCGGTCGTCGTGCTCCGGCGCGGCGGCCGCCGTCGTGCGTCCCGGTCCGCACGTCCCTGCGAGTCCGCCGACGTGGCAGGCTAGGCCGCGCGGGCCGCTGCGTCGGCCCCCACACCTGACGCCGGACGACACGGAGAACGATGAGCCGCCACCCGCAGGACGCGACCGCGACGAGGATGCTCGCCGACCGGACGGGCACCGACCCGGCCGACTGGTTCCTCGTCTTCAAGGCCCGCTACGGGATGGAGGTCGTGTTCCGCGCGCTCGCCGAGGCCCGTGGCCCGGGCGACGTGGTCACCCAGGTGTTCACGTGCTCGACGGCGGTCGACCCGGTGCTCGTCGCCGGGCTGCGGCCCGTCTACGCCGAGGTGTCCCCGGCGACGGTCGCGATCGACCCCGAGCGGCTCGCCCTCGGCCCGGCCACGCGGGCGGTCGTGCTGCAGAACACGTTCGGCATCGTCGACGAGCTGGCCGCGCGTCGCCTGCGCGACGCCGCGCGCTCGGTCGGTGCGCTGCTCGTCGAGGACAGCGCGCACTGCGTGGGGCGCCTCGCGCGGGACGCCGACGGCACGCCCGTCGCGGACGTCTCGTTCCACTCGTTCGGCGTCGAGAAGCTGCTGCCCACGCGGTTCGGCGGGGCGGTGTGGGTGAGCCCCGCGCTCGACCCGGCGCTGCGCGCGGCGACGGTGGCGGCGCTCGACGCGCTCCCCGTCGTCGGGAAGCGGCTCGACCTCGCGGCGCGCAGCTTCCGCACGCAGGTGCGCGTGCTCAACCGTCTCCCCGGTGCGGCCGCGGGGAAGGTGCGCGGTGCGCTCACGGCCGTCGGCGCCTACGAGCCGGCGATCGCCCCCGTGGAGAACCGGG
The DNA here is from genome assembly GCF_055567015.1 of Sphaerisporangium cinnabarinum. Classification (NCBI taxonomy): domain Bacteria; kingdom Bacillati; phylum Actinomycetota; class Actinomycetes; order Streptosporangiales; family Streptosporangiaceae; genus Sphaerisporangium; species Sphaerisporangium cinnabarinum. Next base: position 83,209 of record NZ_JBVHRG010000004.1, read on the forward strand.
GCGGGCTCGCGCACCCGCCGCAGCGGCCGTCCGCGTGGGTGGTGGACCGCATGGTCGACGCGCTGCGCTCCAGCGGCGACACCGAGGCACGGCGCGCCGACACGGTCGCGGAGTACGTGCGCGGGCTCTCCGACGTCGTCGAGGTGCCGGCGGGGATCGGGGAGCGCGCGCCGCTCGTGCGGTTCCCGTTCTTCGCGCCCGACGCCGCGACCGCCGACCGCCTGGTCGCCGAGCTCACGGCCGCCGGGTTCTACGTCGGGAAGTGGTACCGGCCGGCGCTGTTCCCAGGCCCGGACGACCCCGCGGTGTACGGGTACACGCCGGGCGACCCCGGGCTCGCGACGACGGAGGACCTCGTCGCGCGCGTCGTGAACCTCCCGACCACGGTCGGCGTCGCGACGGCGCGCCGCGTCGTCGAGGCCGTCCGGTCCGCCCTGGGCGCCTGAGCCCCACGACCAGGCGGTCCACGTCGGCCGACCAGGTGGTCCCGGCGCGTCCGCGACACCGGACGAGCCGGGACCACCTGGTCGGCGCAGGACCTCCCGGGGCTACGCCGACGGGCGCGAGCGCGCGAACTTCACGTAGTCGAGCGTGTGGCGCAGGTCCACGCGCCACACGTCGAGGCGGCGGCGCAGGCTGCGGTCGGGTGCGTACCGCAGGGTGTGCCACACGCCGTGCTTGCGTGCCTTCTTCACGCGGTGGCGCAGCGACACCGGCACGAGCGCCCGGACGACCGGGTAGGGCACGTTGACCCACAGGCGCGCGTTCGACGTGACCTGCTCGGGCAGCTCGCGCCCGTACACGAGGTCCTCGACGTAGCAGCGCGCGAGGTTGCCGCCCGCGGCCATCGTGTAGAAGCTCGCCGCGCCCTGGCGCAGGTTGACCTCGAGGATCTTGCTCGTGCCGGTGCGTCGGTCGTACATGACGTCGAGGTTGGCGGCGCCGACGTAGCCGAGGCTGTCGAGCAGGTGCCGGATCGACTCCGTGAGCCGGTCGTCCTTCATCGTCACGACGGCGTTGTAGTTCCCGACGAGCTTCGGGTCGTACTCGCCGAGCACGATCTGGGCCGCCGACAGGAACCGCAGGCGGCCGTGGCGGTCGGAGTACGTGTTGACCACGCGCATGACCGACTCGTCGCCCGCGAGGTACTCCTGGACGATGAGGTCGTCCGTGTACCCCGCGGCGTAGATGCGGCGGCCGACGTCGCGCAGCTCCGCCGCGTCCTGGACCAGGTACACCTTCTTCTTGCCCTCGAACCGCAGGCGCGGGTAGGTGTCGGTGTCGGCCGGCTTGAGGATGAGCGGGTACGGGAAGGGGAGGTCCTCCCCGAAGCCGGGGGCGTCGACGTCGGCCGCCGTGGCGATCACCGTCTCCGGGTGCGGCACGCCGAGCTCCGCGCACGTGCGCGCGAAGTCCGTCTTGTTCATGAGGCGCGCGGCCAGCTCCTCGCCGACGAGCGGGATGACGTAGAGGTCCTCGAGCTCGGCCCGGTGGGCGATCACGACGTTCGTGTAGAACTCGATGTTCGCGATGAGCAGGCGCTTGCGGCCCGGGAACTCCTCCGCGAGCTCTCGCAGGACCGCGACGATGCGCTCGGGGTCGTCGAAGTCCCGGTAGGTGCGCACGTCGACGATGCGGGAGTCCGCCGTCTCGCGCAGGGGGAAGCGGCCCAGGGCCAGCGTGCGGACGCCGTACGCCTCGTGCAACGACCTCGCGATGTTGTAGGTGTTGAGGTTGGTCCCCAGGACGATGGGGAGGAACTCGGCGTTGCCGTACGTCATCGCGGAGGGTCGTCCGTTTCTCTTCGGGTCGGCGGGCGTCCGCCATCCTACGGTCCGCGCGGCCCGCGCCCCGGGACGCGGGAGCCGTAGGATCCACGGGTGACGTCGCGACCGGACCAGGACCACGCCCAGCCCCTCGTCGGAGTGCTCGGGGGTGTCGGGCCGCTCGCCACGGCCTACTTCCTCCAGCTCCTCGTCGCGCTCACGGAGGCCGAGCGCGACCAGGACCACGTCGACGCCGTCGTGCTCAACCACGCGACGATCCCCGACCGCACAGACTTCATCCTCGGGCGGTCCGACGCCGACCCCGGCCCGGTGCTCGCGCGGGACGCGGAGCGGCTCGAGCGCTTCGGCGCGGACTTCCTCGTCATGCCGTGCAACACCGCGCACTACTTCACGCAGCAGGTGCTCGACGCGATCAGCGTCCCGTTCGTGTCCATCATCGACACGACGGTCGACGCGGCACGGGCGCGGGTCGACGACCTGCGCGCGGTCGGCCTGCTCGCCACGGCGGGGACCGCGGCGTCGGGCGTGTACCAGGACGCGTTCGCACGCCACGGCGTCGAGGCGCTCGTGCCCGACGACGCCGACCAGGCGCTCGTCTCGCGGATCATCTACGAGCAGGTGAAGGCGGGGCGGCCCGTCGACATCGAGACGTTCCGGGCCGTCGCGGGCCGGCTCGTCGAGCGCGGGGCCCAGGTGATCGTGCTGGGCTGCACGGAGCTGTCCGTGGTCGCCGTCGACCACGACCTGCTCGCCGACCCGCTCTACCTGGACTCGACCGACCAGCTCGCCCGCGCGACGATCCGCCGCGCCGGGCACCGCGTCCGCGGGGCATGACCCCGCGGCTCCGACGACCGCCGGGCCGGCCGGTGCGCTCGTCGGCCCGACGAGCGGCGGGTCAGCCCAGCTCGCTCGTGCCCGAGTAGAGGTGCAGCACGGGGACGTGCAGCTCCTCGCGCGCGCGGGAGGCCCAGTCGGTGTGGAACGTGTCCTCGACCGCGTGCGGGTAGGTCACGACGACGATCTCGCGCGCCCCGCCGGAGGCGACGGCCGTGCGCAGCGCCGGCAGCGGGTCGTCGTCGACGACCACGCCGTCTGCCTCGCGGCCCGCCGCGCGGAGCTCGGCCACGCTGCGCTCGAGCTGCTCGCTCGCCTCCGCCTTGGCCGTCGTGGGCGAGGGCTCGCGGCCCAGGACCTCGTCCCACGCCTCCTTGAGCTCGCCCACGCTGAGGTGGTCGATGATCCCCGAGATGACGTTGCGCTCGGTGTCCGCCGGGACCAGCACCCGGTAGGCGAGCTGCTCGTCCTGGTGCAGCGACAGGATGTGCTGCACGTCGGCCGGGTTGAGCGTGTCTTCGGTCAGGACGAGGATCGTGTCGGTCACGCGGGTCAGCCTAGCGGGAGGAGCCAGCGCGCGGCGGTCGTACCGGCGGGCGACCCGGGCCGGTCCTCGGGGGCGTACAGCAGGTGCCCGAGGCGCGCCCCACGGGGGAGCGCCGTCGTCGCCGCCGGTCTCGCGGCACCGGCGACGATCCGGGTCGGGCCGGGCCCCACGAGGGTCGGGGTGGTCGTGACGCACAGCTCGTCGACGAGGTCCGCGGCGAGGAGGTCCGCCAGCAGCGACGGGCCACCCTCGGCGAGGACGCGCGTCAGGCCGCGCCCGGCGAGCGCGGCGAGTCCTGCGGCGAGGTCGAGCGCGTCGCCCGGCTCGCGCGTGTCGTCGGCCGCGTCCTGCCCGACGACGAGCACCCGGTCCGCGGGCACGTCCCCCCGGGCCGTGGCCGCCCCGGCGGGACCGGTCAGCACGAACGGCGGGCGGTCCGTCCCGGTGAGCGTCGGGGGCACGCGGCCGCTCCGGCTGACGACGGCGAGCTCGAGCGGGGCGTCGTGCAGGTGCCGCAGCCCGCGGGGCCGGTCGAGCGGCGTGTACGCCTCCGCGCGCGCGGTGCCCGCCCCGACGAGCACCACGTCCGCCAGCGCCCGCAGGACCCGGAACACGCGCCAGTCCGCGTCGTCGTTGATCGACCCCGACCGCTCGTCGGGACCCCACGCCGCGCCGTCGACGCTCGCGACCATGTTCGCCCGGACGACGCTCGCCCCGCGGACCGGGGTCCCGTAGGCGTAGAGCGCGGCGAGCCGGTCCTCGCGCGGGTCGGGCGGGAGGTGCTCCGCAGCGGGCAGGAGCACGTCGAGCGCGGGGAGGTCGGTGCGCCCGGCGACGGGCGGACCCGGCCCCTCGGGCGGGGTGGTGGTCGAGGTCACAGCGGCCAGGCTAGCCGCAGGCGTAGGCTGGATCCTCGTGACTGCGCCCGCCTCCGGTGGTTCCTCGGCCCCGGCAGCCCTCCCCGGCACCGCCCGCGCGTCGGCCTCCTCGCCGACCCCCGGCCAGCCCGGGCCCGTCCGTGCCCTCGCCGACGTCCGGCCCTCCGTGCCCCCGGCCCGGCTCCTCGCCGACCTCGTGCCCCCGCGGCACTTCGCCGACGCGCGCTTCTCGACCTACCGCGCCAACCCCGCCTACCCGAGCCAGGCGCGCACCGTCGCGCGGCTCGAGGAGGTCGCGGCCGCCGTCGTGAAGCCCGCGCGCAAGGGCCTGTTCGGCGCCCGGAAGCAGACCGCGCCCGCGGTGTACATGGACGGCGGGTTCGGCGTCGGCAAGACCCACCTGCTCACCTCCCTCGCGCACGCGGTGGGACTCGACGTCAGCGCGTACGGCACGTTCGTCGAGTACACGAACCTCGTCGGCGCGCTCGGCTTCCGGGCGACCGTGGACGCGCTCGCCACGAAGAAGCTCGTGTGCATCGACGAGTTCGAGCTCGACGACCCGGGTGACACCGTCCTCATGTCCCGGCTCCTGCGCGAGCTCGCGGACCGTGGCGTCGCGCTGGCCGCGACGTCGAACACGCTCCCCGAGGCGCTCGGCGAGGGCCGCTTCGCCGCCGAGGACTTCCTGCGCGAGATCCAGGCGCTCGCGGCCCGGTTCGAGGTGCTGCGCGTCGACGGCGAGGACTACCGGCACCGTGCGGTCGTCACGGACTCCGCGCCGCTGCCCGAGGCCGACGTGCGGACGGCCGTCACGGGCCGGCCCGGCGCGACCCTCGACGCGTTCGACGACCTGCTCGCGCACCTGTCGCAGGTCCACCCCAGCCGGTACCGGGCGCTGCTCGACGGCGTCGAGGTCGTCGCGCTCACGGGCGTGCACCCCGTCACCGAGCAGTCCGCGGCGCTGCGCCTCGTCGTGCTCGTCGACCGCCTCTACGACCGCGACGTGCCCGTGCTCCTCGCCGGGACCGGCGCGTACACGGGGGAGCGGAGCCTGTTCACCGAGGAGATGCTGCGCGGCGGGTACCGCAAGAAGTACTACCGCGCGCTGTCGCGGCTCGGCGCGCTCGCGGAGGACGGCCGCACGGTCGCGCGCGGCGCGGCCTGAGCGTCACGTCGCCGCGAGGCGCGCCTTCTCGACCGCGACGTCGAAGTCGGCCGGGGGCCACCCGAGGTCGAGGCCGCGCAGCGCGTCGAGCAGGAGCTCGCTCACCGCGAGGCGCGCGAACCACTTCCGGTCGGCCGGGACCACGTGCCACGGCGCGACGTCGGTGCTCGTCCGGTCGAGGACGGCCTGGTACGCCTCCTGGTAGGCGGGCCACTTCTGGCGCGAGTCGACGTCGTTCGGGTTGTACTTCCAGAACTTGTCCGGGCGCTCGAGCCGTTCCATGAGCCGCGCGCGCTGCTCCTCGTAGGAGACGAGCAGCGCGACCTTGACGATCGTCGTGCCCGCCGCGGCGACCTCGGCCTCGAAGCGGTTGATCTCGTCGTAGCGCGCCTCCCAGACCTCGGGCGGCACGAGCGCGTCGACGCGCGCGACGAGCACGTCCTCGTAGTGCGACCGGTCGAAGACGCCGATGTACCCGGGCTCCGGCAGGGCGCGCCGGATCCGCCACAGGAAGTCGTGCCGCCGCTCTTCGGGCGTCGGCACCCCGAACGAGCGGTGCGCGACACCCTGCGGGTCGACGAGCCCGACGACGTGCCGCACGATCCCGCCCTTGCCCGCCGTGTCCATGCCCTGCAGCACGAGGAGCACCGACCGCGACCCGCCCGATCGGCCCTCGGCGAACAGGCGCTCCTGCAGCTCGGACAGCTCGTCCGCGTGCTGTGCCACGAGGGCCTTCCCGGCGTCCTTGTCGCCGGTGAACCCCGGCGTCGACGCGCGGTCGAACGTCGCGAGGTCGAAGCCCTCTGGCACCCGGAGCGCCTGCGCCGGCGGCACCTCCCAGGCGCTCTCGGCGCCCCGGTCGCGCGCGGCCTTCGTCTTCGTCGTCGTCGCCATGGGCGCGAGCGTAGTCACACCCGCGACAGCACGGCGACCGAACGCGCGGGCAGGTCGACGTGGTGCCGGCCCGCCCGCGTCGCCGGGTCCCAGGCGGCGAGCACGCGCGGCGTGCCGCCGAGGGCGAGCCGCAGCCGCCGCGAGGAGTCCCCGAGGTTCACCGCGACCGCGACGGTGCGTCGGTCCACGACGAACGCGGGCCCGCCGTGCGGGGCGGCGCCCGTCGTCGGCTCCTCGCCCGACGCGTCGTCGTCCGCGCCGCCCGGCCCGTGGACGCGCACGAGCGAGAGGTCGCCCGAGCGCACGTCGGGCCGTGACCGCAGGGTCACGAGGTCCCGGTACCAGGCGAGCAGCCGGGCGTGCTCGCCCCGCTCCCGCTCGGACCAGTCGAGCACGCTCGCGTCCCGCGTCGAGCGCGCCTGCGGGTCGGGCACGGGGTCGCCGCCGCCCCACCCGTGGTCGGCGAACTCGGCCGCGCGGCCCGCGCGGACCGCCTCCGCGAGCTCCGGCTCGGCGTGGTCCGTGAAGAACTGCCACGGGGTCGACGCGCCCCACTCCTCGCCCATGAACAGCAGCGGCGTGAACGGCGACACGAGCACGAGCGCCGCGGCCGTCGCGAGGCCGCCGCCGTCGAGCGTGGCCGACGTCCGGTCGCCCTGCGCGCGGTTGCCCACCTGGTCGTGGTTCTGCGAGCTCACGACGAACGCGTGGCCGTCGGTCCCGGCCGGGACCGGCTGCCCCCAGTCGCGTCCCCGGAACGTCGAGTACGTGCCGTCGTGCACGAACACGCCCGTGAGCGCCTTGCGCAGCACCGCGACCGACCCGAAGTCGACGTAGTAGCCCTGCCGCTCCCCGGTCAGCAGCGCGTGCACGGCGTGGTGGACGTCGTCCGCCCACTGGGCGCGCATCCCGCGCCCGCCCTGCTCCACGCCCGTCACGGTCGCCGGGTCGTTCTCGTCCGACTCGGCGACGAGCGTCAGCGGCCGCCCGAGCTCCTGCTCCACGCGCTCCACCCGCCGCGCGAGCTCCGCGAGGAGGTGCGTGGGGGAGTCGTCGACGAGCGCGTGCACCGCGTCGAGCCGCAGCGCGTCCACGTGGAACTCGACGAACCAGCGCTCGGCGTTGTCGATCACCCACTCGCGCACCTCCCGGCTGCCCGGGCGGTCGAGGTTCACGGCCGAGCCCCACGGGGTCGTGTGCGCGTCCGTGAAGTACGGGCCGAACTCCGGCAGGTAGTTCCCCGACGGGCCGAGGTGGTTGTAGACGACGTCGAGCACCACCGCGAGCCCCCGGGCGTGCGCGGCGTCCACGAACCGCTGGAGCGCGCGCGGGCCGCCGTACGGCTCGTGCACGGCGTACAGGTGCACGCCGTCGTAGCCCCAGCCCCGCTCGCCGCCGAACGCCGCGACCGGCAGGAGCTCGACCGCGCCGACGCCCAGCTCGACCAGGTGGTCGAGCCGGTCGATCGCCGCGTCGAGCGTGCCCTGCGGCGTGAACGTCCCGACGTGGAGCTCGTAGATCACCTCGCCGCGCACGTCGCGGCCGGACCACGCGGCGTCCGTCCACGCGAACGCCGGGTCGAACGTGCGGCTCGGGCCGTGCACGCCGTACGGCTGCCACGGGCTGCGCGGGTCCGGACGGCCCGGGCCCCCGTCGACCGAGTACCCGTAGTCCGTGCCCCACGGCAGCTCGTGGTCGTAGCCCCACCAGCCCGGCACGTGCGCCCCCACGAGGCGCAGCGGGAGGCGCTCGGCGCCGTCGAACGTGCCCGCGCCCTGCTCCGGCAGGAGCAGCTCGACGCTGCGCGCCGTCGGCGCCCACACGATCGGCCGGGGCCCCGGCACGGCGAGCAGAGGCGTGGCCTGCGGTGCGGGGACGCGCGGGGGCGGGACGGGGGTGCCTGCCGTCATGGCGCGCCGCCCTCGCCCGTCGCGGCGGTGCCCGCGGGGGAGCCCGGCGCGACGAGGAGCGCGACCGGCAGGTCGGCGAGCAGGTCCGCGACCCGGACGGTCCCGGCCGGGTGCTCGCGCCCGCTGAGCACGTCGACCCACGTGCCCGTGCCCGCGGGGAGCGCGACGACGTGGTCGCGCCACCCGCCGAGGCGGTCGACCGTCCCGGCGAGCCGGGTCGCCACCGTGACGACGTGCGCGACGGCCGCCTCGTCCGTGCGCTCGCCACCGGACGCTTGGTCGGGCGCGGCCCCACCGGCGGAGTTACCGGCCGGTGCGGTGCGCGCGAACGCGAGCGCGCACGGCGTCGACGACGCGACGGGCGCGTACCCGGCCCCGGTGCCGACGAACGCGGCGGCGAGGGCCCGGCGCACGCGCAGGGCGCGTGCCGTGACGAGCAGCTTCTCGTCGGCGAGCGTCCGTGGGGGCGCTCCGCCGTCGAGCCGCGCGAGGCGCTCGGTGAGGTCGTCGACGTCCACGGGGCGGCGGTTGTCCGGGTCGACGAGCGTGGGCGCGTACGACTCGGCGCCCTGGTAGACGTCCGCGACGCCCGGGGCCGTGAGCCGCGTGAGCGTGATCCCGAGGCTCGCGGCGCGCAGCTCCTCGCGGTGCTCGCGCGCCCACCGGGCGAACGCCCCGGTGACGGCCGGGTCGGCGAGCGCGCGCCGCGCGAGCTCGGCGACGGCCTCCTCGTACGCCTCGTCGGGGCTCGTCCACGACGTCGCGACCTTCGCCTCGCGCAGCGCCTTGCGCAGGTAGTCGACGAGCCGGTCGGGCGCGATCGCGGCGTCCGACGTGCCGGCGGGCGCGTCGTCCGACGTGACCACGTCGGGGAGCCACGTCCCGGCGACGGTCTGCCACAGCAGGTTCTCGGCGAGACCGTCGACGAGGACACCGCGGTAGGGGGCGGTCGCCGCGCGCACCTCCTCCACGAGGCGCGACCACGCACCCGCGTCCTCGGACAGCACGCCGAGGGCCGCACGCGTGTCCTCGCCACGCTTGGTGTCGTGCGTCGACCCCGCCGTGAGGGCGTGCGGGGTGAGGGCGGCGAACCGCTGCGCGAACGCGTGCCAGTCGTGCACGCCGAGGCTGAACCGGTCCGGCTCGCCCCCGACCTCGCACAGGCTCACGAGCTCGGTCCAGCGGTAGAACGCCGTGTCCTCGACGCCCTTCGCCGTCACGGCGCCGCACACCTGCTGGAAGCGCACGACGAGCTCGTCGCGGCGCGCCTCGCGCCGCCGTCCCGCGCTCCCGACCTCGCGGCCGAGCACGAGGTCCACGACGACGGCGAGCGTCTCCGCGCGCTGCGGGTCGAGCCGTGCGCGGGCGCGCTCGGCCGCCTCCTCGACGGCCCGGACCGCCTCGTGCCGCGGCGGGGTGCCCGGCACCACGTACGCCCGGTAGCGGTCGAACGCGACGAGCAGCTCGCGCAGGCACTGGTGCAGGCCGCGCCACGTGTGGTCGCGCAGGCGCGGGTCGTCGTGGCAGACGGCGGCCGCCAGGTCCGTGAGCCGGTGCACCTCCGCGTAGAGAGGCCCGGCGACGACCTCGCGCTTCGCCTCCTCGACGAGCGCACCGAGACCGCCCGGTGCCGCGCCCGTGAGGCGCGTCATCACGGCGTCGAGGCCCGACCGGCCGCCCGGGTCGACGAAGAGCTGCTGCAACCGCCACGCGACGTCGTAGCCCGTCGTCCCCACGGTCGCCCAGTCGGGCGGCACCTGCTCCTCGCCCGCGAGGATCTTCTCGACGACGACCCACGCGCCGTCGGTGCGGTCCGCGAGGCGCTGCAGGTACTGCGCCGGGTCCGCGAGACCGTCGGGGTGGTCGATGCGCAGGCCGTCGACGACCCCGGACGTGACGAGGTCGAGCACGAGCGCGTGCGTCGCGTCGAACACCTCCTCGTCCTCGACCCGGACCGCGACGAGCGAACCGACGTCGAAGAAGCGGCGGTAGTTGAGCTCCTCGTCGCCCACGCGCCAGTAGGCCAGGCGGTAGTGCTGGCGCTCGACGAGCTCCGCGAGCGGGAGGTCCTCGGTCCCGGCGCGGACGGGGAACACGTGGTCGTAGTAGCGCAGGACGCGGCGGGGGCCGGGCGTGCCCGGGACCTCGACCTCGTCCAGCACGATCTCGCCCGCCGCGAGCACGTCGCCGAGGCGCGCGCCGAGGACGGGCATGAGGACCGCGCCCTCGCCCGCGGACCAGTCGACGTCGAACCACCGGGCGTACGGCGAGGCGGAGCCGTCCTCGAGCACGGACCACAGCGCGCGGTTGTGCCACGCGGGCGTGGGGACCGCCATGTGGTTCGGGACGACGTCGAGCACCATCCCGAGGCCCGCGCCGCGGGCCGCCGCCGCGAGCCGTCCGAGGCCCTCGCGCCCGCCGAGCTCGGCGCTGATCCGCGCGTGGTCGACGACGTCGTACCCGTGGGTCGACCCGGGCGCCGCCTGGAGCACGGGCGAGAGGTAGAGGTGCGTCACGCCGAGCGTCGCGAGGTACGGCACCTGGCGCGCGGCGTCGTCGAACGTGAGGTCGGGGCCGAGCTGCAGCCGGTACGTCGAGACCGGGACGCGGGGCGGCGCGCCGGGCGTGCCGCCGGGGGAGACGGCGGTCATCGCAGCGGCGGGCGGGTCAGGACGACGACGCTGCGGCCCGTCACGGACACGGTCTCCCCGGGCTGCAGCACCTCGCCGACGTCGACCGTGCCGTCGGTGTCCAGCACGACGTCCCAGCTCTGCCCGTACGCCGCCGGCGGCACCGTGAAGTCCAGCGCGTCGGAGTGCGCGTTGAGCAGCAGCAGGAACGAGTCGTCGACGATGGGCTCGCCCCGGCGGTCCTGCTCGGGGATCGCGTCGCCGTTGAGGAACACCATGACGGTGCGGGCGTAGGCGTGGTCCCAGTCCTGCTGGTCCATGCGCGAGCCGGTGATGTCGAGCCACTCGATGTCCGGCAGGTCGTCGGGACCCTCGGGCGTGCCCGGCTCCGCGCCGTCCTGCCGGCCCACGAAGAACCGCCGACGGTGCAGCACCGGGTGGTCGCGGCGCAGCCAGACGACGCGGCGCGCGAAGTCGAGGAGTGCGGCCCGCTCGTCGTCGAGGCCCTCCTCGCCGCCCCAGTCCATCCAGGTGATCTCGTTGTCCTGGCAGTAGCCGTTGTTGTTGCCGCGCTGCGTGCGGGCGATCTCGTCGCCGTGCGCGAGCATGGGCACGCCCTGCGAGAGCAGCAGCGTGGCGAGGAAGTTCCGCCGCTGGCGAGCGCGCAGCGCCCGCACGTCGGGGTCGTCCGTCGGGCCCTCGACCCCGCAGTTCCAGGACCGGTTGTGGCTCTCGCCGTCGTTGTTGTCCTCGCCGTTCGCCTCGTTGTGCTTCTCGTTGTACGACACGAGGTCGTTGAGCGTGAAGCCGTCGTGCGCGGTGACGAAGTTGATCGACGCGATGGGCTTGCGCCCGCCGTGCTCGTAGAGGTCGGACGAGCCCGTGAGCCGGCTCGCGAACTCGGGCAGCGTCGAGGGCTCGCCGCGCCAGAAGTCGCGCACCGTGTCGCGGTAGCGCCCGTTCCACTCCGTCCACAGGGGCGGGAAGCCGCCCACCTGGTAGCCGCCGTCGCCGAGGTCCCACGGCTCGGCGATGAGCTTGACCTGGGAGATGACCGGGTCCTGCTGCACGATGTCGAAGAACGCCGAGAGGCGGTCGACCTCGTGGAACTGGCGCGCGAGCGTGGCCGCGAGGTCGAAGCGGAAGCCGTCGACGTGCATCTCGGTGACCCAGTAGCGCAGCGAGTCCATGATGAGCTGGAGCACGTGCGGCGAGCGCATGAGCAGCGAGTTGCCCGTGCCGGTCGTGTCGAAGTAGTGCGCCTCGTCGCCGTCCACGAGCCGGTAGTAGGCCTTGTTGTCGATGCCGCGGAAGCTCAGCGTCGGACCGAGGTGGTTGCCCTCGGCGGTGTGGTTGTAGACCACGTCGAGGATGACCTCGATGCCCGCCTCGTGCAGCGCCTTGACCATGGTCTTGAACTCCATGACCTGCTGCCCGCGCGTCCCGTAGGCCGCGTACCCGTTGTGGGGCGCGAAGAACCCGATGGTGTTGTAGCCCCAGTAGTTCGACAGCCCCTTCTCGACGAGCGTGGGGTCGTTGACGAACTGGTGCACGGGCATGAGCTCGACCGCGGTGACGCCCAGCGTCACGAGGTGCTCGATGACGGCCGGGTGCGCCATGCCCGCGTAGGTGCCGCGCAGCTCGTCCGGGACGTCCGGGTGGAGCATCGTCATGCCCTTGACGTGCGCCTCGTAGACGACGCTGTCGTGGTAGTCCCGGTTCGGCGGGCGGTCGTGGCCCCAGTCGAAGAAGGGGTTGATGACGACGGACATCATCGTGTGCCCGGCCGAGTCGTCGTCGTTGAGCGGGGGAGCCGGCGGGGGCGCGTCGTCGTCCTCGCCCTCGGCGGGCTCGTCGGCCCGCGCGACCTCGTCCGCGTCGGCGAACCGGTACGAGAACAGCGACTCGTCGCCGTCGATCTGTCCCTCGATCGCCTTCGCGTACGGGTCGAGCAGGAGCTTCGCCGGGTTGCAGCGGTGGCCGTTCGCGGGGTCGTAGGGGCCGTGCACGCGGTAGCCGTACCGCGTGCCGGGGCCCTTGCCGGGGAGGTAGACGTGCCAGACGTGCGCGTCGATCTCCTCGACGTCGACGCGGGTCTCGTTGCCGTCGTCGTCGAAGAGGCAGAGCTCGACGCGCTCCGCGATCTCGGAGAACAGCGCGAAGTTGGTCCCCGTGCCGTCGTACGTGGCACCGAGGGGGTAGGGGTGGCCTGGCCAGGTCTGCATGCCCCTGAGGATGTCACGGGGTCCTGTTCGCTGTCGTCGCAGGAGACCCCTCGGTGACGCGATCGATCTCGGCCGGGTTCTCGGGCCGCCCGCGCCACCAGTAATAGTGTGCCAAGCGGCGGTCGTGTCTGTGGTCGCCGCCGGCGGACGACGCACCGACCAGCCCGGAGGCGGACGGCCGTGCATCGTGAGACCGGACCTGGTAGACCCGTGCCATGAGCACCCACGCACACCACCGCGACGACCTCAACCAGTCCGACATCGCGTCCGCCCGGCTCTCCCCGCGCCGCGAGGACGAGGGGGAGGCGTCGGGCGACGTGCTCACCGGCGGAGACGCGACGAAGGCGCCGCAGTCGCTCTCGGAGAACGAGCGTCGGCCCATCGACGGCGCGTCCTCGGGTACGTCCTGGGACGACCCCGACGAGCTCTAGCTCGTCGTCACGACGGCGGGCGCGTCAGTCGACGCGCGGCAGGCGGTCGGCGTCGACCGCGATGAGCCGCGGCATCCCCGCGGGGGCGACGGCGCTGAGGGCGAGGTAGCGCGCCTCGGCCCGGTGCAGGCGGATGTGCTCGTCGACGGTCCAGTCGGGACCGTTGGTGAGCGGCATGCCGCACGAGCAGTCGATGGTCACGCGCCCGGCCGCGTCCTCGCGGACCTGCCCGATCGTCACGTGCGCCGACCGCGCGTCCGCCTTGGCCCGGCGCATGCTCGCGCTCACGGGCTCGGGCCGGGCGGCCTGGGGCGGGGGCGAGGAGGGTGCGTCGGTCACGGGTTCCGAGCCTAGACGTTGCCGGGTCCTTGCCGCACCCGCCGTGGCGGGGCGCCTCAGTGCGTGTGCGCGATCCCCAGCGCGTGCGCCCGCTCGTGCTCGCGCTCGGCCGCCTCGCGCGCGGCGATGCGCGCACGGACCTCCTCGCGGCGCAGGGGCGGGACCGTCGTCGGCGGGTTGCGACGCTCGGGCAGCTCGCCGAGCAGGCGCGCGACGACCGCCGTCACCTCGTCGACCGCGCGCTCGAACGGCTCCTCGGTCGCGGCGCTCGTGCGCTGGATGCCCGTGACCTTCCGGACGAACTGGCGCGCGGCCGCCTCGATCTCCTCATCGGTCGCGGGCGGCTCGAGGCCGCGCAGGGTCGTGATGTTCCGGCACATGCCTCGACGCTACGTGCGTGTGAGGAGCGCCACAAGGGCGACCGGGGTCAGGCGAGACGGGCGGTCACCGCGAGGTCCTCGCCCACCTCGACCCGCACGTCCGCCACGCGCACCCCCGGCGGCAGGTCGGCCGCGAGGTCGACGTGGCGCCCCTCCACCTTCGCCAGCTCGCCGCGCGCCACCACGAGCAGCGCCGCGACGACGGGGTTGCGGCTCGACAGCTCGAGGTCGCGGACGGTGAGCACCATGCGCGCGTCGACCTCGGCGGTCCCGGTCGCGCGCACGCTCGCCGAGAGCAGCCCCTTGCGCACGCGGGCGAACGCCTGGAGCGACACCGTGCGCGGGCCCGTCGCGACGAGGTCGACGTCGAGCGAGGCCAGCGTGAGGCCGATGTTCTGCAGCTCGGTGGCGACGATCCTCCGCGCGGTCGCGAGGACCGCCTCGCGCGGGGCCGAGACGCGGACGTGCCCTCCCAGGGGTGCGGAGTCGTCGGGCTCCACGCCCTCGACGGCGAGCGAGCCGTCGGCGCCCTCGACCCAGCGGAAGCGCAGCCCGTCGACCTCGGCCGTGACGTCCACCGGGACGTCGTCCACGAGGAGCGGGTGCGCGTCCACCCGGAGCCGTCGCACCACCGCGTCCTCGCGCGAGCGGACGTGCTCGACGTCGACCGTCGGGGAGGCGCTGCCCCCGGCCGAGGACGCCGGGCGGTCCGCCCCGACGCGGACCCGGACGCCCGTGACGTCGACGTCGAGGCGGGCGACGTCGGGGCCGTCGAGCTCGGCGTCGAGCCGGACGGCCGTCGCGCCCTCGACCTCGGGGCCCAGCGTGCCGAGGACGGCAGGCCGCAGGCGCGCGAGCAGCTCGGGTGCGGTCGTGGGACGCGGGGCCGCGCCGAGCGGCAGGACGTCGTGGGCGGGGCGCTGGTCGGGCATGCGCCGAGAGTAGACGACGAAGGCCGCCCCGGCGCCGGGACGGCCTTCTCATGGTGGGCGATACTGGGATCGAACCAGTGACCTCTTCCGTGTCAGGGAAGCGCGCTACCGCTGCGCCAATCGCCCGGGTGCTGCATACGAGGTGGAGATGGGATTCGAACCCACGTATACGGCTTTGCAGGCCGCTGCCTCGCCTCTCGGCCACTCCACCTTGAGACGCGTCCTCTCATGCTCCCGGGGGAGCAGGCCAGAGAGTGGGCCTCCGAGCGGATGACGGGACTCGAACCCGCGACCCTCACCTTGGCAAGGTGATGCTCTACCAACTGAGCCACATCCGCGCGGCCGATCCGTCGAGAACTCTCACGAGCCCCGTGGTGATCGGCGCGAAGCACATACTAGCCGACTTCCGCCCGGACCCGTGCATCCGGTCCAGGTGATGGTCGGCGCGAGAGAGGCCGCTCCGGACGGTGCCGGGGCGGCCTCTCTCGTCGTGCTCGTGGGCGATACTGGGATCGAACCAGTGACCTCTTCCGTGTCAGGGAAGCGCGCTACCGCTGCGCCAATCGCCCCAGAGGGGTGGTGCTGTTGCGAGGTGGAGATGGGATTCGAACCCACGTATACGGCTTTGCAGGCCGCTGCCTCGCCTCTCGGCCACTCCACCGCGACCTGCCCTCCGCCACCACGAGGGCGGCAGGAGGGTGGGCCTCCGAGCGGATGACGGGACTCGAACCCGCGACCCTCACCTTGGCAAGGTGATGCTCTACCAACTGAGCCACATCCGCGCGGCCGGACCCTGGAGCTTCGGGGAGCGTTTCCCCCGGCCCTCCGGCGTTCCGGCGCGTCCCAGACATTAGTCCACGTTCGCGTCCGGCGTCCAACCGGCTCCACCGAGCCTCCAGCCGCTGCTCGGCGGTCGGGGTCCGGGCGGAGGGTGCGCCCTGGGTAGCGTGGTCCCGTGCCAGGACCTGGGAGAACGCCCGCGCCAGGGCTCGCTCGCTTCGCCGGGCGTGCCGCGACCGGCGTGCTGGAGTCGGTCGACCTCCGGCGCGAGCCGGAGCGGCTGGCCGACGACGGGCCGTGGTTCGTGGTCGCCGACTTCGACGGCCCCGGCCGGGGCGGCAGGGCGCGCGCGTGGCGGTTCGCCGAGCGGCTCGACCCGTCGGACCTCGACGCCGCCACACACGCGGGAGCAGAGCTCGACACGTGGCACGGGCCCGATCCGTCCGCGTGGTGCAGCTCGCTGGACCGGGCCGGCTACGAGGCCGCCGTCGCGCGCGTGCGCGACGAGGTCCGGGAGGGCGAGGTCTACCAGGCGAACGTCTGCCGCGTGCTGGCCGCTCCGCTCGTCGGGCCGGACGGCGGCGAGCCCGACGCCCTGGCCCTGGCGCGTCGTCTCGCCCGGGGCAACCCCGCTCCCTACGGGGGCGTCCTGCACGTGCCGGCGGCGTCCGGCGTCGACCCGGTGTGGGTCGTCAGCGCGTCGCCCGAGCTGTACCTCCGGGTCGCGGAGGGCGCGGTGGCGTCCGGGCCCATCAAGGGCACCGCCCCGACGCCCGGGGGGCTCACGGCCAAGGACCGGGCCGAGAACGTGATGATCACCGACCTCGTGCGCAACGACCTCCAGCGCGTGTGCGACCCGGGGACCGTCGAGGTCACCGACCTGCTCGCGGTCGAGCAGCACCCCGGCCTCGCCCACCTCGTGAGCACCGTGACGGGACGCCTGCGCGCCGGTCTCGCGGGGTCCGCCGCGCTGTGGCCCGCGCTGCTCGAGGCCACCTTCCCCCCGGCGTCCGTGTCCGGGGCGCCCAAGTCGTCCGCGCTGCGGATCATCGACGCGCTGGAACCCGTGCCGCGCGGGCCCTACTGCGGCGCGATCGGCTGGGTCGACGGGGACGAGGCCGTGCTCGCCGTCGGGATCCGGACGTTCTGGTGGACCGCCGGCGTCCTGCGCTTCGGCACCGGCGCCGGGATCACCTGGGGGAGCGACCCCGCGCGCGAGTGGGAGGAGACGGAGCTCAAGGCGCACCGCCTCGTCGGCCTCGCCTCGGGCACACTGGAGCCATGAGCACCCCTGCCGCCACGACACCGACGTCCGCGAGCCCCACCGAGAACCTCGTGATCTGGGCCGACGGGCGCCTCGTGGCACCCGGCGAGGTCGCGCTCAGCGCGGTCGACCACGGCGTGACGGTCGGCGACGGCGTGTTCGAGACGTGCGCCGTGTTCGACGGCCGCGCCTTCGCGCTCACGCGCCACCTGCGCCGGCTCGCGCGGTCCGCCGCCGGGCTCGGCCTGGACGCGCCGGACGAGCGACGCGTGCTCGACGGCGTCGAGGCCGTGCTCGCCGAGGCGGACGCGCGCACGCGCGCCGGTGCCGGGCCGGTGGGCCGGCTGCGCATCACGGTGACGGCCGGCGTCGGCCCGCTCGGGTCCGGGCGCACCCCCGGCGAGCAGACCGTCGTCGTCGCGGTCGGTCCCGCGGTCATCCACCCCGCCGGCCGCGCGGTGCGGTCGCCCTGGACCCGGAACGAGCGCTCCGCCGTCGCGGGGCTCAAGACGACGTCGTACGCGGAGAACGTCGTGGCGCTCGCCGACGCCGTGGGCAAGGGCGGCGACGAGGCGCTCCTCGCGAACACGGCCGGCGACCTGTGCGAGGGCACGGGGGCGAACGTCTTCGTCGAGCGCGGGGGCGAGCTCGTCACCCCGCCGCTGTCCTCGGGCTGCCTCGCGGGCATCACGCGCGAGCTGCTCCTCGAGTGGGCAGCGGAGGACGGTCTGCCCGCGCGCGAGGCGCGCCCCGGCGAGCTCCCGTTCACCGTGCTCGACGAGGTGACCGCGGGGGAGTCGGCGCTGCTGCTCACCGGCTCCGTGCGCAACGTCCAGCCGGTGACCTGGCTCGACGGCGCGGAGGTGGCCGCGGGGGAGCTCTCCGTGGCGGCGCGGGACCTGTTCGAGCGGCGTCGTGGCGAGCGTCTCGACCCGTGACGGCGGCCGGTTTTTCGATCCGGTCCGTTTCAGGCTAGTATCGACCACGCACTCGGGCGATTGGCGCAGTGGTAGCGCGCTTCGTTCACACCGAAGAGGTCACTGGTTCGAACCCAGTATCGCCCACCGAGCAGAGGCCGTCCCCGCACCCGCGGAGGCGGCCTCTTTCGTGTCTCTGGTGCGGCGACGACTCGGGGATCCGCCTCGGTGACGCCCAGTCGGCCCGGAGTTCCGCGGGGGCACCCGGTGCGGTCGCCGCCCCGACGCCTGCTCGACGGCGCCCGGTCCCTGCTCGCGTGCCGATGTCCGCAGGGTGCCGGGGGAGAGCCGTCCGGCCGCGTCCATCAGCCCGACGACCGCCTGGTCCGGGTCGAGCCCCCGGCGCGCGACCTCGCTCGTCGACTCCGTCACCCGGCTGCTCACCCGCCCCGAGGCCACCGCGCGCTGTCCAGGCACGCGATCTCCAGGGCGACGGGTGTGCGGCCGAGCGCATCGTCGCGGCGCTGGAGCACATCGACTTCCGCGGGCGCGGTTCCCAGCGCTTCGGCGGCGACGCGTCGAGCGGGTGAAATCTGGGGCTGCCGGGACCGGCGAGAACTGCTGCTCAGGGGTGCTCGTCCGTGACGAAACGGGACGAAGCGATCCCGGAGACGCCTCCGTGCCCGGAAAGTGAGCGCCGCACGACAGGTCCTGGACAGGCGTCCAGTCTGCGCGGTGCCCCGACGCCGTGCACAGTGCTCGCAAGACCGGAGAACGTGCTCGGTATCGCGCCGAGCGCACCCGCCGCAGCGTTGACGCGACGGCCCCGGTGGTCGTTCTCGCGGTCCTCAGGAGGCCGTGCGGACGTTCGCTCCTCCTCCGTGCGCAGGGGGCACGGAGGGGCCGCCGGTCGCCGTCGACACGGGCCTGGCATCGTCGCTCCGGAGATGCCGCCGCGAGCGACCGCCATCGCGAGACGTCCGCTCCGCGCGCTCCGGGACCGTTGAGTCTTCAACTGTCAGGCACGTTGCTTCTCCCGGCGTCTGTCTGTAGGTTGAGCCGCGCCGGCCGGGGCCCGGCGCGGGGCCAAGCGCGCAGGGGGAGCTTGGCGTCGGGCACCGGCGGCGGGGGGGTCAGACGCCCGCGAGGACGCGGGTCGTCTCCGCCGCGCTCGTCCGGTCGCGCAGCGCGCGCCCCAGCCGGCGCAGCGCGTCGTCGTCGGCGAGCAGGTCCGACCAGTCGTCAGGGTCGACGCTCGGGGCGTCGCCCCGGGCCCGCCGCGTCGCCGCGACCTGGAGCTGGTAGGCGAGGATCACCTCGCGCGGGCTGCCGGGGACCGCGACGCGCACGTGGTCCACGTCGTCCCGGCGCGAGTGCAGCGCGAGCGCGGCGAGGCCGTCGAAGATCTCGATGGTGCGGTGGTACTCGTCCACCGCCGCGCTCGATCCGGGCAGGCCGCCGTCGCCGACGGTCGCCACCACGAACGCGTGCAGGTGCTCGAGATCCCGCCGGCGCTCGCGGGCGTACGCCGCGGACGACGCGAGCTGGCCCACGATGCCGACCGTCAGCAGCACGCTCGCCGCGAGCACGAGGTACCGGGTGCGCACGCCGAGGACGAGGTACGGCTCGGCGCTGCCGGGCTCGTGCAGCAGCAGCGCCACGAAGCTGACGACGGCCCACACGACGGCGACGAGCGCGCCCGCCGCCGCGACGTCCATGCCCCACCGCAGCCGCACGGGGCGGCGCGAGCGGGTGCGGACGCACGACACGGCGAACGTCGCGGTCGCCGCCACGAACGTGCCGTAGTACAGCGCGCGGTAGAACCACATGAGCGGTCGGTCGGAGGTCTGGGCGTCGAGGTCGAGGGTCGTCCACGGTCCGCTCGCGACCGCGAGCGCGATCATCGCCCCGCCGACGAGCCCGGCCGCGAGCGCCACGTACCGCGTCCGCGGGGCGTGGCCTGTCGTCGTGCTGTACGCCCACACGCCGACGAACAGGCAGCCGGCGACGAGCGCCACGTGCTTGGCGACCTCGTGGGTGCCGCCGGGGGCGTGCGTCTTGAGGAGCTCGGCGACGGCGGGGACCCGGAGCGCGGACGCCACGGCGACGAAGGCGAGGCCGAGGGGGAGCGCCGTGTCGGCGCCCGTACGGGCGCGCAGCGCCGTCCACGTGGCGGCGGTGGCGAACAGCGCGGTGGCGACGAGGTCGAGCACGGGGCTCATCGGTAGAGCTCGAGGGACGTCAGGCGTGCGGCGGAGCTCCCGTGCGACGCGATGGAGATCATCAGCTCGCTCGCGAGCCGCTCGACGCGCTGCTCGGCGGGGTCGTCGTGCTCGTCGCGGCACCCGGCGGCGGACGGGGCCGGGCCGGGGCGCGTCGACTCCAGGACGTGCACGAGCTCGTGCGCGACGACGTGGTCGCGGTGGGGGCCGGGGAGCGTCTGGCGGGCGTCGACGAGGACGAGGTCGCGCTCGGGGAACGCGAGCCAGAGGCCGGTGACGCCGGGGCCGAGGTCGCCCTCGACGACCTCGAGGGGCTTGCCGCGGGTCGCGGCGACGAGGCGGCACGCCTCGTCGATGCTGCGGGCGCGATCGAGCCCCGCGGCGCGCAGGAGGTCATCCACGGTCGGCCTCCGGGGCAGGAGGGTGCCCGTGCGGGGTGCCGCGGGGTGCCACGGGAGGGAGGTGCTCGAGGCTCCGGACGCGGTCGACGATCTCGATGATGGCGCGGACGTTCTCGGGCGACAGGCCCTGGGCGCGCAGCGCGAACTGCTCCACGCCCTCGTCGGCGAGCGCGGCGCGCAGCCGGTCGTCGGGGCTCTCCTCGGGGTCGACGAGGCTCCCCGTGCTCACCCCGAAGAACGCGGCGATGCCCTCGACGACGCGCAGGCTGGGCGACGAGCGGTGCCCGCCGCGCAGAGCGCTGAGGTACGCCTCGTTGATGGAGTAGCCGCGCGCCGTCATCCAGTGGGCGGCCTCCCTGTTGGTCACGGGACGCCCGCCGCGGCCGCGCGCGAAGAGCTCGTTGAGCCGGTGCCGGAAGACGCGTGCGGTGCGCTCCCCGGGTGCCACGTCGTCGTCCATGGGCTGATTCTGGCAGGCTCGGACCGCGCGTGCGCCGGCCCGGGTCGGCGGGTCTCGCGGGCGGGGCCCCCGCCCGTGCCCGCGTCGCGCGGCGTGGTGCGGCCGGGTAGCGTTCCGTGCGGGCGCGGGACGAGCCCCGCCCGGTGCGGGACGCGCGCACCACGACCCCCCGAGGGAGCCGGTATGAGCGAGCAGACGCCGAAGGACCGGGGCGGCCTCGGCGACCTTCTCGGCAAGGCCAAGGAGTTCATGACCGACGAGCGCATCGACAAGGCCAAGGAGCTCATGACCGATGAGCGCATCGACGAGGTCGCGGGGAAGATCAAGTCCGTGGCCCCGGACTCCGTCGACCGGCACGTCGACACCCTGGCCGAGAGGGCGAAGAAGGCCAACGACTGACCTGCGGGTCGGTACGATCGAGGGGCGCCGTCCACGACGGCGCCCTTCGTGCTGTCGGGGACGCCCCGGCACCGGGGGACCTGACCGGGCGCCGCGCGCGCCTCCCGCCACAGATCGGAGCACGGACGTGTCTGACGTCGTCTCGTCACCACTCACCATCACCCTCGACGCGGAGGAGACCACGGTGACGACGGGCACGACGGGCACGGACCTGTTCGCGTCGCGTCGCGACGTCGTCGTCATCCGCGTGAACGGGGAGCTCAAGGACCTCGACACGCCGGTCGCGGACGGCGACGTGGTCGAGGGCGTGACGATCGACTCGCCCGACGGCCTCGCCGTGCTGCGGCACTCGGCCGCGCACGTGCTCGCGCAGGCCGTCCAGCAGGTCAACCCGGACGCGAAGCTGGGCATCGGCCCGCCGATCACGGACGGGTTCTACTACGACTTCGACGTCGAGACGCCGTTCACCCCCGAGGACCTCAAGGCGCTCGACAAGGCGATGTCGCGCATCGTCCGGGAGGGCCAGACCTTCCGTCGCCGCGTGGTCACCGAGGACGAGGCGCGCGCCGAGCTCGCGCACGAGCCGTACAAGCTCGAGCTCATCGGGCTCAAGGGCTCCGGCACCACGGACGACACCGAGGGCGCGAGCGTCGAGGTCGGTGGCGGCGAGCTGACGATCTACGACAACGTGCGCGGCGCCGGGCGCGAGAGCGAGACGGTGGTCTGGAAGGACCTGTGCCGCGGCCCGCACCTGCCGAGCACGCGCCTGATCGGCAACGGCTACCAGCTCATGCGCTCGGCCGCGGCGTACTGGCGCGGCAGCGAGAAGAACCCGCAGCTCCAGCGCATCTACGGCACGGCGTGGCCGACGAAGGACGAGCTCAAGGCGTACCTCGAGCGGCTCGCGGAGGCGGAGCGGCGCGACCACCGCCGGCTCGGCAACGAGCTCGACCTGTTCTCCTTCCCGGAGGAGATCGGCTCGGGCCTGCCGGTGTTCCACCCCAACGGCGCGACGATCCGCATGGAGATGGAGGAGTACTCGCGCAAGCGGCACGTGGAGGCCGGCTACTCGTTCGTCAGCACGCCGCACATCACCAAGGCGAACCTGTTCCAGACGTCGCGCCACCTCGACTGGTACGCCGACGGCATGTACCCGCCGATGCACCTGGACGAGGAGCTCGACGACGACGGCAACGTCAAGCGCGCGGGCCAGGACTACTACCTCAAGCCGATGAACTGCCCGATGCACAACCTCGTGTACCGCTCGCGCGGGCGGTCGTACCGTGAGCTGCCCCTGCGGCTGTTCGAGTTCGGCACGGTGTACCGCTACGAGAAGTCGGGCGTCGTGCACGGGCTCACGCGAGCCCGCGGCTTCACCCAGGACGACGCGCACATCTACACCACGCGCGAGCAGATGCGCGGCGAGCTGAGCTCGCTGCTCTCGTTCGTGCTGGACCTCCTGCGCGACTACGGGCTGGACGACTTCTACCTCGAGCTCTCGACGCGCGACCCCGAGAAGTCGGTGGGCGACGACGCGACGTGGGAGGAGGCGACCGAGGTCCTGCGTCAGGTCGCGACGGAGTCGGGCCTCGAGCTCGTCGCCGACCCGGGCGGTGCGGCGTTCTACGGACCGAAGATCTCGGTCCAGGCCAAGGACGCGATCGGCCGCACGTGGCAGCTCTCGACGATCCAGCTCGACTTCTTCGAGCCGGAGCTGTTCGAGCTCGAGTACACGGCGTCCGACGGCACGCGCCAGCGCCCCGTGATGATCCACCGTGCGCTGTTCGGCTCGATCGAGCGGTTCTTCGGGATCCTCGTCGAGCACTACGCAGGCGCGTTCCCCGCGTGGCTCGCGCCCGTCCAGGTCGTCGCGGTCCCCGTCGCGGAGCCTTTCAACGACTACGTGGCCGACGTCGTCGCGCAGCTCAAGGCGCAGGGGATCCGCGCGGAGGTCGACTACTCCGACGACCGGTTCGGCAAGAAGATCCGCAACGCGAGCACGCGCAAGGTGCCCTTCGTCCTCATCGCGGGCGGCGAGGACGCCGAGGCGGGCGCCGTGTCGTTCCGCTACCGGGACGGCCGCCAGGACAACGGCGTGCCCGTGGCCGAGGCCGTCGAGCGGATCGTCTCCGCCGTGCGCGACCGCGTCCAGGTCTGACGGCGCGTGAGCGACGAGCGCACGGGGGCGCCCGGCGCGGCCGACGAGGCCGCGCCGGGCGCCGCACCCGACCCCGCGACCGGTGCGACGGTCGAGACGCCGGACGAGCACCCGCGGTTCGACGACGGCCTGGACCGGCTCTGGACGCCGCACCGCATGGTGTACATCGGCGGGCAGGACAAGCCCGCGGACGACTCGCGCGGCCAGTGCCCGTTCTGCCGCGTGCCGGACCGGACGGACGAGGACGGGCTGGTCGTCGCGCGCGGCCAGGCCGCGTACGTCGTGCTCAACCTCTACCCGTACAACCCGGGCCACCTCATGGTCGTGCCGTACCGGCACGTCTCCGACTACACGGACCTCACGGAGGCCGAGTCGGTCGAGGTCGCGCACCTCACGCAGACGGCCATGCGCGTCGTGCGCGCGGTGTCCGCGCCCGACGGCTTCAACCTCGGCATGAACCAGGGCGCGGTCGCGGGCGCGGGCATCGCCGCGCACCTGCACCAGCACGTCGTGCCGCGCTGGGCGGGGGACGCCAACTTCCTGCCGATCGTCGCGCAGACGAAGGCCGTCCCCGAGCTGCTCGCCGACACGCGGGCGCGGCTCGCGGACGCGTGGCCGACCACCGGCGAGGGGGACGACGCCTGATGTTCGGTCGCCTGCGCGCGCTCACCACGCGCCTGTTCACGCCGCTCGCCGCGTTCCTCCTGCGCGTCGGGGTGAGCCCGGACGCGGTGACGGTCACGGGGACGCTCGGCGTCGTCGTCGGCGCCCTGTGGCTCTTCCCGACCGGGCACCTGTTCGCCGGGGTCATGGTCGTCATGGTCTGCGCCTTCGCCGACGTGCTCGACGGCGTCATGGCGCGCCGCGCCGGCCGGTCGGGGCCGTGGGGCGCGTTCCTCGACTCGACCCTGGACCGGCTCGCCGACGCCGCCGTGTTCGTCGGGCTCACGCTGTGGTTCGTCCGCGCCGACGACCCGCGCCTCACGCCCGACCTCGCCGCGTGGGGGACCGGCGTCGCGCTCGCGTGCCTCGCGCTCGGCGCCGTCGTGCCGTACGCACGGGCCCGGGCCGAGAGCGTCGGCATGACCGCGCAGGTCGGGATCGCCGAGCGCGCCGACCGCCTCGTCGCGGCCCTCGTCGCCGCCGGGCTCGTCGGCCTGGGCCTGCCGCCCGTCGTGCTCGTCGTCGTGCTCGGCCTGCTCGCGCTCGCGAGCGCCGTGACGGTCGTGCAGCGCGTCGCGACGGTGCGCCGCCAGGCGCTCGCCCTCGCCACGAGCGCCCCCCGCACCGACGACACGGAGGACGGTCGCTGATGGCCCTCGACGCCGGCAAGGCGTTCACGTTCGCCTGGCGCAACGCGCGCAAGGTGCCCGACCCGCTGCTGCGCGGGCTGTTCGACGTGATCGCCGACGTGACGTGGCTGCTGCACGGCGGGGGAGTGCGCCAGCTCGAGCGCAACCTCGCGCGCGTGCGGCCCGGGCTCTCGCCGCGCGCCCTGCGCCGGCTCTCGCGCGCGGGCATGCGGTCGTACATGCGCTACTACCGGGAGGCCTTCACGCTCCCCGCGTGGACGCCCGAGCAGGTCGAGGCGCGCGTGCGGCTCGTCGGCTACGAGCACCTGGCCGTGCACCTCGACGGCGACCGGAGCCCGGTCCTCGCGCTGTCCCACCAGGGCAACTGGGACCTCGCGGGCGCGTACGCGACCCCGCACATCGCGCCCGTGCTCACGGTCGCGGAGCGGCTGAAGCCCGACGAGCTGTTCGAGGAGTTCCTCGCGTTCCGCACCTCGCTCGGGCTCGAGATCCTCGCGCTCGGCGACGGCGACGTCTTCCGCGACCTGGTGCGCGGCGCGAGCCGGCCGGGGAAGATCATCCCGCTGCTCGCCGACCGCGACCTCACCCACCGCGGCGTCGAGGTCGACCTCTTCGGTCACCGCGCGCGCGTCGCCGCCGGGCCCGCGGCGCTCGCCGTGAGCACGGGCGCGCCGCTCGTTCCCGCCGGCATCTTCTACGAGCGGCTGCACGGGGACCGCCGTCGTGCCGCGGGCTCGCCCTGGGGGCTGGTCATCCGTTTCTTCCCGCGCGTCGAGATCGCGACGGACCTCCCGCGCGCCCAGCGGGTGGCGGCGGCGACGCAGTCCTGGGTGGACGCGCTGAGCGTCGCGATCCGCGAGCACCCGCAGGACTGGCACATGCTCCAGAAGGTGTTCGTCGACGACCTCGACCCCGACCGCTACGCGCGCACGCGCGCCGCGGCGGGCGAGCCGGCCCCGGACACGGAGCGTGCCGCATGAGCCTGCGCGTGGGCATCGTGTGCCCCTACTCGTTCGACGCCCCCGGCGGGGTGCAGTTCCACGTGCGCGACCTCGCCGAAGCGCTCATAACGCGGGGCCACGAGGTCTCCGTGCTCGCCCCGGCCGACGACGACACGCCCGTCCCGGACTACCTCACCTCCGCCGGCGGCGCGGTCCCCGTGCGCTACAACGGCTCCGTCGCGCGGCTCACGTTCGGGCCGCGCACCGCGGGCCGCGTGCGCCGGTGGCTCGACGCCGGGCGGTTCGACGTGCTGCACCTGCACGAGCCCGTGACGCCCTCGCTGAGCATGCTCGCGCTCTGGATCGCGCAGGGCCCGATCGTCGCGACGTTCCACACGTCGCTCGTGCGCTCGCGCGCGCTGCAGGTCGCCTACCCGCTCGTGCGGCAGAGCCTGGAGAAGATCGACGCGCGGATCGCCGTCTCGGAGGACGCGCGGCGCACGCTCGTGGACCACCTGGGCGGTGACGCCGTCGTCATCCCCAACGGCGTGTACGTCGACACGTTCTCCGACGCCGTGCCGAGCCCGGCGTGGCAGGGCACGCCCGAGGCGCCGACGATCGCGTTCCTCGGACGCCTGGACGAGCCGCGCAAGGGCCTGCCCGTCCTGACGGCCGCGATCCCGCGGATCCTCGAGCAGCTCCCCGGCGCGCGGTTCCTCGTCGCCGGCCGGGGCGACGACGGCCGGGACACCGCGATCGAGGCGCTCGGTGCGCACGCGTCGTCCGTCGAGTTCCTCGGCGGCGTGAGCGACGAGGACAAGGCGAGCCTGCTCGCCTCGGTCGATCTGTACATCGCCCCGCAGACGGGGGGCGAGAGCTTCGGGATCGTCCTCGTGGAAGCGATGAGCGCCGGGGCGTGCGTCGTCGCGAGCGACCTCGGCGCGTTCCGCCGCGTGCTCGACGACGGCGCCGCAGGCGTGCTGTTCCCCGTCGGTGACCCCGAGGCGCTGGCCCGTGCGGTGGTCGACGTGCTGGCCGACCCCGACGCCCGTGCCGAGCACCGGGCGCGCGCGGCCGAGTTCGTCCGCCGGTTCGACTGGTCCGCGGTGACCGACCAGGTCTCCGCGGTGTACGACATGGTGCTCGCGGCGTCCGAGGCGGTCATCCCCGTGCACGAGGACCCGCGCTCGCGCCGGGGCGGGCGCCTGCTCGGACGCGTCCGTGAGGAGGAGGTGGGTCACCCGTGACCTGGTCCGAGATCGCCGTCCTCGTCCTCGTGGTCGCGGCCCTCGCCGCCTGGCTGCTGTGGGTCGCCGCGTCGCGGCTCGACCGCCTCCACCGCAAGGTCATGGCGTCGCGGCTCGCGCTGGACGCGCAGCTGGTGCGCCGCGCGTCGGCCGCCGTGGACCTCGCCGCGTCCGGCGAGCTCGACCCGGCCAGCTCCGTCCTGGTCGCCGAGGCGGCGCACGCCGTCCTCGACGACGACGCGGACGCCCGCCGGCTCGGCGAGCAGGTGCCCGGCCTCGTGCCGCCGGACGGCCCCCGGCCCCGGCGTCTCCTGGGCGGCATGGCGGAGTCGCGCGCGCTCGCCGAGAGCGACCTCACCGCGACCCTGCGCTCCGCGCTGGAGGACGCCGACGACCTCGCCGAGGTGCGGTCGGTCCCGGCGGGCGACGAGCTGCTCGCCACGCTGTCTGCCGCGTGGTACCGCGCCCAGCTCGCGCGCCGCTTCCACAACGAGGCCGTCGCGCAGGCGCTGCGCGTGCGCAGCAAGTGGTGGGTGCGCCTGTTCCACCTGGCGGGCCACGCGCCGATGCCCGTCACGGTCGAGCTCGACGACGCCGCGCCGGACGTCCTCGTGCGGCCGGTCGCCTCCGCGGCCACGGCCGACTGAGGGTCGGCTCTCGCGTGCGGTACCGGGCTCGGCGGCCCCCTCCCGGCCGGTCCGGGCGCCGAGGCCGTGGACGTCCCGGCGATAGGATGGGAGCGCGTGGGAGCATGTGCCGTCGAGCCTGTTCGACGGCGTCCGCGCGCGAGCGCGCGACGTTCCCCTGACCTGAAGGTGTGAGGTACCGGTGACCAACGTGGCCGACCAGAACGTCCCTGCCGAGAGCGCCCCGGGCGCCGCGACCACGGAGGGTGCCGGCGCGGTCGGCACCGCGAAGGTCAAGCGGGGGATGGCGGAGATGCTCAAGGGCGGCGTCATCATGGACGTCGTCACGCCCGAGCAGGCGAAGATCGCCGAGGACGCCGGGGCGGTCGCGGTCATGGCCCTCGAGCGCGTGCCCGCCGACATCCGCGCCCAGGGCGGCGTCTCGCGCATGTCCGACCCGGACATGATCGACGGGATCATCGAGGCCGTCTCCATCCCCGTGATGGCCAAGGCGCGCATCGGCCACTTCGTCGAGGCGCAGGTGCTCCAGTCGCTCGGCGTGGACTACGTCGACGAGTCCGAGGTCCTCACGCCCGCGGACTACGCCAACCACATCGACAAGTGGCAGTTCACCGTCCCGTTCGTGTGCGGGGCGACCAACCTCGGCGAGGCGCTGCGCCGCATCACCGAGGGCGCCGCGATGATCCGCTCCAAGGGCGAGGCCGGCACGGGCGACGTCTCCAACGCGACCACGCACATGCGCACCATCCGCGGGGAGATCCGCCGCCTCACGTCGCTCCCCGAGGACGAGCTGTTCGTCGCCGCGAAGGAGCTCCAGGCGCCGTACGAGCTCGTCAAGGAGGTCGCGGCGACCGGCAAGCTCCCGGTCGTCATGTTCACCGCCGGCGGGATCGCGACCCCGGCCGACGCCGCGATGATGATGCAGCTCGGCGCCGAGGGCGTGTTCGTGGGCTCGGGCATCTTCAAGTCCGGCAACCCCGCCCAGCGCGCGGCAGCCATCGTCAAGGCCACGACGTTCTACGACGACCCCGACGTGATCGCCAAGGTCTCGCGCGGGCTCGGCGAGGCGATGGTCGGCATCAACGTCGACGACATCCCCGTCCCGCACCGCCTGGCCGAGCGCGGCTGGTGACGGACTCCCGCGCGTCGCAGCCGTCCGTCGTCGTGCCGACGACGGACGGCTGAGCCGTCGTGGCCGAGGCCGCCGGAGCGCCGTCGTCCCTGGGACCCGACTGGGTGCTCGGGGACGACGGCCTGTACTTCCGCCGCGGCGCGCGCGTGCTGCTCCTCGACGACGCGGACCGCATCCTCCTGGCGCGCGGGCACGACGTCGACCAGCCCGAGCGCTCGTGGTGGTTCACGATCGGCGGGGGAGTCGACCCGGGGGAGAGCGACGTCGACGCCGCGCTGCGCGAGGTCCACGAGGAGACGGGCCTGCGCCTCGACCCGGGCGCGCTCGTCGGCCCGGTGTACACGCGCAGCGCGATCTTCGACTTCTACCGCCAGCACTGCCGCCAGGACGAGGTGCTGTTCCTCGCGCGCGTCGCCGGGGTGGACGGCGACGGCGGGCTGAGCCGCGACGGGTGGACGGACGTCGAGCTCGACGTCGTCGACGAGATGCGCTGGTGGGCGCTCGACGACCTGCGCGGCGTCCGGATCGAGGTCTTCCCCGAGGGCCTGCCCGACCTCGTCGCGCCGCTGCTGCGCGGGTGGGACGGCGTGACGCGGCACCTCGGCACGGCGCGCGCGGACTGAACGGCGCTACGCCCGGCGGGCGACCACCCGCCACACGATCCCGCCGACCAGCAGGCCCGCGCCCAGCAGCCCGCCGCCGATCGCGACGAACCACAGCACGATCGTGCCGCCGAGCGTCGCGAAGAACGTGCCGAAGCGCCAGCCCTCGGTGACGACGAACGTCGTGCCCGCGGGCGCCGCGCCCTGCGCGACGGACACCGTGCACGTCCCGGACGCGGGCGGCGTGACCTCGGCCACCGTCGTCGCCTGGAAGGAGCCCAGGCCGGAGCTGCCGGACACCGACGGGGCGCTCACCGTGAGGTCGCCGTCGGCGCAGGTCACGGTCACGTCCTCGACGTCGAGGAGCGCGCTGTCCGAGGACCCCGCGCGACCCACCGCCCAGACGCTGTACGGCTGGCCGCCCGTCGCCGCGAGCTCCGCCTCGCCCGGCACGTCGCCCGACGCGAGCGCGGCCGACCCGGGCCGGCCCGCGCCGTCGATCACGCCGGTCGGCAGCGCCCGGACGAACGTCGTCACGCCGAGGACCCCCGCCACGAGCGCGAGCACGAGCACGACGGCGCCGACGACGATCATCGTCGTCGCGCCGCGCGTGCTGCGCGGGGGCCGGGGCGCGGTCCCGGGGTACGGCGCCGGACCGGGCGCGGGGTAGGGCTGACCGGGGGCGGGCGGGTACGTCACGACGGCGAGGCTAGCAACCGTGGGCGCGGCCGGAGGCCCACCGCGCGGACCGGCGGAGAGGACCGCCGACGTATCATTCCCCTTCGTGACGATCACGATCGGTGTCCTGGCCCTCCAGGGCGACGTGCGCGAGCACCGCGCGGCGCTCGAGGCCGCGGGCGCCCGCACGGTGGGCGTCCGGCGCCCCGAGGAGCTCGCCGCGGTCGACGGGCTCGTGCTCCCGGGCGGTGAGTCGACGACCATCGACAAGCTCCTCCGGATCTTCGAGCTCGACGAGCCGCTGCGCGCGCGCATCGCCGAGGGCCTCCCCGTCTACGGCTCGTGCGCCGGCATGATCCTGCTCGCGGACCGCATCCTCGGCGGGACGGCCGACCAGCGCACCATCGGCGGTCTCGACGTGACGGTCCGGCGCAACGCGTTCGGTCGCCAGGTCGACTCGTTCGAGACCGACCTCGCGTTCGCGGGTCTGGCGCCGTCGGACGGCGGGCGCGGCCGTGCACCGAGACCGAGCCGGGACGGGGACGCGGTGCACGCCGTGTTCATCCGTGCGCCCTGGGTCGAGGAGGCCGGGCCCGGGGTCGAGGTGCTCGCGCGGATCCCCGAGCACGGCGCACCCGGCATCCCGACGGCCGCCGCCGGTAGGATCGTCGCAGTCCAGCAGGGATCGCTGCTCGCCACCTCGTTCCACCCGGAGATCTCCGGGGACGCGCGCGTGCACGAGCTGTTCGTCAGAATCGCGAAGGGGTAGGAACGCATGTCAGGGCACTCCAAGTGGGCCACGACCAAGCACAAGAAGGCGGCCATCGACGCCAAGCGCGGCAAGCTCTTCGCGAAGCTCATCAAGAACATCGAGGTCGCGGCGCGCACGGGCGGCGGTGACCCCGCGGGCAACCCGACGCTGTTCGACGCCATCCAGAAGGCGAAGAAGTCGTCGGTCCCCAACGACAACATCGACCGCGCCGTCAAGCGCGGGTCGGGCACGGGCGCCGACGCCGTCGACTACCAGACGATCATGTACGAGGGCTACGGCCCGAACGGCATCGCCGTCCTGGTCGAGTGCCTCACCGACAACAAGAACCGCGCGGCCTCCGAGGTCCGCCTCGCGTTCAGCCGCAACGGGGGCAACCTCGCCGACCCGGGCTCCGTGTCCTACCTCTTCTCGCGCAAGGGCCTCGTCGTCGTGCCGAAGGCCGACGGCGTGACCGAGGACGACGTCATGCTCGCCGCGCTCGAGGCGGGGGCCGAGGAGGTCACCGACTCCGGCGAGGTCATCGAGGTGCTCTCCGAGGCGAGCGACCTCGTCGCCGTGCGCAGCGCCATCCAGGAGGCGGGGATCGAGTACGACTCCGCCGACTCGATCTGGCACCCGTCCATGGAGGTCGAGGTCGACGCCGAGGGCGCGCGCAAGATCCTGCGCCTCATCGACGCGCTCGAGGACAGCGACGACGTGCAGAACGTCTACGCCAACTTCGACGCGTCGGACGAGGTCATGGCGGAGCTCGAGAACGACGACTGACCCGGCTCGGGTCGCCTCCGGGTGGTCGGGTCGCGGTGCGGCCGGGAGGTCGGCGCGCGGTCTACCATCCGCGGCGCTCGTTCCTCGCGCCGCTCCCGCCAGGCCCGCCACGACCGCGCACCGACCTCCCGGCCCCACCGCTGGCTGGTCCGTCGCCGGACCGCGTGGCACGGCCGGTCCGTGCCGTTCACGTGAAAGGGTCGGGGGGTGCGCGTTCTCGGAGTGGATCCTGGGCTGACCCGGTGCGGTGTCGGGGTGGTGGACTCCGCGCGGGGGCGGCGGGCCGAGCTCGTCGCCGTCGGGGTGATCCGGACGGACCCGGAGCTGAGCGTGGACCTGCGGCTGCTGCGGGTCGCGGAGCGGCTCGACGCGTGGCTCGACGAGCACGTGCCCGACGTCGTCGCGGTCGAGCGCGTGTTCGCGCAGCACAACGTCGGGACGGTCATGGGCACCGCGCAGGCCGCGGGGATCGCGATGGTCGGGGCGGCGAAGCGGGGCGTCCCCGTCGCGCTGCACACGCCGTCGGAGGTCAAGGCCGCGGTCACGGGGAGCGGACGCGCCGGCAAGGAGCAGGTCCAGCGCATGGTCGCGAGCATCCTCGGCCTGGCGGAGCCGCCGAAGCCCGCGGACGCGGCGGACGCGCTCGCGCTCGCGATCTGCCACCTGTGGCGCCCGGCGGGCGCCCTGCAGGGTGGCGAGCGCCACGAGCTGACGCCCGCGCAGCGCGCCTGGGCGGCCGCGGAGCACGCGGCGAAGGGACGCCGCGCGCCGCGCTAGAGGCGGCCGTGGCGGTGGTCGTGCCCGTGGCCGCGCCGGTGGTCCGTGTCGGTCGGTCGGCGGGTGGGCGGCCCTTGCTAGAGTGACCGCGGTCGTACGGGTGTTCGACGCGCCCCTCGGCGCGCGGCCCGACGGCGGTCCTCGGGCCGGCGGACCATCGGACCAGGTCGGCGGTGCCGGCCGGAAGAGGAGCCTGCGTGATCGCGTCCCTGAGCGGTGTCGTGGCGAGCGTCCAGCTCGACCGCGCCGTGCTCGAGGTCGGAGGAGTGGGCTACCTCGTCCACGCCACGCCCGCCACGCTCGCCGCCCTGCGCGTCGGGGAGACGGCGCGCCTCGCGACGAGCCTCGTCGTGCGCGAGGACTCGTTCACCCTCTACGGCTTCGCCGACGACGACGAGCGCGCCGTCTTCGAGACCGTCCAGACCGTGAGCGGCGTCGGTCCGCGCCTCGCGCTCGCGATGCTCGCCGTGCACACGCCCGACGGCCTGCGCCGTGCGGTCGCGGGCGCCGACATCGCCGCGCTCGTGCGCGTCCCGGGTATCGGCAACAAGGGTGCGCAGCGGATCGCGCTCGAGCTCGGCGACAAGCTCGGCCCGCCCACGGGCTCCGACGCCCCCGACGCGGGGTCGACCGCCTCGGCGGCGGCGCGTCCGGACGACCGCCGCGACCAGGTGGTCGAGGCGCTCGTCGGGCTCGGCTGGAACCTCAAGGCCGCGGACGACGCGGTGTCCACCGTGCTCGCCGAGGCGGGCGTCGACGTCGTCGAGGCGCCCGACGTGGCGGGTGCGCTGCGCGCCGCGCTGCGGGTGCTCGGCGGGCCGAGGAGCTGACGATGGCGACCTTCGACCAGGTGGGTCTCGACGACCTCGGCGGGGACGGCACGTTCTCGTCGGAGCGCATCGTCGCGGCGGGCGCGGACGACCTCGAGCGCGCGGCCGAGGCCGCGCTGCGCCCGCGCCGGCTGGAGGAGTTCGTCGGCCAGGCCGTCGTGCGCGACCAGCTGTCGCTCGTGCTCCAGGCTGCGCTCGCGCGGGGGAGCGCGCCCGACCACGTGCTCCTGTCGGGCCCGCCCGGGCTCGGCAAGACGACGCTCGCCATGATCATCGCCGCGGAGCTCGGCACGTCGCTCCGCGTGACGTCCGGTCCGGCGATCCAGCACGCCGGCGACCTCGCGGCGGTGCTGTCCTCGCTCGAGGAGGGCGAGGTCCTGTTCATCGACGAGATCCACCGGCTCGCGCGACCGGCCGAGGAGCTCCTCTACATGGCGATGGAGGACTTCCGCGTCGACGTCGTCGTGGGGAAGGGGGCCGGGGCGAGCGCCATCCCGCTCTCGCTCCCGCCGTTCACGGCGGTCGGTGCGACGACGCGCGCAGGGCTCCTGCCCGCGCCGCTGCGCGACCGGTTCGGCTTCACCGGGCACCTGGACTTCTACTCGGGCGACGAGCTCGAGCGCGTGCTGACGCGCTCGGCCGGCCTGCTCGGCGTCGCGCTCGACCCGGACGCCGCCCGTGAGATCGCGGGCCGCTCGCGCGGCACGCCCCGCATCGCGAACCGCCTGCTGCGGCGCGTGCGCGACTGGGCGCAGGTGCGCGGTGACGGGACCATGGACCTCGCGGCTGCGCGCGCAGCCCTCGAGGTCTACGAGGTGGACCCGATCGGCCTCGACCGGCTCGACCGGGCGGTGCTCACCGCGCTGTGCACGCGCTTCAACGGCGGTCCCGTGGGCCTGACGACGCTCGCGGTGACGGTGGGCGAGGAGGCGGAGACGGTCGAGACCGTCGCCGAGCCGTACCTCGTGCGCGAGGGCCTGATCGGGCGGACGCCGCGAGGCCGCGTCGCGACCCCGGCCGCCTGGACGCACCTCGGGCTCACCCCGCCGCGCGAGGGCGGCACGCTCTTCGACGCCTGAGGCGACGCCGGCGGTCACGGGCCCGCGGGAGCGCTCCGTGACGGCGGTCACAGGCGCTCCGCGGGTGGTCCTAGAATGGTCGGGACCCGAGCGGGCGGAACTCCGCGGCGAGACGGCTCGTTGGTGAACCGTGCGCGCACGCCTAGACTGCGCGCAGATCCCGCACAGAACAGGACACGAGACTCCGTCATGGATATCAGCTTCATCCTCATCCTCGCCCTCGCGGCGGGTGCGATGTTCCTCATGACCAGCCGCACCCGCAAGCAGCAGCGCGAGGCCCAGAACTTCCGGGCGACCCTCGCCCCCGGGCAGGAGGTGATGACGGGCTCGGGCATGTTCGGCACGGTCGTCGACGTCGATGACGAAGCCGACGTCATCACCATCGAGTCGACGCCGGGCAACCAGTCCCGGTGGCTGCGCGCCGCGATCGCCAAGCTCGTCGAGCCCCCGGTCGAGGAGACCGAGGAGACGACGGCGGACGACGCGTCCGAGGACGCGGCAGAGTACGGCACCGCCGGCGCCGACGCCGGGACCACCACGAAGGGCGACGTCGACGACCTCGTCGTGCCCGACGACCTCTCCGGTCTGACCGACGACCGGTCGGAGAAGGACCGCGGACGCCGGGACGACGGCACCGACATCAAGTGACCCTATGCCGGTCGCTGCCGCGACCGGCCTGACGCGGTGGGCCGCGAGGCCCACCGCACACGCACGAGAAGAGACGGACAGTTGGCCACCAGCAGCACACGAGCGAGGCCCGTACGGACCCTCGTCACCCTGGGAATCCTCATCGTCGTCCTCTTCGGGTCCCTCTTCGCGGGCACGAAGCTCGACCCGAAGACCGAGGACAACCCGGGCGGGGCGAGCCTCACCCCGGGCCTCGCGCTCGATCTCGAGGGTGGCACGCAGATCATCCTGCAGCCCGTCACCACCGACGGCTCGCAGCCGACGGCCGAGGACATCAACCAGGCGATCAACGTCATCCGCCAGCGCATCGACGCGCAGGGTGTGTCCGAGGCCGAGATCACGAGCCAGGGCCGCAACAACATCGTCGTCGGCATCCCGGGGCAGCCGTCCCAGGAGACCATCGACCTCGTCAGCACCTCGGCCCAGATGCGCTTCCGCCCCGTGCTCTCCGTCGGCATGCCGACGGCGACGCCCGCTGACGAGTCCACCGACCCGGCCGCGGGCGAGGACGCCACGGCCGAGGACGCCCCGGACGCGACGGAGTCCGCGGACGCGGCCACCGACGGCGCGACGGACCCCGCGGCCGAGGACGGCACGGACCCGGCGGCCGACGCAGCGACGGACGCCCCGGCGGACGACGCCACGACGGACCCGGCACCGGAGACGACCCGCCCGGAGAACCCCAGCGACCTCGCGCAGATCACGCCGGAGCTGCAGGCGCAGTTCGACGCGCTCGACTGCACGCTCCCCGAGAACCTCGTGGGCGGCGACAGCGGACCGACCGACAGCGCGTTCGTCTCGTGCGCCGACGACGGCACGGCCAAGTACATCCTGGGCCCGGTCGAGATCGAGGGCACCGACATCTCGAACGCGAGCTCCGGCCTGCGCGTCGGGCAGAACGGCGTCGTCACCAACGAGTGGGTCGTCAACATCGAGTTCGACTCCGAGGGCACCAAGGCCTTCCGTGACGTCACGACGCGTCTCACGACGCTGCCGTCGCCGCAGAACCAGTTCGCGATGGTCCTCGACGGCCTCGTCATCTCGGCGCCCGTCTCGCAGGTCGCGATCCCCGACGGCAAGGCCGAGATCTCGGGCAGCTTCACGCGCGACAGCGCGGCGACGCTTGCGAACCAGCTCAACTTCGGCTCGCTCCCGCTGACGTTCGAGGTGCAGAGCCAGGAGCAGATCTCGGCGACGCTCGGCTCCGAGCAGCTCGAGAAGGGTCTGCTCGCGGGCGCGATCGGTCTGCTGCTGGTCGTCATCTACTCGCTCTTCCAGTACCGCGTGCTCGGCCTGGTCACCGTCGCGTCGCTCGGCATCGCGGCCGTCGTGTCGTACGGCGTGATCTCGGTGCTCTCGTGGACGATCGGGTACCGCCTGTCGCTCGCCGGCGTCGCGGGGCTCATCGTCGCGATCGGTATCACCGCGGACTCGTTCATCGTGTACTTCGAACGCATCCGCGACGAGCTGCGCGACGGCCGGACGCTGAACTCCGCGGTGGAGAAGGGCTGGCAGCGCGCCCGCCGCACGATCCTCGCCTCGGACGCGGTGAACTTCGTCGCCGCGGTGGTGCTGTACTACCTGGCCGTCGGCGGCGTGCGCGGCTTCGCGTTCACGCTCGGCCTGACCACCCTGGTCGACCTCATCGTGGTGTTCCTGTTCACGCACCCGCTCATGCAGCTCCTCGCCCGGACCAAGTTCTTCGCGAACGGCCACCCGGCGTCGGGCCTCGACCCGCGGCGCCTCGGTGTGCGCGGTCCGCGGTACGCAGGTCGCGGTCGTGTCGTCGGCGCGACCTCGACGGCCCCCGCGGCCGGCGACGCCGTCGTCGAGGACGCGCCCGTGCAGGACGCCCCGACGCCCGAGCGCGCGGCGCCCGTGCGGGAGACGGTCGGCGCGGGCGTGGGCCGGTCCGACGGTCCGCGCATGACCATCGCGGAGCGCCGCGCGGCCGAGCGGCGAGCCGCCGCCTCCGCGGACGGCGACGACGGGTCCCCGGCCGCTGACGCGGCAGGCGACGAGAACGAGGAGAAGCACTGATGGCCAGCGGTTTCGCCCAGTGGGGCAACGACCTGTACACGGGCCGCCGGTCCTACGCCATCGTCGCCAAGCGGCGTGCCTACTTCGTGGTGGCGCTCGTCCTGGTCGTCCTGTCCCTCGGCATCATCGGGGTCCGGATCGCCGGTGACGGGCTCAACCTCGGCATCGAGTTCCGCGGCGGGTCGGAGTTCACCGTCTCCGGCGTCTCCGACACCTCGCAGCAGCCCGCGCTCGACGCCGTCGCGGCGGTCGCCCCCGAGGAGGTGCCGCGCGTCACCTCGGTGGGCTCCAGCACCGTGCGGGTGCAGACGGCGGAGCTCAGCAACGCGCAGGTCGAGCAGGTCGCCGTCGAGCTCGCGAGCGCGTACGACGTGTCCGAGGGGGAGGTGACGAGCTCGTACATCGGCCCGACCTGGGGCAAGGACGT
Source organism: Sphaerisporangium cinnabarinum (assembly GCF_055567015.1). NCBI lineage: Bacteria > Bacillati > Actinomycetota > Actinomycetes > Streptosporangiales > Streptosporangiaceae > Sphaerisporangium > Sphaerisporangium cinnabarinum. Next base: position 120,699 of record NZ_JBVHRG010000004.1, read on the forward strand.
CTCCCAGAAGGCGATCGTCGGCCTCGTCGTCTTCCTGCTCCTCGTGAGCCTGGTCATGACGATCTACTTCCGGAACTGGCGCATGGCGCTCGCCGCGGTCATCGCCCTGTTCCACGACCTGATCGTCACGGTGGGCATCTACGCGGCGATCGGCTGGGAGATCACGCCGGCGACGGTGATCGGGCTCCTGACGATCCTCGCGTACTCGATCTACGACACGGTCGTGGTCTTCGACAAGGTCCGTGAGAACACCGCGGGTGTCCTCGACCAGACGCGCAGCACGTACGCCGAGCGGGCGAACCTCGCGATCAACCAGACGCTCGTGCGCTCGATCAACACGTCCGTCGTCGCGCTGCTCCCCGTCGCGGGCATCCTCTTCATCGGGGCGTTCCTCCTCGGCGCGGGCACCCTGCGCGACATCGCGCTCGCGCTGTTCGTCGGCATGGCCGTCGGCGCGTACTCGTCGGTGTATCTCGCGACGCCGCTTGAGGTCGCGCTGCGCGAGCGCGAGAAGCCGATCCAGGAGCACACGGCCAAGGTCCTCGCGCTGCGCGCGGAGCGGGCCGAGGTCGCGGGCGACGAGGAGGACGCCGCGCTCGCGGCGGCCGGCGTCGGGGCGGGGCACCGCCAGCTCCAGCCGGGCGCGCACCAGGGCAACAAGGCGCAGCCGCGCCGCCGTCGTCCCCGATGACGGCACCCGGTCACGTGACGGCCGGCGAGGCGGGCGGCCTGCGCGCCGTCCACCTCGCCGGCCTCGGCCCCGAGCGCGCCTCGCGCGTGCTCGAGCTCGTCCGCGCCGTCCCGGACTACCCGGGGCCGGGGATCGTCTTCCGGGACATCACCGGCCTGCTGGCCGACGGCGACGCCTTCGGCCACGTGGTCGAGGCGCTCGGCGACGTGGCGCGCGCCGCGGGCGGGGTCGACCTCGTCGCGGGCATGGAGGCGCGCGGCTTCCTCATCGGGGCGCCGCTCGCGACGCACCTCGGCGTGGGGTTCGTGCCGCTGCGCAAGGCGGGCAAGCTCCCGCCGCCGACGGACACCGTCACCTACGACCTCGAGTACGGCACCGCGACGATCGAGCTCCGGTCGGGAACACTGCCCCCGGGTGCGCGTGTTCTCGTGGTGGACGACGTGCTCGCGACCGGGGGCACGGCGGCCGCGGGCGCCGAGCTCGTCGAGCGCGGGGGAGGCGTCGTGGTGGGCCTGGCGTTCCTCCTCGAGCTCGAGGGTCTGGGAGGCCGCGAGCGGCTCGCGGGCCGCGAGGTGGCCACGCTGGTCCACGTCGAGTCGTAGGATTGCCACTCCGGTCGTCTCGGCTGGTCGCCGGTATCGTGCCGGCGGCCGCCGCCCTGCGGAAGGAGGCGCGCATGAGCGAGAACACCCGGACGTCGCGCGCTCCTGAGCGCGCGGGCGCCCCGACCTCCGGCACCGGTGGCTCGGGCGGGCGCGGCGTCCGCTCCCGCCTCGTGCGCTTCGGCGCGCGCCCCAACGCGGGCAGCCCGGCGCTCGAGCCGGTGCTCCAGGCGGTCCGCACCAACCACCCCCGCACGGACCTCAGCGTCATCGAGCGCGCCTACGAGACCGCCGAGCGCGCCCACCGCGGCCAGCTGCGCAAGAGCGGCGACCCGTACATCACGCACCCCGTCGCGGTCGCGACGATCCTCGCCGAGCTCGGGTTCGACGGGTCGACGCTCGCCGCCGCGCTGCTGCACGACACGGTCGAGGACACCGACTACTCGCTCGCGCAGCTCACCGAGGAGTACGGCGAGGAGATCGCCATGCTCGTCGACGGCGTGACCAAGCTCGACAAGGTGACGTACGGCGACGCGGCGCAGGCCGAGACGGTGCGCAAGATGGTCGTCGCCATGGCGCGCGACATCCGCGTGCTCGTCATCAAGCTCGCCGACCGCCTGCACAACGCCCGCACCTGGAAGTACGTGTCGTCGTCGTCGGCAGGGCGCAAGGCGCGCGAGACCCTCGAGATCTACGCGCCGCTCGCCCACCGCCTCGGCATGAACACGATCAAGTGGGAGCTCGAGGACCTGTCGTTCCAGGCCCTGTACCCCAAGGTGTACGACGAGATCGTCCACCTCGTCGCCGAGCGCGCGCCGGCGCGCGAGGAGTACCTGGCCGTCGTGCGCGAGCAGGTCACGGCCGACCTGCGCAGCGCGAAGATCAAGGCGACCGTCACCGGTCGGCCGAAGCACTACTACTCGATCTACCAGAAGATGATCGTGCGCGGCCACGACTTCGCGGAGATCTACGACCTCGTCGGCGCGCGCGTCCTGGTGGACAGCGTCCGGGACTGCTACGCGGCGCTCGGCGCGCTGCACGCGCGGTGGAACCCCGTGCCGGGGCGGTTCAAGGACTACATCGCGATGCCGAAGTTCAACATGTACCAGTCGCTGCACACGACGGTCATCGGGCCGGGCGGCAAGCCGGTCGAGATCCAGATCCGCACGCACGAGATGCACCGGCGCGCGGAGTACGGCGTCGCGGCGCACTGGAAGTACAAGGAGACCGCGAAGTCGGGCGGCAAGACGGCGAAGGACGACGCCGCGGCCAACGACATGCGGTGGCTGCGCCAGCTCGTGGACTGGCAGCGCGAGACGGCCGACCCGGCCGAGTTCCTCGACTCCCTGCGCTTCGAGATCGGCGGCGCGGAGGTCTACGTCTTCACCCCCAAGGGCGACGTCATGGCGCTGCCGGCAGGCTCGACGCCGGTCGACTTCGCCTATGCGGTGCACACCGAGGTCGGGCACCGGACGATGGGTGCGCGGGTCAACGGCCGGCTCGTCCCGCTCGACTCGACGCTCGAGAACGGCGACTCGGTCGACGTCCTCACGTCGAAGTCCGAGAACGCGGGGCCCAGCCGCGACTGGCTCGCGTTCGTCAAGAGCCCGCGGGCGCGCAACAAGATCCGGCAGTGGTTCTCCAAGGAGCGTCGCGAGGAGGCCGTCGAGCACGGCAAGGACGCGATCGCCAAGGCGATGCGCAAGCAGAACCTGCCGATCCAGCGCCTGCTGTCGCACGAGTCGCTCGTCGCGCTCGCCAACGAGCTCCGCTTCGCGGACGTCACCGCGCTGTACGCGGCGATCGGCGAGGGCCAGGTGTCGGCGGCGAACGTCGTCTCCAAGCTCGTCCAGGCGATGGGCGGCGAGGAGGGCACGGTCGAGGACGTCGCCGAGACCGCCCGTCCCGGGCACACCGCGCGCCGCGTGCGCACGGGGGACCCGGGCGTCATGGTCAAGGGCGTCGACGACATCTGGGTCAAGCTCGCGAAGTGCTGCACGCCGGTCCCGGGCGACGAGATCATCGGGTTCGTCACGCGCGGGCAGGGCGTGAGCGTGCACCGCGCGGACTGCGCGAACGTCGTCGGGCTGCGCAACCAGCCCGAGCGGATCGTCGACGTCTCGTGGACCACGGGCAGCAACGCGATGTTCCTCGTGCAGATCCAGGTCGAGGCGCTCGACCGTGCGCGCCTGCTCTCCGACGTGACGCGCGTCCTGTCGGACAACCACGTGAACATCCTCTCGGCGACCGTCTCGACCTCGAACGACCGCGTGGCGATGTCGCGCTTCGTCTTCGAGATGGCGGAGCCCGCGCACCTCGCGCAGGTCCTCAGCGCGGTCCGCAAGGTCGACGGCGTGTTCGACGTCTACCGCATCACGGGGACGAAGGCCGCCGAGACGGCGCAGCTCCCCGCCTGAGGCCGCGGCCGGCACGCTGACCGAGGCCACCACGCCGCGCAGGGCGGCAGGCCCGGTGGCAGCATCGGCACATGGACCTGCCCGTCATGCCTCCCGTGCTGCCCATGCTCGCGAAGTCCGTGCCCACCGTGCCCGAGCCCGACGCCGTCGACGGCGGGTACGTGTACGAGCCGAAGTGGGACGGCTTCCGCGCGATCGTGTACCGCGACGACGACGAGGTGCGGCTCGACAGCAGGAACGCGCGGCCCATGGACCGCTACTTCCCCGAGGTCGTCGAGGCGGTGCGGGCGGCGCTGCCGCCCCGGTGCGTGGTCGACGGCGAGATCGTCGTCGCGCGCGACGGGCGTCTCGAGTTCGAGGTGCTCCAGCAACGCATCCACCCGGCTGCGTCGCGCGTGCGGCTGCTCGCGGAGCAGACCCCCGCGGCGCTCGTCGTGTTCGACGTGCTCGCGCTGGGCGACGAGGACCTCACGCGCGCACCGCTCGCGCGGCGGCAGGAGGTGCTCGACTCGCTGGGCCTGGACGGCCCGGCCGTGCACGCCACGCCCCGCACGCGCGACGTCGCCGTGGCGCGGGAGTGGTTCGACACGTTCGAGGGGGCTGGGCTGGACGGCGTCGTCGCCAAGCCGCTCGACGGCACGTACCAGCCGAACAAGCGGGCGATGCTCAAGATCAAGCACGGCCGCGAGGCGGACGTCGTGCTCGCGGGGTACCGCCTGCACAAGACGTCGACCCCCACGAAGCCGCTGCTCGGCTCGCTCCTGCTCGGCCTGTACGACGACGCGGGCCAGCTCCAGTTCGTCGGCGTCGCCGCGTCGTTCCCGACAGCGCGCCGTGCCGCGCTGGTCGCCGAGCTCGCGCCGCTCGTCGTCGAGCCGGGCACGCCGGACGCGGACGCGCACCCGTGGTCCGGGTGGGAGAACCCCGCGGGGGAGCGGATGCCGGGTGCGGTGTCGCGCTGGAGCTCGGGCAAGGACCTGTCGTTCACGCCGCTGCGTCCGGAGCGCGTGCTCGAGGTCGCCTACGACCACATGGAGGGCTCCCGGTTCCGGCACACCGCGCAGTTCCGGCGCTGGCGCGAGGACCGCGACCCGGCATCGTGCACCTACGAGCAGCTCGAGGAGCCGGTGCGCTACGACCTCACAGGCATCCTGCCCGGGGCGCCCGGCGTGGCCTGACGCCGCGCGCCCCCGAGCCCGCGCACCGCGTCAGTCCCGCGCGCGGTCCCGGTCCTTGCTCGGCTGGACGCGCTTGGGCTCGCCGGGCATCTTCGGGTACTCGGGCGGGTAGGGGAGGTCCCCGAGCCCGTGCTCGGCCTCGTCACGCCGGGACAGCTCCAGGGCGGGCTCGAGCGACGCGCCCGGGTCCTCCCGGTCGGCGCGCAGGGGTGCGAAGAGGTCGCCCGCCGCGGCGAGGCGCGCGGGCATCGACAGCACGTCGAAGTCGTCCGGGTGGACGTCGCCGAGCTCCTCCCAGCGCAGGGGAGCGGACACCGTCGCGCGCTGGTTGGAGCGGATCGAGTAGGCCGACGCGATCGTGCGGTCGCGCGCCATCTGGTTGTAGTCGACGAAGATCTTGGCGCCGCGCTCCTCCTTCCACCACTTGGTGGTGACCTGGTCCGGCAGACGGCGTTCGAGCTCACGACCGATCGCGATCGTCGCGCGGCGCGCGGCCACGAAGTCCCACTCGGGCGCGACCGGGACGAACACGTGGATCCCGCGGCCGCCCGACGTCTTGGGGTAGCCGGGGAGGCCGAGCTCGTCGAGGACCTCGCGCAGGTGCGGCGCGACGCGCACGGCGTCGTCGAAGTCCGTGCCCGGCTGGGGGTCGAGGTCGATGCGCAGCTGGTCCACCGCCTCGACGTCGCCGCCGCGCACGGGCCACGGGTGGAACGTCAGGGTGCCGAGGTTGGCCGCCCAGGCGACGACGGCGAGCTCGGTCGGGCACACCTCGTCGGCGGTGCGTCCGCTCGGGAACGCGATGCGCGCGGTCTGCACCCAGTCCGGCGCGCCCTTCGGGATGCGCTTCTGGTAGAACGCGTCGCCGGTGCTGTCCGTGCGCGTGCTCATGCGCGCGCCCTCGAACACGCCCTTGGGCCAGCGCTCGAGCGTCGTCGGGCGGTCGACCAGGGCGCCGAGGATGCCGTCGCCCACGTCGAGGAAGTACTGCACGACGTCCAGCTTGGTGAGCCCGCGCGCGGGGAAGACGACGCGGTCCGGGCTCGTGACGCGCACGGTCCGTCCTCGGACGTCGAGCTCCACGGGGGGTGTCGTGGCTGCGGCCATGCCGACCAACCTAGACCGGGTCGTCGGCCCCGGCGAGCAGGAGCGCGAGGGTGCGTCGCGCCTGCGACCGGCCGGGCCACCGGTGGCGCAGCTCGAGCGACCGCGCCGCCGTGCGGGCGTCGAGCCCGCAGACAGCCTCCAGCCGACGCAGGGTGCTCAGCGCCTGCACCGGCTCGCACCGCGAGGCGACGTCGAGCGCGGTCCGCAGGACCGACGTCACGAGGACGCCCGCGACGAGGTTCGTCTCGTCGCGCAGCACGTGCGCCTGCCGCGCGGCCCGGCCCTGGTGCGGCGCCGGCCGGTGCCGACCGGGCGGGTGGACGACGTCGAGCACGCGGGGCGGCGCGGAGCCGCACAGCACCCACGCGGCCGCCGCGCCCGCGAGCACCGTGCCGCGCGGGACGAGGTCGCGGACGGCGAGCGCCCGCAGCGTGGGGGTGACGGGCACGCTCGCCGGGGCGGCGACGTCGCCCCACTGCCGACGCACGGCGCCGCTCCGGACGAGCTCCTGGAAGGCCGCCGACCCGCCGACGTCCTCCGGCGCGACGAGCAGGCCCACCTCCGGCTCCTCGACCCGGAGCAGGTGCGCGAGCGCGGCTGCGGGGCCGAGTCCCGTGGGGTGGTCGGGTACGGCGTGGTCGGGCACGGTCGTGGCTGCGGGCACGCCTCAACCGTGCCGCACGGCGGTGGGGACGCGGAAGGGCCGGCGCCCGTCTGTGGACGAGCGCCGGCCCTCCGGTCGAGCGGGACGTGCGTCAGCCGCGCGAGTCCTCCGCCGCGCGGACGACCTGCTCGAGCCAGGAGCGCCGCGCGGCGAGCGCCGTCTCGGCCTCCTTGACGGCGCGCGCGTCCCCGCGGCTCTGCGCAGCGGCGAGGTCTGCCTCGAGCCCTTCGATCGCGGCCTCGAGCTGCGCGGCCGCACCCTCGGCGCGGGCGCGCGTCTCGGGGTTGCTCCGCGTCCACTGCGCCTGCTCGGCGTCGCGGACCGCGTTCTCGACGGCGCGCAGGCGTCCCTCGACACGCTGCAGGTCACCGCGCGGCACGCGCCCGGCCTCCTCCCAGCGCTCCTGGAGGTCACGCAGCGCCGCCTTGGCCGCGGCGAGGTCCTTGACGGGCAGGAGTGCCTCCGCCTCGGTGAGCAGCGCCTCCTTCACCTCGAGGTTCGCCGCGTACTCGGCGTCCGTCGCGGAGTTCACCGCGTCGCGCGCCTGGAAGAACGTGTCCTGCGCGGCCCGGAAGCGGGCCCACAGGGCGTCGTCGTCCTTGCGGCTCGCCCGGCCCGCGGCCTTCCAGCGCGCCATGAGGTCGCGGTACGCGCCCGCCGTCGGGCCCCAGTCGGTGCTCGACGACAGCGACTCGGCCTCCGCGACCAGCTTCTCCTTCGCGGCCTTGGCGGAGGCGTTGCGCTGCTCTAGCTCGGCGAAGTAGTGCCGACGCTCGCGGTCGAACGCGGTGCGCGCGTGGCTGAACCGCTTCCACAGCGCCTCCTCGCTCGCGCGGTCGATGCGCGGGCCCGAGCGCTGGGCCTCCTTCCAGCGCTCCAGCAGCCCCCGCAGCTCCTCGCCCGCCGGCCGCCACTGCATGCGGCTCGGGTCGGTCGCGGCGATCTTCTCCGCGGCCTCGATGATCTCCGTCCGGGCCTCGAGGGCCGCGGCCTTCGCTGCGGCGCGCTCCGCCTCGAGCTGCGCGCGGCGCTCGGCCGCGGCGCCGCGCAGCGACTCGACCTGCGCGCGGAGCCCGTCGAGGTCGCCGACCGCGGAGGGCTCGGCGGTCTCCTCGGTGAGCCGGGCGATCGTCTGGTCGATCTCCTTGACGGACAGGTCCGTGCTCGTCAGCCGTGCCTCGAACAGCGCGACCTTCGCCTGGAGGTCGAGGTAGCGGCGCACGTACAGCGTGAGCGCCTCGTCGGCGCCGACGCCGGGGAACTGACCGACGGAGCGCTCGCCGGCGCTCTCGCGGACGTACACCGTGCCGTCGTCGTCCACGCGACCGAACGCGGCCGCGGCCTTGGCGGCGGCCGAGTCGTCGGCGAGCGCCGGGACGGTGGGCACCTCCGGCACGACGGCCGCAGCCGCGGGAGCGCCCGCGGTGGGGGCGGCCGGCTTGCGGGGCGGGTGCGGGAGCGCCGACGGTTTCGGCCGCGGGCCGGGACGCGGGGCCGCAGGCCGCGGCGCCGCGTCCGTGGTTGCCTGCGCGTCCGTGGGCGCCTCCGCGGGTGCGGTCGTCTCGGCGGGCGCGGCCTCCGTCGTGGCCTCGGCAGCGACGGCGTCGTCGCCAGCGTCGGCAGCCGGAGCGTCCGTCACGGGGTCGGCGGGGGCCTCGGTCTGCTCGGGCTCAGCGGCGGGCGCGGCGTCGACGGTAGGAGAGTCGGCCTGCTCGGCCTCGGCCGCGGGCGCGTCCTCCGTCTCGGCCGCGGGCGCGTCCTCCGTCTCGGCGGCGGGTGCGTCGTCCGTCTCGGCGGCCGGGGCGGGCTCCGCCTCGTCGGGAGCGGGACCCTGGTCGGTGGCCTCGGTGGCCTCGGTGGCCTCGGTGGCCTCGGTGGCCTCGGTGGCCTCGGTGGCCTCGGTGGCCTCGGTGGCCTCGGTGGCCTCGGTGGCCTCGGGCGTCGGCTCCACGTCTGTCGCGTCGACCCGTCCGGTCTCGCTCGCCTCCGCGGGCTCCGGTGCCGGTGCGCTCGCCTGGTTCTGGGCGGGATCGCTCACTGGGTCTCAACTCCTTCGATGGTGACCGGGGTGGCGGGGGACCCGTCGCCGGATCCGTCCTGCGTCCCCGCGTCAGCGACTGCCTGGACGACGTCCAGGCCGGACGTGATGGTGCCGAACACCGTGTAACCACCCGCCGCGTCGGACGGGATGGTCGAGTCCTCGTAGACGAGGAAGAACTGGGAGCCCATCGAGTCGGCGTCCCCGCCCTGGCGGGCCATGGCGACGGTCCCGGCCGGGTAGACGTCGTCGGTCGGGGCGTTCTCGACGGGGCCGAACTTGTAGCCCGGGTCGCCCGTGCCGGTGCCCGTCGGGTCGCCGCACTGGAGCACGTAGATGCCCGAGGTCGTCAGGCGGTGGCACGACGTGCCGTCGAAGTACCCGGACTCGGCGAGGGACACGAAGCTCGCGACCGCCTGCGGGGCCGCCGCGCCGTCGAGCGTAAGCGTGAGGTCGCCCGCGCTCGTGGTGAGCGTCGTGGTCCAGTCGCGGCCCTCGGCGGCGGACGCGGGGGGCAGGGTGTGCTCGCCGGAGGGCGCCCCGCCCGTGTCGCCGCCCGGGTCGGTGCCGGGCTCCTGGGTGGCGGCGAGCGCCCACCAGACGGCGACGCCGATCACGACGAGCGCGACGACGACGCCCACGATCGACCACGTGCGCTGGCGCTTCGCGCGGAGCTGGGCCACGTGACGGTCCCACTTCTCCTCACGACGACGCGCCTGCTCGCGCTCGCGACTCTTCGTCGACACCCCAGCTCCTTCGTCCGGCGCCGCGACGGCGCGCACGGTCGACCCCGGTGCGGCCGTGGTCGGTACGGGACAGTCTAGGCACCGAGAACCCTGGTGGCGGGTGGATTTGCCGCACGCAGGTCACGGTCCGGTATCGACGCCGGCGCTCGAAACCTGCGCTGCGCCCGCCCGGAGCAGCCCCGACGCTCGTGCCGCGGGCTACCCTCGCCCTCATGGACCGACCTCGTGGCACGACGCCGACGCCCTCTGACGACGACCGGCGGGACGCCCCCGGGCCGGCCGTGCACGTGGTCGTGGCCCCCGTCTTCGGCACGAACTGCACGGTGGTGAGCGCCCCGGGCGGCGACTGCGTCGTGGTCGACGCAGGGGCGGGGGTCGCGGACGCCGTCGTCGCGCACGTCCGCGCGGCGGGCCTCGTGCCGCGCGCGGTGCTCGCGACGCACGGCCACGTGGACCACACGTGGGACGCCGCGGCGCTCGCGGACCGCTTTGAGGTGCCCGTCGTGCTGCACGCGGCGGACGCGTACCGGCTCGCGGACCCGTTCGGGAGCCTGGAGCACCCGAAGCACGGCGGGCCCGACGCGAGCCGTGCGGGCGCCGTCGTGTCCGGCCCGCTCGGCGCGGCGCTCGCGGCGGCCGGCGCCGGGCCGCAGGACTACCGCGAGCCGGGACGCGTCGAGACGTTCGACGTGCCCGCGGGCGGCGAGCAGGTGCTGCGCTGGGGCGGTCTCGCGGTGCGCGCGGTCGGCGCGCCCGGGCACACCGAGGGCTCCACGCTCTACCTGGTCGGTGAGCCGGGAGCGGGCCTCGTGCTCAGCGGCGACGTCCTCTTCGCGGGCTCCGTCGGCCGGACCGACCTGCCGGGCGGGGAGGGCGCGACGATGGCCCGCACCCTGCGCGACGTCGTCGCGCACCTGGACCCGGTCTGGGACGTGCTCCCGGGGCACGGCCCGGCGACGACGGTCGCGCGCGAGCTGGCGACGAACCCCTTCCTCGTCCGCTGAGCGCGGGTCCGTGGTCCGGACGATGCGGTCGGCGGTCCCGGCGTCTGGGAAGATCTGACCCATGGCCAGGCCTACACCTCTCTCCGGTTTCCCCGAATGGCTCCCCGACGGTCGGATCGTCGAGCAGCACGTCCTCGACACCCTGCGCCGGGTGTTCGAGCTGCACGGGTTCGCCGGGATCGAGACGCGCGCGGTCGAGCCGCTCGACCAGCTCCTGCGCAAGGGGGAGACGTCGAAGGAGGTCTACGTCCTGCGCCGGCTCCAGGAGGAGCCGCAGGACGACGCCGTGGGCGGGGCGGCCGGGAAGGGTGCGGCCGGCGACAAGCAGCTCGGCCTGCACTTCGACCTCACCGTCCCGTTCGCGCGCTACGTGCTCGAGAACGCCGGGCACCTCGCGTTCCCCTTCAAGCGCTACCAGATCCAGAAGGTGTGGCGCGGCGAGCGCCCCCAGGACGGGCGGTTCCGCGAGTTCACCCAGGCCGACGTCGACGTCGTCGGCGCGGGCGAGCTGCCCTACCACTACGAGGTCGAGCTGCCGCTCGTCATGGCCGAGGCCCTGGGCGCGCTGCGCGACATCGGCGTGCCCGAGGTCCGCGTCCTCGTGAACAACCGCCGGGTCGCCGAGGGGTTCTACCGCGGGCTCGGCATCGACGCGGTGGACGACGTCCTGCGCCAGATCGACAAGCTCGACAAGGTCGGCCCCGAGAAGGTCGCCGTGCTGCTCGTGTCCGAGGCGGGCACGACCCCCGAGCAGGCGCAGGCGTGCCTCGCGCTCGCGGGCATCAGCGGGAGCGACTCCGGCGTGGTCGACCGCGTGCGGGCGCTCGCGGCCGAGCACGGCGTGGAGAGCGAGCTGCTGGAGACCGGGCTCGGCGAGCTCGGCGCGCTGATCGAGGCCGCGAGCGTGCGCGCCCCGGGCGTCGTCGTCGCCGACCTCAAGATCGCACGCGGCCTCGACTACTACACCGGGTCCGTCTACGAGACCGTGCTCGTGGGCCACGAGCAGCTCGGCTCGATCTGCTCGGGCGGGCGCTACGACACGCTCGCGTCCGACGGCGTGAACACCTACCCCGGCGTCGGGCTGTCGATCGGCGTGTCCCGGCTCGTGTCGCGCCTGCTCTCCGCAGGCCTCGTGCGGGCGACGCGCTCCGTGCCGAGCGCCGTCGTCGTGGCCGTCACGAACGAGGAGACGCGCGACGCCTCCGACGCCGTCGCGCACGCGCTGCGCGCCCGCGGCGTGCCGGTCGAGGTGGCGCCCGCGGCCGCGAAGTTCGGCAAGCAGATCCGCTACGCCGACCGGCGCGGCATCCCGTTCGTCTGGTTCCCCGGGCGCGTCGAGGACGACGGCACGCGCTCGCCCGACCAGGTGAAGGACATCCGCTCCGGGGAGCAGGTCGACGCCGACGCCGCGACGTGGGAGCCGCCCGCCGAGGACCGCTTCCCGCGCGTCGTGCCCGCGGGGGACTGACCCGCCGCACCGGGGAGGGAGGGCGACGTGACGCGACCGGTCGAGCTCGCCCTGCCGTTCCACGGGACGTGGCTCGTGCGCAACAGCCCCGCGCGGCGCGTGCCGAGCCACGGCACCGACCTGTTCGCGACCACGTACGCGATCGACTTCGTCGCCGTCCGAGGGCGGCGCACCGCCGTCGTGCGCGACTGGCGCGCCGCGCTGGGCACCGAGCCGCCCGAACGGTTCGTCGCGTTCGGGCAGCCCGTGCTCGCCCCTGCGGCGGGCACCGTCGTCGCGGTGCACGACGGCGAGCCCGACCACGAGGCCCGTCGCTCACCCGCCGCGCTGCTCGGCTACGCCCTCACGCAGGCGGCGCGAGCGCGCGGCGGTGCCGCGGCGCTCGCGGGCAACCACGTGGTGCTGGCCCTCGACCGGCCGGGCACGTTCGTCGTCCTCGCCCACCTGCGCGCCGGGTCGGTGGCCGTCGAGCCCGGCCGACGCGTCGTGGTCGGCGACGAGCTGGGCCGGTGCGGGAGCTCGGGGAACTCGACGCAGCCGCACGTCCACGTGCAGGCCATGGACGCGGCGGACGCGCTCGTCGCCCGCGGGCTGCCGCTCGTCTTCCGGGGGTTCCGCGAGCGGGCCCGTGACGGCTCGGCGCGCGTCGTGGACCGGGGCGTCCCCGCGGAGGGTGCGGTCGTCGAGCCCGCCTGACCCGTGTCCTGCCGAGCATCACGCCGTCAGCGCGCCCAGCCCGGTGACCCAGCCCCCGAGGACCCCGGCGAGGACCACCGCCGCCGCGACCGCCAGCACGCCCACCGCGGCGACGACGTCGGGCACGCCGAGCGGCACGGGCCGCGACGTGGTCCGCGGACCGGACCCGAGGCCCCGTGACTCGAGCGCGACGGTCAGGCGCTCGGACCGGCGCACGGCACCGACGAGGAGGGCGAACGCCGCGGAGCCGAGCGCGCGGGGGGACCGGGGGAGCACGCCGTGTCGTCGGCGCGGGTCGCGCACGGCCTGGGCGCAGCGGATCGTGTGCCAGGCGTCGGGGAGCTCGACGAGCAGCCGGTGGGCCGCGAGCACCGCGTAGGTCCACGTGAGGGGCAGCCGCCCGTGCTGGCGGAGGCTCGTCATGAGGCGCACCGGGTCGGTCGTCGTCGCGACCGTGAGCGAGAGGGCGCCGACGAGCAGCGTGCGCACGGCGAGCCCGGCACCGATCGTCAGGCCGTCGGAGCCGACGGTGACCAGGCCGAGGTCGACCGCGTCGCCGCCCGGCCGGGTGGCGACGTTGACGACCAGCAGGCTCGTCGCGAAGACGAGGAAGGGCACGTGCGCCAGGGCGAGCGTGCGCACGGGGACGCGCCCCGCGAGCAGCAGCGCCGCGACCGTGAGCACCCAGCCGATCGCGGGGGTGTACGGGTCGGTGACGAGGAGCGCGCCGGTCGACACGACGAGGACGGTCGCGAGCTTGACCGTCGGGTTCCAGCGCCCGAGGGGCGTGCTGTGCGGCGCGGTCACGGGGCGGCCTCCGTGCGGGCGACTGCCGCGTCGAGCGCGCGGACGAGAGCGCCGGGGTCGACGCCGTGGCGGCGTCCCGTGCGGGCCCACCACGCGAGCAGGGGCGGGCGGCGCAGGCGCGCGCGCCGGCACAGCGCGTCGTCGGCCAGCACGGTGGCGGCCGGGCCGAGCGCCACGAGCCGGCCGCCGACGACCACCGCGACGCGGTCGGCGAGCGCCGCGACGAGCGCGAGGTCGTGCGTGACGACGACGACCGCGCCGCCGACGTCAGCGCGCTGCCGCAGCGCGCGGGCGACGGCGTCCGCCTGGGCGCGGTCGAGCCCCGACGTGGGCTCGTCGGCGAGGAGGACGGGCGGGTCGAGCACCGTCGCCGTCGCGAGCGACAGACGCCGTTGCTCGCCGCCGGAGAGCCGGTACGGGTTGGCGTCGGCGAGGTGCGTCAGGGCGAAGGTGTCGAGGGTCCGCGCGACGCGCCCGTCGACGTCGGCCAGCCGCGCGAGGCGCGCCGACCACGCGACCTCGTCGCGCACCGTCCGCGCGAGGAGCTGGTGCTCCGGGTCCTGGAACACCATCGCGACGGGCGCGTCCGCCGCCGTCGTCACGTCGCCCCTGGTCCGTTCGAGTCCCGCGAGCCCGCGCAGGAGGGTGGACTTGCCGCCCCCGTTCGGCCCCACCACCGCGAGCACCTCGCCCGCGCGGACGTCGAGGTCGACGTCGTGCACCACCGGCGTCTCGTCCCGCCCGCGTCGTCGGCGGCCTGCCATGGCGCGGTGCACCGCGAGACGACGGGCGCGGAGGGCGACCGGGCCGGGCGCACTCGGACCGGCGTCCGAGGCGCCCGGGACCGGTGCCCGCGGATCCGAGGGGCGCGGGTCTGCGGTGCGCGCGAGGTCGACGAGCCAGGCGTCGGTCGCGGGGGCACCGAGCGGTCCGGGGGCCCCGGCCCGCTCGAGCCGGACGTCGAGCGGCAGCCAGCACCCGAGCGCGGCGAGCGTGGCGGCGTGCGCGCGCAGGACGGCGGTCGTGGGGCCGTGCGCGACGGCGCGGCCCGTGCGGTCGAGCACGAGGGTCGCGTCCGGGAGCGTCCCGACGTCGTCGAGGCGGTGCTCGACGAGCACGACCGACCGGCGGGGTGTTCCGTGCGGGTCCGGTCCGGGCGCCCGGACGAGCCCGCCCACGAGCGTCCCCACCTCGTGCGCCGCGGCCGGGTCGAGGAACGCCGTCGGCTCGTCGAGGACCACGAGCTCGGGGTCGGCGACGAGCGCCGCCGCGAGGGCGACGCGCTGCGCCTCGCCGCCCGACAGCGCGTGGGTCGGTCGGTCGTGCAGGTGGCCCGCACCGGCAGCGGCGAGAGCGGTTGCGGCGCGGGCGTCCATGGTGCGCGGGTCCGCCGCCCGGTTCTCGAGCGCGAACCGCAGCTCCTCGTCGACGCGGCCGAGGCAGAGCTGGTCACCCGGCCGCTGCTGGACGAGGCCGACGCGCGCGGCGAGCCCCGCGGGGGTCGTGGCGCGCGGGTCGACGCCCGTCACGCGCAGGTCGCCCGTGACGGTGCCCGGGAGCGTGTGGGGCACGACGCCGACGAGCGCGCGCAGCAGCGTGGACTTCCCGCAGCCCGAGGGGCCGAGCACGAGCAGCCCCGTCCCCGCGGGGACGGTCAGGGTGAGGTCGTCGAGCACGCACGTCGCGTCGTGGCCCACGGTGACGGTCAGGCCCGCGGCGGAGACGGCGTCGGGCACGGTGCCCGGCACGGTGCCGGGCATGACGTCCGCCGCGGCGTCCCGCACCTCAGCCACGGCGGTCCGTGCCGATCGCGAAGGCGTCGAGCGCGCCGGTGCGGGAGAGGGCGTCGCCGAGGAGGCGCGCCGCGATCCCGCACAGCACGACGCACGAGACGACCTGCACGCCGAGCCGGAGCATCGCCCAGTCCTGCCCGAGCCAGCCGAACCGGACCGCGTTGAACGCGTAGGTGACGAGCGCCGCGCTGACGCCCGACGCGACGAAAACCCACCAGCCGTAGCGGCGGTACCGGGTCAGCGCGAAGGGGATCTCCGCGCCCACCCCTTGGACGAGCCCCACGAGGACGAGCAGCGGGCCTGCGGGCGACGCGAGGAAGACCACCTCGACGAGCGCCGCGAGCGTCTCGGTGAGGATGCCGACGCCCGGCTTGCGCACGATGTACGTCGCGAGCGGGCCCACGACGATCCACGCGCCCGCGAGCACGTTCGCGGCAAGGTCCGCGAGCGGCCCCATGGCGAGCTGGAGCGGGGCCCAGAGCTGCACGAACGCCCAGTAGACGAACCCGAACACGACGCCCAGGACGGCGACGAGGACCGTCTCGTGGAGCGTGAGGCCACGGCGCCGGGCGCGGGCCGGGGGAGCGGTGACGGTGCGGTCTCCGGGACCGGGCGCCGGGGGCACGGCGTCGGCCGGCGGGCCGGGCGTGCTGGTGGGCGGGGTCTCCCGGGGCGGGGTGGTGCGGGGCTCGGTCATGCGGTTCCCTCCGTCGGGCCCCCGGGGCGGAGGGTGCACGACGGCGCGCCACCGCTGCCCCCGCGCGGACGGCACGCGCGGGGCGCGGGCACGAGCGCGCAGGGGACGGTGACGTCGGCCCTGCTCCCTTCGCTGGTACGAACCAGATCAGGTTCCACGGGTCTGCAGGGGGGACGGGTGTCCGACCTGCACTCTCAGCGCTCGTGCGCTCCCCGGAGGCGTTCGGCCCGACCCTAGGGCCTGGACGTCCGCCGGACAATCCCGGCGTCTCACCCACCGGGACGTCCGGGCACCGTGAGAAGGTGACGGCGACGAGGCGCCCGCGCGGACCGGGGACGGGCTCCGACGACGAGGAACGAGGCAGCGCGCATGACCCGAGACAACGACCCCGCGGCCGTCGCGGAGCTGGACCGCCTCGACGAGGCCGTGCGGAGCGCGCCCGCGGGCGACACGTCGGCGCAGATCGCGCTGTGGCGGCAGGCGGCGCGCCTCGGCACGTGGTTCTTCATCGCCCGAGGGCCCGAGGACCAGCCGCGTCCGTACGCCGTCTCCGCGGACCAGGGGCCCATGATCTGCCTCTACAGCAGCGCCCCGCGCGCGGACGAGGCGGCCCGGGCGCTCGGGCTGGCGGCCGAAGGGACCGGCTCCGTGCCGCTGCTCGGCGTGCCCGTGCCGGCGGCGATCGACTACGTTGCGTCCTTCGCCGCAGCAGGGGTCGTCGGCGTCGCGCTCGACCACCCCCGCATCGGCCACCACATCCCCCTCGGGAACCTGGCGCTGCTCAAGACGTGGTCCGCCGGCGGATGACCCGTCCTTGACAGCGGGTTCGAACAGTTGTTCGAATGGCGCGATGCGGTGGGACGGACAGGCGCTCGGCGCGGACGACGGCGCGCTTCCCGGTTTGGAGCGCATGGGCCTCGTCCGCAGCGTGCGCACGCCCGAGTTCGCGGGGATCACGTTCCACGAGGTCACGGCCAAGAGCGCGCTGTCGAAGGTCCCGGCGATGTCGCGCATGCCCTTCCGCTGGACGGTCAACCCGTACCGCGGGTGCAGCCACGCGTGCTCCTACTGCCTCGCGCCGAGCACGCCCGTGCTCCTGGCCGACGGCACGCAGCGGGCGATCGGCGAGCTGCGCGTCGGCGACGAGATCGTCGGCACCGCCCCCCACGGCGCGTACCGGCGCTACGTGCGCACCCGCGTCCTCGACCGCTGGACCACCCGCAAGCGCGCCTACCGGGTGACCCTCGCCGACGGCACGCGCCTCGTCGCGAGCGGCGACCACCGGTTCCTCACCGAGCGCGGCTGGCGCCACGTCGTCGGCGGCGCCGGGCACCGCGCCCGCCTGGCGCTCGGCGACGTGCTCGTCGGGCCGGGCGCCGCGGCGCTCGCGGACGGGCGGCCCGTCCTCGACGGCCAGGACGTCACCGGCGGCGAGGCGTTGCGCGTCGACTCCCTCGAGGCCCTCGACGGGCCGGGGGAGGTGACGGAGCTGGTCGACATCACGACCGGCACGCGCGACTTCGTCGCCGCGGGGGTCGTGAGCCACAACTGCTTCGCCCGCCCCACGCACGAGTACCTCGACCTCGACGCGGGCGAGGACTTCGACCGGGAGGTCGTGGTCAAGGTCAACGTGGACGACGTGCTGCGCGCCGAGCTCGCCCGACCGTCCTGGGCGCGCGAGGCCGTCGCGCTGGGCACCAACACCGACCCGTACCAGCGCGCCGAGGGACGCTACCGCCTCATGCCCGGCATCATCGACGCCCTCGCCGGGTCGGGCACGCCGCTCTCCGTGCTGACCAAGGGCACGCTCCTGCGCCGCGACCTGCCCCTGCTCGTCGACGCCGCCTCGCGCGTCGAGGTCGGGATCGGCGTGTCCCTCGCGCTCCTGGACCCCGAGCTCCAGGCGAGCGTCGAGCCCGGCACGCCGTCGCCGCGCGCGCGGCTCGACCTCGTCCGCACCGTCCGGGAGGCCGGCCTGCCGTGCGGCGTCATGGTCGCCCCCGTGCTGCCGTGGCTCACCGACTCCACGCGGGCGCTCACCGAGCTGCTCGACGCCGTCAAGGACGCGGGCGCGACGGGCGTCACCGTGCTGCCGCTGCACCTCAAGCCCGGTACGCGCGAGTGGTACATGGGCTGGCTCGCGCGCGAGCACCCGCGGCTCGTCCCCGGCTACGAGCGCGTGTACGCGCGCGGCACGTACGCCTCGACGGCGTACCGGTCCTGGCTGTGGGACCGGGTGCGGCCGATGCTCGAGGCGCGCGGGTTCGGAGTCGCGGGGCACCGCGGCCCCGCGGGCGTCGAGGGCCGGTTCCGCCGCGGCGAGCCCGGCGACCGGCGACGCCGGCCAGGGCCGCCGACGGACGGCGCCTACCCGGCCGGCAGCCTCGCCGTCGACCCGGCGCCGCAGGACGCGCGCGCCGGCTACGGCGGGGCGCTCGCGGGCATGCCGATGGACGGCGGCGGGCTCGACGTCGTCGGCGGGGGAGTCGAGCAGGTCCTGTTCTGACCGGTCTCAGGCGTCGGCGAGGCGCGCCGGGAAGCCGCCGGTTGCGACTGGTCCCCAGCGCGTGATCGTCAGCCGCACGAGAGACTTGCCCTGGCTGACCATCGCCGCGCGGTACTCGTCCCAGTCCGGGTGCTCGCCGCTGACGGCCCGGTAGTAGTCGACGAGCGGCTCGACCGACCCGGGCAGGTCGATCACCTCCGCCTCGCCGTCGACCTGCACCCACGGGTCGGAGAACCGCTCGCCCAGCGACAGGAGCGACGCGCGCGCGTCGCGGCGCACGTTGACCGCCTTGGCGCGCTCCGGGTACGTCGACACGACGACCCGGCCCGCGTCGTCGACCCCGTACGTGACCGGGCTGAGCTGGGGCCGGCCGTCCGCGCGGGTGGTGACGAGGACGCCGTCGTGCCGGGAGCGCAGGAACTCCTCGAGCTCGTCGCGCTCGACGCGCCGGTTCGTCGCGATGGTGCGTGCCACGGGTGACCCTCCTTCGTGCGGGCGGCGGGCCGGACGGCCCTGCCGCGGCCGGTCGGCCCGTGCGCCCACGGGCGCGGCGCCGGTCCCGGCGGTGCCGTCACGGGACGTCGCGGCGGCACCGCCACGGTATCCGGTCGCCCCCGCCGGTCGAGAGCGGACCGTCGACCGCCTCCCGTCGGAGGTATCCGGTCGAGCCGCCCGCCCGCCCGCACTAGACTTCAGCGGACGCGTCCCCGCACCGGGATCGCGACCCCCACCGCCCACCTGGAAGGAACCCTCCGTGCTGCGCACCCGAACGGCCGGCTCACTGCGGGCCGAGCACACCGGTCAGACCGTCACCCTCACGGGCTGGGTCGACCGTCGGCGCGATCACGGCGGCGTCGCTTTCATCGACCTGCGTGACGCGTCCGGCATCGCCCAGGTCGTCATCCGCGACGAGGCCGTCGCGCACCCGCTGCGCAACGAGTTCGTCCTCCAGGTCACGGGCGAGGTCTCGCGCCGCCCCGACGGGAACGAGAACCCGTCCCTGCCGACCGGCGAGATCGAGGTCGTCGCGACCGACGTCGTCGTGCTCAACACGTCCGAGGCCCTGCCGTTCCAGGTGTCGACGGCGCTCGCGGACACGGAGACGATCGGCGAGGAGGCGCGTCTCAAGCACCGCTACCTCGACCTGCGTCGGCCCGCCCCGGCGCACGCCCTGCGCCTGCGCGCCAAGGCGAACCAGGCCGCGCGCCGCGTGCTCGACGCCGAGGAGTTCGTCGAGATCGAGACGCCCACGCTCACCCGCTCGACCCCGGAGGGCGCGCGCGACTTCCTCGTGCCCGCGCGCCTCGCGCCCGGCTCCTGGTACGCGCTCCCGCAGTCGCCGCAGCTGTTCAAGCAGCTCCTCATGGTCGCGGGCATGGAGCGCTACTACCAGATCGCGCGCTGCTACCGCGACGAGGACTTCCGCGCGGACCGTCAGCCCGAGTTCACGCAGCTCGACGTCGAGATGAGCTTCGTCGAGCAGGACGACGTCATCGCGCTCGCCGAGAAGATCCTCGTCGCGCTGTGGGAGCTCGTCGGGTACACCATCCCGACGCCGATCCCGCGCATGACCTTCCACGACGCCATGCGCCTGTACGGGTCGGACAAGCCCGACCTGCGGTTCGGCAATCCCCTCGTCGAGCTCACGGACTACTTCCGGGACACGCCGTTCCGCGTGTTCCAGGCCGAGTACGTCGGTGCCGTCGTCATGGCGGGCGGGGCGTCGCAGCCGCGCCGCCAGTTCGACGCCTGGCAGGAGTGGGCCAAGCAGCGCGGCGCCCGCGGCCTCGCGTACGTGACGTTCGGCGAGGACGGCACGCTCGGCGGGCCCGTCGCGAAGAACCTGTCCGACACCGAGCGTCAGGGCCTGCGCGACGCGACCGGCGCGCAGCCGGGCGACGCCGTGTTCTTCGCCGCGGGCAAGACGTCCGACTCGCGCGCCCTGCTCGGCGCCGCACGCCAGGAGATCGCGAAGCGGACGGGGCAGATCGACGAGGACGCGTGGGCGTTCGTCTGGATCGTCGACGCGCCGCTGTTCAAGCCGACCGGAGAGGACGACGACGTCGATCTCGGCCACTCGGCCTGGACCGCCGTGCACCACGCGTTCACGTCGCCCACGCCCGAATGGGTCGACACGTTCGAGCAGAACCCGGGCGAGGCGCTCGCCTACGCCTACGACATCGTGTGCAACGGCAACGAGATCGGTGGCGGGTCCATCCGTATCCACCGTCGCGACGTGCAGGAGCGCGTCTTCGACGTCATGGGCATCGGGCCCGAGGAGGCGCAGGAGAAGTTCGGCTTCCTCCTCGACGCGTTCAAGTTCGGCGCGCCCCCGCACGGCGGGATCGCGTTCGGCTGGGACCGCATCGTCGCGCTGCTCACGAAGTCGGACTCCATCCGCGACGTCATCGCGTTCCCCAAGTCGGGCGGCGGGTACGACCCGCTCACGCAGGCACCCGCCCCGATCACGCCCGAGCAGCGCAAGGAGGCCGGCGTCGACGCCAAGCCCGCCGCTCCCGCGCCCGACGGCGGCCAGGACGGCGACGCGACCGGGCGCACGGACGCGTAGCGGCCGACCGCACGACGCCGAGGGCGCGCCACCCCGACCGGGGCGGCGCGCCCTCCGTGCGTCCGGACCGCGACGACCACCCCTGCCGCGGCGAGGCACGAGGCGGACCGGCCGAGGACGAAGCCCGCGCCGGCGTCCCGCCCAGATCTTGAGCAGATCCTGAGGTTTCGCTGCGCCGACTCGGCGGGTGCCTCGCGCCGGGGCGCGCAGGATCGTGCTCGTTGAACCCCACGACGAACGAGGCACTCATGACCGCCCTGCTCACCGACCGCGACCCGGTCGACGTCGACGAGCCCGCGCCCTTCGGCACGGAGCTCGACCGCTACCAGTTCACGCCCGACGAGGTCGTGGTCCAGGCCCCTGCCCGCCGCGCGACGATCGGCGCGATCATCCCTGCCTACAACGAGGGATCGACGATCAAGTCCGTGCTCAAGGGCATCCTGCGCCAGACCCGCCTGCCGGACGTCGTGCACGTCGTGGTCAACAACACGAGCGACCGCACCTTCGCCAAGGCGTCCAAGCTCGCCGGGGAGCACACGCGGCGCCGCCACGGCGTCGAGCAGACGACGCGCGTGTACGTCCACGACCTCGGCACCCTGGCCGACAAGAAGGTCGGTGCCCTCAACTACGGCTACCGGCTCGTGCACGGCGCGGACTACCTCCTCGGCGTGGACGGCGACACCGTGCTGGCCAAGGACGCCGTCGAGCGCCTCGAGGCCGAGATGTCGTCCGACCCGCGCATCGGCGGCATCTCCGCCATCTACACCGTCGACAACGTCACGCCGCGCGGTCCGCTCAGCCGGTTCCTGCTCACCGGCCAGCGCGCCCAGTTCGCCGCGTTCAACATGCAGAACCTCCTGCGCGGCCGGAACATGGCCGTCCTCGGCGGCCAGGCCTCGTTGTTCCGCATGTCGGCGCTCGAGGCGGTCATGCTCGCGCACCACCAGCGCGACCCGTGGGTCTCCGACTCCGAGGTCGAGGACTCCCTGCTCAGCCTCCAGATCAAGTCGCTCGGCTACTCGACGAAGATCTCGGCGACCGCGCGCGCGACCGTCGGCGGCATGACGACGCTGCGCGCGCTCGACGGCCAGCAGGTCAAGTGGAACTACGGCGCGATCGACCTCATGTGGCCCGGACAGCGCGGCGACACCCGCGGCCAGCCGTTCCACCCCAACCTGCGCCTGCGCTGGATGGAGAACGCGAGCATGCTCGTCAACGCCGCCACCCGCATCCTGTTCGGCCTGCTCGTCGCCGGCGCGCTGAGCCTCCACGCGTTCCGCTTCTCGCCCGTCTGGCTCGTGCCGCCCTCCGTCGCGGTCGCGCTCAACCTCCGGACCGCGCTCTCCATCCGCGGACGCACCTGGCGCGACGTGCTCTTCGCCGCGACCCTCGTCCCGGCCGAGGCCTACATGTGGATCCGCATCGGGCACTTCGTGCGCGCCTGGTCCAAGTTCCTGTCCCGCTCGCGCACCGACAACTGGGCGGCCCAGGCCAAGGCCGAGCGCGGCAGCGGCTGGGCCTACCTCAGCCCGCTGCTCGTCACCCTGGTCGCCCTCGCGGCCGTCGTGTGGGCCTGGACGACGCTGACCCCCGGGGTCCAGTCCGCCGTCCTCTCGGTCGGGTGGCCGGTCCTCGGCGTGGTGACGATCCTCCAGACCTTCTTCATGCTGCGCCGCCTCGTGCGCCGCCACCACGGCCTCCGCGCGTGAGGGAGGACCTGCGCCGGGCGTGGACGGCGCTCGCGGACGACCTGGACGGCGACGTGCAGGCCGTCCGGCGGTTCTTCGTCGCGTACCGGGACCTCGTCGTCCCTCGGGTCGACGCAGCGGCGGTCGCGCTCGCCCGGGGCGACGACGAGGAGGCGCGCAGCGCGCTGCTCACCGTGCGGTCGACGTCGCTCATGGTCGGGGCCACGGAGGTCGGGGACGCCGCCTCCGCGGTGCTCGACCGGCACCGCGTCCGCCGCGACGCCCGGACGACGTCGGACGAGGCGCGCGCGCTCACGACGCTGCGGGCGGCCGCCCGCAGCGCGTGCGACGACGTGTCGCTCCTGCTCGGCGAGCTGCCGCCCGCCGGTCAGCCCACGGGGTCGAACCGGTAGCCGACGCCGCGCACGGTGCGGATCCACCGGGGCGACGTCGGGCCGTCGCCGAGCTTGCGGCGGAGGTTCGCGATGTGCACCTCGACGCTGCGCCGGTCCGCGTCCGTGACGTACGTGCCGGCGTCGTACTCCTCGCCCCACAGGACGCGGACGAGCTCGTTGCGGCTGACGACGCGACCCGTCGCCTCGACGAGCGCGCCGAGCAGGTCGTACTCGCTGCGCGTCAGGTGGACGGCCGTGCCGTCGACCGTGGCCGTGCGGCGGGGGACGTCCAGCAGGAGCCCGGCCGAGCCCATGAGGGTCGGCTCGTGGTCCGCCGGGGCGGGGCGCGCGGCGTCGGCGCCGTCCGACGGCAGGCCGCGTCGCGGTCGCCGCAGGAGCGCCTCGATCCGTGCACGCAGCTCGCGCGGGCGGAAGGGCTTCGTCTGGTAGTCGTCGGCACCGGCGTCCAGGCCCATGAGGGTGTCGATCTCGTCGGTGCGCGCCGTGAGCATCACGATGTAGGTGTCCGAGACCTGGCGGATGCGCCGGCACACCTCGAACCCGTCGATGTCGGGCAGGCTCACGTCGAGGGTCGTCACGACCGGGTCGGTCCGCCGGACGAGCTCCACGCCCTCGACGCCGGTCGCGGCCGCCTCGGTGACGAAGCCGGCCTGACCGAGCACCGTCCGCAGGAGATCACGGATCTCCGCGTCGTCCTCGACGATCACTGCGGTTCGCGTGTTGTCCGCCATCCGGCTCCCCCCGTGCGACTGAGTGCTGCCGCCTACCGTAGCCGCCCGCGGGAGTGCCCGCGCACGAACCGTCCCTGCCGGTGAGCGCGTCTCAGTGGGTGATCGCGAGCCGGCGGTGCACCCGGCGCAGCGGTCCGGGCGCCCACCAGTTGTACCGCCCGAGCAGCGTCATCGTCGCGGGGACCAGCAGGAGGCGCACGATCGTCGCGTCGACGAGGACGGCGACGGCGAGCGCGAACCCGACCTCCTTGATGACGAGCAGGTCGCCGAAGACGAAACCGGCGAACACGACGACGATGATCGCGGCCGCCGACGTGATGATCCGCCCGGAGCGCTGCAGCCCGAGCCGGACCGCCTCGTCGTTGGACAGGCCGGTGTCGTAGAGCTCCTTGATGCGTGCGAGCAGGAACACCTCGTAGTCCATCGCGAGGCCGAACGCGAACGCCACGACGAGCGCGACGACGTACGTCTCGATCCCCCCCACCGAGGAGAAGCTCAGCAGCCCTTCCAGGTGGCCGTCCTGGAACACCCACACGAGCACCCCGAGGGACGCCGCGAGCGACAGCGCGTTCGTCAGCAGCGCCTTCACCGGCACCACCACGGAGCCGGTCATGAGGAACAGGAGCACGAGCGTGGCACCGACGACGATCCCCACGGCCCACCACACGCGCTCGCCGAGCGCCTCGAGGAAGTCGACCTGCCCCGCCGCCTGCCCCGTGACCCAGACGTCGAACCCCGGGTCCGTCGCCCGGACCTCCCGCACGACCGACACGGCCTCCGGCCCGCCGGCGTCGTCCGTGTCGACGTGCACGCCCACCACCGCGTACGACCCGAGCGGCGCCGCCGGGTCGACGCTCTCGACGCCGTCGAGCGCCGCCACGTCGTCGGCCCACGCCTGGGCGTCCTCGACGCTCGCGTCCACGACCGCGACGACCTGGGCGCCCGCGCTCGACGGGTACTGCGCAGCGAGCTCGTCGACGAACTCACGCTGCGGCGACCCCTGGGGGAGCAGCTCGATCCCCGAGTTCCGCAGCTGCAGCCCGAGCACGGGCAGCGCGAGGACCACGAGCAGCGCTGCCGTGGTGAGCAGCACCCACGTCGGGTGCCGCTGGACGCGCTCCGCGAGGCGCGAGAACGCGCCCTCGTCCGACTGCACGTCCGCGGTCCGGGCGAGCACGCGGCGCAGGCCCGGGACCCGGCCGAGCAGCCCCGGGCGGGCGAGGCGGCGCCCCGAGTACGCGAGCAGCGCAGGGACGAGGGTGAGCGCCGTCGCGACGGCCACGAGCACGACCCCGAGCCCGGCCGCGCCGACCGCGCGCAGGATGTCCGGGCGGAACACCATGAGGCCCGCGATGGAGATCGCGACCGTGAGCGCCGAGAACGCGACCGTGCGGCCCGCGGTCTCCATGGTGCGCACGAGCGCCTCGTGCACCACACCGTCTCCGCGCCGCCGACGCAGGGACGGGTCGTCGCCCGCCTCGATCAGGCGGTGCAGCTCCTCCCGGAACCGCGACACCACGAGCAGCCCGTAGTCGATCGACAGGCCCAGGCCGAGCAGGGTGACGACGTTGACGATGGAGGCGTCGACGTCGAGCACGTACGTCAGGCCCAGCAGCACCCCGAGACCGGCACCGATCGACGCGACGGCCCCGGCCATCGGCATGGCCGCGGCGAGGAACCCGCCGAAGACGAGCACCATGATGAGCAGCGCGACCGGCAGGGCGACGGCCTCTCCCGTCGTGAGGTCCTCCTTCACCTGGCTCGTGATCGCCTCGACGATGAGCCCGTTCGACCCCACGAGGCCCGTCGGGTCGCCCGCCGCCTCCGGGGCGGCGTCCGCGAGCACGCCGGGCACGGCCTCGAGCTGCTCCACGACGCGGTCCGCGACCGCGTCGGTGCGCTCGGCGTCGAGGTCGGTGCGCAGCGTCACGACCGAGAGGAAGCCGCGCCCGTCCTGCGCGACGAGCGACTGCGCCGCCGGGTCCTCCACGCCGCCGGGGATCACGTACGGGTCGATGACCGTGTCCACGCCCTCGATGGCGACGAGGTCGGCGTCGACCCCCGTCATGGCCTCCACGACCTGCGGGTCCGCCGGGTCGACGCCGGACACCAGGAGCGTGATCTCCGTCCCGCCCTCGTCGTTCTCCGCGAGGACCTGCGACGCCCGCTCGCTGTCCGAGCCCGGGATCGTCGGCGCGCCCGTCGTCACGCGGTCGAACACGCTCTCCCCGTGGACCCCGAACAGCGCCAGCGCGAAGCCGAGCGCCGTGAGGAGGACCCACACGACGACGGTGAGACGCGGGTGGCGGGCGACACGACGACCGAGGCTCGAGAACACGAGCGCCAGCATCCCACCCGCTCCCGCCGCGTGTCAGATCTCCCGCGCCCCGGCGACGGACGTTCACCCGACCTCCTCGGCCCGGCACCTCCGCGTGGGCGGCGGTGCGTAGGCTCGAGCCCATGTCCACCGGTGATCTCTTCGGCGGCGACCTCTTCGGCGCCGCCACCTCCGGCGCGCAGGGCACGCCGCGACCTGGACCGGGGGCCCCGCTCGCCGTGCGCATGCGCCCCGCCACCCTCGACGAGGTCGCGGGCCAGGCCCACCTCCTCGTGCCCGGCTCGCCCCTGCGGCGGCTCATCCGGTCCGGTGCCGAGAGCGACGCGTCCGGCGGCCGCGCGGCGCCCGGCTCCGTCATCCTCTGGGGCCCGCCCGGCACCGGGAAGACGACGCTCGCCTACCTCATCGCGACCGCCTCCGGCCGCCGCTTCGTCGAGCTCTCGGCCGTCACCGCGGGCGTCAAGGACGTCCGCACGGTCGTCGAGGACGCGCGCCGCCGCCTCGCCACCGGCGGCGAGGAGACCGTCCTGTTCATCGACGAGGTGCACCGCTTCTCCAAGTCGCAGCAGGACGCGCTCCTGCCCAGCGTCGAGAACCGGTGGGTCACGCTCGTCGCCGCCACCACGGAGAACCCCAGCTTCTCCGTCAACTCCCCGCTGCTGTCGCGCTCCCTCCTGCTCACCCTCCAGCCGCTCGGCGACGACGACGTCCGGGCGCTCGTGCGCCGCGCGGTCGCCGACGAGCGTGGCCTCGGCGGCCTCGTCGCGCTCACCGACGAGGCGGAGGACCACCTCGTGCGCCTCGCCGGCGGCGACGCGCGCAAGGCGCTCACCGTGCTCGAGGCCGCCGCCGGCGCCGCGCTGTCCGACGCCCCCGTACCCGTGCCCGCAGCGGCCGCCTCGGCCGACGACGACGCCGAGGGCGCAGGGCGCGGCACGCCCGACGCCGGCCCCCCGCCCGTGCCCGTCGACCTCGACGCCGTCGAACGCGCCGTCGACGTCGCCGCGGTGCGGTACGACCGCGACGGCGACCAGCACTACGACGTCGTCTCCGCCTTCATCAAGTCGATGCGCGGCTCCGACGTCGACGCCTCCCTGCACTACCTCGCCCGCATGATCGCGGCGGGGGAGGACCCCCGCTTCATCGCGCGCCGCATCGTCATCGCCGCCGCGGAGGACGTCGGCATGGCCGACCCCTCGGCGTTGCAGACCGCGGTCGCCGCCGCCCAGGCGGTCCAGCTCATCGGCATGCCCGAGGGCCGGATCGTCCTCGCCGAGGCGGTCGTGCACCTGGCGACCGCGCCCAAGTCGAACGCGGCCTACCTCGGGATCGACGCGGCGCTCGCGGACGTGCGCGCCGGGAAGGCGGGGTCGGTCCCGCCCCACCTGCGCGACGCGCACTACCCGGGCGCCAAGCAGCTCGGTCACGGTGCGGGCTACCGGTACGCGCACGACGCGCCGCACGGCGTCGCCGCGCAGCAGTACCTGCCGGACTCCCTCGTCGGGTCGCGGTACTACACGCCCACGGACCGCGGGTACGAGCGGCAGGTCACGGACCGGCTCGGGCGCATCCGCGACATCCTCGGGCAGGACGGTCCTGCGCGCTGACGGGGTCGGGGACCGCGACGCCCTGCGTGCGGTAGACTGCTCAGGTTGCCTGCACGGCGACCACCTGGGACCTCGGCCCCGACCCCTCGCCCTTCCTCACGGAAGAGCGCGCGGTCCATCGGCTGGTCCCGCACCCGGACCCGGTTCTCGGGACCAGGTGTGACGTCAGAACCCGAACGACAGGAATGAGACACCGCTGTGACGTCTGTCAAGCGCTCGCGCCGCCAGGTCCGCCTGAGCCGCGCCCTGGGCATCGCCCTCACCCCGAAGGCCGTCAAGCACTTCGAGAAGCGCCCGTACCCCCCGGGTGAGCACGGCCGCGCCCGCCGTCGCACCGAGTCGGACTACGCGGTCCGTCTCCGCGAGAAGCAGCGTCTGCGCGCCCAGTACATGCTCCGCGAGAAGCAGCTCGCGCGTGCGTACGAGGACGCCCGCAAGGACAAGGGCCTGACCGGTGAGGCGCTCGTCGAGAACCTCGAGACGCGTCTCGACGCGCTCGTGCTGCGCGCCGGCTTCGCCCGCACCATCCTGCAGGCGCGCCAGGCGGTCACGCACCGCCACATCCTCGTCGACGGCAAGATCGTGGACCGTCCGTCGTTCCGCGTGAAGCCCGGCCAGACCCTCCAGGTCAAGCCGAAGAGCCAGGCGACGACGCCGTTCCAGGTCGCGGCCGCGGGCGCGCACCGCGACGTGCTGCCGGCCGTCCCGGGCTACCTGGACGTCCAGCTCGAGAAGCTCAGCGCGGTGCTCACGCGTCGCCCGAAGCGCGCCGAGGTCCCCGTGCAGTGCGAGGTCCAGCTCGTCGTCGAGTACTACGCTCGCTGATTCCTGCCCCGGACGCCTCGCTCACCGCTTCGTCGGCGAGCGAGGCGTTCGTGCGTCCGGGCCGGTGCGCCGGCCCGCCCCCCGCGGGTGCGGTCGCGCCGTGCCCGACGACGGTCCCCGCCCTGGTGCGGGTAGTGTTTCGCGGAGCCGTGGGTGCGTCCGCGAGGAGCCCTGCGGCGACGACCGTCCCGCGCGCACGGCGCACGGGTGCCGCGCACGCGGCACCGTGACTGGCACTGGAGGAAGAATGTCCCTGGGAGATGTGGCCGGCCTCATCGCAGCCGTCGCGTTCGTGCTGCTCGTCGGCCTGCTCGCGGTGCCGCTCCTCAAGCTCGGCCGCGTGCTCGACGAGGCGCGCGCGAGCATCAAGGAGGTCACCGACCACTCGGTGCCGATCCTCGACGAGGCCGCGACGACCGTCGCCACGACGAACAGCCAGCTCGTCAAGGTCGACACCATCACCACGTCGGCCGCCCAGGTGAGCGAGAACGTCTCCGCGCTCACGGGCCTGTACGCCGCGACGTTCGGCGCGCCGCTGGTCAAGGTCGCCGCGTTCACCTACGGCGTGCGCCAGGCCGCCGCGCGCTCGTTCGGCGGCCGTCGGTCGTCGGGCCGGTCGTCGGCCTCGTCCACGGGCCGCGCCGAGGGGTCGCGCTGATGCGCCGGGTCTTCTGGATCGGTGTCGGCGTCGCGATCACGGTCGTGGTCGTCGTGCGCGGCAAGAAGGTCCTGGCGCGCTACGCGCCGGCGTCGCTCGTGGACCAGGCGACCGAGCAGGTGAACGGCCTCGGCGAGAAGGTCGTCGAGATCGCCCGCGACTTCCGCACCGAGTTCGCGCTCGCGCGCGACGCGCGCGAGCAGGAGCTCATGGCGGCGCTGCTCGCCGAGGGCCAGGAGGACCCGGACGCCGTCCGCGCACGTCGCGCGGCCGGACGCCACGCGCGCCCCGCCGCCGCCGACCGGGACGCCTTCGACGACACGGACGACGTCGAGGACCTGCTCGGTTACTCCTTCTAGGACGCCGAGCCCGCGGCGCCCACCGCACCACCCCGCACGACCACCGACCTCTTTCCGAAGGACATCATGCGCACCGCCGAGATCCGCAAGCGCTGGCTCGACTACTTCGCCGACCGCGACCACACCGTCGTGCCGTCGGCGTCGCTCGTCTCCCCGGACCCGTCCACGCTGTTCACCATCGCAGGCATGGTCCCGTTCATCCCGTACATGACGGGGGAGCAGACCCCGCCGTGGGACCGTGCGACGAGCGTCCAGAAGTGCGTGCGCACCCTCGACATCGACGAGGTCGGCAAGACGACGCGCCACGGCACGTTCTTCCAGATGAACGGCAACTTCTCGTTCGGGGACTACTTCAAGGAAGGCGCGATCACCTACGCCTGGGACCTCGTCACGGGCGCGCGCGAGGAGGGGAAGTACGGGTTCGACCCCGAGAGCGTGTGGGTCACCGTCTACCACGACGACGACGAGGCACGGCAGCTCTGGAAGCGCATCGCCGGCCTGCCGGACGAGCGCATCCAGGCGCGCGGCAAGAAGGACAACTACTGGTCCACGGGCCAGCCCGGCCCCGCGGGCCCGTGCTCGGAGATCTACATCGACCGCGGTCCCGAGTTCGGCCAGGAGGGTGGCCCCGTCGTCGACGAGGACCGCTACCTGGAGATCTGGAACCTCGTCTTCATGCAGTACGCGATCGACGACGTGAAGTCCAAGGAGGAGTTCCGGATCGTCTCGGAGCTCGCGCGCAAGAACATCGACACCGGCATGGGCCTGGAGCGCGTCGCCTACCTCCTCCAGGGCAAGGACAACCTCTACGAGATCGACGAGGTGTTCCCGGTCATCACCGCGGCCGAGGCGCTCTCCGGCAAGCGCTACGGCGCGAACCACGAGGACGACGTGCGCATGCGCGTCGTGGCCGACCACGTCCGCTCGGCCCTGATGATCATGAGCGACGGCGTGCGCCCGTCCAACGAGGGCCGCGGCTACGTGCTGCGCCGTCTGCTGCGCCGCTCGGTGCGCGCGATGCGCCTGCTCGGCGTCGAGGACCGCGCCATGCCCGCGCTGCTCCCGGTGAGCCGCGACGCGATGGCGCCGTCGTACCCGGAGGTCGCGACCGACTTCGCGCGCATCTCCGACGTCGCCTACACCGAGGAGGACGCGTTCCGGCGCACGCTCACGGCCGGCACGACGATCCTCGACACCGCCGTGTCGCGGGCCAAGGCTGCGGCCGGCTCGGGCGGGACGCCGCTGCTCGGCGGCGACCAGGCGTTCGCGCTGCACGACACGTACGGCTTCCCGATCGACCTCACGCTCGAGATGGCGGCCGAGCAGGGCGTCCAGGTCGACGAGAAGGCGTTCCGCGCGCTCATGACCGAGCAGCGCCAGCGGGCGCGCGCCGACGCGCTCGCGAAGCGCTCGGGCGGCGTCGACACGGCGGCGTACGAGTCGCTCGCGTCCGAGCTCGCGGCGCCCGTGGAGTTCCTCGGGTACACCGAGTCGTCCGCGGCGGTGCGCGTCGCCGGCCTGCTGGTCGACGGCGTCCCCGCCCCGGCCGCGACGGCGCCGGCCGACGTCGAGGTCGTGCTCGACCGCACCCCGTTCTACGCGGAGGCCGGCGGCCAGCTCGCCGACCACGGCACGATCGTGCTCGACGGCGGCGCGACCATCGAGGTCGACGACGTGCAGCGCCCGATCAAGGGCCTGTCGGTGCACCGCGGCCGCCTGGTCGAGGGCACCGCGGCGCTCGGCGACCCGGGCACCGCGACGATCGACCGCGACCGTCGCAAGGCGATCAGCCGCGCCCACTCGGCGACGCACATGATCCACAAGGCGCTCCAGGAGTCGCTCGGCAAGGACGCGACGCAGGCCGGGTCGGAGAACGCGCCCAGCCGCATCCGCTTCGACTTCCGCCGCTCGTCCGCCGTGCCCTCGGGCGCGCTCTCGGAGATCGAGGAGCGGGTCAACACCCAGCTCCAGGAGAACCTCGAGGTCACGGACCAGCTCATGCCGATCACCGAGGCGCGCGCCCTGGGGGCGATGGCGCTGTTCGGCGAGAAGTACGGCGACACCGTGCGCGTCGTCTCCATCGGCGGCGACTGGTCGCGCGAGCTCTGCGCCGGCACGCACGTGCAGCGCACGGGCCAGCTCGGCCTCGTCACGCTGCTCGGCGAGTCGTCGATCGGCTCGGGCGTGCGGCGCGTCGACGCCCTCGTCGGTGACGGCGCGTACGGGTTCCAGGCGAAGGAGCACGCGCTCGTGGGCCAGCTCACGGGTCTGCTCAACGTGCGGACCGAGGAGCTGCCCGACCGCGTGAGCACGCTCGTGTCGCGCCTGCGCGACGCCGAGAAGGAGCTCGCCCAGCTCCGGCAGGCCCAGCTCCTCGCGGCGGCCGGCACGCTCGCCGCCGGGGCGGAGCTCGTGGGCGGCACGCGCGTCGTCGTGCACGACGCCGGTGAGGTCGCGTCCGCGGACGACCTGCGCGCGCTCGCGCTCGACGTGCGCGGCCGTCTCGGCGAGGCGGAGCCCGCGGTCGTCGCCGTCGGCGGCGTCGCGAAGGGTCGCCCGCAGGTCGTCGTCGTGACGAACGCCTCCGCTCGTGCGGCCGGGCTGCGCGCCGGCGTGCTCGCCAAGGCTGCCGCCCAGACGCTCGGTGGCGGTGGCGGCGGCAAGGACGACATGGCCCAGGGCGGCGGCACGGACGTGTCCGCGCTGCCCGCCGCCCTCCGGGGCGTGCGCGACGGCGCAGCGGCCGGCGCGTGACCGGCCTGCCCGTGCAGCCCGCAGACGACGGGCGCGCCCCCCTCCCGCGGGGGGCGCGCCTCGGCGTCGACGTGGGCAGCGTCCGCGTCGGCCTGGCCGCGAGCGACCCCGACGGTCTCGTCGCGACCCCCGTCGAGACCCTCGCACGCGACACGCGCGCCGGCGCGGCGGTCCCCGCCGACGTCGCCCGCATCGCGGCCGAGGTCGAGGAGCGCAACGCCCAGGTCGTCTACGTGGGCCTGCCGCGGCACCTCTCCGGCGGGGAGGGCGCCGCCGCCCAGGGCGCCCGGGCGTACGCTGGTGCGGTGGCTCGCGTCGTCGCACCGGTGCCGGTGCACCTCGTCGACGAGCGGATGACGACCGTCAGCGCCCACCAGGCGCTGCACGCGTCGGGACGCGCCGGTCGCAAGCACCGGAGCGTCGTCGACCAGGCCGCCGCCGTTATCATTCTGCAATCCGCTCTCGAGGCCGAGCGGGGCGCGGGGGTGCGCGCCGGAGAACCTGTAGACCCGACAGGAGACCACCGACCGTGACCGACCTGTTCGAACGGCCCGCAGTCCAGGGCGAGCAGCAGCCCGCGCGCTCCTCGCGCGCCGAGCAGCGCGCGCGCCGGGCCGCGAAGAAGCGACGCCAGCGCCGGCGCCGCCGGGCCCTCGTGGTCCTGCTCGTCTCGCTCCTCGTGGTGGGCGGAGCGGGCTACCTGCTGCTCAACAACGCGTCCGACCTCTTCGGGTTCGCGAACCCGCTCGAGGCGAAGGACTTCGAGGGCCCGGGGACCGAGCCCGTCGACGTCGTGATCGAGCCCGGTTCGACGGGCCGCGACATGGGGGCGGTGCTCACCGAGGCGGGCGTCGTCGCGAGCTCCGCGGCGTTCGCGAACGCGTTCGAGGACAACCCGAACGCCGGCAAGATCCAGCCGGGCACGCACACGCTGCTCCTCGGGATGTCGGCGAAGGACGCCGTCGCGCGTCTCGTGGCGAACGACTCGCGCGTCGAGACGAAGATCACGATCCCCGAGGGCTACACGGTCAAGCAGGTGCTCGAGCGGTCGTCCTCCGTGACCGGGATTCCCGTCGCCGAGTTCGAGGCGGCCATGGCCGACACCGCCGCCACGGGGCTGCCCGCCGAGGCGAACGGCAACTACGAGGGCTGGCTCTACCCGACGACGTACGTCCTCGAGCCGGGCGACGTCAACGCCACGGGGATCATCCAGGGCATGGTGAGCCAGACCACGAGCGAGCTCGCCGAGCTCGGCGTGGCGCCCGAGCGCTTCCAGGAAGTGCTCACGATGGCGTCGATCGTCGAGTGGGAGGGCAAGAACGCGGAGCAGCGGCAGAAGGTCGCGCGCGTCATCTACAACCGCATCGAGGACGGCATGCCGCTCGGCATGGACGCGATCGACGTCTACGGGCTGGGCAAGCCGGCCGGTCAGATCACGACCGAGGAGTTCCAGAACCCCGACCTCCCGTACGCGTCGCGCGTCCACCAGGGCCTGCCCCCTACCCCGATCGGGAGCCCCAGCCGGGAGAGCGTCGAGGCCGTGCTCAACGCACCGGAGGGCCCGTGGCTCTGGTACGTGACCGTGAACCTGGACACCGGAGAGACGAAGTTCACCGACAAGTACGCGGAGTTCGAGCAGTTCAAGCAGGAGTACCGGCAGTGGTTG
Source organism: Sphaerisporangium cinnabarinum (assembly GCF_055567015.1). Taxonomy (NCBI): domain Bacteria; kingdom Bacillati; phylum Actinomycetota; class Actinomycetes; order Streptosporangiales; family Streptosporangiaceae; genus Sphaerisporangium; species Sphaerisporangium cinnabarinum. The sequence continues at coordinate 154,724 of NZ_JBVHRG010000004.1, forward strand.
GCGGAGAACGAGGGGTGAGCACGACGCGCCCGCCGCGCCGGGCGGCCGTCCTCGGCCACCCCGTCGCGCACTCGCTGTCGCCGGTGCTGCACCGTGCCGCGTACGACGCGCTCGGGCTGGACGGGTGGTCCTACGAGGCGATCGACACGACCGAGGAGCAGCTCCCGGCCTTCGTCAACGGCCTCGACGCCTCGTGGGCGGGCCTGAGCCTGACCATGCCGCTCAAGCACGCGGTGATCCCGCTGCTGGACCACGTCGACCCGCTCGCGAACGTCGTCGGGGCGGTCAACACGCTCGTGGTGCAGCCTACGGGTGGGACACGACCGACGTTCGTCGGGACGAACACCGACGTGCACGGCCTCGTCGCGGCGCTGCGCGAAGGGCTGGGGGAGCGGGAAGTCCGTTCCGCCGTCGTGCTGGGCGCCGGCGCGACCGCCGCCTCGACGCTCGCCGCGCTGGCGCAGCTGGGCTGCACCGCACCGTCCGTCCTCGTGCGCTCGCTGGGGCGCACGGGAACCCTGCAGCGCGCCGCGCACCGCATGGGCGTCGAGCCGCGGTTCGAGGTGCTGGACCCGGCGTCGCCCGCGCTCGTCGACCGCCTCGTGCGCACGGACGCCGTCGTGGCCACCCTGCCGTCGCGTGCCGCCGACCCGGTGGCGGGCGCGCTGTCCCAGGCCGCGGTGACGCCCGGCGGGGTCCTCCTCGACGTCGTCTACGACCCCCGGCCCACCGCGCTGTCCGTCGCCTGGGCCGCGGGCGGCGGCACCGTCGTCGGCGGCGAGCGCATGCTCCTGCACCAGGCGGCCGAGCAGGTGCGGCTCATGACGGGCAAGGCTGCGCCGCTGGCGACGATGGACCGCGCCCTCGGCTCCGCGCTCGGCGCCCCGGTCTGAGCCCCACGCGAATCAGCCGCCGAGGACCGCGCGGGTCGTCGTCTGGCCCCAGCCGGCGGCGACGCCCGCGCCGAGCACCATGAACGGGCCGAAGGCCACCGCCGTGTCGCGGCGAGCGCGCCGCGAGACCACCAGGCCGAGCGCCCACGCCCCGCCGAGCAGGAACGGCAGGAGGAGCCCGGTGACGAGCTCGGCCCACCCGAACCACGCGAGCGGGGCGCCGAGCGTGCCCGCGAGCTTGACGTCGCCGAACCCCAGCCCGGGCGGGTGCGCGAGCCGCAGCGCGGCGTAGGCGCAGAAGCCCACGGCGCCGCCGGCGAGCGCGCGGACGAGCGGCTCCCCGTCGCCCGCCGCGAGCGACGCGACCGCGAGCAGCACGACGACCGCGACCCCTGTCGGGAGCACGATCACGTCCGGCAGGCGGTGCGTGCGCACGTCGATCACGGCGAGCAGCGCGCCTGCCGCGGCGACGACCGCGACGGCGGGCGTCGCCCACGACAGGCCCGACCACCACGCCGCGGCCAGCGCCGCGAGCAGCGCGAGCACTCCACCCGCCCGGCCCGCGACCCGGAGCTCGCGGGCGAGGTCGGCGCGACGGCGTCGTCCCCAGGTCCTCGGCGCGGCCGCGGTCACGACGGCCGCCCGCGCCTCGTCCGGCTCGTCGTCACCCGACCCGCGGCGCGATGTCGCGGCGTGCCTCGTCCCGTCCCCCTGCTGGACCATGCGCGGCACCGTAGCGTGCCCGCGGAGGCGCGCGACGTCGTCGTCCACAGGCCGCCGCGTCGGCGGGCACGGAGCTGCGCGCCGCGCCGCAGGGGACCGCGGGACCGACGCCTCAGGGGACCGCTCGACCGTCGTCGCACGCCGTCGGTCCGCACTGCGGGCGGCCGCCGGGACGACGGCGCCGACGTGGGAGGATGGCGATCATGCTGCGTTGGTTGACATCGGGTGAGTCGCACGGCGAGGCGCTGGTCGGGATCCTCGACGGGCTGCCCGCGGGCGTCGCGCTCACGACGGACGACGTGCGCGCCGCGCTCGCGCGTCGCCGCCTCGGGTACGGCCGCGGTTCACGCCAGAAGTTCGAGCAGGACGAGCTGCGCGTCCTCGGCGGCCTGCGCCACGGCGCGACCCAGGGTGGTCCGCTCGCCATCGAGATCGCGAACTCCGAGTGGCCCAAGTGGGTCGACGTCATGTCGTCCGACCCCGTGCCGCCCGAGGCGCTGCTCGTCGACGCCGGGACGGGTGACGTCCGGGAGATCGCGCGCAACCGCCCGCTCACCCGGCCGCGCCCCGGGCACGCCGACCTCGTCGGCATGCGCAAGTACGGTTTCGAGGACGCACGACCGGTGCTCGAGCGCGCCTCGGCGCGCGAGACCGCGACGCGGGTCGCGCTCGGCACGGCCGCGGCGAAGTTCCTCGAGCAGGCCCTCGGCGTCCGGCTCGTGTCGCACGTCGTCGCGATCGGGCCGGTCGAGGTCCCCGAGGACGCGCCGGTGCCCGGCCCCGACGACGTCGCCGCGCTCGACGCCGACCCGGTGCGCTGCTTCGACCCGGACGCCGCGGCGGCCATGGTCGCGGAGATCGACGAGTGCCAGAAGGCGGGAGACACGCTCGGCGGCGTCGTCGAGGTGCTCGCGTACGGGGTTCCCTCGGGCCTGGGCACCTACGCGCAGAGCGACCGGCGCCTCGACGCGCGCCTCGCCGCCGTCCTCATGGGCATCCAGGCGATCAAGGGCGTCGAGGTCGGCGACGGCTTCCGCACCGCGCGCCGCCGCGGGTCCGCCGCGCACGACGAGATCGAGCGCGGCGCCGACGGTCGCATCCACCGGCGCAGCAACCGCGCCGGCGGGGTCGAGGGCGGCATGTCGAACGGCGAGGTGGTGCGCGTGCGCGCCGCCATGAAGCCGATCTCGACGGTGCCGCGCGCGCTCGCGACGGTCGACGTCGTCACCGGCGACGTCGCCAAGGCCCAGCACCAGCGCTCCGACGTGTGCGCGGTCCCGCCCGCGGCGGTCGTCGCAGAGGCCATGGTCGCGCTCGTCCTCGCCGAGCAGGCGCTCGAGAAGTTCGGCGGCGACTCCGTCGCGGAGGTCCGCCGTAACGCCGAGGCGTACCTCGCCGCGATCCCCGAGCTGCAGCGCTGATGACGCCCGTCGCCCCGGGGACCCGCCCGGTCGTCGTGCTCGTCGGGCCGCCCGGGAGCGGGAAGTCGACCGTCGCGCGCCACCTGGCCGAGCTGCTCGGCCTCGCGCAGCGCGACACGGACGTCGACGTCGAGACCACGGCCGGGAAGCCGGTCGCGGACATCTTCGTCGACCACGGCGAGCCGCACTTCCGCGAGCTCGAGCGCGAGGCCGTGACGACCGCGCTCGCGACGCACGACGGCGTCCTCGCCCTGGGCGGCGGCGCGGTGCTCGACGAGCACACGCAGACCGCGCTCGCCGCGTACGTCGCCGCGGGCGGGACGGTCGTCTTCCTCGACGTGAGCCTCGCGCACGCCGCACCGCGCGTCGGCCTCAACCAGGCGCGTCCGCTCCTGCTCGGGAACCCGCGGGCGCGCTGGGCCGCGCTCATGGAGGCGCGGCGCCCCGTCTACGAGCGGGTCTCGACGCTGCACGTCGCGACGGACGCGCGCACGCCCGCCCAGGTCGCGCGCGAGATCCGCGAGCACCTCGTGGACGGTGCGCCCGGCACTCCCGGGCGCACGACGCCCGCACCCGCGCCGGCCGACCCCGCCGGCACCCCGGTCGAACAGGAGAACGCGTGAGCGACACGACCCCCGACGCCACCACCCCCGCCCAGGACACGACCGCGGCCGCGCCGACGCGTGTGCGGGTCTCGGGCGAGCAGCCGTACGACGTCGTCGTGGGGCGCCACCTGCTCGGCGAGCTGCCCGCCATGCTCGGCGACCGGGTGCGCCGGGTGCTCGTCGTGCACCCCGCGGCCCTCGCCGCGACGGCCGAGGTGGTCCACGAGGACCTCAAGGCGTCGGGCTACGAGGCGTACGTCGCGGAGGTCCCGGACGCGGAGGAGTCCAAGACCGCGCAGGTCGCGGCGTTCCTGTGGGGCGTGCTCGGACAGCTGGACTTCACGCGCACGGACGCGGTCGTCACGGTCGGCGGCGGTGCGACGACGGACCTCGGCGGCTTCGTCGCCGCGACGTGGCTGCGCGGCATCCGCGTGGTGCACGTGCCGACGACGCTCCTCGCGATGGTCGACGCCGCGGTCGGGGGCAAGACCGGCATCAACACGGCCGAGGGCAAGAACCTCGTCGGTGCGTTCCACCCGCCCGCGGGCGTGCTGTGCGACCTCGCGGCCCTGGAGTCGCTCGGCCGCTGGGACTTCGTCGCGGGTCTCGCGGAGGTCGTCAAGGCCGGGTTCATCGCGGACGAGCGCATCCTCGAGCTCGTCGAGGAGCACGCCGACGCGCTCGCCGCGTGGGGCACCCGGCCGACGACGGACGAGACCTGGGCCGTCGTCGCCGAGCTCGTCGAGCGCTCGGTCGCGGTCAAGGCGCGCGTCGTGGGGGAGGACCTCAAGGAGGCCGGCCTGCGCGAGATCCTCAACTACGGGCACACGCTGGGCCACGCCGTCGAGCTCACCGAGCGCTACCAGTGGCGCCACGGCGCGGCCGTCTCCGTCGGCATGGTGTTCGCCGCCGAGCTCTCGCGCCTCGCCGGGAGGCTGGACGACGCCGTCGTCGAGCGGCACCGGGCGATCCTCGGCTCGCTGGGGCTGCCCCTCACCTATCGGGGCGACCGCTGGGAGCAGCTCATGTCGGCCATGCGCCGTGACAAGAAGTCGCGCGGCGACCTCCTGCGGTTCGTCGTGCTCGACGACGTCGCCCGCCCGACCCGCCTCGAGGGTCCGGACCCGACGCTGCTCGCCGCGGCCTACGCGGAGATCGCGGCGGACGCCCCGGTGGGCCGCGGGCCGATCGCCCTCTGAGGGGCCACGGTCGAGGTCAGGCCCACAGCCCTCGGGTGCGGAGCACGTCGCGCAGCACGTCCGAGCGGTCGGTGACGATCCCGTCGACCCCGAGGTCGAGCAGCCGGTGCATGGTCGGGGCGTCGTTGACCGTCCAGGCGTGCACCGCGACGCCGGCCCGGTGCGCGGCCCGCACGAACGCGGAGTCCACGACGCGCACCCAGCCTTCGCGCACCGGTACCTGGAGGCAGTCGACGGAGCGCGCGGCTCGTCGGGCGAGCGCGTCGACGCGGGCGCGCCCCGCGAGCAGCATGCCCACCACCGCGCCCCGCGCGCCGGACACGGTCACAGGCCGCGAGAGCCGCGCGACGGTCGCCTCGCGGCGCGCCGCGGCGAACGACGCGACGCACACGCGGTCGTGCGCGCGCGTGCGCTCGATCGCGCGCGCGACCGGCTCGGCAGCCGCCGCCGACTTGACGTCGACGTTGACCCGCAGGTCCGGCCACGTCCCGAGGACGTCCTCCAGCGACGGCACCGGCTCTCGTCCGCCGATCCGGGCGGCGCGCACCGTGCGCCACGGGAGGTCGGCCACGAGGCCGCGCGCGTCCGTCGTCCGGTCCAGCGAGGCGTCGTGGAGCGCCACGGCGACGCCGTCCGACGTCGCGTGGGCGTCCGTCTCGACGTACCGGAGCCCCAGCTCGCGGGCCGCCGCGAACGCGGCCATCGAGTTCTCGAGACCCTCGCGCGAGAAGCCGCGGTGCGCGAGCGCCGCGAAGGGCACGTCCAGGTAGCGCGTCGCGCTCATGCGGCCGCCCCTGGGCGGGCGTCGGACGGCGCGGGGCCGGGTGCGCAGGGCAGCGGCAGGAGCAGGACCGGGGGCAGAGGGCGGGCAGCGCTGAGGGTCACCCCGTCAGCCTGCCCGAGGCCGTGGTCCGTCGCCCGTCGGGAGCGGGCACGGACGTCTCGCCGTCGCCGGCCCCGGCACGGCTAGGCTCGGGCGCCATGGAACGCGTGCTCGTCCTCAACGGACCCAACCTCGGTCGGCTCGGCGTGCGGGAGCCGGAGATCTACGGCTCGGCCTCGATGGCCGACCTCCGTGCGTCGGCGTCGACGTGGGGGAGCGCGCTCGACCTCGCCGTCGACGTGCGGCAGACCGACGACGAGTCCGAGCTCGTCGGCTGGCTGCACGAGGCCGTCGACGCCCGGACCCACGTCGTGCTGAACCCGGCCGCGTTCACGCACTACTCGTACGCGGTGCGCGACGCCGCCGCGCAGGTCACGACGTCCGGCCTGCTGCTGGTCGAGGTCCACCTGAGCAACCCGGCGGCGCGCGAGGCGTTCCGCAGCCACTCCGTGGTGGGCGCGGTGGCGACGGGCACGATCGCGGGCTTCGGCTTCGACTCCTACCGGCTCGCGCTCGAGGCGGTCGCCGCGCGGCTGCGGGGAGCGGCCCCGGCTTGATCACGCTCGATCAAGCCCCAAGGCTTGATGGAGCGGGAACAAGGGTCTAGCCTTGAGGGCATGTACGTCCTCACCGTCGACCAGCGGGGGAGCACCGGTCGTCCCGATCGCGTCCCCGAGGTGCTCGCGCGCCTCGAGGAGGTGCTGGCGGACCGCGCTGGTGTCGTGCTCCCGTTCGACCGGACCGTCGGCGACGAGGTCCAGGGGGTCCTCGACCACCCGGAGGTCGTCGTCGAGGTCGTGCTCGACCTCCTGCGCGACGGCGGCTGGAGCGTCGGGCTCGGCGTCGGGCCCGTCGACGAGCCGCTGCCCGCGGTGTCGCGCGAGGCGTCGGGCACGGCGTTCGTCCTGGCCCGCGAGGCGGTGGAGCAGGCGAAGTCGCGCGCGGCCACCGCGCCCGTCGCCGTCCGCGGGGAGCCCGCGTCGCGCGCCGCCGAGGTCGAGGCGCTCCTGCGTCTCCTCGCGGCGGTCGCGGACCGGCGCACCGCGCCCGGGTGGGAGGCCGTCGACGCGCTGGCGCGTGTGGGTGGGACCCAGAAGGATGTGGCTCGCGCGCTCGGTGTGTCCGAGCAGGCGGTCAGCCAGCGGCTGCGCACCGCGCTGTGGCCCGAGGAGGCGGCGGTGCGGCCCGTGGTCGCGAGGCTGCTGGGCGAGCTCCACGAGGGGCCGCCGGTGGATCGGCAGGAGGAGAAGGCGTGACGGACCCGGTGACGGTCGTGCTCGTGGTGGTCGTCTGGGTGGTCGCGCTCGCCGCGAGCGTCCTCGGCGGCGGCCCCGTGACCCAGTGGGTGCTGCGCGCGGCGGCGCGCTCGGGCGGCTCCGCCGCTCCGGGGCGTGCCGGCCGGCCCCGGCGCGCGGCCCCTGCGGACCCGGCGGCCGTGCCCGTGCCCCCGCCGCCCCCTCCGACGACGGGGCCGATCGGGACGGAGGCGGTCAAGGCTCTGCGCGGCGGGACGTGGATCGGGATCCTCGAACGGTTCGCGATCACGGGCTGCCTCCTCGCGGGCGAGCCCGGCGGCATCGCCTTCGTCGTCGCGATCAAGGGCCTGGGCCGCTATCCCGAGCTGCGCGAGCACCCCGTCGCGTCGGAGCGCTTCGTCATCGGGACGCTCGCCTCGATGTGCTGGGCGGCGACCCTGGGCGTCGTGGCGAACGCGGTCCTCGCCGCGCTCCGGTAAGATCGTCAAGGCCCATTTCCGCATCCCGCCCTCGCGTGGCCCCCTCGTGCCGTCCCGGCGCGCGGTGGCGCGTCGACGGGACCGCTGACCCTCCGACAGGAAGACGAACGTGGCGACCACCAACGACATCAAGAACGGCACTGTGCTGCGACTCGACGGCCAGCTGTGGACCGTGATCGAGTTCCAGCACGTCAAGCCCGGCAAGGGTGGCGCGTTCGTCCGCACCAAGATCAAGAACGTCATGACGGGCAAGACGATCGACAAGACGTTCAACGCCGGGCTCAAGATCGAGACCGCCAACGTCGACCGCCGTGACTTCCAGTACCTGTACCAGGACGGCGCGGACTACGTGTTCATGGACACCTCGACGTACGACCAGATCACGGTCGGCGCCGAGATCGTGGGCGACGCCAAGGACTACATGCTCGAGAACCAGAACGTGCTCATCGCGTCGAACGACGGCCAGCCGCTCTACATCGAGCTGCCGGCCTCGGTCGTCCTCGAGATCACGTACACCGAGCCGGGCCTGCAGGGCGACCGCTCGACGGGCGGCACCAAGCCCGCGACGCTCGAGACGGGCGCGCAGATCCAGGTCCCGCTCTTCCTCGAGCAGGGCACCAAGGTCAAGGTCGACACGCGTGACGGGTCGTACCTCGGCCGCGTGAACGACTGACCGCCGGCACCGACGGACAGACGACGGACTGACATGGCCGCACGCACCAAGGCGCGCAAGCGCGCGCTCGACGTCCTCTTCGAGGCGGAGCAGCGTCACGTGGACCCGACGACCCTCCTCGCGGAGCGCGTCGCCGACCCCGGGACGGCGCAGACCGCGCTGCCGCAGTACGCGGTCGACATCGTCGAGGGGGTGCTCGCCCACCGCGAGCGCATCGACGAGCTGCTCGAGACCTACTCCCACGGGTGGACGCTCGAGCGCATGCCCGCGGTCGACCGGGCCCTGCTGCGCATCGGCGGCTGGGAGATCCTCTTCAACGACGACGTCCCGGACGTCGTCGCGATCGACGAGGCCGTCGACCTCGCGCGCTCCCTGTCGACCGACGACTCGCCGTCGTTCGTCAACGGGCTGCTCGCGCGCATCGTCGAGATGAAGCCGACGATCACGGCCTGACCGCGGCGCCCGGTCTCGGCCGGGACGACGCCTCGCGCGGCGTCGGTCACGGGTGTGACCGACGCCGCGTCCCACCGGGCGGGACGCGCACCCGGCCGCCGGACCACCGGCGGTAGGGTGGGTGACCGTCAGACATCCTTTAAGGCCCGTCCTGTGAGGCGGGGAAGGAGGTCGCCGGACATGAGCTCTGGCGCTGCTGTGCCCACACCATCCGCACCCCGGCCGGGGTCCGACCCCGAGACGGGGCCGACCGCCGGGACCGTCGTCCTCACGGCGGCGGACATCTCCCGCGCGCTGACGCGCATCGCCCACGAGATCGTGGAGCGCAACAAGGGAGCCCACGACCTCGTCCTCCTCGGCATCCCGACGCGCGGCGTCCCGCTCGCGGCCCGGCTCGCCGAGCGACTCGCCGCGATCGAGGGAGACGGCGCGCCCGACCCGCACGCGATCGTCGGCGAGCTCGACGTGACGATGTACCGCGACGACCTGCACCGCCACCCGACGCGCACGATCGGCGCGACGCGCCTGCCCGCGTCGGGGATCGACGGCAAGGTCGTGGTCCTCGTCGACGACGTCCTGTACTCCGGCCGCACGATCCGGGCCGCGCTCGACGCGATCAGCGACCTCGGCCGCCCGCGCGCGGTGCAGCTCGCGGCGCTCGTCGACCGCGGCCACCGGGAGCTGCCGATCCGCCCCGACTTCGTGGGCAAGAACCTGCCGACGTCGACGTCCGAGCGCGTGAGCGTGCGCCTCGCCGAGATCGACGGCGCCTCAGCGGCGGGCGACGCGTCCGACGACGCGGTCGTCATCCGGCCCGCGGCCCCGCAGGCGGCCGCCACCGACGGTGGGGAGGCCCGCGCATGAGGCATCTGCTCTCGACCCAGGACCTCGGACGCGCCGACGCCGTCCGCATCCTCGACACGGCCGCCCAGATGGCCGCGACGCAGTCGCGCGAGATCAAGAAGCTCCCGACGCTGCGCGGGCGCACGGTCGTCAACCTCTTCTACGAGGACTCGACGCGCACGCGCATCTCCTTCGAGACCGCGGCGAAGCGGCTGTCCGCGGACGTCATCAACTTCTCGGCCAAGGGGTCGAGCGTGTCCAAGGGCGAGTCGCTCAAGGACACGGCGCTGACGCTCCAGGCGATGGGCGCGGACGCGGTCGTCGTGCGGCACCAGGCGTCGGGCGCCCCGCACCTGCTCGCGCACGCGGGCTGGCTCGACGCGGCCGTCGTCAACGCGGGCGACGGCATGCACCAGCACCCGACGCAGGCGCTCCTCGACGCGTACACCCTGCGCCGCCACCTCACCGGGACGGGCCTGACCTCCCCGGGGGCGAGCGGCCCCGACGACGCCGCCGCACGCGGTGCCGGCCTCGACGGGCGCCACGTCGCGATCGTCGGCGACGTGCTGCACTCGCGGGTCGCGCGCTCGAACGTCCACCTGCTGCACACGCTCGGGGCCCGCGTGACGCTCGTCGCGCCGCCCACGCTCCTGCCGGTCGGCGTCCGGACGTGGCCGTGCGAGGTCTCCTACGACCTGGACGCAACCCTCGCGGGGCACACGGCGCACGGCGGCCCCGACGCCGTGATGATGCTGCGCGTGCAGCGCGAGCGCATGAGCGGCGCCGGCGCCGGGGGCGGGGCCTTCTTCCCGAACCCGCTCGAGTACAGCCGCAAGTACGGGCTCGACGCCCGGCGCCTCGGACTCCTCGCCGAGCACGCCGTCGTCCTGCACCCCGGCCCCATGAACCGCGGCCTCGAGATCTCCGCGCAGGCGGCGGACTCGCCGCGCGCGGTGATCGTGGAGCAGGTCGCGAACGGCGTCGCCGTGCGCATGGCCGTGCTCTACCTCCTCCTCGCGGGCAGCGACGAGGCCGACGCCGCGGCGTCGTCCACGCCCCTGCCCTCCGCCCAGCCCGTCCCCGCCGTCGAAAGGGTCTCCGCCTCGTGAGCAGCGCCGCAACCACCACGTACGTCCTGCGCGGCGCGCGCCCGCTCGGCGGCGACCCCGTCGACCTCGTCCTCGCGGACGGTGTGGTCGCCGAGCTCGCTCCCCTCGGCGCAGCGCGCGCCGCGGACGACGAGGGCACGGTCGTCGTCGACGCGACGGGCCTCGTCGCCCTGCCCGGGCTGGTCGACCTGCACACGCACCTGCGCGAGCCGGGGCGCGAGGACGCCGAGACGATCGCGTCCGGCACCCGCGCCGCGGCGGCGGGCGGCTTCACGGCCGTGCACGCGATGGCCAACACGACCCCGGTCGCGGACACGGCGGGCGTCGTCGAGCAGGTGTGGCGCCTCGGGCGCGACGCGGGCTGGGTCGACGTGCACCCGGTGGGCGCCGTCTCCGTCGGGCTCGCGGGCGAGCAGCTCGCCGAGCTCGGTGCGATGGCCGACTCCGCGGCCCGCGTGCGGGTGTTCTCGGACGACGGGAAGTGCGTCGACGACCCGATCCTCATGCGCCGCGCCCTCGAGTACGTCAAGGCGTTCGACGGCGTCGTCGCCCAGCACGCGCAGGAGCCGCGCCTCACCGAGGGCGCCCAGATGAACGAGGGCGTCGTGTCGGCCGAGCTCGGCCTCGCGGGCTGGCCCGCGGTCGCGGAGGAGGCGATCATCGCGCGCGACGTGCTCCTCGCGGAGCACGTGGGCTCGCGCCTGCACGTGTGCCACCTGTCGACCGCCGGCTCGGTCGAGATCGTCCGCTGGGCCAAGGGCCGCGGGATCGACGTCACGGCCGAGGTCACGCCGCACCACCTCGCCCTCACCGACGACCTGGCGCGCGGCTACGACCCGACCTTCAAGGTCAACCCGCCGCTGCGCACGGCCGCGGACGTCGAGGCGGTGCGCGAGGGTCTCGCGGACGGCACGATCGACATCGTCGCGACCGACCACGCGCCGCACGCGCGCGAGGACAAGGACTGCGAGTGGGCCGCGGCCGCGTTCGGCATGACGGGCCTCGAGACGGCGCTGAGCGTCGTGCAGCAGACCATGGTCGACACGGGCCGCATGACGTGGGCCGACGTCGCACGCGTGCTGTCGAGCGCGCCCGCGCGCATCGGCCGCATCGACACGGGGGAGCGCGCCCAGGGCCGTCCGCTCGAGGTCGGCGAGCCCGCGAACGTCACGCTCGTCGACCCGGCCGCGCGGCGCGTGGTCGACGGCGCCGGGCAGGCCACCGCGAGCACCAACACGCCCTTCCAGGGCCGCGAGCTGCCCGGTGCGGTCGTCGCGACGTTCCTGCGCGGCCGGGCCACCGTGCTCGACGGAGCGCCCGTCGAGGCGGTCACCGCCGGTCGGGGGGTGGGAGCGTGAACCTGCCGCAGCCGGTCGCGGCCGGGATCTGGATCGTGCTCGGCGTCGTCCTGCTGACGCTCGTGCTCGTCGGCCGGCGCCGGCTCGTGCGCCGCTCCGCGGGCTTCGTGCCGACGCCGCCCGCGGTGCCGGCGGAGCCCGCGCGCGGCGGCGTCGTGCTCGGCCCGCTCGACGCGCTGTACGTGTCGAGCACGCTCGCGGGCGACTGGCTCGCGCGCGTCGGCGCCCACGGGCTCGGCGACCGGGCGCAGGCCCAGGTCACCGTGCACGACGGCGGCCTGCACGTCGCGCGCCGCGGCGCCGACGACGTGTGGGTCCCCGCGGCGGCCGTCGAGGACGTGGCGCTCACACCGGGCATGGCGGGGAAGTTCGTCGGGAAGGAGGCCATCGTCGTGGTGACGTGGTCCGTCCCGGCAGAGCCGGTCCCGGCCGACGCGCCCGAGGCGCCGGCGCACCCTGAGGTCCGGCTGGACACCGGGCTGATGCCGCGCCACGACCACGACGTCCCGCGTCTCCTGGAGGCCGTGCGCGACCTCGCCGGCCGACCCCGGAGCCCGGGCGCCGACGGTACCCGCGAACGACGAACCGGGGCGCCGAGCAGCGCCACCGACGCACCCACCGACCAGGACGGCCCGGCGCCGACGCGCGAGAGCGCGGCACCCGGCACCGACGAGAACGACGAGGAAGCACCTTGACCGCCTCAGCGAACGCAGTGAGCTCACCGACCGCAGTCACCTCGGTGACCGGCGCACCCGCGCCCGACCGGGCCCTGATCGTCCTCGAGGACGGCACGGTGCAGGCCGGTCGCGCGTACGGCGCGCGCGGCACGACCGTCGGCGAGATCGTCTTCAACACCGGCATGACCGGCTACCAGGAGACCCTCACCGACCCCTCCTACCACCGGCAGATCGTCGTCATGACGGCCCCCCACATCGGGAACACGGGCGTCAACGACGAGGACCCGGAGTCCGGCAAGATCTGGGTCGCCGGGTACGTCGTGCGCGACGCGGCCCGCCGCGCGTCGAGCTGGCGCGCGCAGCGCACCCTCGACGAGGAGCTCGCGGCCCAGGGCGTCGTCGGCATCAGCGACGTCGACACGCGCGCCCTCACGCGCCACCTGCGCGAGCTCGGCGTGATGCGCGCGGGCATCTTCTCCGGCGACGCGCTCGTGCGCGACGGCTACCCGCGCACCGTGGAGGACCTCGTCGCCGAGGTGAAGGCGGCGCCTGCGATGGCCGGCGCCGACCTCGCCCGCGAGGTGAGCACGGAGACGGCGTACGTCGTCGAGCCCTTCGAGGGCACGACGCCGGACGGCGAGCCCGTCGCGACGGTCGTCGCCGTGGACCTCGGCATCAAGTCGATGACGCCCCAGCGCCTCGCGCAGCGCGGCGTGCGCGTGCACGTGGTGCCCGCCGCGTCGACGGTCGCGGACATCGAGGCGTACGCGCCCGACGGCGTGTTCTTCTCCAACGGCCCGGGCGACCCGAGCGCCGCGACGCACGAGGTCGAGCTGCTGCGCGGCGTCCTGGACCGCGGCACGCCGTTCTTCGGCATCTGCTTCGGCAACCAGATCCTCGGGCGTGCGCTCGGCTACGGCACGTACAAGCTCGCGTACGGCCACCGCGGCATCAACCAGCCCGTCATGGACCGCCGCACCGGCAAGGTCGAGGTCACGGCGCACAACCACGGGTTCGCGGTCGACGCGCCGCTCGACGGCGAGTCCGTCGCCCCGCACGACGGCGGCCGCTACGGGCGCGTCGTCGTGTCCCACGTCGGGCTCAACGACCAGGTGGTCGAGGGGCTCGAGTGCCTCGACCTGCCCGCCTTCTCCGTCCAGTACCACCCCGAGGCCGCGGCCGGCCCCCACGACGCCGCGTACCTCTTCGACCGCTTCGTCGAGCTCATGACGTCGCGTCGCGCCGCCGGCGCGGCGGGCGCAGGCTCCGACGCCGTCGAGCAGACCACCAAGGAGAGCTGACCGTGCCTCGCAGAACCGACATCTCCAGCGTCCTGGTCATCGGGTCCGGCCCGATCGTCATCGGCCAGGCGTGCGAGTTCGACTACTCCGGCACCCAGGCGTGCCGCGTGCTCAAGGAGGAGGGCCTGCGGGTCGTCCTCGTGAACTCGAACCCCGCCACGATCATGACCGACCCCGAGTTCGCCGACGCGACCTACGTCGAGCCGATCACGACCGAGGTCCTCACGTCGATCATCGCCAAGGAGCGCCCCGACGCGCTGCTGCCGACGCTCGGCGGTCAGACGGCCCTCAACGCGGCGATCGCGCTCGACGAGGCCGGCGTCCTCGCGGAGTACGGCGTCGAGCTCATCGGCGCGAACATCGCGGCGATCCAGAAGGGCGAGGACCGCCAGCAGTTCAAGGACGTCGTCGAGGTCTGCGGCGGCGAGTCCGCCCGCTCGGTCATCGTGCACACGGTCGACGAGGCGATCGCGGCCGCGGGCGACCTCGGCTACCCGATGGTCGTGCGCCCGTCGTTCACGATGGGCGGCCTCGGCTCGGGCTTCGCGTACGACGAGGACGAGCTGCGCCGCATCGTCGGGCAGGGCCTGCACTACTCCCCGGTGACGGAGGTGCTCCTCGAGGAGTCGATCCTCGGCTGGAAGGAGTACGAGCTCGAGCTCATGCGCGACAAGAACGACAACGTCGTGGTCGTGTGCTCGATCGAGAACGTCGACCCCGTCGGCGTGCACACGGGCGACTCGATCACGGTCGCGCCCGCGCTCACCCTCACGGACCGCGAGTACCAGAAGCTGCGCGACATCGGGATCGCCGTCATCCGCGAGGTCGGCGTCGACACGGGCGGCTGCAACATCCAGTTCGCGGTCGACCCGGACACGGGCCGCGTCATCGTCATCGAGATGAACCCGCGCGTCTCGCGGTCGTCCGCGCTCGCGTCCAAGGCGACCGGGTTCCCCATCGCGAAGATCGCGGCGAAGCTCGCCGTCGGCTACACGCTCGACGAGATCCCCAACGACATCACGCAGGTCACGCCGGCCTCGTTCGAGCCGACGCTCGACTACGTCGTCGTCAAGGTGCCCCGGTTCGCGTTCGAGAAGTTCCCGGCCGCCGACCCGACGCTCACGACGACCATGAAGTCGGTCGGCGAGGCGATGGCGCTCGGGCGCAACTTCACCGAGGCGCTCGGCAAGGCGCTGCGCTCGATCGACAAGGGCGGCTCGGTCTTCCACTGGGACGGCGAGCCGGTGTCCGGCGCGGAGCTCGACGAGCTGCTCGTGCGCATCGCGCGCCCCACCGAGAACCGGATCATCGGCGTCCAGCAGGCGCTGCGCGCCGGGGCGAGCGTGGAGCAGGTGTTCGAGGCCACGAAGATCGACCCGTGGTACCTCGACCAGATCCAGCTGGTCAACGAGGTCGCGGCGGCCGTCGCCGACGCGCCCGCGCTCACGGAGGACGTGCTGCGCGAGGCGAAGAAGCACGGGCTGTCCGACGCGCAGGTCGCGCGCCTGCGGGGCATGGGCCCGGCGGGCGAGGCGACCGTGCGCGAGGTCCGCTACGCGCTCGGCGTCCGGCCCGTCTACAAGACGGTCGACACGTGCGCGGCCGAGTTCGCCGCGCGCACGCCGTACCACTACTCGTCGTACGACCTGGAGACCGAGGTCGCGCCGCGCGAGCGCGAGGCCGTGATCATCCTCGGCTCGGGCCCGAACCGCATCGGGCAGGGCATCGAGTTCGACTACTCCTGCGTGCACGCGGCCCTCACGCTGCGCGAGCGCTACGAGACGGTCATGGTCAACTGCAACCCGGAGACGGTCTCGACCGACTACGACACGTCCGACCGCCTCTACTTCGAGCCGCTGACGTTCGAGGACGTGCTCGAGGTCTACCAGGCGGAGCTCGCCGCGGGGCCGGTGAAGGGCATCATCGTCCAGCTCGGTGGCCAGACGCCGCTCGCGCTCGCGCAGCGGCTCGCGGACGCGGGCCTGCCGATCCTCGGCACGAGCCCCGAGGCGATCGACGCCGCGGAGGACCGCGGCGAGTTCGGCCGCGTGCTCGTCGAGGCGGGCCTGCCCGCTCCGGCGTTCGGCACGGCGCGCTCGCTCGACGAGGCGAAGGACGTCGCGGCCGGGATCGGCTACCCGGTGCTCGTGCGCCCGTCCTACGTGCTCGGCGGGCGCGGCATGGAGATCGTGTACTCGGCCGAGCAGCTCACGGGCTACGTCGAGCGCGCGCTCGTGGCGGCCGCGGCGGAGGACCGCACGGCCGGGACGCTGCCCGCGCCGCTGCTCATCGACCGGTTCCTCGACGACGCCATGGAGATCGACGTCGACGCGCTCTACGACGGCACCGAGCTCTTCCTCGGCGGCGTGATGGAGCACATCGAGGAGGCCGGCATCCACTCGGGCGACTCGGCGTGCGTCCTGCCGCCCGTGTCGCTCTCGGAGCAGGAGATCGAGCGCATCCGCCGCTCGACCGAGGCCATCGCGAAGGGCGTCGGCGTGCGCGGCCTGCTCAACGTGCAGTACGCGCTCGTCTCCGACGTGCTGTACGTCCTGGAGGCCAACCCCCGTGCGTCGCGCACGGTGCCGTTCGTCTCCAAGGCGACGGGCACGTCGCTCGCGAAGGCCGCGGCGCGCGTCATGGCGGGCGAGTCGATCGCCGAGCTGCGTGCGGCGGGCGTGCTGCCCGCCGAGGGCGACGGCGGCACGCTCCCGCTCGACGCGCCGATCGCGGTCAAGGAGGCGGTCCTGCCGTTCAAGCGCTTCCGCACCGCGGACGGCGTGGTCGTGGACACGGTCCTGGGCCCGGAGATGCGCTCGACGGGCGAGGTCATGGGCTTCGACCGCGACTTCCCGCACGCGTTCGCCAAGTCGCAGGCCGCCGCGTTCGGCGGGCTGCCGACGTCGGGCCGCGTGTTCGTCTCGGTCGCGGACCGCGACAAGCGCTCGATCGTCTTCCCGGTCAAGCGGCTCGCGGAGCTGGGCTTCGAGATCCTCGCGACGGACGGCACGTCCAGCGTGCTGCGCCGCAACGGCATCGCGTCGCGCGTGGTGCGCAAGTTCTCCGCGGGCCGCGGGGCGGACGGCGAGCCGACGATCGTCGACCTCATCACGGCCGGCGAGGTGGACATGGTCATCAACACGCCGTCCGGCCAGGGCGCGCGCGCCGACGGCTACGAGATCCGCGCGGCCACGACGGCGGCCGACAAGCCGATCGCGACGACGGTCGACCAGCTCGCCGCCGCGGTGCAGGGCATCGAGGCGGTCCTCGCGGGGCCGTTCGCGGTCGCCAGCCTCCAGGAGCACATGGCGGGCGAGGACCTGACCGCAGGCGTCGAGCTGCCCGCTCCCGCCGCGGAGCGGGTGGGCGCGTGAGCGCGGGCTTCGGCGCGCGCCTCGCGGCGGCGACGGCGGACCACGGGCCGCTGTGCGTGGGCATCGACCCGCACCCGGGCCTGCTCGCGGACTGGGGCCTGCCCGACGACGCCTCCGGGCTGCGCGAGTTCGGTCTGCGGGTCGTCGAGGCGGTCGGAGGCCGCGTGGCCGCGGTCAAGCCGCAGTCGGCGTTCTTCGAGCGGCACGGGTCCCGCGGCGTCGCGGCGCTCGAGGAGGTCCTCGCGGCGGCCCGCGCGGCGGGGACGCTGACGATCGTGGACGCCAAGCGCGGCGACATCGGCTCGACCATGGCCGCGTACGCGGACGCGTACCTGCGCGACGGGTCGCCGCTCGCGGCGGACGCGCTGACCGTGTCCCCGTACCTGGGGTTCGGGTCGCTGCAGCCGGCGGTGGACGCGGCGCTGGAGACGGGGCGCGGCCTGTTCGTGCTGTGCCTGACGTCCAACCCCGAGGGCGCCGAGGTGCAGCACGCGCGCCGGGGCGCCGGGGCGGGCGTGGAGTCCGTCGCGGCGCACGTGGCGCGCGAGGCGGCCCGGGTGAACGCCCCGGTCGTCGCCGCGGGTGACGTGCTCGGGCCGGTCGGGCTCGTGGTGGGCGCGACGATCGCGGACGCCGCGGCGCGCACGGGCACGGACCTCGCGGCCGTGCGTGGGCCGCTCCTCGCTCCCGGTGTGGGCGCGCAGGGCGCGGGCGCTGCGGAGCTCGCCGCCGTGTTCGGCGACGCGCGGCGCCAGGTGCTCGCGTCGTCGTCGCGCGGCGTGCTGCGCGCCGGGCCCGGCACGGACGCGCTGCGCGCGGCGGCTCGGACGGCCACGGACGAGGCGGCTCAGGCGCTGCGCGGCTGAGCCCCGCACCCCCCGGGACCGGGTCGGCACCCTCGCGGGGGCCGACCCGGTCGCCGTCGTGCCCGGTGCGGTCCCGTGCCAGACTGCGTCCATGACCTCCCGCGACGAGACGACGGTCCCAGCCACGCCCGCTGCCGGAGCACCTCCGGAGCTGCCGCCGCCGGGCGCCGTGCCGGGCGCGCTGGACGTGCCGGGCACCTGGAACGCGCGGGACGTGGGCGGTCGGGCGGCGCCGGCCGGTTCCGACGAGCCGCTGCGGACCGGGGTGCTGCTGCGCACGGCGAGCCTGTCCCGGCTGACCCCCGCGGGCCAGACGGCGCTCGTCGACCTGGGCGCGCGGACCGTCGTGGACCTGCGCGGCGAGGACGAGCTCGCGCGCGACGGCGCGGACGCCGTCCCGGGCGGCGTGCGCGTGCTGCGCCGCGGCATGGACCCGACGCCGGGCCTGGTCGACGGGGGAGCGGGCTCGGGTGCGTCGGCGGACCCGGCGGCGCTCGTCGCGGGACTGCTCGCGGCCGACGACCCGGCCGCGGTCGCGCGGCGCCTCATGCACGGCGTGTACGCGACGTTCGTCACGGACCCGGGCATCCGGGAGACGGTCGGCCGCGTCCTGGCGGACGTCGCCGCGGCCGACGGTGCGAGCGTCGTGCACTGCTCGGCGGGCAAGGACCGCACGGGCTGGGTCGTCGCGCTCGTGCAGTACGTCGCGGGCGTCCCGGAGCAGGAGCGCATGGCCGAGTACCTCGCGAGCGCGGCGGCGGCCGAGGGGCTCGCCGCGCTCGTGCCCCCGTTGCCGGGGCTGTCGCCCGAGGCGCTCGCGCCGGTCCTCACCGTCGAGCCCGCGTACCTGGAGGGCGCGTGGGAGCTCGCGGTGCGCGAGCACGGGAGCATCGACGACTACCTCGTGGCGTGCGGCGTGACGACGGCGGTGCGCGACGCGCTCGTGGCGCGTCTCGTGGCGTCCTGAGCCGAGCCCTTCCCCGTCCTGAGCCCGTTGACGAGGTCGCTGCCGGGTCGTCCGCGGCACGGCCACGGACGACGCGCCACGCCCAGTCGTTGCCCGATCGCCCGAGGCTCGCTACTTTCGAGGGGTCGGCTCCGTGCGTCGGCGCAGGTCGCCCGGGTGATCCACCCGGTCGGGGCTCCACCTGCGGGCACGCCGGACGACTGAGTGGGCCCATCCGCCTGACGACGAGTAGGTGACTTGCGTGGCACTTCCACCCCTGACCCCAGAACAGCGCGCGGCGGCGCTCGAGAAGGCCGCGGAGGCGCGACGCGTGCGCGCCGAGGTGAAGAACCGGCTCAAGTACTCCCAGGGCTCCCTGAAGGAGGTCATCGAGCGGGGCCAGACGGACGACATGATCGGCAAGCTCAAGGTCGTCTCGTTGCTGGAGTCCCTGCCCGGCGTGGGTAAGGTGAAGGCTCGGGCGATCATGGAGGAGATCGGGATCGCCGAGACACGTCGTGTCCGCGGCCTCGGCCCCCACCAGTCCGCGGCCCTCATCGAGAGGTTTGGCTGACATTTCCGCGCACCCGTCCGAGCCGACGCCGTCCGTCCCCGCCGGGGAGACCACGGAGCCGGCGTCGCCGCCCGTCGTCCCCGGCCCCGCCCGCCTGACCGTCCTGGCCGGCCCGACCGCCGTCGGGAAGGGCACCGTGTCGGCCGACATCCGGGCCCGCTACCCGGAGGTGTGGCTGTCCGTGTCGGCGACGACGCGCGACCCGCGGCCGGGCGAGGTGGACGGCGTGCACTACCTGTTCGTCGGCCCGGACGAGTTCGCGCGCATGGTCGCGGACCGGGAGCTGCTGGAGTGGGCCGTCGTGCACGGGCGCAACAGCTACGGCACGCCCCGGCGCGCGGTCGAGGAGAAGCTCGCCGCGGGCGTGCCGGCGCTCCTGGAGATCGACCTCCAGGGTGCGCGCCAGGTCCGTGCGTCGATGCCCGAGGCCCGGTTCGTGTTCCTGGCGCCGCCGAGCTGGGACGAGCTCGTGCGTCGGCTCGTCGGCCGCGGCACGGAGGACGCGGAGGAGCGGGAGCGTCGGCTGACGACGGCCCGGGTCGAGCTCGCGGCAGAGTCGGAGTTCGACCACGTCATCGTCAACGACGAGGTGCACCGCGCGACCGACGAGCTCGTGCGCGTCATGGGGCTCGAGCCCCGCCCCGTCCCGGCGGATGGCTCGTCCCCGGCGTCGTCTCCCGTGCCGTCCGGGCACGGCGAGGGGCGCAGCGAGTAGACTGTCCTGCGGTGCCCGTGCGCGGGTGTCCCCCCGTGGGCCCGAGGCCCGGTCGGCGGCCCGTCCTGCGGCGTGGTGCCGCGGCCGCCCGGTCCCGGACGGGGACGCCGTGCGCGCCGCCGCCATCGACCAGCTGCAGCGCCCGCTGCAGACCCTTGAACCCACGGAGCGAACTGTGTCCGGAACCGTCGCCGCCCCCGAGGGCATCACCGACCCGCCCATCGACGACCTGCTCGAGCACGTCGACTCGAAGTACGCGCTGGTCATCTACTCGGCCAAGCGCGCGCGCCAGATCAACGCGTACTACTCGCAGCTCAGCGAGGGCCTGCTGGAGAACGTCGGGCCGCTGCTCGAGACGCGCAACCAGGAGAAGCCGCTCTCGATCGCGATGCGCGAGATCAACGCGGGCCTGCTGACGATCGAGGCCGAGCCCGACGAGGCCCCCGAGGCCTGAGCCCGCACGCCGCGCACCTCCACCGGAGGGCGCGGCGTTCGTGCGTCCGCGCCCGGGTGCGCGGGTGCGTGACCCGCCGCCGCACGCGGCGGGCCTGAGCCGGACCTCCAGGAGGAGCGACATGCGGATCGTGCTCGGTGTG
This sequence comes from Sphaerisporangium cinnabarinum, assembly GCF_055567015.1. NCBI lineage: Bacteria > Bacillati > Actinomycetota > Actinomycetes > Streptosporangiales > Streptosporangiaceae > Sphaerisporangium > Sphaerisporangium cinnabarinum. Next base: position 175,668 of record NZ_JBVHRG010000004.1, read on the forward strand.
AGCGGCGGGGTCGCGGCGTACAAGGCCGTGCTGCTGCTGCGGCTGCTGCGGGAGCAGGGCCATCGGGTGCGGGTGGTGCCCACGGCGTCGGCCCTGCGCTTCGTGGGCGCGCCCACGTGGGAGGCGCTGTCGGGCGAGCCGGCCACGGACCAGGTGTTCGAGGACGTCGAGCACGTGCCGCACGTCGCGCTGGGCCAGGGTGCCGACCTCGTGGTCGTGGCGCCCGCCACGGCGGACCTGCTCGCGCGCGCGGCCGCCGGTCGCGCGGACGACCTGCTCACCTCGACGCTGCTCACCGCGCGCTGCCCGGTGGTCATGGCGCCCGCGATGCACACGGAGATGTGGGAGCACCCGGCGACGGTCGCGAACGTGGCGACGCTGCGAGCGCGCGGCGTGCACGTGATCGAGCCGGCGTCCGGCCGCCTCACGGGGGCGGACACCGGGCCGGGGCGCCTGCCCGAGCCGGACGAGATCGCGCGCGTCGCGCTCGCCGTCGTGGCGGACGTGTCCCGCGCCGACGCTGCCGACGCGGGTGCCGGGACGGACCGCGGGCCGGTGCAGGACCTCGTGGGACGGCGCGTGGTGGTGTCGGCGGGCGGGACGCGCGAGCCGATCGACCCCGTGCGGTTCATCGGCAACCGGTCGAGCGGGCGTCAGGGCGTCGAGCTCGCGCGCGCCGCGGCGGCGCGGGGCGCGCACGTCACGCTCGTGGCGGCGAACCTGTCCCCGGACGTGGCCGCGCTCGTGCGCGCTCCCGGGGGCGTGCCCGACGCCGTGGTGGAGGTCGAGACGACGGCGCAGCTGCGCGACGCGGTGCGGTCGGCAGCGGCGACGGCGGACGTCGTGGTCATGGCGGCGGCCGTCGCGGACTTCCGTCCGGCTCACGCGCCGGACGCGAAGATCAAGAAGGTCCCGGGCCAGGGGCCCGAGCCGATCGTGCTCGTGGAGAACCCGGACGTGCTCGCCGAGCTCGCCCGCGACCGGCTGCGTCCGGGCCAGGTGGTGGTCGGCTTCGCGGCCGAGACCGGTGACGCGCACGCGTCGGTGCTCGACCACGGCCGGGCGAAGGCGCGCCGCAAGGGCGCGGACCTGCTCGTGGTCAACGCCGTGGGCGAGGGACGGGGGTTCGCGGTCGACGCGAACGACGTGACCGTGGTCGACGGCGCGGGGGACGTCGTCGCGACGGCGAGCGGGTCGAAGGGCGAGGTCGCGGACGCGGTGTGGGACGTCGTCGTGCCGCGCGTGGCGTCGACGGACGAACGGGACGGGGCGGGCGAGTGACCCGCGTCTCGTCTCGCCTACCGGATACGCTCGCTCACCTTTCGGGACAGTAGGCTGTGCGGCATGGCTGAGCTGCGTCTCTTCACGTCCGAGTCCGTCACCGAGGGGCACCCGGACAAGGTCTGCGACCAGATCTCCGACGCGATCCTCGACGCGCTCCTCGCGCAGGACCCCACGTCCCGCGTGGCCGTGGAGACGATGGTGACCACAGGCCTGGTGCACGTCGCGGGCGAGGTGACGACGGACGCGTACGTCGAGATCCCGCAGATCGTGCGCGACGTCGTGCGCCGGATCGGGTACACGTCGTCGGTGATCGGGTTCGACGCGGACTCGTGCGGCATCTCGGTGTCGATCGGCCAGCAGTCGCCGGACATCGCTCAGGGGGTCGACAAGAGTCTCGAGGAGCGCGACGACCAGGGCGACCACGACCCCCTGGACGCGCAGGGCGCGGGCGACCAGGGCCTGATGTTCGGGTACGCGAGCGACGACACGCCGAGCCTCATGCCCCTGCCAGTGTGGCTCGCCCACCGTCTCGCCGAGCGCCTGGCGGCGGTGCGCCGCGACGGCACCGTGCCAGGCCTGCGCCCGGACGGCAAGACGCAGGTCACCGTCGGGTACGACGGCGACCGCGCGGTGACCCTCGACACGGTCGTGCTCTCGACGCAGCACGACCCGGACGTCCGCCAGGACGAGCTGCACCGGCAGGTCGCGGCGCAGGTCGTGGCGCCCGTGCTCGACGCCGCGGGCCTCGACCTCGACGTGCGCGCGACGCGCCTGTTCGTCAACCCCACGGGCACGTTCGTCGTGGGCGGCCCGCAGGGTGACGCGGGACTGACGGGCCGCAAGATCATCGTCGACACGTACGGCGGCATGGCCCGCCACGGCGGGGGCGCGTTCTCCGGCAAGGACCCGTCGAAGGTGGACCGCTCGGCCGCGTACGCGACGCGCTGGGTCGCGAAGAACGTCGTCGCGGCGGGCCTGGCGCGGCGGTGCGAGGTGCAGGTCGCGTACGCGATCGGCAAGGCGCACCCCGTGGGCCTGTACGTCGAGACGTTCGGCACGGAGAAGGTCCCGGTCGAGCGGATCACGGCCGCGATCCGCGAGGTGTTCGACCTGCGTCCGGCCGCGATCATCCGCGACCTGGACCTCCTGCGCCCCATCTACGCCCCGACGGCCGCGTACGGGCACTTCGGGCGCGAGCTCGAGCAGTTCACGTGGGAGCGCACGGACCGCGTCGCGGACCTGCAGTCCCAGGTGTGAGGAGCGTCGTCGCGCCGCCGACGGGTGCGCCGCTCGTGACGGCGGCGCGTGGTTCGATGGCGTCGTGAGCGAGCCGGAGGACACGTCGCGGGCGGTGCAGGACACCCTGCTCACCGTCGCGCCCGCCGCGCCGCGTCGGGGCCCGGCGCCGCCGGCGTCCCACGAGATCGCCGCGCGCCTGCCGGTGGCGCGGCTCGCGCTCGACCTCGCCCCCCCGCACCTGGACCGCGCGTTCGACTACCTCGTCCCCGCCACGATGTCCGACGACGCGCGCCCGGGGGTGCGGGTCAAGGTGCGGTTCGCGGGCCGGGACGTCGACGGCTACGTCCTGGAGCGCGTCGACCGCTCGGACCACGACGGGCGCCTGCTGCCGCTGCGGCGGGTCGTGTCGGCCGAGCCCGTGCTGGCACCCGCCGTCGCGCGGCTCGCGCGCGCGGTCGCGGACCACTACGCGGGCACGCTCTCCGACGTGCTGCGCCTCGCCGTGCCGCCGCGGCACGCGCGGGCCGAGCAGTCCTTCGCGGCACGGACGGGCCCCGGGGCGGTCCCCGCGCCGGGAACGGCCCCGAGCGAGGTCTCCGAGGCCGCAGGGGCCTCGGGCGCGGACGTGGTCGCCGCCGAGGCGGCTCCTGCAGCCCCTCCCGTCGCCGAGCCCGTGCCCACGTCGGCGCCCGCCGCTGCGGCGCGCGCGGCGCACCAGGAGTCCGTGTGGGCCCCGTACCGGGCCGGCGCCGCGTTCCTCGCGCACGTCGCGGGCGGCGGGGCACCCCGGGCCGTGTGGACCGCCCTCCCCGGGCTCGCGCCCCCGGCGCCCGAGGTGGCGCCCGAGGTGGCGTCCGCGGGCCGGCGCGGCGCGGGCCGGTCCCGCAAGGAGCCCGACGCGCTGCCCGTCACGCACTGGGCGGCCGCGGTCGCCGAGGCGGTGCGCGCGGCCCGGTCGGGTGGGCGGGGCGCGCTCGTCGTCGTGCCGGACGCGCGCGACGTTGACCAGGTGTGCGCCGCGCTCGCGGCCGCCGGGCTGCCCGCGTGGGACCCGGCGACCGGGGGCGAGGTGGTGCGGCTGACGGCCGACGAGGGGCCCGCGCCGCGCTACCGCGCGTTCCTCGCCGTGCTGCACGGCGACGCGCGCGTCGTCGTGGGGACCCGTGCGGCGGCGTTCGCGCCCGTGGTCGACCTGGGGCTGGTGGTGTGCTGGAACGACGGCGAGGACACGCTCGCCGAGCCGCGCGCCCCGTACCCGCACTCGCGCGAGGTGCTCGCGCTGCGCAGCGACCAGGAGGGCGCCGCGTTCCTGCTGGGCTCGCACGGGCGCACGGTCGCGGCGCACGCGCTCGTCGTGCGGGGCTGGGCGCACGAGCTCGCGGCGCCGCGCGACGTCGTGCGGGCCCGGGCGCCGCGCGTGCGGGCGCTGACCTCGGTCGAGCTGGCGGCGGAGGGGCCGGGCGCGGCGGCGCGCATCCCGACGGCCGCGTGGCGCACGGCGCGCGCGGCGCTCGAGCAGGGGCCGGTGCTGGTCCAGGTGCCGCGGTCCGGGTACGTGCCCGTGGTGGCGTGCGCCCGGTGCCGCACGCCGGCGCGCTGCACGGTGTGCCACGGCCCGCTCGCGCTGTCCGGCCCGCAGGCGACACCGCAGTGCGCGTGGTGCGGGGCGCTCGCGGGCGGGTGGTCGTGCGCGGAGTGCCACTGGACGGGGCTGCGGTCGGTGCGCGTGGGGTCGCAGCGCACGGCGGAGGAGCTGGGGCGCGCGTTCGCGGGGGTCCCGGTGCAGGTGTCGGGTGCCGCGGCGGCGGGAGGGGTGCTGGGGGCGGTGTCCGCGCGTCCCGCGCTGGTGGTGGCGACGCCGGGCGCCGAGCCGGTCGCGGAGGGCGGGTACGCGGCGGCGCTGCTGCTGGACGCGGCGGTGAGCACGTCGCACGTCGGGCTCGACGTGGCGCAGGACGCGCTCGCGCGCTGGCTCGCCGCGGCGGCGCTCGTGCGACCCGCGACGGCAGGCGGGCAGGTGCTGCTCGTGGGCGACGCCGCGCCCGCGCCGACGAACGCGCTCGTGCGCTGGGACCCGGCGCTCCTCGCGGACCGTGAGCTGGACGAGCGGGTCGAGCTGTCGCTGCCGCCGGCGGTCCGGGTGGCGGCGGTGACGGGCGACCGTCCCGCCGTGGCGGCGGTGCTGGGCCGGGTGGGGCTCGCAGGCCCGGAGACCGTGCTCGGTCCGGTCGAGGTGGCGGCGTCGCCTCGCGGGCGGGGTGCCGACGGGGCGGACGGCGCGGCGCCCGGGCTGGTCGACGCCCCGCCCGTGCGGGCGGTGGTGCGGGTCCCGGTGCGCGACGGCCGGCTGCTGGCGCGCGAGCTCGGCGCGTCCGTCGCGGTCCGGTCCGCGCGGCGCGAGCCGGGTAGCGTGCGGGTGGAGCTCGACCCGAAGGAGATCCTGTGACGCACCGCCCCGCGCCCGACGCCCCGACCGTCGCCCCCCTCGTCGAGGCGTCCGCGGACGCGAACCCCGACCGGGACCCGGCACCCGCCGCCCGCGAGATCGACGCCGTGCTGTACGACTTCGGCAACGTCCTGGTGGGCTGGGACCCGTACGGCGCGTACGACGGCGTCGACCGCCGCGACGTGGACGCGTTCTTCGCCGACGTGGACTTCCGGGTGCTCAACCACGAGCGGGACGCGGGCGCGACGTGGCAGGACGCGCGCGACCGCGTGGCGGCGACCCACCCGCACCACGTCGCGCTGCTCGACCGGTACGTCGAGCGGTTCCCCGCGACGCTCACCGGCCCGGTCGAGGGCTCCGAGGAGCTCGTGCGCGAGCTGCGTGACCTGGGCCTGCGGCTGTACGGCCTGACGAACTGGTCCGCGGAGCTCTTCTCCCACGCCGCGCCGGCCGCGCCCGCCACGGCCCTCATGGAGGACGTGCTGGTCTCGGGGCGCGAGGGCCTGGCCAAGCCCGACCCGGCGATCTTCGCGCTCGCGGTCGAGCGGTTCGGTCTCGACCCGGTCCGGACGTTGTTCACCGACGACAGCCCGGCCAACGTCGAGGCCGCCGCGCGTCTCGGGCTGCGCACCCACCTCTTCGACGGCACGGTCGGCCTGCGCGCCGCGCTGCGCGACCTGGGCGTGCCGGTCGGCCCCGAGGGCTCGGGGTCGTGATGGGCGCCGCGTCGTGACGGGTGCCGGGGTGCCGCGCGCGCTCACGGCCCCGGAGCGCGACGTCCTCGTCTGGATGCTCCGTCACGGGTGCCGCGACGAGGCCGTCGCGCCCGACCAGGACGCGGCCGACCGACGGCGGTGGCTCGCCCAGGTCGACGCCGTGCGGGTGCACGGCACGTGCGCGTGCGGGTCCTGCCCGACGATCGACCTCGGCGACGACGCCGGTCCCGTCCCCGCGCAGGGCCCGCGCGTCGTGCTGGAGGCGGGCACGGAGCGCTTCCTCCTGCTGCTGTTCGTGGACGGTGACCGGCCCAGCTGCCTGGAGTTGGCCCCCGTGGACGACGAGACGTACCCCGCGTTCCCGCCGGTCGCCACGCTGGCGAGCTGACGCCCGCGCCTGGACCGGTCGCCTGCGCACACCGGGCGCCCGACCCGTGCACCGGGCCGCTCCCGGGTCGGCCGCGCTGCCCGGCCACCTAGAATCGGGCCCATGCGCCTGCTGTTCGCGGGGACCCCGGATACCGCGGTCCCGTCCCTCGACGCCCTCCTCGACTCCCGCCACGAGGTGGTCGCCGTGCTCACGCGCGCCGACGCGCCGTCGGGCCGCGGACGGCGCCTGACCCCCAGCCCCGTCCGCGTGCGTGCCGAGGAGGCGGGGATCCCCGTCCTCACGGACCGGCCCCGCGGCGAGGAGTTCCTCGCGCGCCTCGCCGCGCTCGACGTCGACGTGGCGCCCGTCGTCGCGTACGGGGAGATCCTGCGCCCCGACGTGCTCGCCGTGCCGCGGCACGGGTGGGTCAACCTGCACTTCTCCGTCCTGCCCGCCTGGCGCGGCGCGGCGCCCGTGCAGCGCGCGATCATCGCGGGCGACGAGGTGACCGGGGCGACGACGTTCCTCATCGAGGAGGGACTGGACTCCGGCCCCACGCTCGGCACCACGACCGAGACCATCCGCCCCCGGGACACCGCGGGCGACCTCCTGGGCCGCCTCGCCGTCTCCGGTGCGGACCTCCTCGTCGCCACCCTCGACGCCCTCGAGGACGGCACCCTGCGCCCCCAGCCCCAGCCCGCCGACGGCGTCTCGCACGCCGCCAAGCTGACGACCGCGGACGCCGAGGTCCGTTGGGACCACCCGGCGCTCGCGGTCGACCGCCTGGTGCGCGGCTGCACCCCGGCCCCCGGGGCGTGGACGACCCTGCCCGGCGCCGACGGCACGCCCGCGCGCCTGGGGCTCGGCCCCGTCACCCCGCGCCGCGACGTCGTCGACCTCGCTCCCGGGCAGGTGCGTGCGGGCAAGAAGGAGGTGCTCGTCGGGACCGCGACCCACGCCGTCCAGCTCGGGGAGGTGGCGCCGGTGGGCAAGAGGCACATGCCCGCCGCCGACTGGGCGCGTGGCGCCCGGCTCGACGACACCACGGTCCTCGGTGCGGAGACCGCCCGATGAGCGCCGAGCGCCGCGATCGGTCCCCGCGCGGATCGAACGCACGTTCGAACGGGAGCGGGCGTCCGGAACGTCGGGACGACGTGGCGTCGAACACGCGTTCGAACGGTGCCGAGCCACGGGGCGGCGAGCGCTCGAACGCGCGTTCGAAGGCGCGCCCTGAGGCAGGGGCGGGGGCCGCGTCCGGCGGCGGGGACGACGCCCGCCGTGACGCCCGCGGCCGCCAGCGCGGCGCCGCCCGCTCCCGCGGGGAGGCCCACCGCAGCTCTGCGGCACCCTCCCAGCGCCGCAAGGGCACCGACCCCGCACGGGGCGTCGCGTACGACGTCCTGCGCCAGGTCGACGGTTCCGACGCCTACGCCAACCTCGTCCTGCCACCCCTGCTGCGCGAGCGCGGCATCCGCGGACGTGACGCCGGCTTCGCCACCGAGCTCGCCTACGGCACCCTGCGCCTGCGCGGCCGCTACGACGCGATCCTCGCGCACTGCCTCGACCGCCCCCTCGGCCGCCTCGACCCGCCCGTGCTCGACGTCCTGCGCCTCGGCACCCACCAGCTCCTCGCCATGCGCGTCCCGCAGCACGCCGCCGTCTCCGAGACCGTCGGCCTCGCCCGCGAACGCACCGGCGCCGGCAGCGCCCAGCTCGTCAACGCCGTCCTGCGCCGCGTCGCCCGCACCCCCCTCGACGACTGGCTCACCACCCTCGCCGACGACGCCCCCGACCCCCTCGCGGCGCTCGCGGCCACCCAGAGCCACCCCGTGTGGATCGCCCGCGCCCTGCGTGACGCCCTCGCCGGCAACGGGCGCCCCGTGGACGAGCTCGACGCCCTCCTCGCCGCCGACAACGACGCCCCCCGCGTCACGCTCGTCGCCCGCCCCGGCCTCGCCGACCCCCACGAGCTCTCCGACGGCGACGACCGCGTCACCCCCGCCCGCTGGGCACCCACCGCGCTGACCCTCGACGGCGGCGACCCCGCCGCGTTCGGCGCCGTGCGCGACGGCCGCGCCGGCGTCCAGGACGAGGGCAGCCAGCTCGTCGCGCTCGCGCTCGCCGCCGCACCGCTCACCGGACCGCAGCCCGGCTCCGTCGGCGACGACGCGCGCTGGCTCGACCTGTGCGCCGGCCCCGGCGGCAAGGCCGCGCTCCTCGCGGCGCTCGCGGCCGAGCGTGGGGCACGCCTCGTCGCCAACGAGGTCCAGCCGCACCGGGCGCGCCTCGTGGAGAAGGCGCTCGCCGCCGTCCCCGCCGACGCCGTGGAGGCCGTGCGCACGGGCGACGGGCGCGCCGTCGGGCAGGACGAGCCGGGCGCGTACGACCGCGTTCTCCTCGACGCCCCCTGCACGGGCCTCGGTGCCCTGCGGCGCCGGCCCGAGTCCCGGTGGCGCCGCACCCCGGCGGACCTCGCGACCCTCACCGGGCTCCAGCGCGAGCTCCTCGACTCCGCGCTCGACGCCGTCCGGCCCGGGGGAGTGGTCGGGTACGTCACGTGCTCGCCCCACCTCGCCGAGACCCAGGTCGTCGTCGCCGACGTGCTGCGCCGCCGCGACGACGTCGAGGTCCTCGACGCCCCGGCCGTCGTGCGCGACGTCGTGCGCCCCGAGGTGCGCGACGACGTCGAGCTCGGGGATCGTCAGGACGTCCAGCTCTGGCCGCACGTCCACGGCACCGACGCCATGCATCTGACGCTGCTCCGCCGCACGGCATGAGCGCCGCGCCACCGGTCGAGGTGTCGGCATATCTCGACAACGCCGGGGTGTCGGAGTAACCTGACAGCGCCGCGTGCCAGGGAATCCTGACGCGGGCAGCATGGCAGCGCACCCGACGGCAGGAGAGCGAGCATGACCGACACCTGGACCACCCCCCGCAGCCCCCGCGACCTCGGCGCCTACCTCAGCCGCGTCCGCCGCGCCCGCGGGCTCACCCAGGCCCAGGTCGCCGACGAGCTCGGCATCACCCGCCAATACCTCTCCGAGCTCGAGAACGGCGTCGAGAACCTCTGGGTCCAACGACTCTTCGAGCTCCTCGACACCCTCGACGTCGACCTGCGACTCCAGGAACGCCGATGACCACCGTCACCGCCTGGCTCTACGGCACCCCCGTCGCGACCCTCGCACCCACCAGCACCCGCACCACCGACGGCACCCCCCGCGTCAGCCTCACCTGGACCACCGAGGCCCTCGACCGCTGGGGGCACGACGCCCGGGTCCTGTCCCACCTCCTGCCCATCACCCCGCCCGACGAAGCCCCGCCCCACCCCGCCCGCGTCGCCGCCTGGCTCGACGGACTCCTCCCCGAGGGCCGCACCCGCGACGCCATGGCCATCGACGCCGGCATCGACCCCGACGACGCCCTCGCCTTCCTCGTCCACTACGGCCACGACACCGCAGGCGCCGTCCTCCTCGCCCCCGACGGCCACGCCCACCCCGCACCCGGCACCCCCGAACACCTCGACGACGCCGCCGTCGCACGACTCCTGCACGCCGCCGTCGCACGCAGCGGGGGAGAAGGCCGCAGCGAGCACCTCACCAGCTCCCTGCCCGGCATGGAACCCAAGATCACCCTCCTCCACGACGAGCACGGCTGGGCCCGACCCCACGGCTCCGCACCCACCACCCACATCCTCAAGGTCGCCCGCCCCGCCGACTCACCCACCGCCGACCTCGTCAACACCGAAGCAGCCGCCCTCGACCTCGCCCGCCGCATCGGCCTCACCACCGTCGACGCCCACGTCACCGAGTTCGACGGCGAACGCGCCATCGTCGTCACCCGCTACGACCGCGTCCCCGACCCCGACGAACCCACCGGCACCGCACGCCTCCACCAGGAGGACGCCGCCCAGGCCCTCGGCATCAACACCCGCGACCCCGAACGCAAGTTCCAGCACGGCCGCCGCTTCCCCTCCCTCGCCGCCATCGCCCGCACCCTGCGCGACGACGGCACCCGCCCCGACCCCCTCCTCGCCCTCACCACCCTCAACCTCGCCCTCGGCAACACCGACGCCCACGCCAAGAACATCTCCGTCCTGCGCCACGCCGACGGCACCGTCCGCCTCGCCCCCGCCTACGACATCGCCATGCACCTCCACCACGACCACGCCTCCCGCGTCTTCGCCATGGACGTCGCCGGCGAACGCGACATGGACCGACTCACCACCGACCACCTCGTCACCGAGGGCGCCACCTGGGGGCTGCCCCGCCGACGCGCCCAGCGCGTCGTCGCCCAGACCCTCGACGGACTCCTCGCGGCGCTCGCGGACATCGACCGCGACGCCCACCCCGGCGTGAGCCGGCACGCCTGGCGCACGGTCGAGCGGCGCACCGCCGACCTCCGCCGCGGCTTGGTCGCCTGAGCACGGCCTCCTCTCGCGCCGAGCAGGTGGTCGTGGCGGGTCCGCGTGCCCCCCACCCACCAGGACCGCCCGCTCCACCCACCAGGACCGCCTGGTCGGCCGCTGCGCGACGACGGGCACCTGGGCCGGTCGTCGCGCAGCGGCGTCGACATGATCAGAGCGAGCGCTGGAGCAGGATCGTGTCGACCCAGCGGCCGTGCTTGAACCCGACGGCGGTCAGGCGACCCGCCTCCACGAAGCCGAAGCGGCGGTGCAGCGGGAGCGACCCGGCGGCCTCGGGGACGTCGGCGACGACGGAGACGACCTGCCGGACCCCCGCGGCGGCCAGCGCCTCCAGGAGCGCGGCGAGCAGCGCCGTGCCGACGCCGCGCCCGGCGTGGGCCGGGTCGAGGTAGATCGTGTCCTCGGCGGTGTGCCGGTAGGCGGGCTTGGGGCGCCAGGCGGACGCGTACGCGTAGCCCGCGACGACGGTGCCGCGCGGGGAGCCCGGTTCGGCCGGACCCTCCACCTCGGCGACGAGGAACGGCAGGCCGCGCGCAGCGACGTCGTCGAGCTTGCGGTGCCCCGCCGGGACGTCCCAGACCTCCTCCTCGAACGTCACGCACGTGTCGCGGACGAACGGGGCGGCGATCTCGGCGACGCGGGGCAGGTCGTGCACCGTCGCCGGGCGGACCGTCACGGCGGGCACGGGCACGGGTCGGTCGGGCGCGAGGGGGAACGCGGCGGGGATCGGACCGGGGGCGGGGGAGGGGAGGTCGCTCACGCGACGAGGGTACGAGCGCCGGGCGCCGGCCCGCGCCCCTAGGCTGGGGCGCATGGCAGCCCTCATCGCACCGAGCATCCTGTCCGCCGACTTCGCGAACCTCGAGCGCGACCTGAACGCGATCGCCACGGCGGACTACGCGCACGTCGACGTCATGGACAACCACTTCGTGCCGAACCTGACGCTCGGGCTGCCGGTGTTCGAGCGCCTGGCGCAGGTGTCGCCCGTCCCCATCGACGCGCACCTCATGATCGAGGACCCGGACCGCTGGGCGCCGTCGTACGCGGAGGCGGGCGCGGCGTCGGTCACGTTCCACGCCGAGGCCGCTGCTGCCCCTGTGCGGCTCGCTCGCGAGCTCCGGCGCCTGGGAGCCCGCGCGGGGGTCGCGCTGCGCCCTGCCACGCCCGTGGAGCCCTTCCTGGACCTGCTGACCGAGGTGGACATGATCCTCGTCATGACGGTCGAGCCGGGCTTCGGCGGGCAGTCCTTCATCGAGGGGACGCTGCCCAAGATCCGGCGGGCGCGCGAGGCCGTGAGCGAGTCGGGCCTCGACGTGTGGATCCAGGTCGACGGGGGAGTGTCGCGCACGACGATCGAGCGGGCTGCGGACGCGGGGGCGAACGTCTTCGTCGCCGGGTCGGCGGTGTACGGGGCGGAGAACGTGCCGGCGGAGATCCAGGCGCTGCGCGAGCTGGCGGAGGCGTCGGCGCACGCCCACTGATCCGGGAGCGAGGAAGGGGCTCTCCGCGGCGAGAGCCCCTTCTCTGTCTCCGATAAAATAGTGTGCCAAGCGCAGATCCCTCGACCCACCGACCGCGTGAGACTCACCAATCAGCACCGAAGACCGGGCGTCGACGCGGGGAGACCCGCGGCTCGGGAGAGCTCACCTGTCGGGAAGGCCGTCCTCGCCTCGGGCCGCAGACGTCTCGACGGACCACCGACCTCCCTGTCGCAGGGGATACCGGAGTAGCATCGGCGGTTGCAGAACGCAGTACGCACGAACGTGCTCCGGGGTCGGTGCAATTCCGAGCCGGCGGTGACAGTCCGCGACCCGCGCCCACGCGCGGTTGACCTGGTGGAACTCCAGGACCGACGGTGAAAGTCCGGATGGGAGGAAGCACGTGCGGCGCGGCCACGCCTCGGCGCGTGGTGCTCCGGCGACCCGTCGGTGCACCCGTCGCGAGGTGGCGGCCTCGCCGTGGTGAGCGACGCCGTCGGGCCTTCGTGGCTCGACCCGCCGCCCGCCCTCACCCCGGAGCGCCCGTGCCCGGGAGGAGGACGATGGGCGAGCACCCCCGCACCCTGACGATCGACGCCGCGATGGCGCGCGCGCTCGCGCTGGCTGCCCGAGGACCGGCGCACGGGCCGAACCCCCGCGTCGGGTGCGTCCTGCTGGGCCCACCGGCCGGCGCACCCGTGGCCGAGGGCGCGCCCCCCGGCTCGCTCGACCCGCACCCGCGGCCCGTGCTCGCCGAGGGGTGGCACCGGGGCGCAGGGACGCCGCACGCGGAGGCAGCGGCACTCGCCGACGCACGGGCGCGCGGCGTCGACGTCACCGGCGCGACGGCGGTCGTCACGCTCGAGCCGTGCGCCCACACCGGTCGTACCGGCCCGTGCGCCGACGCGCTCGTCGCGGCGGGCGTGGCGGAGGTCGTGCTCGCCGTCGACGACCCGAACCCCGTCGCCACGGGCGGCGCGCACCGGCTGCGTGCCGCAGGGGTGCGCGTCGTGCGCGGCCTGCGCGCCGCAGAGGGTGAGGAGCTCCTGCGCGTGTGGCTCACGGCCGTCCGGCGCGGCACGCCGTACGTGACGCTCAAGACGGCCACGACGCTCGACGGCTACGTCGCCGCCGAGGACGGGACGAGCCGGTGGATCACCGGGCCCGCGGCGCGCGAGCACGCCCACCGCGTGCGCGCGGAGGTCGACGCGATCGTCGTCGGCACGGGCACGCTCCTGGCCGACGACCCGGCGCTCACCGCGCGGGTCCGCACCCACGACTCCTCGCGCACCGCAGCGCAGAACCCCGTGAGCGCCGTGCGTCTGGCGGAGCACCAGCCGATGCGGGTGGTGGTCGGGCTGCGGGGGATCCCGCCGACGGCGCGGGTGCGCGCGGCGGGCGGCGAGCTGGTGCACGTGCTGACGCGGGACGTCGGTGAGGTGCTGGAGAGGCTCGCGGAGCGGGAGGTGCGGCACGTGCTGGTGGAGGGCGGTCCGACGCTGGCGACGGCGTTCCTGGCCGCGGGTGCGGTGGACGAGCTGCACGCGTACGTGGCCCCGGTGCTGCTGGGGAGCGGTCGACGGGCGGTGGACGGGCTGGGCGTGGCGACGATCGCCGACGCGCACCGGTTCCGCACGGTGGAGGTGAGGCGCGTCGGGGACGACGCGCTGGTGGTGTCCAGGAAGAGCGTGGAAGGACGGGTGGGTTGATGTTCACGGGGATCGTGGAGGAGATCGGGAGGGTCCGGGGTATCGGGTTCCCGGGCGGCGAGGGGGAGGACGCGGTGCTGACGGTCGAGGGGCCGCTGGCCGTGTCGGACGCAGGCCTGGGCGACTCGATCGCGGTGAACGGGGTGTGCCTGACGGTCACGAGCCTCGGGGGCGACGGGTCGTTCACGGCGGACGTCATGCCGGAGTCGCTGCGGCGCACGGCGCTGGGTGACCTCGTCGCGGGGTCGCCGGTGAACCTGGAGCGGGCCGTCCGGGCGGACGCGCGGCTGGGTGGTCACGTGGTGCAGGGGCACGTGGACGGTGTGGGCGCGCTCGTGAGCCGCGCGCCGGGGGAGCGCTGGGACGACCTGGTGTTCTCCGCCCCTGCGGGTCTGACCCGGTACGTGGCGGAGAAGGGTTCGATCGCGGTGAGCGGGGTGTCGTTGACGGTGACGCACGTGGACGACGACACGTTCGGCGTATCCCTCATCCCGACGACTCTCGAGGCGACGGTCCTCGGGGGCCTGGTCCCGGGGGACCGCGTGAACCTGGAGGTCGACGTGCTGGCGAAGTACGTCGAGCGGCTGCTCGTGTCGGGCGTGGTCCCCGGGAGCGCGTCGTGACGGGCGCGGGGTCCGCGAGCGCCGCCGTGCCGGAGGGCGTGCGGCTGGGGTCGGTGGAGGAGGCGCTGGCGGCGATCCGGGCGGGGCGTCCGGTGCTGGTGGCGGACTCGCCGGACCGGGAGAACGAGGCGGACGTGGTGTTCGCGGCGCAGGGGGTGTCGGCGGAGTGGGTGGCGTGGACGATCCGGCACTCGTCGGGGTACCTGTGCGCGCCGATGCCGGCGGCGCGGGCGGACGCGTTGGAGCTGCCGTTGATGGTGCCGCACAGCCAGGACCCGCGGCGCACGGCGTACACGGTGACGGTGGACGCGGCGACGGGGGTGACGACAGGGATCTCGGCGGAGGACCGGGCGCGGACGTTGCGGGTGCTCGCGGACCCGGCGTCGGGTCCGGTGGACCTGATCCGGCCGGGGCACGTGCTGCCGTTGCGGGCGGTGCCGGGGGGTGTGCTGCACCGTGCGGGGCACACGGAGGCGGCGGTGGACCTGGTGCGCCTGGCGGGGATGGGCGAGGTCGGCGGGATCGCGGAGCTGGTGCACGACGACGGGACGATGATGCGTCTGGGGGACGCGGCGGCGCTGGCGGAGCGTGACGGGTTGGTGCTCATCACGATCGCGGACCTGGTGGCGTGGCGGCGGGTGCACGACCCGGCGCCTGCGGTGGCCGCGGAGGTGCCGGATCGAGAGGCGTTGGCGCGGCGGGTGCACCGCACCGCCTCGGCAGAGCTCCCGACGGCGCACGGCCGGTTCCGGGTGGTGGGGTATCGGGACCTGCGCACGGGGGCGGAGCACGTGGCGCTGGTTCCCGCGGTGGGTCCGGCTCGCGCGTCGGACCGTGGTGACGCGGGCGCGCAGGCCGCGAGCGCCGTCGGGCCGGAGGGGGTGCCGGTGGTGCGGGTGCACTCGGAGTGCTTGACGGGGGACGCGTTCGGGTCGTTGCGGTGCGACTGCGGTCCGCAGCTGGAGGCCGCGATGGTGCGGGTCGCGGCGGAGGGCGGTGCGGTGGTGTACCTGCGGGGGCACGAGGGGCGCGGCATCGGGTTGCTGGCGAAGATCGGTGCGTACGAGCTGCAGGACGCGGGTCTGGACACGGTGCAGGCGAACCTGGAGCTGGGGTGGCCGGTGGACCGGCGGGAGTACGGGGCGGCGGCGGCGATCCTGGCGGACCTGGGGTTGTCGCGGGTGCGGTTGCTGACGAACAACCCGGCGAAGGTGACGGGTCTGGTGGCGTCGGGCATCGAGGTGGTGGGTGCGGAGCGGATCGAGGTGGGTCACGGGGAGCACAACCGGGCGTACCTGGTGACGAAGAAGGTGGCGATGGGTCATCTGCTGGACACGGTGGCGGTCCCGGACGGGACTGCCGTGGGAGGGCCGGGCGACGGGTCCGGTGCCGAGGAGACGAAGGAGGACGAGGGATGAGCGGGGCGGGTGCGCCGAGGTTGAGCGTGGACGGGTCGGGGCTGCGGGTGACGGTGGTCGCGGCGAGCTGGCACACGGAGGTGATGGACGGGTTGCTGGCGGGGGCGCGCCGGGCGTTGGCGGCAGCGAACGTGTCGCACGTGAGCGTGGTGCGGGTGCCGGGGTCGTTCGAGCTGCCGGTGGCGGCGGCGCGTGCGGTGGAGCACGGTGCGGACGCGGTGGTGGCGCTGGGGGTGGTGATCCGTGGGGGGACGCCGCACTTCGAGTACGTGTGCCAGGCGGCGACGTCGGGTCTGACGGACGTGAGCGTGCGCACGGGCGTGCCGGTGGGGTTCGGTGTGCTGACGTGCGACGACGAGCAGCAGGCGCTGGACCGGGCGGGTCTGGAGGGGTCGCGCGAGGACAAGGGTGCGGAGGCGGCGGAGGCGGCGGTCGCGACGGTCGTGGCGTTGCGCGACCTGTGACCTGTGACCTGTGACGCGAACGGTCGGGGTGTGCCCGCTGGGCGGACACGCCCCGGCCGGGTCCGGGTGGCGGATACCCTGGAGCGCGTGAAGACGTTCGAGTCCCTGTTCGCGGAGCTGTCCGAGAAGGCCACGACGCGACCTGCCGGTTCCGGCACGGTCGCGGAGCTGGACGCCGGCGTGCACGCGATCGGGAAGAAGGTGGTCGAGGAGGCCGCCGAGGTGTGGATGGCCGCCGAGTACGAGGGCGACGTGAAGACGGCGGAGGAGATCTCCCAGCTCCTCTACCACCTGCAGGTCCTCATGCTGGCGAAGGGTCTGAGCCTGCAGGACGTGTACGAGCATCTGTGAGCGGCCGCGCCGGTGAGCGTCCCCGCTCCCGGCCGCGAGCGCCGCTCGCCCCTCGCTCGTCCCTGCTGTTCCCCTCTTCCTGCCCGATCCCCTGAACGAAGGTCCTGTCATGCTGCGTATCGCCGTCCCCAACAAGGGGTCCCTGTCCGAGCCCGCCGTCGAGATGCTGCGCGAGGCGGGGTACCGCCAGCGTCGTGACCCGCGCGAGCTGGTGCTGGCGGACCCGGACAACGACGCCGAGTTCTTCTTCCTGCGCCCGCGCGACATCGCGGTGTACGTGGGGTCGGGCACGGTCGACGTCGGGGTGACGGGGCGGGACCTGCTGCTGGACTCGGGCGCGGACGCGGTGGAGCACATGCAGCTCGGGTTCGGGGGGTCGACGTTCCGGTACGCGGCTCCGGCGGGGACGATCACGTCGTTGGAGCAGGTGCAGGGGCTGCGGGTCGCGACGTCGTACGAGGTCCTCGTGGAGGGGCACCTGCGGGCGCACGGGGTGGACGCGACGGTGGTGCACCTGGACGGTGCGGTCGAGTCGGCGGTGCAGCTCGGGGTGGCGGACGTCGTCGCGGACGTGGTGTCGACGGGTACGACGCTGCGGGGCGCGGGCCTGGAGGTGTTCGGCGACCCGATCCTGGTGTCGGAGGCGGTGCTGATCCGGCCGCGCAAGGTTGCGGAGGAGGACGTCCCGGCGGGGGTGGAGGTGCTGTCCCGTCGTCTGCAGGGTGTGCTGACGGCGCACGAGTACGTCCTCATGGACTACGACGTGCCGGTGTCGCTCGTGGACCGTGCGGTCGCGATCACGCCGGGCCTGGAGTCGCCCACGGTGTCCCCGCTGCACGACCGGGACTGGGCGGCGGTGCGCGCGATGGTGCGCCGCGACCGCACGAACCAGGTCATGGACGCCCTGTACGACGTCGGGGCGCGCGCGATCCTCGTGACCCGGATCCACGCCTCGCGCCTCTGAGCCCTGGTCCCCGGTGGGCCGCCGGAGGGTGTGAGACGGTGGCGGCATGAGCACCGACCCGTTCCCCGACCCCGGCCTGCCGGGCGACCGCGACGACGACCCGTACCGCACGTTCCGGCCGAGGTTCGGCCTGGTGTCGGCGTGGGCGACGGGCGTGGTCGTCGTCGGCGGGTGCGTCGTGGTGGGGCTGTCCGCGACGGGGCCGCTCGGCACGTCGTGGGTGAACCGGCTGTCGATCGCGGCGTTCGCGCTGTTCGCGGCGTGGCTGCTGTGGCGCCTGGGCGGCGTGCACGCGGTCCCGACGCGCGAGGGCCTGCGGGTGCGCAACGTCATCTACACGCGCCGCCTCGCGTGGCCGCAGATCGTGTCGGTGCGGTTCGGCTCGGGCGACGCCTGGGTGCGCCTCGACCTCGCGGACGGGTCGACGCTCGCCGTCATGGGCATCCAACGGGCCGACGGCGCCCGCGGCGAGGCGGAGTCGCGTCGCCTCGCCGCCCTGGTCCAGGCGCACGGCGAGGCCCGCGAGTAAGGACCGCCGCAGGCGCGCGGCTCCCGTGCCCGCCTCGGGCACCCCCGCACCGACGACGACGGCCCCCGGATCGTGGAGATCCGGGGGCCGTCGTCGTGCGCGGGCGGGTCTACCGCCGGCAGGTGCGGGTCAGAACGCGGCGCGGTGGCGCGGCTTGCGCTCGCCCCGGTCGTCGGCACGGTCGAAGCGGTCACGACGCTCGTCACGACGACCCGACGGCCCGTGGCCGGCCCGCGGGCCGCGGGACGCGGGCGCGCCCTCGTCGAGACGGATGCGCAGCGCCTTGCCCGCGACCCGGGCCCGCGAGATGCGGTCCATGGTGACCGCGTCGAGCGGTGCGGTGATGTCCACCAGCGAGAACGACGGGAAGATGTCGATCTTGCCGACGTCCGACCCGGCCAGGCCCGCCTCGTTCGTCAGCGCGCCCACGATGCCGCCGGGCATCACGCCGTCCTTGTGGCCGACCGACAGGCGGTAGCGCGTCCCGACGGCGTCGCGGCGGATGCCGCGCGTCCCGTCGCCCTCGCGCCGGCCCGACGCACGGTCGCCGCGCGACGGGCGCTCACCCGTGCGCTCCGTGCGACGCGTCTTCGCCTGCTCGCGCGCCGCAGCACGCTCGGCCTCGAACCGCTCCTGCTCCTCGCGGGCACGAGGGCCGTCGTCACCGACCGCGAGCGCCGCCATGGCCGCGGCGAGGTCGACGGGGTCGACGTCGTGCTCGGCGAGGAAGGTGCGCACCATGTCGGCGTACATCGACAGGCGGCCCGCCTCCTGGCGGGCGGGGACCTGCCCGAGCAGGGCCCGCACCTTGTGCGCGGACACGTCCGCGGGGGAGGGGATCTCGATCTCCTGCAGCGGGGTGCGGGTCGTGCGCTCGATCGCGCGCAGGCGCCCGCGCTCGTGCGGGGTGACGAAGCTCAGGGCTTCGCCGGTGCGGCCCGCGCGCCCGGTGCGGCCGATGCGGTGCACGTACGCCTCGGGCTCGCCCGGCAGGTCGAAGTTCACGACGAGGCCGATGCGGTCGACGTCGAGGCCGCGCGCGGCGACGTCGGTCGCGACGAGGACGTCGAGCGCACCGGAGCGCAGGCGCTCCACGATCCGCTCGCGCTCCTTCTGCGCGACGTCGCCGGAGATGGTCGCGGCGGAGATGCCGCGCTCGACGAGCGCGGACCCGACCTCCTCCGCGGCGCCGCGCGTGCGGGTGAACACGATCGCGGCCTCGGCGTCGGACGTGGCCAGGACGCGCACGAGGGAGCCGGTCTTGTGGCGGAACGGCACGACGGCGTACGTCTGGCGCACGCTCGTCACCGTGGAGGACTGGCGCGCGACGGCGATCTCGACCGGGTCGGTGAGGTGCTCGTTCGCGACGCGACGGATCGGGGCGGGCATCGTCGCGGAGAACAGCGCGACCTGACGCTCGCGCGGCGCGCGGGAGAAGATCGTGTCGACGTCCTCCGCGAAGCCCATGCGCAGCATCTCGTCGGCCTCGTCGAGCACGAGGAACCGCACGTCGTCGAGCACGAGGGTGCCGCGCTCGATGTGGTCGATGACGCGCCCGGGCGTGCCGACGACGACCTGCGCGCCGGCCGCGAGCGCCCGCTGCTGCGGCTGGTAGGGCGAGCCGCCGTACACGGCGACGACGTCGACCTTCGGCAGGTGCGCGGCGAACGACTCGACGGCGTCGGCGACCTGCATCGCGAGCTCGCGCGTCGGGGTGAGGACGACGGCCTGCACGCGCCGCAGCGTGGGGTCGATCGCGGCGAGCAGCGGGAGGCCGAACGCGGCGGTCTTGCCGGTGCCGGTCTGTGCGACGCCGGTGATGTCGCGGCCCGAGAGGAGCGCGGGGATGGCCTCGGCCTGGATCGCGGACGGGGTGACGAACCCGAGGTCGGCGACGGCGCGCTCGAGGGGAGCCGGCAGGCCGAGGTCGGAGAACACGGGGCCGGCGGGAGCGGTCTGCTCCGCGACGGCGGGGGAGGTGTCGGTGGAGTGGTCGAGGGCGTGCGCGGGCACGACGACGTCAGCAGTCATGAAAGGGTGAGGACCGTTCGTCTCGGGGTGTGGAGTGGCGTGCGGTCACCGGGTCGGTTCTCGCAGGTCGCACTCCCGAACACACCAGGCCGGCCACCACCACGATCGGGGAGATCAGGGGGGATCGGCCACTCTCACGGACACACGCGGGACGAGCGACGAACTCCAGAGGTGCACCCATCGTACCGGAGCGTGCGGGCAGGCCGCGGGCCCGAGGCCGGTGACGTCCCTCACCCGCACCCGCACCGCCGACGCACCACCGACCCCGGGCACCGGGCGAAGCGGGTGATTTCGGGCCCACCCGGTCGCCGCGCCCGGAAATGAGGGCCGAGGTCACCGGGCACGGTACGTAGGATGGTCGCGCGCGGCAGGTCGCCGCGACGGCGCGACGTGAGCACGGGGCGGTGGGTGTGACGGCAGGGCAGCAGGTCAGCTCGCGCGTCCTGACCGTCCCGAACGTCATCAGCCTCCTGCGGCTGCTCCTCGTGCCCGTGTTCGCGGTGCTCATCGTGCGCGGCGACGACGTGTGGGCCCTGCTCGTGCTCGCGGTCTCCGGCGCGTCGGACTGGCTCGACGGCGTGCTGGCGCGCCGCCTGAACCAGGTGAGCCGCCTCGGGCAGATGCTCGACCCCGCCGCCGACCGTCTCTTCATCCTCGTCACCCTCCTCGGGCTCGCGTGGCGCGACGTCGTGCCCGTGTGGCTCGTCGTCGCGATCGTCGCGCGCGACCTCCTCCTCGCGGGCCTCCTGCCGCTGCTCGCCCGCCACGGCTACGGGCCGCTGCCCGTGAGCTTCGCGGGCAAGGCGGGCACCTTCGCGCTGCTGTACGCGTTCCCGCTGCTGCTGCTCGCGGAGATGCCCGGCTGGCTCGGCGACATCGCCGCCGTCACCGGATGGGCGTTCACCTGGTGGGGCGTGGGCCTGTACTGGCTCGCGGGCGCGCAGTACGTGCTGCAGACCCGGGCGCTCGTCCTGCACGACCGCGCCGCCCGCACCGACCGGCCCGGGCCCGCGACGAAGGAGACGCCGTGACCGACACGCGACCGGACCAGCACGGCCCCGCGCGCCGCGCGCCCGTCGACGCGTCCATGACCCTCCTCAACGAGGTCATGCACCGCCCCCTCGACCCCGGGTACGCCGCCGCGGCCGCACGCCGCGCCGCCGGACAGACCCCGCACCGCGGGCGCACCGGCACCGTCGCGCTCGTCGCCCTCGCCGTCGTCCTGGGCGTCGTCACGACCGCCGCCGCCGTGCAGCTGCGCGCCCCGCAGCCCGGCGTCATCGCCGCGCGCGAGACCCTGGAGCAGGAGATCCTCGAACGCCAGGCCACCGCCGAGGAGCTCTCGGCGCGCGGCGCGGAGCTCTCCGGCGAGATCGAGCAGCTCCAGGGCGCGGCCCTGAGCGGCGCGAGCGCCGACGTGCTCGACGGCCTCCAGCAGGAGGGCGCGCTCACCGGCACGCAGGCCGTCGAGGGCCAGGGCGTCGTCGTCACCCTCGACGACACCAGCGGGGGCCTGTCCTCCGGGGCCACCGACGCGAGCACCCTCGTGCACGACTCCGACCTGCAGCGCGTCGTCAACGCCCTGTGGGCCGGCGGCGCCGAGGCCGTCGCGATCAACGACCAGCGGCTCACCGGCCTGTCCGCGATCCGCAGCGCCGGCGACGCCGTGCTCGTCGACCTGCAGCCCCTCGTCGGCCCCTATCGCGTCGAGGCGATCGGCGACCCCGACGCGATGCGCACCTCGCTCTTGCGGTCCGGGACGTCCGACTTCCTCCAGCTCCTCGGCAGCCAGTACGGCATCCGTTCCGGCGTGACCACGCAGAGCCGCCTCGACCTGCCCGGCCGGTCCGCACCCACGCTGTTCTTCGCGCACGCCCCCGAGACGACCGTAGACTCCGACGCACCCGCCGAGGAGACCGGGCCCGCGCCGGGCACGACCGACGGGTCCGGGACCCCACCCGCACCGCACGAGACAGGGCAGGAGATCGTCGAATGATCGCAGTCGTCGGACTGGTGGTGGGCATCGTCGCAGGCCTCGTCCTGCAACCCACCGTGCCCGTGTCGCTGCAGCCCTACCTCCCCATCGCCGTCGTCGCCGCCCTCGACGCCCTCTTCGGCGGCCTGCGCGCCCGCCTCGACGGCCTGTTCGACGACAAGGTCTTCCTCGTGTCGTTCCTGTCGAACGTCGTCGTCGCCGCCCTCATCGTGTTCCTCGGCGACCAGCTCGGCGTCGGCAGCCAGCTCTCGACCGCCGTCGTCGTGGTCCTCGGCATCCGCATCTTCTCCAACGCCGCCGCGATCCGGCGCCACATCTTCAAGGCGTGAGCATGAGCCGCGACCCCCGCGACCAGGCTCCCGGCGACCGGCCCGAGCACCCCGCCGCGCCCGCCGGCGGCGACGCAGGCGCCCCCGCCGAGCCGGGCACCGAGCCCCCGACCCACGACACGACCGGGCCGGACGCCGACCACGACGCGACCGGACCGGCGACCACCGACGTCGCGCACGCCGACGCCCCCGATGACGCGACCCCTGACGCTCCTGGTGCCGACACCGCCGCGGACGACCCCCACGACGCCGAGCCTGTCGCACCCGCGGAGCCCGTCGCGCCCCGCGCGGACGCCACCGGCGAGGCCCCCGCCACCCCGGCCACGACCGACCCGGCTGAGGCTCACCCGGCCGCGGCCGCGCCGTCGGCCACGCCCCACGACGACGACCCCGTCGAGCCCGCCGCGGTCCCCGGCGACCCCGTGACCTCGTCCGACGAGCCGGCCGGGCACGACGAGACGCCGGGCGCCCCGGACGGGGCCACCGGCGCAGGGGAGCGCCCCGCACCCGCCGACCGCACCGACCAGCCCCACGACGCGCCCGCCACCGACACCACGCCGGCCGACACCACGCCCGGCGACACCACGCCCGGCGGCGGCACGCCCGAGCCGGCCACCCGCCCCACCGCCGCGCGTCCGGACGAGCCCTCGAGCACGACCATCCCCGAACCGGAACCGGTCACCGGGGCGACGGCCGCCGTCGGGCGCCACGGAACCCCCACCCAGCCCGAGCCGCGCGGGCTGCGCGGGCTCGGCCGGGCCATGCGCCCGCGCGCGTCGCGCTCCCAGGTCATGGTCGGCGTCCTGTGCGCGCTGCTCGGCTTCGCGCTCGTCGTCCAGGTGAGCCAGACGCAGGAGGACCAGCTGTCCTCCCTGCGCCAGAGCGACCTCGTGCGGCTGCTCGACGACGTCACCCAGCGCTCCGGCGAGCTCGAGGACCAGGTGTCCTCGCTCGAGGCCACGCGCGACGAGCTGCAGTCCGGCTCCGGCCGCGAGCGCGCCGCTCTCGAGCTCGCCGAGCAGCAGGCCGAGACGCTCGGCATCCTCTCCGGCCGGCTCCCCGCCGCAGGCCCCGGCGTCGAGATCGAGGTCGTCGAGGGCGCCGAGCCGCTCGAGGCGTTCGGGCTGTTCAACGTGCTGGAGGAGCTGCGCAACGCCGGCGCCGAGGCCATGGAGGTCAACGGCGTCCGACTCGTCGCGAGCAGCTACTTCGAGGACACCTCCGACGGCGTCGTCGTCGACGGGCAGGTGATCTCGTCCCCGTACCGGTGGACCGCGATCGGCGACCCCTCGACGCTCGAGACCGCGCTCGAGATCCCCGGCGGTGCCATGGCGTCGTTGCGCGCCGACGGTGCGCGCACCACCGTCACCCAGCAGGACCGGGCCGAGGTCACCGCGACCGTCGAGCCCCGCGAACCCCGGTACGCGACCCCCGTCCCTGCCGACGAGTGACCCGGCTTCCCGCAGGCCCACGGCCCGGGGTAGGTTGGGACGACCGAGGGTCGCACGCACAGCGTGACCTGCGGGTGTAGTAGTTTTCGAGCACCAGTTTCCCGCACCACGGGGGCGCGTCCCCCGGTGCGGTTTCCGAGCTCGAGCACGACGTGCGTGAGCCCCGAGGAGGCGTGATGAGTGTCCCAGGCGGTCCTGAGGTGCCGAACCGGGCGGGCAGCGACACGACGGTCAGCTTCGGCCGGATCGAGGCCCCGATCGAGGAAGGCGTGCAGCCCGGTGGCCTGAGCCCCGAGGAGCACGCTGCCGTCGCCGCCCTGCCCCGCCACTCGGCCCTGCTCATCATGCAGCGCGGCCCCGGCCAGGGCTCGCGCTTCCTCCTCGACGCCGAGCGCACCGTCGCGGGGCGCTCCGAGCACGCCGACATCTTCCTCGACGACGTCACGGTGTCCCGCAAGCACGCCGAGTTCGTGCGCGAGGGCGAGCACTTCGTGGTGCGCGACGTCGGGTCCCTCAACGGCACCTACGTGAACCGCAGCCGGATCGACGCGGTCGTCCTCGGCACGGGCGACGAGGTCCAGATCGGCAAGTACCGGCTCACGTTCCACGCCAGCCCGCACGCGGGGGCGTCGGCGGGCGGGGCGGCCTCCCCGTCGTGAACACGTCCACGGGCGCCGCGCACGCCACGGCCCCGGAGCCCGCGGACGGGCCCGAGCCGTGGCCGCAAGGGATCTCGCGCCGCGCGACCATGCGCATCTCCGACGTGCTGCGCGCACTGCGGGCCGAGTTCCCCCACGTCAGCCACTCCAAGCTGCGCTTCCTCGAGGAGCAAGGGCTCATCGAGCCGGTGCGCACCGCGTCGGGCTACCGCCAGTACAGCCCCGCCGACGTCGAGCGGCTGCGCTACGTCCTCGTCGAGCAGCGTGACCGCTACCTGCCGCTGAAGGTCATCAAGGACCGCCTCGCCGCGCTCGACGCCGGGACCGACGTCGAGGCGCTCGCCCCCCGTCTCGCGACCACCGACGGCGAGCCGGGTTCGGCCGCCGTCCGCCAGCGGTACACCGTGGACGCGCTCGTCTCGGCCGCCGGCGTCGAGCGCGAGCTCGTCGAGGGCCTCATCGAGGCCGGCGTGCTGCGCCAGGCACCGGGCGGGCAGCTCGACGCGCGCTCGCTCGACGTCGTCGTGCTCGCCGCGGGCCTCGCGGACTACGGGATCGAGCCGCGCCACCTGCGCTCCCTGCGCACCGCCGCGGACCGCCACGTGAGCCTCGTCCAGCAGGTCGTCTCGCCGTGGCGCGGCCAGCAGAGCCCGTCCGCGCGCGCCCACGCCGGCACCGTCGCCTCCGAGGTCGGCGAGCTGTGCGCGCAGCTGCACACCGTGTTCGTGCGCCAGGGCGTCGACGACCTCACCCGCTGAGGCCCTCGCCCTCCCGCCGGGACCCGTGCCCACCCCCTGCCGGATACCGGGCGGAGTCGTACCGTGGAGGAGTGAGCGACGACGTCCCGATGGTCCCGGTGGAGGTGCTGGGGGTCCGACAGCAGCAGCGCGACCAGGAGATCGTGGTGCTGCTGCTCGACGACGCGTCCGAGCTCGTGGTGCCGATCGTCATCGGCCCCCGCGAGGCGAGCGCGATCGCCATGGCGCAGGCAGGGCTGCCCACGCCACGGCCCATGACGCACGACCTCCTGCGGGACCTGCTCGACGCCGTGGACGTCCGCCTGGAACGGGCGGAGATCGTCGCGCTCGACGGCGGCATCTTCTTCGCCGAGCTCGTCCTCAGCAACGGCGTGCGGCTCGACTCGCGCGCGTCGGACGCGATCGCGGTCGCGGTGCGTACCGGGAGCCCCGTGCTGTGCTCGGCGGAGGTCGTGGCGACAGCAGGCGTCGAGGTCGTCGACCTCGCGCAGCAGGAGGAGGTCGAGAAGTTCCGCGACTTCCTCGACCACGTCCAGCCCGAGGACTTCTCGGTGGACGAGTAGGGACGGTCCCCGGTGCGAGCGACCCGACTCTCGGGCCGCGGTCGAGGCTTCGGGGACACACAGGACAACATGGACCTTCGACCTCAGGTCGAGGGTTCAGCGGTCGGCGCGACGACGTCGCGGGCGCGACACGCCCGCACCCCCCGGGGCGTCGGTCGTTGACGGCCCCCGACGGCGCCCATAGTTTGGTCGTGACATCACCCCAGGAGGCGACAGTGAACAGCAGCGGTGAGGCGAGCGTCGGTGTCGGCGCGGCAGTTCCGCAGGGCGCGCAGGGCCTCCTCTTCGGTGAGGACATCACCGAGCAGGACACCACCACCGGCTACCGCGGCCCGACGGCGTGCCGTGCGGCAGGCATCACGTACCGCCAGCTCGACTACTGGGCCCGCACGGGCCTCGTCGAGCCCACCGTCCGCCCGGCGTCCGGGTCCGGCTCCCACCGCCTGTACAGCTTCCGCGACATCCTCGTGCTCAAGGTCGTCAAGCGCCTGCTCGACACCGGGGTGTCGCTCCAGCAGATCCGCACCGCCGTCGAGCACCTGCGCGAGCGCGGCGTGGACGACCTCGCGCAGATCACGCTCATGAGCGACGGCGCGAGCGTCTACGAGTGCACCTCGCCCGACGAGGTCGTCGACCTCGTCCAGGGCGGGCAGGGCGTGTTCGGGATCGCCGTCGGTCGCGTGTGGCGCGAGGTCGAGGGCACGCTCGCCGAGCTGCCGACCGAGTCCCTCGACGACGAGGACGGCACCGCGACGAGCCCGCAGGACGAGCTCGCCCAGCGCCGTCGGGCCCGCACCGCGGGCTGACCCTGCCGCCCGGCCGGGCCGCACGAGGACCGGCCGCGAGCGCCGACGCACCCCTGAGAGGCGTGTGGACCACGTCACAGCGGGTGCGGCGACCCGTCCGGCGGCGCCGTGGGAGGATCGGCCGGTACGCGCGGTGCGTGACGCCCTCCCCGGCGCCGTGACGCCGCACGGTCGACGGATGGAGTGCCGGTGTTCTCGAAGGTCCTGGTCGCCAACCGCGCGGAGATCGCCGTCAGGGCGTTCCGCGCCGCCTACGAGCTGGGGTCCCGCACCGTCGCGGTGTTCCCGCAGGAGGACCGCAACTCCGAGCACCGGCTCAAGGCCGACGAGGCGTACCTCATCGGGGAGCCCGGTCACCCGGTGCGTGCGTACCTGGACATCGAGGAGATCGTGCGGGTCGCCCGGGAGGCGGGTGCGGACGCCGTCTACCCCGGGTACGGGTTCCTCTCGGAGAACCCCGACCTGGCGCGGGCGTGCGCGGACGCGGGGCTGACGTTCGTCGGTCCGCCGGCGGAGGTGCTCGAGCTCGCGGGCAACAAGGTGCGGGCGCTCAAGGCGGCGCGCGAGGCGGGGCTGCCGGTCCTCGCGTCGAGCGAGCCGTCGGCGGACGTCGACGAGCTCGTCGCGGCCGCGGACGAGATCGGGTTCCCGGTGTTCGTCAAGGCGGTCGCAGGCGGCGGCGGTCGCGGGATGCGGCGCGTCGACGTGCGCGAGGACCTGCCCGAGGCGCTGGCCGCGGCGATGCGCGAGGCGGACGGCGCGTTCGGCGACCCGACGGTGTTCCTGGAGCAGGCGGTGCTGCGGCCGCGGCACATCGAGGTGCAGATCCTCGCGGACGGCGCCGGGAACGTCGTGCACCTGTACGAGCGGGACTGCTCGTTGCAGCGTCGTCATCAGAAGGTCATCGAGATCGCGCCGGCGCCGAACCTCGACCCGGCGGTCCGCGACGCGCTGTGCGCGGACGCGGTGCGGTTCGCGCGGCACATCGGGTACCAGAACGCGGGCACGGTCGAGTTCCTCCTCGACACGGTCGGGGAGCGTGCGGGGCAGCACGTGTTCATCGAGATGAACCCGCGCATCCAGGTGGAGCACACGGTGACCGAGGAGGTCACCGACGTCGACCTCGTGTCCGCGCAGATGCGGATCGCGGCGGGCGAGACGCTGGCGGACCTGGGCATCCGGCAGGAGGACGTGCGCGTCAACGGCGCCGCGCTGCAGACCCGGATCACGACGGAGGACCCGGCGAACGGGTTCCGCCCGGACACGGGCCGGATCATCGCCTACCGGTCCCCGGGCGGGGCGGGCGTCCGGCTGGACGGGGCGACGGCGACGGCGGGGTCCGTCGTGTCGGGCCACTTCGACTCGATGCTGGTGAAGCTCACGTGCCGCGGTCGGGACTTCCCGACGGCGGTGCGGCGCGCGCGTCGTGCGCTGGCGGAGTTCCGCATCCGCGGCATCCGGACGAACATCCCGTTCCTGCAGGCGGTCCTCGCGGACCCGGAGTTCGTCGCGGGCAACGTCGCGACGTCGTTCATCGACGAGCGGCCCGAGCTGCTCGCGGCGCGCGAGAGCGCGGACCGTGGCACCCGCCTGCTCGCGTACGTGGGGGACACCACCGTGAACCGGCCGCACGGGGAGCCGCGGGCCACGAGCGACCCCGCGGCGAAGCTGCCGGCGTTCGACCTGACGGTCGCGCCCCCGCCCGGGTCGCGCCAGCAGCTCCTCGAGCTCGGCCCGGAGGGGTTCGCGCGGGCGCTGCGCGGCGAGCAGCGGCTGCGCGTCACCGACACGACGTTCCGCGACGCGCACCAGTCGCTGCTCGCGACGCGCGTGCGCACGCACGACCTGGCGGCCGTCGCGCCGTACGTGGCGCGGGCGACGCCGCAGCTGTGGTCGGTGGAGGCGTGGGGCGGGGCGACGTACGACGTCGCGCTGCGCTTCCTCGGGGAGGACCCGTGGGAGCGGCTCGCGACCCTGCGCGCCGCGATGCCGAACCTCGCGATCCAGATGCTCCTGCGCGGCCGTAACACGGTCGGGTACACGCCGTACCCGACGCGTGTCACGGAGGCGTTCGTGGAGGAGGCCGCGGCCACGGGCATCGACGTGTTCCGGATCTTCGACGCGCTCAACGACGTCGACCAGATGCGGCCCGCCATCGAGGCCGTGCGCGCGACCGGCACGACGGTCGCCGAGGTCGCGCTGTGCTACACGGGCAACCTGCTCGACCCGGCCGAGGACCTGTACACGCTCGACTACTACCTGCGCCTCGCGGACCGCATCGTCGACGCCGGCGCGCACGTCCTCGCGATCAAGGACATGGCCGGGCTGCTGCGCCCCGCCGCCGCGAGCCGCCTCGTGACGGCCCTGCGCGAGCGGTTCGACCTGCCCGTGCACCTGCACACCCACGACACGTCCGGCGGGCAGATGGCCACGCTGCTCGCCGCCGCCGCGGCGGGCGTCGACGCGGTCGACGCCGCGAGCGCCGCGATGGCCGGGACGACGAGCCAGCCGCCGCTGTCGGCGCTGGTCGCCGCGCTGGAGCACACCGAGCGCGACACCGGGCTGTCGCTGGCGGCGGTCGCGGACCTCGAGCCGTACTGGGAGGCGGTGCGCCGCGTGTACGCGCCGTTCGAGTCGGGCCTGCCGGGGCCGACGGGCCGCGTGTACGAGCACGAGATCCCGGGCGGGCAGCTGTCGAACCTGCGCCAGCAGGCGATCGCGCTGGGCCTGGGGGACCGGTTCGAGCAGATCGAGGCGATGTACGCGGCCGCGGACCGGATCCTCGGGCGGCTGGTGAAGGTGACGCCGTCGTCGAAGGTCGTGGGCGACCTCGCGCTGCACCTCGTGGCGGCGGGCGCGGACCCGGCGGAGTTCGCGGCGGACCCGCAGTCGTTCGACATCCCGGACTCCGTGGTCGGGTTCCTGGGCGGCGAGCTGGGCGACCCGCCCGGGGGCTGGCCGGAGCCGTTCCGGTCGCGCGCCCTCGCCGGCCGTGCGGCGCGCGCCGGGGTCACGCCGCTCTCGGCCGAGGACGAGGCGGAGCTCGCGCAGGAGGGGGAGGTGCGCCGTCGTCGGCTCAACCACCTGCTCTTCGCGGGCCCGACGAAGGAGTTCGAGCAGGTGCGGCAGGCGTACGGGGACGTGTCGGTCCTCGACACCCCCACGTACCTGTACGGGCTGGAGCCTGGGCAGGAGGTCGCGGTCGCGCTCGGCAAGGGCGTCCGCCTGCTCGTGGGCCTCGAGGCGATCGGCACGCCCGACGAGCGCGGGATGCGCACGGTGATGTTCACCCTCAACGGCCAGCTGCGCCCGATCCAGGTGCGCGACCGTGCGGTGGACGTCGACGCGCGCACCGCCGAGAAGGCGGACGCGACCCAGCCGGGCCAGGTCGCGGCGCCGTTCGCGGGTGCGGTGACGCCGGTCGTCGTCGTGGGCGACGTCGTCGAGGCGGGGCAGACGGTCGCGACCGTCGAGGCCATGAAGATGGAGGCCGCGATCACGACCCCCGTCGCGGGCACCGTCCAGCGGGTCGCGATCGGCGCGGTGCAGCAGCTGGAGGGCGGCGACCTCGTCCTCGTGGTGGGCTGAGGGGCCGACCCCGCACGAGCGGGCGGGCAAGGACGACTCGAGGAGGATCCATGCAGGTCACGTTCCACGGTCACGCGTGCGTCACCGTGCGCCACGGCGGTCAGGTCGTCGCGATCGACCCGGGCACGTTCAGCGACGCCGCGGCAGCGCTGGCGGACGCCGGCACGGCGCTCCTCACCCACCAGCACCCCGACCACGTGGACACCGGCGCCCTGGGCGACGCCCTCGCGGCCCGGCCGGAGCTCACGGTGTGGGCGCCGGAGGAGGTGGCCGCCGCGGTGCGTCCGTCGCTGCCCGACGGCGCGGCGTCGCGCGTGCACGTCGTGGCTCCGGGGGACGGCCTGGACCTGGGCGGTCTGGAGGTCGTGGTCGGCGGCGGGCGGCACGCGGTGATCCACCCGGACATCCCACGGATCGCGAACGTGACCTACCTCGTGCGCGGGGACGGCGCGACGCTCCTGCACCCGGGCGACTCGTTCGACGCCCCGGACCCGGGCGTGCTGGGCGGACGTCGGCTCGACGTGCTGCTGGCACCGGTCTCGGCGCCGTGGCTCAAGCTCGCCGAGACGATCGACTTCGTGCGCGCGCTCGACCCCCGGGTCGTGGTCCCCGTCCACGACGCCCTGCTGTCGGACGTCGGGCACGGCCTGGTGAACCGGCTCCTGGGCGAGCAGCGCACCGGCGGCACGTACGAGTACCGGCCGCTCGCGACGGGGGAGTCGTTCGACGTCGCCGCCGGCGCGCTGGACGGCGCGGCCGACGCGGTCGCGCGCGAGCTGCGCGACGAGCACCCGGAGTTCGGCGAGGTCGCGCTGCTCGAGGCCGACGAGACCGTGCCACCGCGCCCGGAGGAGGAGGCGGCCGACGTGCTGCGCTCCGACCCGGCCCGCTGAGCCGCGGACCCCGCTCGCCGTCGTCGTCGCCCTCCGGCGGCGACGACGACGGCGCTGCTACAGCAGCGGGCGCAGGGGAGTGAGGACGACCTCGCTGAGCTTCGCCGCCACCGAGCGCGAGTCCCACTCGTCGAGCGTCAGCTCGCGCGAGTTCGACAGGTCGACCTCGAACACCTTCTCCATCTGCTCGGCCACCCCAGGGTCCGTGATCTCGAGGTTCACCTCGTAGTTCCCCGTGAGCGACAGCCGGTCGATGTTCGCCGTGCCGATCGTGGTCCACGCGCCGTCGATGGTCGCGGTCTTCGCGTGCACCATGGCGTTGCGGTACAGGTGGATGCGGACCCCGCCCTTGAGCAGCGCCGTGTACAGACCGCGCGACAGCCAGTCGGCGAGCACGTGGTTCGAGCGCTCGGGCACGAGGACCCGCACGTCGACGCCGCGCGCCGCGGCCGCGAGCAGCGCGGCCAGGATCTCCCGGTCCGGGATGAAGTACGCCTGCGTGATGTAGACGTGCGAGCTCGCGCGGTCGATCGCGTCGAGGTAGATCCCGCGGATCGGGAACACGAGGTGCGCCGGCGCGTTGCGGGCCGCGCGCAGCCGCGGCTCCCAGTGCACCGACCCCGGGTCGGCGAGCAGCGGCTGGTCCGACGAGCGGTTCGCGTTCCAGAAGTCGACGAACGCGTTGCGCAGCTCCCACGCGCTCGGCCCCACGAGGCGGACGTGCGTGTCGCGCCACTGCGTCGCGTACAGGGCACCGATGTTGTAGCCGCCGACGAACGCGATCTCGTCGTCGACGACGAGGATCTTGCGGTGGTCGCGGCCGGACTTGCGCACGTTGAGCATGAGAACGCCCGGGCGGAACACCGGGTAGCGGATGACGTGGATCGGCTCGGGCAGGTCGAAGAACGCCTGCGGGACGACGAGGTTCGCGAAGCCGTCGTACACGACGAACACCTCGACGCCGCGCTCGCTCGCCTCGACGAGCGCCTGCTTGAACTCCTCGCCGAGCGCGTCGGCCTTCCAGATGTACGTCTCGAGCAGGATGCGGCGCCGCGCACCGCGGATCGCGCCGAGCATCTCCCGGTACACGTCCTCGCCGTACGTGAAGACGGTCGTCGTGGTGCCCGCGACCTCGACGTCGGCGGGGGCCGAGCGCGGGAACGACGCCTCGGTGGTGTTGCGGCGCTTGCGGATCGCGTCCGCGGTGACGAGCACGCCCGCGACCGTCACGGGTGCCGCGACGGCCACCACGAGCGCACGGGAGAGCAGACGGCGGGCGGTGCGCAGGGCGGAGTCGGCGGACAGGTGCACGCACTCACCGTAGCGGGCGGCACCCCGGGCGCGACCGGAAGACGGGCGTGCCGCGGGTGAGATCCCGCACGGGCCCGTCCTCGGACCGTTCCTGGTGTGTCCTGAGCGCCTCCTCGGTGCTTCCTCAGTGCGTCCTCAGTGCGAGCGCAGCGCGCGCACGAGCTCGGCCTTGCGCATGGAGGACCGGCCCTCGATGCCGATCTCCGCGGCGCGCTTGCGCAGCTTCTCGACGGTCCAGTCCTCGTAGTCGCCAGCCTTGCCGCCCTTGCGACCGACGCTCGACCGCGACGAGCCCGCCGCGGCGTTCGCGATGCGGGCCGCCTTCTCCTTCGAGTCGCCCTCGTCCCGCAGCTTCTCGTACAGGTCGGGGTCCTTGACGCTCGGACCCGGGTCACGCTTCGGCACGACGCCCTCCTCGGTCTCGGCCCGGCGGCCCGGACGGCTGCCGGTCTCCCGACAGGCTCTCGCCCTCGACACCTTCTCGCACGCGGACGACCTCCTCGCACGCGGCCTCCGCTCCCGCACGACGACGCGCGACGACCGCGCGTCCACGTGCCCCACGTACCCCGCCAGGGCGGTGAGCCCGGACGGGTCGCCGTCGCCGACGACGTCCCAGCGCACGTCCCCGTCGTCGAGGGAGGCGGCGAGCGTCCGCGAGCGCCGCGACGAGCCGTCGGGGACGACCAGCGCGAGCGTGGCGCGGCCACGACCACACGCGCTCGCCCCAGAGCGCGTCCAGGCCGACGACGCGCTCGCCGGTGACGACGACCGCGCGGTCCACGGTGACCGCGACGACCTGGGCGACGGGTTGCGCGAGCGGCGCGCACGGTCGTGTCCGGCGCGAGGAGCTCCACCCGGTGGAGCGGGGCCATGCCTGCGACGCTACGCCCCGCCCGGCGGGTGTCAGCGCCCCCGACGGCACCGCCCGCGTGCTGGGCGGGTCAGACCTCGCTGGGCTCGAGCGCCGCGGAGAGCGGGTGGGCCCGGATCGCGGCGGCCAGCTCGCCCTCGATGCGATCGAGGTAGACGCCCGTGGTCGCGATGGACGCGTGCCCGAGGAGCTCGGCCACGACCTTGACGTCCCAGCCCTCCGCGGCGAGCAGCGTCGCGGTCGTGTGGCGCAGCGCGTGCGGCGTCGCCTCGCGACGGTACTGCGCGGGCATGCGCTCGACGCAGCGCCGCAGCAGCCCGCGCACAGCCTGGGCGTCGATGCGACGCCCGCGCCACGACAGCAGGAGGGCGCGCTGCGCGTCCGGGTCGTCGGGCCGGCGCGCCAGGAGCGTCGGGCGCAGGCGAGCGAGGTACTCCTCCAGCGCGTCCGCGAGCGGGGGAGACAGCGTGACGGTGCGCACGTGGCCGCCCTTGCCCTGGATGCGCCACCGCGTCTGGTCCGGTTCGCGGGAGAAGTCGTCGAGGTTCGCGCGCTCGAGCTCGGACACGCGCGGGCCGAGGACCAGCAGGAGCGCGACGACGAGGCGGTCGCGGAGCTGAAGGTCCTGGTCGCGGCGCGAGACGGCAGGATCCCCGGGCGCGCGGGCGGCGGACACCTCGAGCAGCGACGCCGCCGAGCCCGCGGACAGCGCGGTGCGGGCGACGCGCAGCCCGTCGCGCAGACGGGCCGGGGGAGCGGCCCACTGCATCGGGTCCGCCTGCACCCAGCCCTCGCGCGCGGCGTGCGCGAAGAAGCGCGTCACCGACTGTCGGAACCGGTTGACCGTCGCTGCCGAGCGGCCCGTGCTGCCGGGCTTGCGCGATGCGTCGGCGTACCGTCCGTCGGGCGTGGTCTGGTAGCGCAGCAGGACGTCGTCGACGTCCTCGCCCGTGACGTCGTCCAGCACGCGCGCGGCTCCCGCGAGGCGCGCGAACTCCGTGACGTCCCGCTCGTAGCTGCGCCGCGTCGTGGGGGACAGGATGCCGCGCAGGGTCTGCGCGGCGACGGACGCGAGGTAGCGGTCGGCTGCCT
The DNA here is from genome assembly GCF_055567015.1 of Sphaerisporangium cinnabarinum. Taxonomy (NCBI): domain Bacteria; kingdom Bacillati; phylum Actinomycetota; class Actinomycetes; order Streptosporangiales; family Streptosporangiaceae; genus Sphaerisporangium; species Sphaerisporangium cinnabarinum. Next base: position 210,030 of record NZ_JBVHRG010000004.1, read on the forward strand.
CGGCGACGGTGATCCGCTCGAGGCGGGGCGGGGCGACCATGGGGCGGGCCTCCTGGGTGACGGGTCGCCGTCAGCCTAGGCCGCGCCACCCACACCGCTGTTCGGGTGCGGCGTGCTGACCTGCACGGACGTGCCGGGCGTCACGCTCCGGCGCCGCGGTCAGCGGGCCAGGTGCGCGACGTCCCCGACGGCGACGACGGCGCGGTTGTGGAAGTGGCCGTCCTCGCGCAGCGTCGTGATGCTGCCCGACGGCACCGGGAAGGCGACGTGCCCCGCGGCCTCCACGGGCATCCCGATCCAGGCGGCGACGACGAACGTGGCCGCGAAGCCGTGCGTCACGACGACCTGGTGATCCACGTCGCGGCGCAGGAGGTCCGTCGTCGCGGCGTACACCCGCAGCGCGACGTCGAGGCGCGTCTCGGCGCCCGCGACACCGACGTCGTGCCGCAGCCGGTCGCCCGTGGCGGGCGGCGGGACGAACCGCGCGTCGAGCCACGCCTGGGGCCGTCCGCCCGCCTCGCCGTAGGACGCCTCGCGCAGCCGCGGGTCGAGGCGCGCCGCCCCGCCGAGCGCGGCGGCGATCGCGGTCGCGGTGCGGCGCGTGCGCAGGAGGTCGGACGTGACGACGTCCGTGCGCGCACCGGCCGGGACGCGTGCGCGCAGCGCAGCCGCGACGAGCTCCGCGTGCCATAGCCCGGCGGGGGTGAGGTCGGAGTCGTGCTGGCCCCCGACGAGCCCGTCGACGTGGTGCGTCGCCTCCGGGTGCGTCACGACGTGCACGGTCCGCACGCGCGCGCCCACGAGGTCGGGCAGCGGGGGAGGGAGGAGCGGTCGGGGAGTGTCGGGCACCGGGACAGGGTGGCACACGCGCCGGGAGTGCGGCGGCGGCAGGGGGCGTCGCGGTGGTCGGTGTACACGGTGACGGAGGGGGAGCCTCGCCTGGGGCGGGGGATCGACGACTCCGGGGCACCTGGCAGCGGGAGGGTGACCCGAGAAGCGGCGGACCACCTGATGCGCGGTCACCGCGGGCACCCGCGTGTCACCATGGTGTTGACCTAAACACAATGGTTTGGGCTCTATGTCCGATTCTACGCATTATAGCCAATGGTGCGGTCGCGAACCACCCGTCGGCCGCACGGAGCTCCTGGGAGCTGCGGCAGGCTCTGGAGCGCCGATCCGTCGGGATCCTCGTCGGCGTCGCCGGCCGACCGGGTCCGCACGGGGGACACCGTGCGCCAGGCCCACACGCCGACGGCCGCGAGACCGCCCACGGCGCCGACCAGGAGGAACACCAGGACGGTCAGCACGAGCACCGGCAGCCAGGCGAGCGTCGCGCACGTCGTCAGGACTCGTCCGGACCGACGGGCGTCAGGTGCGGCGGCTGCGAACGCCGGCATGGCCGAAATGGAATCCGAGGACGCCGGTGCGACCGTCGTGTCGATGCCGGTCCGCGACGCACGCCGCAGGGATCGCACGACGCTCCCAGCCGGTCGGCGGTCGTCTCCGCGGGCCGCGGGGGCGAGAAGCTGCGGTGCGTACGTCGTCGTGCCCATGCCGAAGGGGAGTCCACCGGGGCGCCTCGTGATGCGCTGAAGGGCGCTTCGTTACGCCGTAATGACATAATGTACATTATCGGCGCCATGTCGAGCGGCGTGAGGAGAGTCCAGCAGCCCTCTCCGTACCCCGCCTGCGTGGGGTCTTCAGGTGTGTACTGGCCTCATGGGATCCGCTGGCCTGGAACCGTCCACCCGCTGCGCGATCGACGCGGTCACCGCGCTGCGCCTCGTGCACGACGACGTGCACCTCGGCACACGCCGCCCGCTCGTCGGCCCGTCCGTCCTGCGCAGCCACGCGCTCTCGATGCTGTACCAGGACGTGCGTCGCGGCGTCCTCGACGAGAAGACGGCACGCGAGCGTCTCGAGGGTGTCGCCTCCCTGCGGATCCGCCTGCTCGGTGACCGCGTCTCGCGCGCGACGGCGTTCCGCATCGCGCGCGAGCTCGGTACGGACGACACGGCGGACGCCGAGTACGTCGCGGTCGCGACGCTCCAGGCAGACGTCCTCGTGGCCGGTGACGAGCAGGTCGCCGCCGCGGCGGACGGTCGGATCCCGCTCGTCGCGTACGAGGACCTCCTGGGCTGAGCGCCCGGGCGCTCGTGTCCCGGGCCCTTCTGGTCGCCCCGTCCGAGCCGGGCCCGGGGTCAGTCGTCGAACACGTGCCAGCAGCTCGGGCTGCGACGCCGCTGGTCGTCGAGCACGAGCTCGCGCAGCTCGGCCGGGATGCGATCGCGCTGCCGATCCCGTTCCGCGAGCCGCGCAGCCTCGGCGTCCTCCCCCCGTGCTGCGGCGTCCGCGGCGGCCGCGCGGATCGCGTACGCCGCTGCGCCCAGCCCGTGAGCGGCGACGTGCGCCACGGCGACGGCCTGACCGGCCGCGAGCGCCGCGTACTTGACGGGTGCGACCTGGCCGCGGCCGGCGGCGTTGGCGACGAAGGCGGTGGTGTGGGCGGTCTTCATGGGGACGTCTCCGCGGATCCAGGCGCGGGCGATGTCGAGGGCGTCGCGGGGTCGGGTGTCGTCGGGTCGTGCGTGTTCGAAGAGGGGCAGGACGTGCTCGGCGCAGTCGACGGCCCATCGGGCGATCTGGTGGTGGTCCTCGTCGGTGAGGGTGCCTCCGCGGCGGATCGTGACGAGGCGGGGGTCGCGGTCGGTGGGCAGGATCGGCATGGTGCGATGCTCCCCCGGCCTGGTGTCGGGGCACCAGCCCTGGGGGCGCGTGGGCCAGGTCGTGGGGCCGGTGGGCGTGGGTGCTCTGGTGGGGTGCGGGTCGGGCGGCGTACGGTGCGAACGTCGTCCCCGTTCGTCGTCCGTCCGGGAGGTGCTGGTGCCTCTCCCCCGGCCGGGTCTCCTGCGTCGCGTCGTCGCGGCGGCGGGTCCTCTCCCCCGGGTCTGGCGGGTCGTGGCGGGCGGGTCGTTCCCGAGGAGGCGTTCATGGTCCGGTTCACTCGTTCTGACGATCTGCGGGGTGCGAGGTTCGAGGGTGTGGACCTGCGGGGTGCGCGGTTCGTGGAGCCGGACCTGTCGGGGGTCGTGGTGCGGGGTGCGCAGGTGGAGGGTCTGGACGTGGATGCGCCGTGGTTGGCGGACGGGGATGCTCCGGTGCTGGTGAACGGGGTGGACGTGCGGGGGTTCGTGGAGGCGGAGCTTGACCGGCGGTTCCCGGGCCGGGAGCTGCGGCGGGCGGCGGACCCGGTGGGTCTGCGGGCGGCGTGGGCGGCGCTGGAGTCCACGTGGGCGACGACGCTGGAGCGGGCGTCGATGCTGCCCGCGAGCGCCGTGGACGTGTCGGTGGACGGTGAGTGGTCGTTCGCGCAGACGCTGCGGCACCTGGTGCTGGCGACGGACGCGTGGTTGGGGCGTGCGGTGCTGGGGGTGGAGCAGCCGTTCCATCCTCTGGGACAGCCGGGTCCGCAGGCGGCGGAGGACGGGTTGGACCTGTCGGTGCTCGCGTCGGGGATGCCGTCGTTCGGCGAGGTGCTGGAGGCGCGGGCGGGCCGGGTGGCGATGGTGCGGGACTTCCTCGCGGGGGTGACGCCGGAGGTCCTGGGGGTGGTGCGTCGCAACCCGTGGTCGCCGGAGTATCCGGAGACGACGTTGTCGTGCGTGCACGTGATCCTCGAGGAGGAGTGGGAGCACCACCGGTTCGCGGTGCGGGACCTGGCTGTGGTCGAGGCGTCGCTGGCGGGGTGAGCGCGGGTGGCCTTGCTGTGGTGCGTGGGGTCAGGTGGTGCGTGACACCTGGGCGGCGAGGTTGGGGGTGAGCCGGGTGAGGTCGGGGTCGGCGGGGAGCCCGTCAGGGACGAGGGCGGCGGTGACGAGCGTCTGGGCGTCGCCGTACTCCACGCGGAGGTGGCCGTCGTCGAGGTCGGTGACGCGGCCGCAGGTGGAGGCTCCGGCGTCGTCGTCCGGGGTGTCGCCTTCGACGACGGTGACGAGGCAGACGACGTCCTGCCCGTCGCGGGTGCCCGCCCCGGCGTAGAAGGTGGCTCCGTCGAGCTCGCCGAGGCGTCGCGCGGAGATGGGGTCCATCTCGTCGGGCGTCATCGTGTCGACGAGGGCGTCGGCGGGGGTGGGTGCGTCGGCGAGGCGGGTGACGAGGTCCTGGGGTGTCACGGGTCCGGAGCAGGCGGCGAGGGCGACGAGCGCGGCGCCGACGAGGAGGGCGGGTCGGGCCGGGTGGCGGGACAGATCCATCGAGGATGGATATCACGTCGGGCGCTACGGTGGCGGCATGGATCGTGAGGCGTTCGTCGGCTTCGTCCGTTCTCAGGGGTGGGGCGTCGTGGCGTCTCTCGGCCAGGACGGCGGCCCGCAGGCGGCGTTCCTCGCCGTGGCGGCGACGGACGCGGGCGAGCTGGTGTTCGACGCGCGGGCGTCGTCGCGCAAGGTGGCGAACGTGGCCCGGGACCCGCGGGTCGCCGTGACGGTCGGGGGGACGGACGGGACGACCGTGCAGTGCGAGGGCACGGCGGACGTCCCGGCCGGTGCGGACCGGCGGCGCTGCGCCGCGGCGTACGCGGCGGCGTTCCCGCAGTTCGCGGGGTCGTTGCTGGACGACGGCATCGTGCTGCTGCGGGTCACGCCGGTGTGGGTGCGGTACGGGGACTTCCGTGACGGCCGGTCGGTGATGACGGTCGTCGACGTGACCGGGTGGGGTTCGACGGGGAGCTGACGGCGGCCCGTCCCCCGGTCGTGGCGTCAGCCGAGCAGGGCCTGCTTGGCGCGTGCGTACTCGGTGTCGGTGAGGTCTCCGGCACGGTGGAGGGCGGCGAGGCGTTCGAGCCGGGTCACGAGGTCCGCTCCCCTGCCGGTCGGTGCCGGGTCGGTGGTGGCGCGCCCGACGACCCGCCACAGGGCGCGGGTGAACACGCCGGGGCGGCGGTCGGTCCCGGCACGGTCGGGGCGCAGGTGCGGGAGCCGGGTGGAGGGCACGGTCCGGTCGTCGAGCTCGATGGTGCCGGGGCGGGTGGCGGCGAGGGAGCGGGCGAAGCGTGCGAACCGGGCGGAGGAACCTTCGAGCAGGACGGCGCGCGTGGCCCGGGCGGTGGGGTGCTGGTCGTCGCGCCAGGTGACGGCGACGGTGGGGCCGTCGCCGGTGACGGTGACGACGGGCCTTCCGGCGGGTTGCACCACGGTGTCGTCGCCGCGCACGAGCCGCAGGCGGGTGCCGTCCCACACGAGGCGGCCACCGGCGACGTGGAACATCGCGGGGTACCGGGGTGCGGTGGTGAAGCGGGCGGCGTCGGGTGCGGGCTGCGGTGCCCGCACGATGCCGACGGGTCGGCGCCGGGGCGGTGCCGCGACGTCGTGGTCGGGGCGGGGCGCGTGGTCGGCGAGCGCTTCGACGACGGGGACGGCGAGGGTCTGCGGGGCGGCGGGCGCCGCGCCCTGCTCCGGGTCGCCGGGTCCGGGGGCCCGGTCCTCGGTGGTGCTGCGGCTCATGGTGCTCCCCCGTCGTCGTCGGTCCCCCGATCCTGCCGCGACGGTCCTGCCGGGGGCAAGGCGGGTCGCGGTGCGGACGGGGTGCCGGCGCAGGTCGGGCAGGGGTGCGCGCCCCGGCCGGGAGCACCGGTGGCCGGGGCGCGCGGTCAGGGGGTCACAGGCCGCCGAGCAGGGCCGTGAAGTCGGGCGTCCCGGCGAACGGGTCGGCAGGGCCGGTGTTCTTGCGCAGCGCGACCTTCTCCGCGAGCTCGCGTCCCGCACGCGCGATGCGGGCGGGCAGCCCGCCGCCGGAGTCGCCCTCGGCGGCCGCCCAGTCGTCGGTCGCGGCGAACACGGACGTCGTGGCGACGTCGGCCCGCAGGTAGGTGAACAGGGGGCGCAGCGAGTACTCGAGCGCGAGCGAGTGACGGGCGGTGCCGCCGGTCGCGCCGAGCAGGACGGGCGTGCCGGTGAGCGAGTCCTTGTCGAGGACGTCGACGAACGACTTGAGCAGCCCGGAGTACGTGGTGGTGAACAGCGGGGTGGTCACGACGATCCCGTCGGCGGCGGTGAGGCGCTCGAGCACGCCCGCGAGGTCACCGGTCGGGAAGCCGGTGAGCATGGCGTCGACGACGGCGTGCGCGTGGTCGCGCAGCTCGACGGTCTCGATCTCGGCGCTCACGCCGAGGCCCTGCAGCTCGCGCACCGTGGCCTCGCCGAGCCGGTCGGCGAGCAGGCGCGTGGAGGACGGCTTGGACAGCCCGGCGGACACCACGACGAGGCGGCGGTCCGGGGCGGGGGTGCTGGCGGTCATGCGGTGCTCCTGAGGTGCTGACGTGCGGTGCGGGGTGCGGCCCGTCGTGGGGCCGGGTGCTGCCGTGCCCGACGGCGGCCGGTCGCGGGTGCGGGGCACTCCTCGACCGTACGCCGTCGGGCGGGTGGTCACGGCGCGGGTGTCGCCGGTGTCACAGGCCGAACGCGGCACCGGCGGTGGCGGTGCGGGTGTCGTCCTCGGCGGTGCGCCCGGTCCAGAGGTCCTCGGTGCCGCCGACGTGCGCGGCGCCCTCGGTCCCGGCGGCGCGGGCGGCCGCGACGCGCTCGGCGTGGCTCGGCGGGTTCGACGGCACGTGCGCGGGGCGGACGGCCTCCATCTCCTTGCGCAGCACGGGCACGACCTCGCCGGCGAGGAGGTCGATCTGCTCGAGCACGGTCTTGAGCGGCAGGCCGGCGTGGTCGACGAGGAACAGCTGGCGCTGGTAGTCGCCCACGTGGTCGCGCATCGCGGCGTACCGGTCGATGACCTGCTGCGGCGAGCCGACGGTGAGCGGCGTCTCGCGCGTGAAGTCCTCCATGGAGGGCCCGTGCCCGTAGACGGGCGCGTTGTCGAAGTAGGGGCGGAACTCGTCCCACGCCTTCTGGGAGTCCTTGCGCATGAACACCTGGCCGCCGAGCCCGACGATCGCGGTGTCCGCGGGGCCGTGGCCGTGGTGCTCCCAGCGCTGGCGGTAGAACTGCACCATCTGCTTGGTGTGGCTCATGGGCCAGAAGATGTTGTTGTGGAAGAACCCGTCGCCGTAGTAGGCGGCCTGCTCGGCGATCTCGGGGCTGCGGATCGACCCGTGCCACACGAACGGCGGGACGCCGTCCAGCGGCCGCGGCGTGGAGGTGAAGCCCTGCAGCGGGGTGCGGAACTTGCCCTCCCAGTCCACGACGTCCTCGGTCCACAACCGGCGCAGCAGCGCGTAGTTCTCGATCGCGAGCGGGATGCCCTGCCGGATGTCCTGCCCGAACCACGGGTACACCGGGCCGGTGTTGCCGCGGCCCATCATGAGGTCCATGCGGCCGTCCGAGATGACCTGGAGCATCGCGTACTCCTCCGCGAGGCGCACCGGGTCGTTCGTCGTGATGAGCGTCGTCGAGGTCGACAGGACGATGTTCTTCGTCACGCCCGTCAGGTAGCCGAGCATGGTCGTCGGCGAGGACGGGACGAACGGCGGGTTGTGGTGCTCCCCGGTGGCGAAGACGTCCAGCCCCGCCTCGTCCGCGTGCTTCGCGATCGTCAGCATGGACCGCACGCGCTCGGTGTCGTCGGGGGTCCGGCCCGTCGTGGGATCCGTCGTGACGTCGCCGACGGTGAAGATGCCGAACTGCATGGTGTGCTCCCGGGAGTCCTAGGTCGATGCGTTTGCATGTACATGCCGCTCAACCTGGCTCCCCGCGAGTTTGTTCCCGCCCCCCGGGGAGCCAGGTGTGAGCGTGCACACGTCTGGGCCGGTCGGACGGCCGCGGAGTTGCGCGGGGCATCGAAACCCGGGAGCCTGGGACCGCGCGCCGAGGCGGGCCGGCACGACGCAGCGCAGGGGGCCACCAGGCCGTGGGCCCCGCGACGTTCACCGGACCTTCACGGCGCACCGGAACACCGACCGCACGTGAGGCGTTGCCTCTCGTAGACCGGGCCGCTGCCCGCACCCCCACCGGGCGCGCCCACCCACCCCCGAAGACCCCTCAGGAGGACACCATGGCCGACCGTTCGCTGCGCGGGATGAGCATCGGTGCGAAGAGCATGGAGTCGGACGAGGGCGTCGACTTCGCCCCCCGCTTCCAGGCGCACTACGACTGCCCCAACGGGCACACCATCATCCTGCCGTTCTCGACCGACGCCGAGGTCCCCCCGGTGTGGGAGTGCCGCTGCGGCGCCGAGGCGCTGCTGCGCGACGCGGAGCGCCCCGAGCCCAAGGCCGGCAAGCCCGCCCGCACCCACTGGGACATGCTGCTCGAGCGCCGCACCATCTCCGAGCTCGAGGAGCTCCTCGACGAGCGCCTCGGCCTGCTGCGCGCGGGCAAGCTGCGCCGCAGCGCCTGACGCCTCGCAGCACCCGCACGAGAGGCCCGGACCCCCGAGAGGGAGTCCGGGCCTCTCGTGCGTGACGGCCGGCGTCCGCGCCCTCGCGCCGGCGCGGCACGCACGTCGCGGGGTCGCGCGGCCCGCACCGGGACGACGCCTCAGCGCGTGCCGCGCCGCCCCGCGACCGACCGCGCCAGGCTCGCGAGCTGGGCCGCGCGCCGTCGGGCACCCCACACCGTCACCTTCCACAACGCCTCGGTGACGATCGCGCGGCTCATCTTCGACCGCCCCGCCGTGCGCTCGACGAACGTGATCGGCACCTCCGTCGCCAGGCCCCCCGCCCGCACGACCCGCCACGCCATGTCGACCTGGAAGCAGTACCCGTGCGACTCCACGCTCGCGAGGTCCACCGCGCGCAGCGCCGACGCGCGGTAGGCGCGGTAGCCCGCCGTCGCGTCGCCCAGGTGCAGCCCCAGCGCGAGGCGCACGTACGCGTTGCCCGCGCGCGAGAGCACCTCGCGGTGGCGCGGCCAGTTCTCCACGCGCCCGCCCGGGACCCAGCGCGACCCGATGACGAGGTCCGCGCCGTCGGGCGCGCCGTCCGCCGCGGCGGGGCCGAGGGCGGCGAGCAGGGACGGCAGCTGCTCCGGCTGGTGGGAGCCGTCGGCGTCCATCTCCACGAGCACGTCGTACCCGGCGTCCAGGCCCCACCCGAACCCCGCGACGTACGCGGCACCCAGACCCTCCTTCCCGGCCCGGTGCAGCACGTGCACGCCCGGGTCGGTGGCGGCCGCGGCGTCGGCGAGGTCACCGGTCCCGTCCGGGCTCGCGTCGTCCACGACGAGCACGTCCGCGTCCGGGACCGCGGCGCGCAGGCGCGCGAGCGTGCCCGGCAGGGTCAGCGCCTCGTCGTACGTGGGCACGACGACGAGCACGCGCCCGACCGCGGCGCCACCCTCCCCCGCGGCCCCGCTCACGACGCCTCGCCCCCGGCCGGGACCGGGGCGGTCCGGGTGCGGCGCTCGCGGACGGCGGTGACGACGCCGGCGGCGAGGAGGCCGAGGGCGAGGAGCTCGACCACGCGACCCGGCCAGTCCCCCGCCCGTACGGCGGGGGTGAGGCTGGTGCGCAGCGGCAGGTCGGCGACCATCTGGTCGGCGGTGAACAGGCCGGTGCTCTGCAGGAGCGTGCCGTCGGGGGCGATGACGCCGCTCACGCCGACGGTCGAGACCTGCACGGTCGCGCGGCCCGTCGACACGGCGCGCAGCCGCGACATCGCGAGCTGCTGCGTCGACTCGGCGGTGTACCCGAACGAGGCGTTGTTGGTCGGCACGACGAGCAGCTCGGCGCCCGCGTCGACGGCGTCGTTCACGAGGCCGTCGTAGGCGACCTCGAAGCAGATGACGACGCCGAGCGGCACCGTGCGACCCAGCCGGGGCGCGTCGAGGTCGACGACGCCGGTCTCGGTGCCCGCGATCATGTCGATGCTCACGCGGTCCACCTGGTCGGAGAACACGCGCAGCAGGGAGCGCAGCGGGATGTACTCGCCGAAGGGCGCCGGGTGCTGCTTGGCGTAGCGGTCGACGACGCCGGTGCCCGGCTCCCACAGGAGCGACACGTTGTACCGGCCGCCGGTCTCGGGGTACTCCTGCGCGCCGACGAGGATCGGCGCGCCGACCTCCTGCGCGACGTCGTCGATGGCGCGCGCGACCTCGGGGGTGGTCTGCGGGTCGAGGTCGGAGCCGTTCTCGGGCCACAGCACGACGTCGAGGTCGCCCGGCCCGACGTCGTCGAGGAGCGCGAGGGTGCCCTGCAGGTGGTTGTTCAGCACCTCGGCCCGGTTCGCGAACGACCCGAGGCCGGGCTCGCCCACGTTGCCCTGCACGGCGCCGACGGCGAGCGTGCCCGCCTCGGCGCGCGTGTCGAGCGGCACGAGCAGCGGTGCGGCGACGAGCGCGGCGGCGACGGCCACGGGGACGACGGCGCCGGTCACGACGTCACGGCTGCGCACCACGGCGAGCACCGCGACCGCGAGCAGCGCCCCGACGAGCGCGACGAGCAGCGACACGAGGACCTCTCCCCCGAGCCACGCCGCGCCGACCAGCGGGGAGTCCGCCTGGGAGAACGCGAGCCGGCCCCACGGGAACCCGCCGAACGGGACCTCGGTGCGGGCCTGCTCGACCCCGACGAACAGCACCGCGAACGCGACGGCCTGTCGCCCGGCACGCCCCGTCAGCCACGACCAGCGGCGTGCCCAGACCCACGCGGCACCGAGCAGCCCGACGAAGCACGTCTCCATGACGGACAGCGCGAGCCACGGCACGGTCTCGGTCGCGTAGTTCGCCCACCACAGGTGCGGCAGGAAGAACGCCAGGCCCCACACCAGGCCGACGAGGAAGCCCCAGCGCGCGCCGTCGCGGCGCAGCGCCCAGAACAGGGTGGCCACGCCGACGAACGCGAGCGGCCACCACCCCCGGTCGGGGAACGCGGTGTCGGTGAGCAGGCCGCCCGCGAGGGCGAGCAGGAGCGTCAGGGGCCGCGACGGTACGGCAGGCGACGGGGCGGCAGGCGACGCGCCTGCGGGGACCTCGCGCTCGGGCGAACCGTCGGGCTGCACACCCGGCCTCGGTCCCGGCTGCCGGTCGGGGGGCGTGCCGGTCTCGGGCGCACGGGCGGCCGTGCCTGCGGGGCGGGATCGCCCGGCGGGAGCGGCCGGGGGCTCGGGGGCGTGCACGGGTGCACCCTACGCCACGGACCTGCACGAAGACCTGGCGGGGCCGCGCCCGTCCGCCGGGAGCCGGCGGGAGGGTGTGTGCGGGCTCGCGCGCCCTTCGGCCCGTACGACGCCGCCACCGGCGGAGCACGTTTTCTACTGAGCGCGCGAGCCCGGCCAGGTACCCGGCGCGGCACGCCGAGGGGTCGTCGTCGGTGGCTGATCCCCCTGCGGCCGCGGGGGCCGGAACACCCTGTCGAAACTACTCCGGCTCACCGCCCTGTCAAGCGGGAGCGATCAGACGAACGTGTCGAACAGGGGCACTCCGGCACGCACGGTCTGCAGGCACCGCGGTCGCGGCACGTCCGGGCCGAGCTCGGGCAGCAGCGGCTGCCCCGCGCGCGCGTCCGTGCTCCACGACGACGTCGTGCGGCCCAGCGCACCCTGCACCACGAGGTGCTCCCCGCGCCACACCGCGAGGTGCGCGGGCGCCCCGACGCGCAGCTGCCCGGCGCCGGTGTGGTCGAGCCCGGCGATGCGCCACCCGCCGCGCGTGTGCGCACGGAACGCGGCCCGGGCCGAGATCTGCTGGTCCGGGTCGACGTGCGACATCGCGGCGAGCACGCCCGCCCACGGGTCGATCCGCGTCACCGGCGCGTCCGACCCGAACGCGAGCGGCACGCCCGCGCCCGCGAGGTCCGCGAACGGGCTCAGGCCCTGCGCCCGCATCGCGCCCACCCGCGCGGCGTACATGCCGTCCGGGCCGCCCCAGGCGGCGTCGAACGCGGGCTGGATGCTCAGGCTCACCCCGTACAGCAGGAGCGTGGCGAGCGCGGTCGCGTCGACGAACAGCGCGTGCTCGACCCGGTGCCGCGCCGCGCGCACCGCGCTCTGCCCGTGCGCCTCGGCCGCGACGCCGAGCCCGAGCACGAGCTCGTCCATCGCGCGGTCCCCGATGACGTGGAACCCGCCCTGCGTGCCGGCCGCCGCGACCGCGGACAGGTGGTCCGCGATCTGCTCCGCCGTGAGGTACAGGTTCCCGCGGTCACCGCGGTCCGGGCCGTCCTGGTACGGCAGCCGCATCGCGGCGGTGCGCGACCCGATCGACCCGTCGACGTTGAGGTCGCCCGCGATGCCCGCGAGGCCGGGCACGTCCGCGAGGAGCGCGCGCGCGTCGTCGGCCGTGGCGCACAGCTCGCCCCGGTACCCCACGACGTGCGGCAGGCCCGACGCCGCGTCCGCCGTGAGCGCGAGGATCTCCCGCAGCCCGGCGCGCGTGTCGATGTGCGGGGCGCTCATCTCGTGCACCGACACCACGCCCTGCTCGGCCGCGGCCCGCAGCGCCGTGCGGTACAGCTCCGTGCGCCGCGCCGGGGACACCGCCCGCGCGACGTCGCGTGCGACGTGGTGCGCCTCCCCCGCGACCCAGCCCGACTCGTCCCACCCGGGCCGCGACTCGAGCGCGCAGCGGCGCGCGAGCGACGTCGACACCACCGCGGAGTGCACGTCCACGCGGGCCGCGTACACCGCGCGGCCGCCCGCCGCGGCGTCGAGCTCGTCGCGCGTCGGGGGGCGCCCCTCGGGCCAGGACCGCTCGTCCCACCCGTACGCGAGCACGACGTCGTCCTCGTGCGCCCCGGCTGCCGCCTTCGCGACGGCGTCCAGCGCGGCCGCGAGCGTCGTCACGCCGGCGCTCGCGGACAGGTCGACGCCGGCCAGGGCGAGCCCGACCTCGAACAGGTGGACGTGGGCGTCGACGAACCCGGGGGCGACGAGCGCGCCGTCGAGGTCGATGACGCGGTCGGCGCGGGCGGCGAGCCCGTCGGCCGTGTCGTCGGCGCCGATCCAGGCGATGACGCCGTCGTCGACGAGGAGTGCTTCCGCGAACGGGTCGGCCGGGGAGTGGATCACGCCGCCGCGGTACAGGGTAGAGGCCACAGTCCTTCACGATACCGCCACAACCCGTCGTGCTTCACCGCCCGGTGGCGGCGTCGGCGCAGGTCCGGGCGCGTGTCGTGCACGTCACGCCGGCCGGCTCCAGCGCCGGTCCTCCGAGCCGGCCTCGCGAGACGCCCCGCGCGCCGCCGGCCGACGGTGCCACCGGGGCGGCGGCGCGCTCAGACGCTGGAGTAGGCGACGACGCCGCGGCGCAGGCGGTCGATCGCCTGGCGTGCGGTGCGGCGGACCTCGGGGGTGGGGGCGGCGCCCGCGACCTGGTCGAGGACGTCGATGACCTGCTTGCACCAGCGCACGAAGTCGCCGGCCGCGATCTCGGAGCCGCGCAGCACCGCGTCGAGGCTGCGGCCGACGGCCCACCGGTGCACGGCCGTGACGAGGCCCTCGTCGAGCGGCCCGGTCGCGTCGATGTCGTGCTCGTCCTCGAGGTCGTCGACCTCCGACCACACGCGCGTGGTGGCCTCGAGCGCGCGCGCCAGCCTGCCGTGGGGGCCGCCGGGGACGTCGGGCTCGCCGTGGTCCTCGCGGCGACCGGCGTACACGCACGTGGACACGACGGCGGCCAGGGCGGGCGCGTCGAGGTCCTCCCACACGCCGCGGCGCAGGCACTCGGCCAGGAGCAGGTCGTTCTCGGCGTAGAGGCGGCGCAGCCACTGCCCGTCGGGCGTGACCTGCAGGCCGGTGCGCGCGGCCTCGCGGGCGGCGCGCCCGGTGGGCGGGGCGCCGGGGGTCTCCTCCTCGTCCAGGGCGTCCTCGAGGGGCGCGGCCGGGTCCTGCGCGGGCTCGGCGGGCGCGAGGTAGCCGAGCGTGACGAGGACGTCGCAGATGCGGTCGAAGACGCGCGCGATGGAGCCCGTGCGGCCCTCGACGCGCCGCACGAGCTGGTCGTGCTCCTTCTTCAGCCGCGCCCACCGCTCGGCCCAGCGGGCGTGGTCCTCCCGGTCGGGGCAGTCGTGGCACGGGTGGGCGCGCAGCTGGGCGCGCAGGCGTGCGAGCTGGGCGTCGTCGGTCGCGCCGGACCGGGCGCGGGTGGTGCGGCCGGGGCGCGTGCCCGGCTCGTCGAGCGCGCCGAGCGCGTTGCGCAGCGTGGAGGCGAGGTCGCGCCGCTGCGCGGGCACGCGCGAGTTGAACGTCTTGGGGATGCGCACGCGCGCGACGGTGCGGATCCCGCCGGGTGCGTCGGCGACGGTGAGCTTCTTCACCTGGCGGTCCTGCGTGAGGACGGTGGGGCGCGGGCCGTCGAACCCGGCGCCCTCCCCCGGGTCGAGCACGACGACGTAGCCCGCGCGCCGCCCGGACGGCACCTCGACGACGTCCCCGGGCCGCAGGCGCTCGAACGCCGCGACGACCTCGGCGCGGCGCGACCGGCTCGCGGCGCGCGACAGGTCCCCCTCGCGCGCGGTGATGCGCCGCCGCAGCGCCGCGTACTCGGCGAAGTCGCCGCGGTCGCACGTCATCGCCTGCGCGTACCCGTCGAGCGCCTCGGCGTGGGCCTGCGCCTGCTTGGCCAGGCCGACGACGCCGCGGTCGGCCTGGAACTGCGCGAACGACGTCTCCAGGACCTCGCGCGCCCGGTCGCGCCCGACCTGCGCGACGAGGTTGACCGCCATGTTGTACGTGGGCCGGAAGCTCGAGCGCAGCGGGTACAGGCGCTTGGACGCCAGGCCCGCGAGGTGCACCGGGTCCAGGCCCGCGTGGTCGACGACGACGGCGTGCCCCTCGACGTCGATGCCGCGCCGCCCGGCACGCCCGGTGAGCTGGGTGTACTCCCCCGGGGTCACGTCGACGTGCGCGGTGCCGTCCCACTTGACGAGCTTCTCCAGCGCGACGGAACGGGCGGGCATGTTGATGCCGAGCGCGAGCGTCTCGGTGGCGAACACGACCTTGATGAGGCCGCGGCTGAACAGCTCCTCGACCGTCTCCTTGAACACGGGCAGCAGGCCCGCGTGGTGGGCCGCGATGCCGCGCGCGAGGGACTCCGTCCACGTCCAGTACCCCAGGACCTCCAGGTCCTCGGTCGGGATGGTCGCGGTGCGCTCCTCCGCGACGCGCCGGATCTCGGCCTCCTCCGCGGGCGACGTCAGGCGCAGCCCCGCGGTGAGGCACTGCTGCACGGCGCCCTCGCACCCGGCGCGGGAGAAGATGAAGTAGATCGCGGGCAGCAGCCCGTCCGCGTCGAGCGCGTCCACGACGGCGAACCGGGCGGGGGTGCGCCGCCCGACGACGGACCGGTCCGGCCCCGGGCGGCGCCCCCCGCGGCCGCGGTACCCGCGGTCGCCGGACCCCCGCCGTCCGCCCGGACCGGGGCCGCCCGTGCGGGGCGCGGTGCGGAACGCGGCGAGCAGGTCGGGGTTGATGGGCGGGTTCACGCCCGGGTCGGTCGGGTCCACGGTCCCGGCGTACAGGTCGAGCAGGTCCGCGCCGGGCGCGCGCCCGCCGCCCGCGTGCGCGACCCCCGCCGCGGGGTTCGCCGACGCGACGAGGACGTGCTGCCACAGCGGCACGGGCCGGCGCTCGCTGACGACGACGGTCGTGTCGCCGCGCACCATCTCCAGCCAGTCGCCGAACTCCTCCGCGTTGGACACGGTCGCGGACAGGGACACGAGCTGTACGTCGTCGGGCAGGTGGATGATCACCTCTTCCCACACCGGCCCGCGGAACCGGTCGGCGAGGTAGTGCACCTCGTCCATGACGACGTACGCGAGCCCGTCCAGGGTGCGCGACCCCGCGTACAGCATGTTGCGCAGCACCTCGGTCGTCATGACGACGACGGGCGCCTCCCCGTTGATCGTCGTGTCCCCGGTGAGCAGGCCCACGGAGTCGGCGCCGTGGCGGCGCACGAGGTCCGCGTACTTCTGGTTCGACAGCGCCTTGATGGGGGTGGTGTAGAACGCCTTGCGCCCGCCCGCGAGGGCGAGGTGGACCGCGAACTCGCCCACGACCGTCTTCCCCGCGCCCGTGGGTGCGGCGACGAGCACGCCGCGGCCCTCCTCCAGCGCCTCGCACGCGCGCACCTGGAAGTCGTCGAGGGGGAAGTCGAGCACCTGCCGGAAGTCCGCGAGCCGCGTGCGGGACGCCGCCTGGCGGGCCCGGGACGCGGCGTAGCGGGCGGCGGGCGATTCGTCGGCCGTCATGCCGTCAGCCTACGGTCCGCCGCCCACCTCGCCGGTCGAGCCTCCTGCTCAGCGCGCGGGGACGGTGGCGTCGAGCACGCGCAGCGCCCCGGGGACGACGTCGACCCGCAGCGGCAGCGGCCCGAGGTGCTCCCCGTCGGCGAACGCGTGCGGCGGCGCGGCTCCCGCGGCGGTCGCCTCGACCGTGACCGACGTCGCCCGCACGGTCCCGACCGCACGGTGCGCGAGGTGACGGCCCGCGTACATGCCGGGGAAGACGCGCGCGGCGCCCCACCGCCCGAGCGGGCCCGCGACGACGACGTCCAGCAGACCGTCGTCGGGCACGGCGCCAGGCGCGACCCGGACCCCGCCGCCGAAGCGGGGGCTGTTCGCGACGGCGACGAGCGCGCCCGGCGACTCCCACACGAAGGCCCGTCCGTCCGGGCCGCCGGCCGCGTCCGGGTGCTGCGCGGCGTCGGGCAGGGGCAGCAGGGGCGCCCCGGCGAGGACGTCCGGCACGTCGTCGCCCGCGGGCACGCCCCGCACGGTGAGGCGGTACCCGTAGGGCCGGTACCGGGTGATCTCGGTCAGGGCGGAGCGCGCGTACCGGGACCGTCCGCGCGGCCAGGTCGCCGCGTTGGCGTGCGCGTTCACCGCGGCGTCGATCCCGGCGGACAGCACGCCCGCGTACCAGCGCGCGACCGGCACGTGCTCGCCCGCGACCCGCGCGGCGTCGACCACCCGCACGGTCGCCCCGGCGCTCGCGGCGGGGCCGAGCGCGGCCAGGAGGGCGTCGACGCAGCGGTCGGGACGGCCGGTGGGCAGGTCGAGGGCGTGGGCGAAGTCGTTCCCGGTCCCCACGGCGACGATGCCGAGCGGCACGCCGGTTCCCGCGGTGGCGTTGACGCCGAGATGCACCATGCCGTCGCCGCCGACGACGACGAGCGCGTCCACGCCCGCGGCCGCGACGGTGCCGCGGACGGCGGCGTCGGCGGACTCCTGCGCGAGGGGCAGGCTGGGGGCGCTGAGGTCGAGGACGTCGTGCCCGGCCGCGGTGAGCGCCTCGGCGGTGCGGCGGCCGGCGGTGCGGCCCCGCCCGCGCCCGGCCGTGGGGTTGACGACGAGCGCGACCGTGCTCATGCGTAGTCCCCGCGCCCGGTGGGGCGCGGCCGGGGCGTGGTGCTCACAGGGCGAGCCGGGCGGCGTCGCGCTGGTCGACGCGCCGGTCGTGCAGGACGGAGATCCCGTAGGCGAGGAAGTACAGGGCGCAGATGGGCAGCGCGACGCAGAACATGGTGAGCACGTCGGGCGTGGGGGTCATGATCGCGGCGAACAGGAACGAGATCAGCACGGCCCAGCGCCACCCGGCGAGCCACGTCGCGGCGCGGACCACGCCCATCGTGTTCAGCGCAACCATGATCACGGGCACGAGGAACGCGATGCCGAACGCGAGCATGAGGCGCATGACGAACCCGAGGTACATCTGGGCGTTGATGAGGTTCGCGCTGCCGTCGGGCACGAACTCGTTGAGGAGCGCGACCGCGCGCGGCAGCATCACCCACGCGAGCGCGACGCCGGCGAGGAACAGCGGGACGGCGGCGCCGATGAACCCGAACGCGTACCGCTTCTCCTTGGACGTCAGGCCGGGCGTGATGAACGCGAAGAGCTGGTACAGCCACCACGGGCTCGACAGCAGGACGCCGAGGAACAGGGAGACCTTGACCTTCATGTCGATGGCCGTGGCCACGCCCTCGAAGTTCAGGCCCGTCAGGACGTCGCGGCGCTCGGCCGCGTCGACGAGCGGCTGCTGCAGCGCCTGCAGCACCGGCTCGTACACGATCCACCCGACCACGGCACCGAGGACGATGCCGATCGCGGCGAGGAAGAGGCGCTTGCGGATCTCGACGAGATGCTCGCGCAGGGGCATGCGCCCCTCGGGGTCACGGGGAGAGCGGGACACCGACTACGCCTTGGGGGTGTCGTCCTGCGTGGACGACGCCGTGCCCCCCGTCACGCTCGTCGCACCCGTGCCCGCCGCGCCGGTCGTCGTGGCGCCGGTCGTGGTGCCGGTGCTCGTCGTGGCGGTGGTGCCCGACGGCGTCGTGGTCGTCGTCGCGTCGTCGTCCTCGCGCAGATCCTTGACCTCCTTCTTGAAGATCTTCAGCGACTGGCCGACGGAACGCGCCATGTCGGGGAGCCGCTTCGACCCGAAGAGCAGCAGGACCAGGAGGATGAGGACGACGATCGTCGCGGGGTGACGAAGGATGTTCACGGCGGGAACCTACTACCTACTCGTGGGCGGCCAGGGGCGACGTTGCTCTTCGCGCCATCATAGGTCACGGCGACCCCCGTCCCGCGGTGCCGGTCAGGCGTTGAACCGCCGCCAGCGGGACCACACCAGCTCGTCGCGGCGGCGCCGCAGCACGCGCCGCTCCTCGCGGTCCGCGCGCAGCACGTCCACCCGGGCGCGCAGCTCGACCGGGTCGTCGAACAGCGTGGGCGCCGTCGAGGGCTGCGCCTCCTGCTGAGCTCGCGCCAGCTCGTCCGCCCGCGCACCCAGGTCTGCCGCGACCTGCGACGCACGCGACAGCTCACGTCCTAGGCCCTTGACCGACCGCCACAGGCGCCGCGCCAGGAAGAACGCACCCACGAGCGTGCCCACGACGAGCAGCGTCCAGACCCAGAACCACATGCCGCCCACCCTAACCAGCGGCGGGGTCGGCGCCCGACGGGCCGCCACCCGGGACGCCGGCGGGCAGGTGCGCGTACGCGGCCAGGGCGGCGCTCGCGGCCTCGCGCACGTCCTGCGCGACGGCAGCCGGCTCGACGGCCAGGACGTGGCGGGCGCGCTCGGTGAGGAGCTGGCGCAGCCACACGGGGTTGGTGACGCGCAACCGCACCTCGAACGCGCCGCCCGGCAGGTTGCGTACCGACTCCACGGGGACCTGCTCCGCCACGGCGCGGGCCGGGCTCGCGAACGTGATGGTCGCGAGGGGCGCGTCGCCGGTAGGCGTGAAGTCCACGTCGGGGTCGACGTCGTGCCCCTCGACGGCCTGGTCGAGCTCGGTGGCGGCGAGGATGCGGTCGACGCGGAACGTGCGCCGTCCCTGGGCGCGGTGGCACCACGCGAGCAGGTAGGCGTGCTCGTCCTGCGTGTGCAGGGAGACGGGGTCCACGTCCCGCTCGGACTCCTCGTCCGCCGCGGTGACGTACCGGATGCGCAGGCGGTGGCCCGCGACGAGCGCGCTCGTGATGGCCGCGACCACGCGCGGGTCGCCCTCGGGCGCGAGCTGCACGTCGAGCGCCGCCGCGGCCTCCCCCGTCGCGTCGGTCAGCTTGCGCAGCACCGACTCCACGACGCCCGCACGCTCCGGGTCGGCCTGCACCGCCGCCGTCTCCCGCATCGCGCGCAGCGCCGCGATGAGCGCGACCGCCTCCCGTGTGCCGAGCCGCAGGGGGCGCGTCATGCCGCGCGCCTCGGTGAGGCGCACCACGCCGCGCTCGATCGAGTCCGCGTCGAAGTCGATGAGGTCGTCGGGCCAGTACCCGGGCGTGCCCGACACCCACAGGGCGTCGACGTCGTCCAGGACCTGGCGCTCGCTGACGCCGAAGTGCCGGGCGAGCTCGCCCACCGGCACCGGTCCCGCGCCGTCGAGGTACGCCACGATGCCCAGCAGGCGCACCAGCCGGTCGTCCGCGCGCTCAGCCACGCTCCACCTCCGCCTGTCCGCCGCCGTCGGCCGGGCCGGTCGCCAGTCCCGCCGCGTCGCGCAGCCGCCGCACGACCGCCTCGCGCAGGTCCGGCGGCCCCAGCACCAGCACCGCGTCCCCGTACCCCACGACCTCGTCCGCCATCGCGTACCGCACGTCGTACGCCACCTCGAGCACGTCGCGGCCCGCGCTGTCGCCCGCCCGCGCGTCGGGCACCGAGCCCACGACCGTGCCGCGCGCCCGCAGCGCCCCCGCACGCTCGGGCACCACCGCCAAGCGCGCGAGCCCGCCCGCGTCGCGCGTGCCCAGCGCCGCGTCCACGTCCACGTGCGCCGGCACCTCGAACGCGTCGCGCGGCCCCGACGCCCGCACCCGTCCCTCGACCCGGCTCAGCCGGTAGGACCGGGGCGCGCCCCGGTCCAGGTCCAGGCCTACCAGGTACCAGCCGCCGCGCCGCGCCGCGATGCGCCACGGCTGCACCCGGCGCGGCCGCACCTCGCCCGTGCTCGCCGCCCGGTACGTGAACGACACCACGCGCCGTGCCGAGATCGCGTCCATGAGCGTCGCGTACGCGTCCCCCACCGCCCGCACCCGCGGCGCCAGACCCGCCACGACGTCCATCGCGGTCTCCCCCGCACCCGCCGCCCGCAGCTTCGTCAGCGCGCGCGAGATGTCCGTCCGCAACGTCTTGTCCTGCCAGAACTGCGCCGCCAGCGCCAGCACCCCCAGCTCCGCGGGCGTGAGGTCCACCGCCGGCAGCGCGTACGCGTCCTGGTCGATCCGGTACCCCACCTCGTCCGCGTGCCCGCCCGCGTCCACCGTGACGATGGGGATGCCCAGGTCGCGCAGCGTGTCCTTGTCCCGCTCGAACATCCGTTCGAACGCGTCGGGCGAGGGTGCGTCCCCGTACCCCGCCACGCTCGACCGGATCTGCTGCTTCGTCATCGACGCGTTCGTGTTCACCAACGCGATCACCAGGTTCAGCAGACGCGCCGCAGGGTTCGTCGACGAACCCCCCGACGACGACGCGACGGAGGGCGCGGAGGCAGCAGTGGGCTCGGACATCGGCACCACGCTAGTCGGTCGATAGGGTGTGCCGCGTGATCACGTGGCGGACCGCGACCGTGGTGTCGCACGCGAAGGCCTGGACCGGAGCCCAAGAGCTGAACGTCAGGCTCCACACACCCCTGCCCGGGCGCCCCGACGACCCCCACGCCACCGTGCGCGCACTCGCGTACACCCAGCTCGTCGGCACCCCCCACCCCGGCGACCACGTCCTCCTCAACGTCTCCGCCCTCGCCCGCGGCCTCGGCACCGGCGGCTACGCGCTCGTCGTCGGCCCCGCCCAGCCCGCCACCCCCCTCCCGCCCGACCCCACACCCGGACCCGGTCACCTCGTCAAGGCCCGCTACACCCCCCTGCAAGCCCTCGTCCTCGGCGTCGACGAGCAGGAGTCCCCCCACCACGACACCCTGCGCGACGCCGACGACCTCTCCGACACCCCCGTCGTCGTCGCCGACCTCCACTCCGCCCTGCCCGCCGTCGTCGCCGGCGCCCGCCACGCCGCCGCGCTCGCAGGCCGTCCCACCCCCCGCATCGCCTACGTCATGACCGACGGCGGCGCGCTGCCCGCCGCGTTCTCCCGCACCATCGCCACCCTGCGCGACACCGGCTGGATCGACACCTGCATCACCGTCGGCCAAGCCTTCGGCGGCGACCTCGAAGCCGTCACCGTCCACACCGGCCTCCTCGCCGCCCACCACGTCACCGGCGCCGACCTCGTCGTCGTCGCCCAAGGACCCGGCAACCTCGGCACCGGCACCCGCTGGGGCTTCTCCGGCGTCGCCGCCGGCGAAGCCCTCAACGCCGTCGCCACCCTGCGCGGCCGGCCCGTCGCCTCCCTGCGCGTCTCCGGCGCCGACCCCCGCGACCGCCACCTCGGCATCTCCCACCACTCCCTCACCGCCTACGGCCGCGTCGCCCTCGCCCCCAGCGACCTCCCCCTGCCCGTCCCCACCCCCGACGTCGAGAACCTCCCCGGCTGGGGCCCCGACCTCACCGCCCGCATCACCCACCAGGCCCACACCCTCGCCGCCCCCACCGGCCGCCACCACCTCGTCCCCGTCCCCGCCGGACCCGACCTCCTCCACGCCCTGCACGACACCCCCGTCCGCCTGTCCACCATGGGCCGCGGCCTCGACACCGACCCCGCCGCCTTCCTCACCGCCGCCGTCGCCGGCGCCCACGCCGAATCCGTCAGGCCCGCATGACCACGACGTAGGGGGACCACGACCACCGCCGTCGCCGCACTGGCGCTCGCGGCCGAGCTCGCCGCCGCCCCCCGGAGCCGCGACGTCGACCTCCAGGCCGTGCTGGTCGCCGTGGCGCTCGCGGTGCGGGCGGTCGCGCTGGCCGACGTCTCGTCCGGGGTCGCGGCAGGGCTCGACGGACTCGCCGTGCTCGGCGTCGTCCTGCTCGTGCGACCGCGGGACCGAGCACTCGTCCTGCGAGGACCGCGCCCCGGCACCACGATGGGGACAGACGGCACCCGAGCCGTCGTCCCGCCGCCGTCCCGGCGCGCGTCACCGACCCGAGGAGGCAACCCATGGCTGCTCGCTCCGACCTGCCGAAGTACACGGTCCCGTCGCTCACCCCTGAGGAAGGGGCGAAGATCGCCGGGATCCTCCAGGAGCGGCTGCACGCGCTCAACGACCTGCAGCTCACGCTCAAGCACATCCACTGGAACGTCGTCGGCCCGCACTTCATCGCGGTGCACGAGATGATCGACCCGCAGGTCGACGCCGTGCGCGCGATGGTGGACGCGACCGCCGAGCGCATCGCGACCCTCGGCGTCTCCCCGCAGGGCACGCCGGGTGCGCTCGTCGCCGCCCGCACCTGGGAGGACTACTCCCTGGGTCGCGCGTCGACGATCGCGCACCTCGGCGCCCTCGACGAGGTGTACGTCGGCGTCATCACGGCCCACCGCGAGGCTGCGGCCGCGACCGAGGAGCTCGACGACGTCACGAACGACCTGCTCATCGGGCACCTGCACGACCTCGAGCTCTTCCACTGGTTCGTCCGTGCCCACCTGGAGTCGACGGGCGGCGACCTCTCCACCGAGGGAGCACGTACCGAGGCCGGCGCCGCGCGCAAGGCCGAGGAGGCCGCGGCCGGTCAGCCCTGACCCCGCTCCCCTCCTACGCCGTCGGCCCGACGGCGACCGGGCCCCGTCACGCGAGTCGTGGCGGGGCCCTCGCTTTTCCGGGCTGGTTGGTGAGGTGACCGGCTGGGCTGTCGATGGTTCTGGTGCGCTTGGCACACTATTTATACTGGAGAGCGCATAGAGTCGTGGCATGACCGACCAGCACGGCTCGCCGCCGCCCGTCCGCCAGCTCCGCCTCGTCGTCGAGGCGGAGGACTATGACGCCGCGCTTGCGTTCTACCGCGACGTCCTGGGCCTCCCCCAGCAGATCGCCTACGCGGACGGCGAGGACGACCGGGTGGCGATCCTCGACGTCGGGCGGGCGACGCTCGAGATCGCCTCCCCCGGGCACGCGCGGGCGATCGACGACGTGGAGGTCGGACGACGGGTCGCGGGGCGCCTCCGGGTCGCGCTCGAGGTGGGCGACGCCGGCGACGCGACCGACCGGGCGGTCGCCGCCGGGGCGTCGCTCGTCGCCCCGCCGACGCGCACGCCCTGGGGGTCGCTCAACTCACGCCTCGACGCCCCCGCCGGCCTCCACCTCACGCTGTTCCAGGAGCTCGGCGGCGAGGAGGGCGTCCCGCCCGGCGTCGTCGCCGAGACCGGGCCCGGCGACGATCCCGCTCCCCACCGGGGCTGACGCCTCGACCCACGCCCGCCGGACCTGCTCGAAGCGCGTCGGGAGCGGTGCCCGCACGGCCCCGTAGCGCGCGTTCGTGCGGTGCACGAACCGCCGCCACGACAGCACGAGGCCCTGCTTCGTGATGGGCAGGCCGCTGGACACCGTGACGCCGTTGTCGTGCGTGTGGTGGACCGTGAGCAGCAGCGCGCGCGGCACCGACCCCTCGAGGTCCGCCGCGAGCACCTCCCGCACCGCCATCCAGCGCCGCAGCACGACGACGACGCTCGCGCTCAGCACGTGCTCGCGCACCGTGCGGTGCTTGCCGTGCGTGAGCACGACCCTCCCCTCCCCCGCGCGCTCCGTCTCCGGGCCGAGATCGATGGCGTCGACCGTGCAGCGCAGCAGGTCGCCGTAGCGCGCGCCCGTCGCGCGCGTGAGGCCGGCGATCACCGCGAGCCGCACGGTCTCCGGCTTCGCCGCCTCGACCATCGCCTCCGTCGCCAGCAGGCGCCACACCCACTCGGCCTCGTCGAGCGTGACCGTGGGGCGCGGATAACGGGAGGCGGCGGTCGTGCCGGTAGTGGTGCCGCCCCTCGTGTCCGGGCTGGCGGGTGACGTCGCGTCGTCGGGCATGGACGGGACCCTACCGCTTGGCACACTTTTATTGGGACGGGACGGCGGCGCGTCGCCGTCGGGCGCGTCACGACGTCGTGACCACCGAATTGAATACGTATGCAGAATGCTGCATACTCGTGCCCATGTCCAAGGTTCTCACCTCCCTGCCCGTGGGAGAGCGCGTCGGGATCGCGTTCTCCGGGGGCCTCGACACGTCCGTCGCCGTCGCGTGGATGCGCGACAAGGGCGCGGTGCCGTGCACCTACACCGCCGACATCGGCCAGTACGACGAGCCCGACATCGGCTCCGTGCCCGGTCGCGCGACCGCCTACGGCGCCGAGATCGCGCGCCTCGTGGACTGCCGCGCCGCGCTCGTCGAGGAGGGTCTGGCCGCGCTCGCGTGCGGCGCGTTCCACATCCGCTCCGGCGGTCGCGCGTACTTCAACACCACTCCCCTGGGCCGCGCGGTCACGGGCACGCTCCTCGTCCGCGCCATGCAGGAGGACGACGTCCAGATCTGGGGCGACGGGTCGACCTTCAAGGGCAACGACATCGAGCGGTTCTACCGCTACGGGCTGCTCGCCAACCCGCACCTGCGCATCTACAAGCCCTGGCTCGACGCGGACTTCGTCGCGGAGCTGGGCGGGCGCAAGGAGATGTCCGAGTGGCTGCTCGCCCACGACCTGCCGTACCGGGACAGCACCGAGAAGGCGTACTCGACGGACGCGAACATCTGGGGAGCGACCCACGAGGCGAAGACGCTCGAGCACCTCGACACGGGCATCGAGACCGTCGACCCGATCATGGGCGTGCGGTTCTGGGACCCCGCGGTCGAGATCGCGACCGAGGACGTGACGATCGGCTTCGTCCAGGGTCGTCCGGTGACGATCAACGGGCAGGAGTTCGAGTCGGCCGTCGCGCTGGTCCAGGAGGCCAACGCGATCGGCGGCCGCCACGGGCTCGGCATGTCCGACCAGATCGAGAACCGCATCATCGAGGCCAAGAGCCGCGGCATCTACGAGGCCCCCGGGATGGCGCTCCTGCACGCCGCGTACGAGCGCCTCGTCAACGCGATCCACAACGAGGACACCCTCGCGCAGTACCACACCGAGGGCCGCCGCCTCGGCCGCCTCATGTACGAGGGTCGGTGGCTCGACCCGCAGGCGCTCATGATCCGCGAGTCGCTGCAGCGCTGGGTCAGCACCGCCGTCACCGGCGAGGTCACGCTGCGCCTGCGCCGCGGCGAGGACTACTCGATCCTCGACACCACCGGGCCCGCGTTCAGCTACCACCCGGACAAGCTCTCGATGGAGCGCACCGAGGACTCCGCGTTCGGTCCGATGGACCGGATCGGCCAGCTCACCATGCGCAACCTCGACATCGCCGACTCGCGGGCCAAGCTCGAGCAGTACGCGGGCATCGGCATCGTCGGCACCACGCACGCGGCGCTCATCGGCGCCGTGCAGGCGTCCACCGAGCTCATCGGCGCCATGCCCGAGGGCGGCGCGGAGGTCATCGCGTCACGCGGCATGGCCGAGGGCGACGACGCGCTCCTCGACCGCGCCGCGATGGAGTCCGGCACGGACTGACCGCCACGACGCCCACCGACGGCGCCCGGGTCGACGACCGACCCGGGCGCCGTCGCGGCTAGGCTCGCAGCGTGAGTGCAGGCACCGGGGAGCTGTGGGGGACGATCGCCGGACCCGTCGACCACGAGCTCGTCGTCAAGAGGTCCCGCTTCCTCGCGCACCTCTCCCCCGTCCCGTCCGTCGCCGCAGCCGACGCCGTCGTCGCGCGCGTCCGCAAGGAGCACTGGGACGCGCGCCACCACTGCGTCGCGCTCGTCGTCGGCCCCCACGCCGACCAGCAGCGCTCCACCGACGACGGCGAACCCTCCGGCACCGCCGGCATCCCCATGCTCGAGGTGCTGCGGCACCGGCACGTGACCGACGTCGTCGCCGTCGTGACGCGGTACTTCGGCGGCGTCCTGCTCGGCGCGGGCGGCCTCGTGCGCGCCTACTCGAGCGCGGTGAGCGAGGCGCTCGACCTCGCGCGGCCCGTGCGCCGCGCCGTGCTCACCGCGGTGCGCGTCGACGTGCCGCACGCCGACGCCGGGCGGCTCCACGGCGTCCTGCGCGACTGGTGCACCCACCACGGCGGCACGCTCGAGGGCGTCGACTACGGCGCGACGGCCGCGTTCACCGTCCTCGTCCCCCCGGCCGAGCTCGACCGGTTCGACGCCGGCCTCGCCGCCGCGTCGTCCGGCACCCTCGTCGCACGCCGCGGCGACAGCCGCGTCGTCGACGTCCCCGCCTGACCGCCTGCCCTCCACCCGCGAGGTAGAGCCCTGGTCGCGCCCGATAGAGCCGTGGTCACGCGAAGTAGAGGCCCGGTCACGCGAAGTAGAGGCCCGGTCACGCGAAGCAGAGCCGTGGTCACGCGAAGTAGAGCCGTAGTCGCGTGAAGCGGATCTGCTCGCACGTCGATGACTGCCCGCTCGACCCGCCGGTGCAGGCGACCACGACAGGCCGGGGCGCCACCGCCGTCGGGCAGAGAGCCGAGAGCCCAGAGCCGAGGCGAGGGCGACGCACCCGCCCGGCGCGTGCAGTGCCCGATCGACGAGGCCTCTACCTCGACCGACCAGGGCTCTACCCCGGCCGACCTAACCTCTACCTCGACCGACCAGGGCTCTACCTCGGCGAACCAGGGATCTCCCTCGGCCGACCCGGGCTCTGCCTCCGCGTCAGGCGCTGACGCCGTCCGGGCCGACGACGGCGCCGTCGGGGACGCGGGCGGAGCCGCCCGGGTCGGCGAGCTCGGCGTCGCCGGTGACCGTCACGCCGGAGCCGAAGGTCCAGTCCCCGCGCACCGTGAGCGAGCGGGCCGCGCGCAGGGACGGGGTGCCGTCGTCGAACCGGGCGTCGAACGCGGCGATGGTCTTGTAGTGCGCGGGGTCGAGGTCCACGAACGGCGCGCTGGTGCGCGCGACGAACCGGTACGCGTCGTCGAGGTCGTAGACGTCGGAGCGGAGCACGAGGAGGTCGTTCGTCGTCTTCACCGGCAGGAACCGGTCGCGGCCGACCTCGATCGCGACGGCGCCGTCGAACACCTCGACCGCGGCCCCCATGGCGGACTCGATCTGCACGACCTCGGGCGACGACGGGTCGGTCGGGTCGACGGTCTTGGTGTTCTTGATGAGCGGGAGCTCGAGCACCCCGCCGGTGCGGTCGAGCTCGGCCGACAGCGCCTCGAGGTCGAACCAGAGGTTGTTGGTGTTGAAGTACCGGTGCCGGCCGATGTCGGCGGCGGCGTCCTGGTCGTCGGCCGGGGTCTGTGCGGTCTCGCGCAGGACGAGGCGCCCGTCGCTGCGGCGCACGACGAGGTGGCCGCCCTTGCGGTCCGCGGGCGTGCGGCGTGCGACCTCGGCGGCGAACGGCGCCCCGCTGGCGGCGAACCACCCGGCCATCGCGGCGTCGGGCGCGGCCCCGAGGTTGTCGGAGTTCGAGACGCTCGCGTAGCGGTACCCGGCGTCGAGCAGCGCGCGCAGGGCGCCGGACGCGTAGAGGGCGGTGTACAGGTCGCCGTGGCCGGGCGGGCACCACTCGAGCTCGGGGTCGGCGGGCCAGTCGACGGGCGTGAGGTCGCTCGCGAGGAGCTTGGGCTCGCGGTTCTGCAGGAAGTCGAGCGGGAGGTCGCCGACCGCGAGGTCGTCGTGCGGGGCGAGCGCGGCGAGGGTGTCGGCCTGCGTGCGGAACGAGTTCATGAGCAGCAGCGGCAGGGGTGCGCCCGTCGCGCGCCGGGCGGCCCGCACCTGCGCGACGATGACGTCGAGGAAGGTCAGCGGCCCGCCGTCGGGGCGCTGCGGGTCGGCGTCGCGCACGGTGAGGAGCGACTTGGCGCGGTCCATGCCCATCGAGGTCCCGAGGCCGCCGTTGAGCTTGATGACCGCCGTGCGGCGCAGCGCCTCGCGGGCGGCGTCCTCGGGCACCTCGAGCTCGTCGCGGTGCGTGACGTCGGTGAGCGGCTCGACGTCGGCCTCCGGGATCATGCCGGTCGCGCCGGACTCGAGGAGCCGGTAGAACCGGGCGAAGACGTCGATGGCGGCGGGGGCGACGCCCGCGTCGCGCATGCGGTCGGTGGACTGGCTCAGGCCCTGGCTGCTCATGCCCCGATGGTAGGGGCGTGGCGCGGTCCGGGCCCGGTGCGGCGGCCGGCCGGAGCGCGGGTGAGACAGGGCTCACAGCCCTACCGTGGGCAGATGGCGGACGTCCTGCCCGACGACGTGGCGACCTGGCTCGGGTCGTGGTTCTGGGCGCCCGGCTACGACGTCGCTCGCGAGGTGCTGCAACGGGGCACCGCGGCGATCCTCGTCGTCGCGTTCCTCGTCGTCGTGCGGCAGTGGCGCCCGCTGCTGGGCGAGCGCGGGCTGCTGCCCGCCGCGACGTTCGTGGCGCGCACGACGTGGCGGGACGCCCCGAGCGTGCTCCGGTGGCGGTGCTCGGACCGGTTCGTCGCCGCGCTCGCGTGGGGCGGGGCGGGGCTGGCGGCGCTGCTCGTCGCCGGGGTGCCCCAGCGCGGGCCGTGGTGGCTGACGACGCTCGCCTTCCTCGTGCTGTGGGCGGCCTACCTGTCGGTGGTGAACGTCGGGCAGCGCTTCTACGGGTTCGGGTGGGAGTCTCTGCTGTGCGAGGTGACGTTCCTCGTGGGGTGGCTGGGCTCGTCGGGCGGGGGCGCCGCTCCCCCGCTGCTCGTGCTGCTGCTCGCCCGCTGGTGCCTGTTCCGGGTCGAGCTCGGCGCGGGACTCATCAAGCTCCGCGGGGACCGCGCGTGGCGCGACCTCACGGCCCTGGATTATCACCACGAGACGCAGCCCCTCCCCGGCCCGTTCTCGTGGCACGCGCACCACCTGCCGCGGTGGTGGCACCGCGTCGAGGTGGCGGGCAACCACGTGACGCAGCTCGTCGTGCCGTTCGCGCTCTTCGCGCCGCAGCCGGTCGCGAGCGTCGCGGGCGGGGTCGTGGTGCTCACGCAGGCGTGGCTGCTCGTGACGGGGAACTTCGCGTGGCTGAACTGGCTGACGATCGTGCTCGGGCTCGGTGTCGTGAGCGACGGCGCGTGGGCGGCCGTCGGGTCGTGGCTCGTGCCCGCGCTCGGTCGCGGCGAGGGGCCGGTGCCCGACGGCGGGGCCGCCCCGGGCGGCCCGGTCGCCCTCGTCGTGGCCGTGCTCGCGGTGTCGGCGCTCCTGCTCGTCCTCAGCGTGCGCCCGGCGCGCAACCTCGTCGCGCGCCGGCAGCTCATGAACGCGAGCTTCGAGCCGTTCCGGCTCGTCAACGCCTACGGCGCGTTCGGCTCGGTCTCGCGGCGCCGCGACGAGGTGGTGGTGGAGGGGACGACGGCCCGCTCCCCCGGGCCCGACGACTGGGTCGAGTACGTGTTCCGCGGCAAGCCGGGCGACGTGGGGCGCCGCCCGCCGCAGGTCGCGCCCTACCACCTGCGCCTGGACTGGCAGATGTGGTTCCTCGCGCTCGGGTCGCCCGGCACGCGCTGGTTCGAGGTGCTGCTGCTCCGGCTCCTGGAGGCCGACCGCCCGACCCTGCGGCTGCTCGCGGCAGACCCGTTCGCCGACGATCCCGACGGCCCCGCCCCGCGGTGGGTGCGGGCCCGCGTCTTCCGCTACCGGTACACGACGCGCGCCGAGCGGCGACGCACCGGCGACTGGTGGGTGCGCGAGGAGCGCGGGACGCTCGTCGACCCGGTCGACCGCAGGCATCTGCGGCTGCTCCTGGGCCCGCGGGCCTGAGCGGCCGGCGGCGGGCCAGCCCCGCGCGAGCCGGCCCGCGGCGGCCCGGCGCGACGGTCCTACTCGAAGCGGGACGGGTCGCCCGCGCCGACGCGCACGACCTCGGGGGCGCCGTCGGAGAAGTCGACGACGGTCGTCGGCTCGCTGCCCCGCTCGCCGCCGTCGACGACCGCGTCGACGACGTGGTCGAGCTCCTCCTTGATGGCCCAGCCGTCGGTGAGCGCCTCCGTCGAGCCGGGGAGGATCAGCGAGCTCGACAGGATCGGCTCCCCGAGCGCCGCGACGATGGCCTGGGCGACGACGTCCTCGGGGATGCGGACGCCCACGGTCTTCTTCTTGGGGTGCGCGAGGCGGCGCGGGACCTCGGAGGTCGCGCGCAGGATGAACGTGTACGGCCCGGGGGTGGCGGCCTTGATGGACCGGAACGCCGCGTTGTCGACCATGACGAAGTGTCCGAGCTGGGCGAAGTCGGCGCACACGAGCGTGAAGTGGTGCCGGTCGTCGAGGTGGCGGATGCGGCGGATGCGGTCGGCGCCCTCGCGGTCGTCCATGCGGCAGCCGAGCGCGTAGCCGGAGTCGGTCGGGTAGGCGACGAGCCCGCCGTCCTCGAGGAGGGCGACGACCTGCGCGATCGCGCGCGGCTGCGGGTTGTCGGGGTGCACGTCGAGGTAGCGGGCCATGGGGCGAGCCTAGGCCCGGGGCCGCGGTCCGGCCGCCGGGACCGCCGTCGTCGTGCACCCGGCCCCGGTGCCGCTACCGGGGCAGGTGCGCGGACACCCGGAGCAGCTCCGCCGGGCTGGCGTTGCCGCCGGAGCAGACGACGCCGACGCGCCGGCCGGCGAACCGGGCGGGGTCGGCGAGGACGGCGGCGAGGGCGGCGGCGCCCGCGCCCTCGGCGACGGTCCGGGCCGCGGTGAGGTAGAGCGCGGCGGCGCGGTCGATCGTGTCGTCGTCGACGAGGACGAAGTCGTCGAGGTGCTCGCGCAGGACGGCCTGGGTGAGCGCGAAGCCGGTGCCGGTGGCGAGGCCCTCGGCGCGCGACGTGTTGGGCCGGGCGACGAGGTCGCGTGCCCGCCAGGAGTCGTGCGCGGCGGGCGAGGCGGCCGACTGGACGGCGACGACCTCGAGCCCGGGGGCGAGCGACTCGGCGACGAGGCAGGCCGCGGCCGCGCCGCTCCCCCCGCCCACGGGGACGACGAGCACGTCGAGGTCCGGGACGTCCGTGAGGAGCTCGAGGTACGCCGTCGCCACCCCGGCGACGAGGAGCGGCTCGTTCGCGGCGCTGACGAGCCGGGACCCAGCCTCGGCCGCGAGCGCCGTGGCGTGCTCGCGGGCGTCGTCGAAGGTGGTGCCGGCAAGGACGAGGCGGGCGCCGAGGTCGCGGACGGCGTCGGCCTTGGTGGGGTTGGGGTGGGTGGGCATGACGATGGTGCAGGGGGTGGCGGTGGTGCGGGCTGCGTGGGCGACGGCCTGGGCGTGGTTGCCGGTGGAGAAGGCGGTGACGCCGTGGGCGCGCTCGTCGGGGGTGAGGCGCAGGAGGAGGTTGAGGGCGCCGCGGACCTTGAAGGCTCCGGTGGGCTGGTGGTTCTCGTGCTTGACGACGACGTGGGCGCCGGTGGCGCGGTCGAGCGCGGGGTAGGTGCGGGTGGGGGTGGGCTGGAGGTGGGTGGCGAGGAGGCGGCGGGCGTCGAGGACGTCGCGCATCGTGGGCGGGGCGAGGTCTGCGGGGGCCATGGGTCCACGGTCCCGCGGGTCGTCTCATCGGTCCAATGCCTGTTCTGTGCGGAACGATCGATGCGATCTATGCTTCGCGCATGAGGGCGTGGACGTGGACCTGACGCGGCTGCGGGTGCTGGCGGCGGTGGCGCGCGAGGGGTCGGTGACGGGGGCGGCGCGTGCGCTGCACTACGCGCAGCCGTCGGTGAGCCACCATCTGGCGCGTCTGGAGGCGGAGGTGGGTGTGCCGCTGACGGAGCGGCACGGCCGGGGTGTGCGGCTGACGGCGGCGGGTCGGCTGCTCGCGGCGCGGGCGGAGGAGATCCTGGGGCGCGTGGGTGCGGCGCGCGAGGAGCTGGACGCCCTGGTCTCGTTGTCGGCGGGCCGGGTGCGGCTGGCGGCGTTCCCGTCGGCGCTGGCGACGCTGGTGCCC
This sequence comes from Sphaerisporangium cinnabarinum, assembly GCF_055567015.1. NCBI lineage: Bacteria > Bacillati > Actinomycetota > Actinomycetes > Streptosporangiales > Streptosporangiaceae > Sphaerisporangium > Sphaerisporangium cinnabarinum. The sequence goes on from NZ_JBVHRG010000004.1 coordinate 242,236, forward strand.
GACGTCGTGGGTCGCCTGGCGCGCGAGCACCCGGGTCTGGGCGTGGGGCTGGTGGAGGCGGAGCCGCCGGAGGCGCTGGACGCGCTGCGGCGCGGTGCGGTGGACGTGGCGCTGGTGTTCGAGCACGACCGGTCGCCGCTGGACACCGACGGGCTGCGCGCGGTGCCGGTGCTCGCGGAGGAGCTGTTCCTGGTCCGTCCGGGTGCCGACCCGTACCCCGGTGCGCACGACGACACCCGTGACGACCCGAAGAGCGAGGCCGCGGCGTCGTCCGCGGAGGGGCCGGCGGATCTCGCACCGCTCGCGGACGCGGCGTGGATCGCGGGCTGCGAGCGGTGCCGGGCGGACCTGGTGGGCCGGTGCGAGCGCGCGGGGTTCACGCCGCGCGTCGCGTTCGAGACGGACGACTACGTCGCGGTCCAGGCGCTGGTGGCGTCGGGCGTGGGGGTGTCCCTGCTGCCCGCGCTGGCGCTGCGGGCGCACCGGGACCCGCGCGTGGTGGTGCGCCCGCTGCCGGGCGCGGCGCGCCGCGTGCTCGCGGTCACGTACGGGGAGCGCCCTTCCCCGGGGGCGACGGCCGTGGTCGAGGGCCTGGTGCGCGCGGCGGGCTGACCGTCAGGCGGGCACGACGACGGCGGGCGCCGCGAGCACGAGGAGCACGACGCACACGCCCGCGACGGCCATGGAGAGCGCGAACGGGGCGCGGCTGCGCGGGCGTGCGACCCCGACGGCGCCGGCCGCGAGGGCGAGCACGAGCGCCCCGGCGCCGAGAACCCACGTCACCGGGCCGGGGGGCGTCGGGGGTGCGACCACGACGAGCAGGGACGCCGCGGCGAGCAGCACGGGCGCGAGCACGGAGCTCGCGCGGCGCCCGAGCCGGTGCGGCAGGCCGCGGACGCCCGTGGCGGCGTCGTCCTCGAGGTCGGGCAGGGTGTTCGCGACGTGCGCGCCGACGCCGAGCAGCGCGGCGGCCGCGACGGCCCACGGGGCGGGACGGCCGTCGCCGGGGGCGGCGAGCACGACGAACACGGCGAGCAGGCCGAAGGACACGGCGTACGGGGCCCAGGACCACCACGTGGCCTTGAGCCGCGCGTTGTACGACCACGCGACCCCGACGGCGACGGCGTGCACGACCCCCGGCAGCAGCCCGGTCGCGAGGGACAGCGCGACGCACGCGGCGAGCGCCACGAGCGCCGCCGTGCGCAGGGTAGCGGCCGTGACGAGGCCCGACACCACGGGCTTGTCGGCGCGCCCGACGGCGACGTCGCGGCGCGCGTCGAGCCAGTCGTTGGACCAGCCGACGGAGAGCTGGCCGGCGAGGACGGCGAGCGCGACGAGCGTCGTCGTGCGGGTGCCCGCACCGATGCCCGCGGAGAGCGCGAGGGCGAACGCGGTGACCATGACGGTGGGCGGGAAGTGGCTCGCGACCACGAGGCCGCGGACGAGCCCTCGCGAGCGACCGGTCACCATGGCGGCAACCTAGCCCGCCCCCGGCCCGCGCGCCCGGCGCCCGGGCCGGTCGTCGCGGCGCACCCCTCCCCCCGCGCGGGCGGACCGGGCCGGTGGGACGATGCGGGCATGTCGCGCGTCGTCGCCGTCGGGACCTCGCTTCCCGCGCATGCGTACCGCCAGGACGAGATCTCCCGGGTCACGAGCGAGCTGCTCACCGACGACCCGGTCCGCCGTGCGCTCACGCGCCGGCTGCACGCCCACGCGGGCGTCGAGACCCGTCATCTCGCGCTGCCCCTGGAGGACTACGGCGGGCTCTCTTTCGGCTCCGCCAACGACGCCTTCCTGGCGCTCGGGACCGACCTCGCGGAGCAGGCGTGCCGCGCGGCGCTCGACGACGCGGGCCTGCGCCCGGACGAGGTCGACCACGTGGTGCTGACCACGGTCACGGGCGTGGGCGCGCCGACGCTCGACGTGCTCGTCGCGGCCCGGCTGGGCCTACGACCGGACGTGCGCCGCACGCCGTCGTTCGGGTGGGGCTGCGCCGGGGGCGCGGCGGGCCTGGCGCGGGCGGACGACCTGCTGCGAGGGCGCCCGCGGGACGTCGCGCTCCTCGTCGCCGTCGAGCTGTGCTCCCTGACGCTGCAGCGCACCGACCCGTCGACGGCGAACCTCGTGGCGTCGGGACTGTTCGGCGACGGCGCGGGGGCGGCCGTCCTCGTCGGGGACGAGCACCGCCTCGCCCGCCGCCCGGGCCCGTACGGGCGGGCGGGCGCGGGCGTGCGCGCCCGGGGCGTGCGCGTCGTCGACTCGCGCTCGCACCTGCACGCGGGCACGACGGGCGACCTGGGGTGGCGCGTCGGCGACACGGGGTTCGAGATCGTGCTGTCGGCACGCCTGCCCGAGCTCATCGGTGCGCACCTGCTGGGCGACGTCAAGGCGCTGCTCGCCGAGCACGACCTCGAACCGGCCGACGTCGGGGCGTGGGTCGTGCACGCGGGCGGCCCTCGCGTCCTGGACGCCGTCCGCGACACCCTGGGACTCGCCGAGGAGGACCTCGCGCTCAGCCGGGCGTCCCTGCGCGACGTGGGGAACCTGTCGTCGGCGTCCGTGCTGCACGTGCTCGGCGCGACCCTGGCCCGCACGGACGTGCCACCCGGCGCACCGGCCGTCCTCATGGCGTTCGGCCCCGGGGTGAGCACCGAGCTCGTCCTGCTGCGGCTCGACGGCCGCGGCCCGCGCCGGGCGCCCGCGCGACAGGCCGGTCACGCTGCCGGGCACGCGCCCGCCCCGGGCGAGGAGGTCCACGGATGAGCCTCGCCTGGTACGTGGTGCTCGTCGGCGCCACCGCCGTCGAACGGCTCGCCGAGCTCGTCGTCTCGGCCCGCAACGCCCGCTGGTCGTTCGCCCGGGGCGGCGTCGAGTCGGGCCGCGGGCACTTCCCCGCGATGGTCGCGCTGCACACGGGGCTGCTCCTCGCGTGCGTGGCCGAGGCGTGGCTCGCCGACCGGCCGTTCCTGCCGTGGCTCGGCTGGCCCATGCTCGTCCTCGTGCTCGCGAGCCAGGGCCTGCGCTGGTGGTGCATCGCGACCCTCGGGCCGCGGTGGAACACGCGCGTCATCGTCGTGCCGGGCCTGCCGCTCGTCGCGCGCGGCCCCTACCGGTGGCTGCGCCACCCCAACTACGTCGCCGTCGTGGTCGAGGGCGTCGCGCTGCCGCTCGTGCACTCGTGCTGGATCACCGCCGTCGCGTTCACGCTGCTCAACGCCATGCTCCTGGCCCGCTTCCGCATCCCTGCCGAGGAGCGCGCCCTCGCCCGCGCGACGGCGGTCGGCGCCGACGCGCACCCGGCCGTGCCGTGACCCCTCCCCGCCCGACCGACGCCCGCGCGGCCGACCGCCGCGTCGACGTGCTGGTCGTCGGCGGCGGGCCCGTCGGGCTCGCCGCCGCCCTGCACGCCCGCCGCGCGGGGCACGACGTCCTCGTGGTCGACCGCCGCGCCGGCGTCATCGACAAGGCGTGCGGCGAGGGGCTGCTCCCGGGCGCGCTCGCCGCGGTCCTCGCCCTCGGCGTCGACCCGCCGGGCCACCCGCTCGCCGGCATCAGCTACCGCGACGCCACCCGCCACGCCGACCACCCGTTCGCCGCCGGCCCGGGCCGCGGCGTGCGGCGCACCGCGCTGCACGCCGCCCTGCGCGAGCGCGCGCTCGCCGAGGGTGTCGCGATCGAGCACGCCACGCTCCGGGCGCTGCGCCAGGACGCCCGCGGGGTCGACGTCGTGCTCGGAGCGGTGCGAGGACCCGCCGGGGAGGCTCCCGGGGCGGACGGCGGTGCGGACGACGTCGTCCGCGCGGCCCGGGTGCTCGGCTGCGACGGGCTGCACTCCACCGTGCGCCGTCTGACCGGGCTCGACGCCCCGCCGCGCGGGAGCGCCCGGTTCGGCCTGCGCACCCACTACCGGCTCGCCCCGTGGAGCGACCTCGTCGAGGTGCACTGGGCGCCGCACGCCGAGGCGTACGTCACCCCCGTCGCGGCCGACGTCGTCGGCGTCGCCGTCCTCTCCCACCGCGACGGCACCCGTTCCACGCCGCGAGGAGCGCACCACGGGCTCGACGCGTTCGGCGAGCTCGCGGACCGCGTGCGCGACGCCCCCGTGCTCGGGCGCGTCCGCGGCGCGGGACCCCTGCGCCAGCGCGCCCGACGCCGCACCGCCGGGCACGTGCGCCTGGTCGGCGACGCGTCCGGGTACGTCGACGCGCTCACCGGGGAGGGCGTGCGCGTCGGGCTCGCCCAGGCCGAGGCCGCCGTGCGCCACCTCGACGACCCGGCCGCGTACGAGCGGGCCTGGGCCCGCGCCACGCGCGACTACCGCGTCCTCACCTCCGGCCTGCTCGCCTGGGCGGGCAGCCCCGCCCGCCGGGCCATCGTCCCCGCCGCGAGCGCCGCGCCGTGGCTGTACGGGGCGGTCGTGGAGCGCCTGGCCCGCTGACGACGGCGCGCTGTGGGCACCTGCGGCTACCGTGCGGCCATGACCTCGCTCGACCTGCACGTCGTCCCTGACCGTTTCCTGCTCGGCCACGTCCCGGGCGCCACGTTCCCCGAGGACGACGAGTGGGTCGCGCTCGTGCGCGCCCCCGAAGGGCTCACGGTCGTGCGGCACGCGTCCCCGTTCGACGACGCCGAGCGGTGGGCGGGGTTCTACGGCTCGGCCCACGGGCTGGAGACGACGGGGGTGCTCGCGTCCGTCGTCGGGCCGCTGGGCGAGGCCGGCGTGCCGGTGTTCGTCGCGTCCACGTTCCACGCGGACCTCGTGCTGGTCCCGGAGGCGCGGCTCGAGCAGGCCACCCGGGTGCTGCGCGACGCCGGGCACGCGGTCGCCGCTCCTCGGTGATCTCCGGGTCACCGCCTGTCGTCGCGCACGGTCCCCGCACCGGTAGCATGCGCGGATGCGAGCGCGAGGGTGGGTGGCGGCAGCGGCCGTGGTGCTGAGCACGGCGGTCCTGGTCGGGTGCGGGTCCGGCGGTGCAGGCCCGGCGGACGGGACTGAGGAACCGGAGGCGGCGAGCAGCGCTGCGCCGTCGCCGGCCACGGATGCCCCGGTGCAGGACGGCGCCCCGGACGACGCCGCGACCTGCGTTGCCTCCAGCGACGTCATGACGATCGTGGAGAACGCCGACCTCGGCCTCGCCGACGGCCGCATGGCGGAGCAGGAACGCGACGGCTGGTACGAGCTCGCCACCCGCGTGCTCGGCCGCCTGCCGTCCGGCGGGGACAGCGCCGTGCAGACGGCGGTCGCCGACCTCCAGGCGGCCGCCCCGGCCGTCGCGGTCGGGACGTTCGCCGAGTCGACCGGCGTGGGGTCCCCGGAGTGGTCGCAGGCCCAGGCAGACCTCGGCGACGCGTGCGAGACGCTCGGTACTCCGCTGACGATCGCCCCCTTCACCGGCGGCTGACCCGACGCCCGGCCGCCGTGCCACCGCGCGCGGGGACCGCGCCACCGCGCTCGGCGGCGCAGCCGGTCACCCCGGCACCGCTGCCCTCTCCGCCCGGTCGAGCAGGTCGCGCGCGCGGTCGCGCGGCAGGAACGCGAGGAGCGCGTCCTTCTCCCCCACGCGCACCCCCTCGGCCACCTCGAAGCCGAGGGCACGCATCCGGGCGTGCGCCCGCTCGTTCGCCGCGTCCGGCTCGACGACGATCCGGTCCACCCGCGGGTCGGCGAAGCAGAACCCGACGACCAGCGGACCGATGGCGGCCCACAGGTCCGCCCCGCGCGGGCCCCGGCCGCCGAGCAGGAAGTGCAGCCCGACGTCGCCCGGCGCCACCGCGTACGCCTCGCCGACGGGGTCGTGCTCCGGCTCGTACGTCTGCAGGAGCGCGACGGGGGCGTCGTCCCACCGCACGAGGAACGCGTGGTGCGTCGGCAGCGACCCGACGTACGCGTACAGGTCGCGCAGCTCCGTCCGGGACAGGTCCCCGAGGCCCCAGAACCGTGCCCACGGCCGGGTCACCCAGGCGTGCAGCACGTCGAGGTCCGCGTCCGGGTCGAGGACGCGCAGCGTCAGGCGACCGCCGCCCGGCGCGCGGTGGGAGAGGAGCAGCTCGCCGGGCGCACCGGTGGGCAGGCGGCCGGGGGCGGGCAGGTCGGTCGCGGTCATCGGGTCTCCTCGTGGCGCAGCAGGGCCCAGTCGGTCACGACGGGCACGGTCTCGGCGTCGGCCCAGGCGGCGAGCCGGTCGGCGAAGTGGGGCGAGCGCGGGTCGCCGCTCGCGCCGAACGGCACGCCCCAGCGGCTCGCGTCCCGGTCGGCGAGGTCCCACACCCAGCGCGCGACCGACCCGCGCACGCACACGTCGCTGACCCCCGGCACGCTCGCGGTGCAGCGCACGGTGTCCGTGTCGCCGCCGAGCGGCACGTCCGGCACGCGCGGGACCGGGGCGCCCGGCACGTCGAGGAGCACGTGCAGCCCGAGCACGCGGTGGGTGTCGCCCCACACCGGCGCCGAGCCCGACATGCCGTCCCGCGCCCGCACGACGTCGGCGAGCGCGGCCCACGCGAGCGCGGCGCCGTCGAGCCCGAGCCACGCGGCGCCGAGCAGCGCGGGCAGCGCGTCGGCGACGCGCGCGGTGACGGCCAGCCACGGCGCGAAGACCGGGTCGAGACCGTGGGGCGCGTGCAGGGACGCGAGCGCGGGGTGCGCCGCGACCCGGCCGACGAGCGCGCCGCGCCACGCCGCGAAGAGCGCCGCGTCGGCGCTGTCCGCGTCCATGCGGCGGTCCCACGCGCGCAGCCGCCCCGCCGCGCGGACCGTCGCGGGGTCGGGACGCACGCCGGTGCCGCGCTCGGCCTCGGTCTCGGCTCCGGCCCCGCCGCCCGGGCCGCCGACATCGCGGTCGAGCCACCCGAGCAGGTCGTCCGCGCCGCCGAGCAGCGTGTCCGCGTGGACGCGCGACTGGTCCGCCGCGGTCGCGTCGTCGCCCGCTGCCGCGAGCAGCGCCCGGATCCGCCGCGCGCGGTGCGGCGGGGCGTACGTGCGGCCCAGGTCGAGGTCGGGCCGCGCGGGCCGCTCGTTCGCGTCGACCGCGACGTCGTCGACGACCACGGGCGGGGGCGGCACGACCCACGGGCGGGCCCGCCCGGCGTCGGCCCATCCCGGGAGCGGCAGCGCGCGCTCGGCCGGGTCGCGGCGAGGCACGCGCCCCGCCGTCATCGACAGCACGGTCTCGCGGTCGGCCGCCAGCACGCGGTCGACCGGGTCGACCCAGGTCGCGAACGCGTCCGTCACGTCGCGCGCCGACCGGACCCGCAGGAGCCGTCGCCACGCGGTGACCCCGAGGTCGGCGTCCACGCGTGCGGGCAGACGCACGGCGAACGTCCGGCCCGGGTCGTCGGGCCCGCCCGTGACGACGACGCCGCGCGCCGTCTCGATCGTCTCCACCCGGCGCTCGACCGGGCCGCCCGCCGCGCGCACCCGGACCGTGGCGACGACGACGTCCGCCGCCTCCGGACCGTCGGGCCCCTCCGCGACGACACCGCCGTCCGCCGTGCGGTGGAGCCGCTCCGCGACGACGTCCACGTGGTGCGCCATCGCGTTCGTCACGCCCCACGCCGCCGCGCCCGCGTGCCCGAAGTGCGGGACCCCCGGGACGCCCGGGAACGCGAGCCCGACGACGTCGTACGCGTCGCACGCCAGGCGCACCTGCTGGTAGACGCCCGGCAGCTCCAGCAGGCGGTGCGGGTCGCCCGCGAGCAGCGGCGCCCCGGCGCGCGTCCTGGCGCCCGCGAGCGCCCACGCGTTCGACCCCGAGCCGGGTCCGCCGTCGGCCGCGAGCAGGTCGAGCACCGTGGCGGTGGTCACGTCGGGGCGGGACCGCGCGACGGCGGCCCCGAGGGTGCGCGCGACGTGGTCGCGCCACAGCACGTGGCCGAACCCGGAGAACAGGACGTGCGCGACGAGGAAGACGCCGAGGGGCGCCCACGCGGGCCACGGCTCGTGCGGGGGCAGGTCGCCCCCGCCGGGCCACGCCGGGTCGGCGAGGGCGTGCATCTCGGGCACGTCGCGCCCGCGGTCGAGACCGTCGTCGACGCCCGCGGTGTACGCGTCGACCCAGGCGCGGTCGTCGTCCGCGAGCGCCGCGTAGGCGCGGCGCGCGGTGTCGGCGAGGCGGACGCGGTGGGCGAACCGGTCCCAGACCAGGCCCGGCTCGCCCAGGCGCTCGGCGAGCCGCCCCTCGGCGCGCCACCGGTCGACCTCGATCTGCCAGCCGCGGTCGAGCGCGGTGACGTACCCCTGGCCGCGCGCGAGCGCGAGCTCGTCCGCGGCGCGCACGTGCGGGACGCCCCACGCGTCGCGGTGCACCTCGAACCCACCGGGGCCCGCCGTCACGTCAGCCCTCCCGCGCGGCGGGGTTGGCGAGCGTGCCCGCGTACAGCAGGGACGCGGACTGGTCGGCGAGGTCGACCATCTGGAGCGTGTTGCGCAGCTGCAGGCGGTTGAGGCACGAGTGCGCGAACCGCGGGGCGCGCAGGTCGACGCCGCCGCGCAGGTCGGGGTGGTCGGCGCGGTGGGCGTCGAGGCACTGGGCGACGAGACGCCAGAACCGGTCCTCGGCCAGCACGCCGTCGCCGGCGAGGATCGCGGCGAGGTGGCGCAGGACGCCGTCGAACACGTCGGTGAAGATCGCGAGCGCCTTCTCCTCGTCGTCGACGACGGCGCGCACCCGCTCGACGCCGGGCGGGAGCGGCGCGTCGCCGAGGACGGCGACCTCCTCGCCGACGTCCTTCATGACCGCGCGGACCACGACGTGGTCGCGCAGGACGAGGATGAGGTTCTCGCCGTGCGGCATGAACGCGAGGTCGTGCGCGAGGAGCGCGTGGGCGAGCGGGCGCAGGTAGGCGTCGAGGTAGGCGCGCACCCAGTCGGCGGGGTCGAGCCCGGAGGCGCGCACGAGCGCGGTCGCGTGCGCGGCGCCGTCGGGGTCGCGGTGCAGGAGCGCGGCCATGGTGGCGAGGCGCTCCCCGGGCGCGGTGCGCGGCACGGGGCTCTCGCGCCACAGGGCGGCGAGCATCTTGCGGTGCGGGGACGGCGTGGCGGTGCGGTGGTAGACGTCACCGGTGTACCCGATCGAGGCGAGCTCGCGCAGCACGGTGAACCCGCGGCCGCCGAGCTCCGGGTCGGCGGCGACGAGGTCCGCGACCCAGTCGTTGATCGCGGGGGTGTCGCGCATGTACGCGGGCGACAGCCCGCGCAGGAACCCCATGTTCTGGATCGCGAGCGCGACCTTGACGTAGTGGCGGCCGGGCCGGGTGAGGTTGAACAGCGTGCGGATCGACTGCTGCGGCTGGTACTCGTCGGCGCCCGGCCCGAGCGGGACGAGGTCGCCGCGCGCGACGTCGGCCGCGAACGTGATGGGCACGCGGTGCTCCCACTGCCACGGGTGCACGGGGAGGTAGAGGTAGTCGGCCGGGTCGAGGCCGCGCGCGGCGAGCCGGTCCGCGAACGCGGCGCGCTCGTCGGGCGTGAGCTCGGCCCCGTAGTGCGTCTCCTCGTCGAGCCCGGCGCCGAGCGCGAGGTGGGTGTGCTCGCGCCGCGCGGCGAGCCACAAGAGGCGCACGCGGCCGCCGTTCTCGGGCGCGTACGCGCGGTACTCCGCCAGGCCGAACCCGATGCGCCCGTTGTTCGCGACGAACCCCGGGTGCCCCTCCGTCATGGCCGTCTCGACCTGCTGGAACGACGCGTCGAGGAGGTCGGTGGCGCTCGGCCCGCCGGTGCGCGCGTACCGCTCGAGCTTCGCGGTCGCGCTCGCGAGCGTGGACGACACCTCCTCGAGGTAGGTGGCGAGCAGGTCGTCGGGGATGCGCAGGTCGGGCTGGAGCTCGACGACGAGGTCGAGCGCGTCGACCGTCAGCTCGCGGGGCGCGCCGGCGCGGTCCGCACCCGCCGGGGCGCCCGCGTCGTCCGGCAGGTCCGGCCGGTCCTGCGTGGGGCGTCCGTCCGTCACGGTGCGCCGGATCGACGCCTCGTCGAGCACCCAGTGCTCGAGCGCGTACCGCCGCGCGCGGAAGCGGTACTCCACCGAGCCGCCCGCGACGGGCAGCACGTACTCGCCCCACCCGTTCGTCTCGACCGGCCAGACCTCCGCGCGCGGCGCGAGCAGCCGCTCGTGGGTGAGCTCGGCGATCGTCTTCGCCACGAGGTGGCGGTGCGCCCGCTCGGCGAGGTCGGGGCGCAGGTGCGAGGCGAGGTCGACGCCGTCGCCGAGCGGGCTCGCGTCGAGGTCCGCACGCGTCGCGACGGCGAGGTGCGCCGTCTTGCCCGGGAGGTCCACCTCGCGCAGCACGCGGAACCCCGCCGCGGCGTTCTTCGCCGCGATCGCGGCGTTGCGCACGTCCGGCTCGACGACGACACGGCGGGCGCCACGGCCCGCGGGGGCCAGGCAGAACCGCACGACGGCGCCCATCACGGCCGAGGTGAACCCGCCGCGCGGGGGCCCGGGCGGGGGCGCGACGAGCAGGTGCATCCCGACGTCGCCGGGCTCCAGGAGCGCGGCGGCCGCGGGGACGTCGGCGAGCGTGACGCGCGCCGGGTCGTACGTCTCCACGAGGAACGCCGGCGCACCGTCGACCCGGCCGAGCCACGCGTCCTGGTGCGGGTCGGCGCGGACCGCCGCGAGGTAGTCGCGCACGCCGTCGACGTCGAGGTGGCCCAGCTGCCAGAACGCCGAGCGGGGGTGCGCGAGCCAGCCCTGCACGAGCGCGGCGTCGCGCGCCGGGTCGACGGGCTCGAGCGAGACGTCCGCGCGGCCGCCGCCGAGCGGGACCCGCACCGTGAAGGCGGCGCCCGGGCTCGCGCCCGACGCGACAGCGTCAGGCAGGGCGACGTCCCGCGCCGTCGTCGTGGTGGCGCTCATCGGGCCTCCCCTGCCGTGCGCTCGCCCGCCGCGACGCGCGCCGCGGCGTCCGACGTGGCGGGGGTCGTCGTGGGAGTGGTGGCCGGGGACGGAGGACCCGAGGGAGCCGCGTCGTCGGGCAGGCCGAACGTCTGGAACGCGATGCGCTCCTCCACCGGGTACACCTCGCGCCCCGTGACGGTGCGCAGCACGACGGCGTTGCGCCAGGCGGCGAACCCGAGGTCCGGCGCGGTGATGCCGTGGGTGTGCTCCTCGCCGTTGAGCACGTGGACCCGGCGCGCGTGGTCGACCGTGTAGTCGCGTGCGACGTCGAACCGCCCGAGCTCGTCGAACCGGAGCAGGTGGCGCACCGGGTCGAGGAACGCCGGGACCGAGGCGGCGTAGCCCGTCGCGACGACGAGCGCGCGCGTGCGGCGCTCGACCTCCCGCCCGAGCTGCGCGTGCCGCAGCCGCAGCACGTACTCCCCCGCCGGGGCGGCGGCGCCGGCCCGCCCTGGCACGCTCTCGTCGTCGCGCCCGCCGGTGGTCGGCTCGTAGCGCGCGGCGACGACCTCGGTGTCGGTGAGCAGCGTCGTCGGCACCGGGCGGTCGAGGCTCAGGCGGTACAGCGCGTCGTAGATCTCGTCCACGAGGTCGCCGCTGATCCCCTTGTACAGGCCGCGCTGCTCACGGCCGAGGAGCTGGCGCAGCTCGAGCGGCAGCGCGTGGAAGTGGTCGGTGTAGTCCGGCGACGTCATCTCGAGCGTGAGCTTCGTGTACTCCATGGGGAAGAAGCGCGGCGAGCGCGTCACCCAGTCGAGGCGGTACCCGGGGCGCCGCGCGTCGCCGTGGACGCCGTCGAGCAGGTCGCGGTAGACCTCGGCGGCCGACTGGCCGCTGCCCACGACCGTGACCGAGCCCGCCGCCGCGAGCGCGTCGCGGTGCGGCAGGTACTGCGCGCTGTGCACGAGCGGCCCCGCGCCCGGGTGCTCGCCGCGCGCGACCTCGTCCGCGAGCGCCCGCAGCGCGGGCGGCAGCACCGGGGACGTGCCGACGCCGAGCACGAGGTGGCGGCCCCGGTGCTCCTCGGTACCGGTGACGCTCCCGTCGGGCGCGAGCGTCTCGGCCCGCACGACGAACGCGTCGGCGGCCGGGTCGTGCTCGACGGCGACGACGCGCCGCGACCAGCGCAGCGGGCCCAGGCGGGCCGCGACCCAGCGGCAGTACGCGTCGTACTCGGCGCGCAGCGGGTAGAACGACTCGCGGATGTAGAACGGGTAGAGCCGGCCCGTGGCCTTGAGGAACGCGAGGAACGAGTACGGCGACGTCGGGTCCGCCATCGTGACGAGGTCGGCGAGGAACGGGACCTGGATCGTCGCGCCCTCGATCATCATGCCGGGGTGCCAGCGGAACTCGGGCGCGGCGTCGAGGAACACGGCGTCGAGGTCGTCGAGGGGCGCGGACAGCGCGGCGAGGCCGAGGTTGAACGGCCCGATCCCCACGCCGACGACGTCGCGCACGCGCGCCGGGTCGTGGGGCGCCGGGGCGGGGCCGCTCGTCGTGGGAGCGGTCGTGGTCATCGGGTCACCGCCCCGGCGGTCGCGAGCGACGCCACGAGGTCCGCGGCGTGCGCCGCGACGTCGTCGTCGTGCAGCAGCTCGTCGCGCTCGACGAGCGCCTGGGCGGTCGTGCGCACGAGGTCGAGCACGTGGCGCACGTCCGCGAGCGTGACGGTCGGGTTGAGCAGCGTGAGCTTGAGGCACGGGACGCCGTCGAGCACGGTCTTGGCGACCACCGCGCGACCGGACTCGAACAGCACCCGCCGCACGAGCGGCACGAGGCGGTCCGCGTGCGCCGCGGACAACCCGGGCGGCTCGTACCGGAACAGGACCGTGGAGAGGTCCGTCCGGCCCAGCACCCGCAGGTCGGGGTCGTCCGCGAGGTCGGCGTGCACCTGCGCGGCGAGGTCGCACACGGCGTCGACCATCGCGCCGACCCCGCCGGGCCCGAGCGCGCGCAGCGTCGTCCAGAGCTTGAGCGCGTCGAAGCGGCGGGTCGTCTGGAGCGACACGTCGACCTGGTTCGGCTCGGCGTTCTCGCGCGGGTTGAGGTAGTCCGCGTGGTGCGCGACGCGCTCCAGGTCGGCGCGCTCGCGCACGAGCAGCGCGCTCGCGGACACGGGCTGGAAGAACGCCTTGTGGTAGTCGACCGTCACCGACCGCGACCGCTCGATGCCGTCGAGCAGGTGCCGGCGCGTCGGGGACACCAGGAGCCCGCACCCGTAGGCGGCGTCGACGTGCAACCACACGTCGGCCGCGTCGCACACGTCCGCGACCGCGGCGAGCGGGTCCACGCAGCCGCGGTCGGTCGTGCCGGCGGTCGCGACGACCGCCATGACGACCTCGCCCGCGGCGTGCGCCGCGTCGACGGCGGCCGCGAGCGCCGCGGGCACGACCCGACCGTCGGCGTCGGCCTCGACCCGCACGACCGCGTCGTCGGCGAGGCCGAGCAGGAGGGCCGAGCGCGCGACGCTGAAGTGGCTCGACCCCGCCGCCAGGACGCGCAGGCGCGGCAGGACGGCCGAGCGCCCGAGCCCGTCCCGGGCGGCGCGCTCGACCGTGCGCTCGCGGGCGAGGAAGAGCGCGTGGAGGTTGGACTGCGTGCCGCCCGACGTGAGGACGCCGTCGCCGGCGACGTACCCGACGCGGCCCGCGGTCCAGGCGACGACGCGACGCTCCATGAGGGTCGCGACGGTCGACTGGTCGTAGGTGTCGACGGACGTGTTGATCGCGGCGAGCAGGGCCTCGGCACCGACCGCGGGCAGCGCGACCGGGCAGTTGAGGTGCGCGGCGTAGGCCGGGTGGTGGAACCACACGGCGTGGGTCGCGTAGAGGTCGGCGGTCTCGCGCAGCGCCGTGTCGGTCCCGACGCCGGGGCCGTCGAGGTCGGTGGCGTCGACGAGCGCGGCCAGGTGGGCGCGGCTGGCGCCGGACCAGGGCTGGTCGACGGCGGCCACGCGCGCGGCGACGTCGTCCACGACGGCGTGCAGGGTGCTGGCGTAGGCGCCCGCGGTCGCACCGGTGAGCAGCGCCGGGGCGGTCGGGGTACCGTGCGCGGGCGCGACGGATCGTGCTGAGAGCATGCGAGGCTCCAGGACGGGGAGAGGACCGCCGCGGAGCACGGCGGGGCAACCTGAGGTTTGCCTTGCCTAACCTAGCGCAGCGCGGTCCCCCGTCAAGGGTGACCTGCGCCACGTCCGCCGTGGACGCGTGGCCACGCCGGGGAGAGGATGGCAGTCGCCCGTCCTGGTGCCCGAGGAGGCCGTGTGGAACCCACCGTCGCGACGACCCGTCCTGCGATCGTCACCGTGGACGACGACCCCGGGGTCTCGCGCGCGGTCGCGCGCGACCTGCGCCGCCGCTACGGCGACCGCTACCGGATCGTGCGCGCCGAGTCGGGTGCGGAGACGCTCTCCGCGCTGCGCGAGCTCGCGCTGCGGGGCGAGGACGTCGCCGTCGTCCTCGCCGACCACCGCATGCCCGGCATGACGGGCGTCGAGCTGCTCGAGCAGGCGATGGACCTCTTCCCCGCGGCGCGGCGCGTCCTGCTCACCGCCTACGCGGACACCGAGGCCGCGATCGAGGCGATCAACGTCGTCGACCTCGACTACTACCTGCTCAAGCCGTGGGACCCGCCCGAGGAGAAGCTCTACCCCGTCGTGGACGCCCAGCTCGAGGCGTGGTCCGCGACCGACCGGCGCCGCCCGGCCGAGACCGTCGTCGTCGGGCACCGGTGGTCGGCACGCTCGTCGCAGGTGCGCGAGTTCCTCGCGCGCAACCGCGTGCCCTACCGGTGGTACCCGTCGGAGTCCGCCGAGGGAGCGCGCCTGCTCACGGCCGCGCAGGCCGACGGCGAGACCCTCCCCCTCGTCGTCACGCCCGAGGGCGAGCCCCTCGTCGCGCCCGACGACGCGACGCTCGCCGAGCGCGTCGGGCTCGCCACGCGACCCACGGCCGACTTCTACGACCTCGTCGTCGTGGGCGGCGGGCCGGCGGGGCTCAGCGCGGCGCTCTACGGGGCGTCGGAAGGGCTGCGGACGGTGCTCGTCGAGCGCACCGCGACCGGCGGACAGGCCGGGCAGAGCTCGCGCATCGACAACTACCTCGGGTTCCCCGACGGGATCTCGGGCGCCCAGCTCGCCGAGCGCGCGCGCCGCCAGGCCGTGCGGTTCGGCGCCGAGATCGTCACGACGCGCGACGCCGTCGAGCTCGACGTCGACGGCCCGGCCCGCTCGGTGCGGTTCCCCGACGGCACGTCGATCGACGCGCACACCGTCATCCTCGCGTCCGGCGTCTCCTACCGGCTGCTCGACGGCCCGGGCCTCGCGGACCTCGTGGGCCGCGGCGTGTTCTACGGCTCGGCGCTCACCGAGGCGTCCGCGTGCCAGGACCAGGAGGTGTACGTCGTCGGGGGCGCGAACTCCGCCGGGCAGGCGGCGCTGTACCTCGCGCGCGAGGCCAAGCAGGTCACGCTCGTCGTGCGGGGCGACTCGCTCGCCCGGTCCATGTCGTCCTACCTCGTCGAGCAGGTCGAGGCCCACCCGCGCGTGCGGGTCCTCACCCGCACGGAGGTGGTCGCGGCGTCCGGCGACGACCACCTGGAGCACCTCGAGCTGCGCGACCTCGACGCCGCCACCACCACGCGCGTCGAGTGCGGGTGGGCGTTCGTGTTCATCGGCGCCGCGCCCCGCACCGACTGGCTCGACGGCGTCGTCGCGCGCGACCCCCGCGGGTTCGTGCTCGCGGGCCCCGACCTCCTGCACGACGGCGCACCGCCCGCCGGGTGGACGCTCGACCGCCCGCCCTACCACCTGGAGACGTCCGTGCCCGGCGTGTTCGCCGCCGGGGACGTGCGCGCGGAGTCGGCCAAGCGCGTCGCGTCCGCGGTCGGCGAGGGCGCCATGGCCGTCATGCTCGTCCACCGCTACCTCGAACAGCTCTGACCCTCGGCCCCGCGACGCCGCCCCGACGACGCAGGCCCCGACCCGAACCCGGAGGCGACACCGTGACCAGCACCGAGGACCCCACCACGACCCCGCCCACCGAGCACGCGTCCCCGGCGACCGACCCCACCGCCGCGGCCGCCGCCGCGCGCGGGTGGTTGCCGTGCGACGTCGACGAGCTGCGCGCCACGTTCCTGTTCGAGCACCTCACCGACGACCAGCTCGCGTGGCTGTGCGCGACCGGGCACGTCGAACGGCACGACGCGGGCTGGCTGTTCCACGAGGGCTCGCCCGCCGAGGCGTTCTACGTCCTGCTCGACGGCGGCGTCGCCCTGTTCCGTCGCGTCGGCGAGGACGAGGTCGAGGTCTCGCGCACCCGTCAGGTCGGGGTCTACCTCGGGGCGTGGAACGCCTACCTGGGCGACCGCTTGCCCCAGACCTACCTGCACTCGGCACGCGCGCTCGAGCCCTCGCGGTTCTTCGTCCTCGCGGCCCACGACTTCGCGAAGCTCATGACCGAGTGGTTCCCCATGGCGGTGCACCTGCTCGAGGGCGTGTTCTGGGGCACGCGCGACGCGCAGCAGCTCGTCGGGCAGCGCGAGCGGCTGCTCGCCCTCGGGTCCCTGTCCGCGGGGCTCACGCACGAGCTCAACAACCCGGCCGCCGCCGCGGTGCGCGCCACCGGGACGCTGCGCGAGCGCGTCGCCGCCATGCGGCACAAGCTGGCGCTCATCGCCGACGGCCCCTACGACCGCGCCACGCTCGCCGAGCTGATCCGGCTCCAGGAGGAGGCCCTCGAGCGGTACGCGGACACGCGCACCGCGGAGGCCGTCGGCGCCCTGGAGACCTCCGACCTGGAGGACCGCCTCACCGACTGGCTCGACGACCACGGCCTGCCCGAGGGGTGGCGGGTCTCCCCCGCGCTCGTCCAGGCCGGCATCGACGAGCCGTGGCTCGACCGCGTCGCCGCGCGGGTCGACGCCGGCGCGCTCACCGGCGCGGTGAGCTGGCTCGCGTACACGATCGAGACCGAGCAGCTCATGGCCGAGATCGAGGACGCCACGGTGCGGATCTCCACGCTCGTCGGGGCCGCCCGCCAGTACTCCCAGCTCGACCGGGCGCCGTTCCGGCCCGTGGACCTGCACGAGCTGCTCGACTCCACACTGACGATGCTCGACCACACCCTCGACGGCGTCGAGGTCGTGCGCCGCTACGACCCCGACCTGCCCGCCGTGCCCGTGTACGCCGCCGAGCTCAACCAGGTGTGGACCAACCTCGTCGAGAACGCCGCGCAGGCCATGGCCGGCACCGGCACCCTCACCGTGACCACCCGGCGCGTCGACGACCACGCCGAGGTCGAGGTAGCCGACACCGGCCCCGGGATCCCCGACGACGTGCGCCCCCGCATCTTCGAGCCGTTCTTCACCACGAAGCCCGTCGGCCAGGGCACCGGGCTCGGCCTCGACATCTCGTGGCGCATCGTCGTGAACAAGCACCACGGCGACCTCGCCGTGACGTCCGTGCCGGGCGACACGCGGTTCGTCGTGCGGCTCCCGCTCGAGCCCGCGCCCCCCACGCCCGACGGGCGCGCGTGACGGCCCCCTCCCCGGCGGCGGGGACGTCGCCGGTCGGCGAGGAGCGCCACGCCTCCTGGCTCGAGCTGTTCTTCGACCTCGTCGTCGTCGCGGGCATCGGCATGCTCGCCCACCTCCTCCAGGAGGACCACGACGGCGGCGGGCTCGCGCTGTACGTCGTGGCGTACACGGCGTTCTGGCTCGTGTGGGCGTGCTTCACCACGTACGGCAACGTCGCGGGAGAGGGTGCGCGGTCCCTGCCGATCCTCGCCGGCATGGCCGCGCTCGCCGTGATGATCGCCGCCGTGCCGGGCATCCACGACGAGCACGCCCAGGCGTTCGCCGTCGCCTACGTCGTGGGACGCCTCGTCGCCGCGCGCCCGTGGCGGCGCACGACCGTCGTCGTCGACCTGCCCGTCGTGCAGGCGCTCGCCGGGGTCGTGCCCTGGATCGTGTCGTGGTGGGCCGACGGCCAGACCCGCTACGTGCTGTGGGGCGTCGGCCTCGCGATCGACCTCCTGCTGCTCCTCACGCTCTCCGGCGAGCGGCTCGTGCGACGCGCGCAGGAGCGCCTCGACGAGGTCCGCGAGCGCCGGGGCCGGGGTCGGGAGCTGGGCGGGCGTCGTGCGCGGCCCGGCGCGCCGGACCGCGGGCGGCGGCGCGGCCTGGAGGTCCCGACGACGGTCGACGCGGCCGCGAGCGACGTGCCTCACCTCGGCGAGCGGCTGGGGCTGTTCGTCATCATCGTGCTCGGCGAGGGCCTCATCCAGGCGATCGACGCCGCGAGCGAGGCCGAGTGGGACCGTTCCCTGCTCGTGGCGGGCGCAGGGGCGTTCACCCTGCTGGTCGGCCTGTGGGCGCTCACGGTGCGCTCGGGCTACGCGGGCGTGGCGCTCCTGCGCCCGGCCGGCGTGCCGCCGCGCGTCGCGTGGTTCCTGCACCTCGTGACGACGGGGGCCCTCGCCACGCTCGCGGGCGCGCTCGGGGGCGTCCTGGACCGCCCGGCGCGGGCGCTCGAGCCCAGCGAGCTCGCGCTGCTCGTCGGGGCGTTCGCCGTCCACGGGCTGGTGTCCGCGGGCGTGCACGCCGTGCTGCGCGACGTCCGCACGGCGCTGGTCCTCGCCGTGCCCGTCGTGGCCGCCGGGGCGCTCGCCACGTTCGGGGGCGGGTCCGTCTCGGCCGCGGGGCTCGTGTGGGTCCTGTCGGCCGCGCTGCTCGTCCAGCTCTCCGGTGCCGGGCGCGCGAAGCGGCCGACGTCGGGCGACGCGGCGTCGGGCGCGGACCTCGGCACGGGGCCGGGCGCCGAGCCGGGTGCGGCGGCGTCGGAGACGGACGTGCGGGACGACACCTGACTCCTCCCCGGCGCAAAGGCGTGGACGTCGCGCGCTCGCGGGCATAGCCTCATGGCGTCCGGTCGAGACCCGCCCGGACGCTCGACCATGACGACCGGTGAAGGGCAGGTGGACCCGCGTGACGCACGAGCGGTCCGTCGACCCGTCCCGAAGGGCGCTCCTCAGGTAGACGACGTGCGTCGTCCACCTGCAGAGCCGTCCTGGGGCACCGTCCTGGGGCGGCTCTCGTCGTCCCGGGGCACGGCACGCGACGCACGACAGGAGGAGCGACGATGAGCGAGGTGGTCATCTACAACCTCGGCGGCAGCCAGGAGCTCGGCCGCGTGTCGTTGCGCCACGCGATCCGCATGCTGCACCGGCAGGTCGCCGAGGTGCTGGAGGCCGTCGAGGGCGAGACGTTCGGGCCCTACCAGCGCCCCCGGTCGGTCGCGCTCGTGCGGTACGTGCACGCGCGCTGGGTGTACGAGCGCCAGGGCCGCGTCCCGTACTCGCGCGCGGCGCTCCTGCGCCGCGACCGCTACCGCTGCGCGTACTGCGGGGGCACCGCGACGACGATGGACCACGTCGTCCCGCGCTGCCAGGGCGGCACGACGACGTGGCTCAACGCCGTCGCCGCGTGCGAGCCGTGCAACGCGGCCAAGGGCGGGCGCACGCCCGAGCAGGCGGGCCTGCGGCTCCTGTCCAGACCGTTCGAGCCCGCGTTCCGCGACATCTACCCGTCGGCGCCCGCCCCGCGCAGACGCTGACGGGACACCGGCCGGCGCGCCCGGCCGGTCACGGTCTGCCCGGCCGGTGGCGGTGACACCGGCCGGGCCGGCCGCGCCCGAGCGGGCCGGGCTGCCCGGCGCCCGCGAGCGCGGCGGCGTCCGGGACACCGGCCGCGCCCCTCCCTCCTGGTGGAGCCGGTCCGCGTCATGCACCCACCTCGGGTCCCGGACCGCGCGAGGGAGCCCACGATGGCGACGGTCCGGATCGGGACGTTCAACGTCGAGAACCTGTTCGAGCGACCGCGCGCGATGGCGGGCCCGCTGACCGTGGGGAACGCGGTCCTGGCGGCGCACGCCCGGGTCAACGCCCTGATCGCCGAGGAGCGGTACGACCCCGACGTCCGCGCCGAGATCCTGGAGCACCTGGAGACGCTCGGCCTGCTGCGCGCCGACGCCGCCGCGCTCGCGCTGCTGCGCCAGGTGCGGGGGCGGCTCGTGCGCCGCACCGGGTCGCAGGCCGCCGGGACCGCCCGCACGGAGGTGGTCGCGACCGGGCGGGGCGACTGGGTCGGCTGGGTCGACCTCGTCAAGGACCGGGTCGACGAGCTCGCGATGGTGCACACGGCGCGCGTCGTGGCCGACGTCGGCGCGGACGTCCTCGCGGTCGTCGAGGCCGAGAGCCGCGTCGCGCTCAAGCGCTTCACCGACGCGGGCGTCACCCGCTCCGGGCGCGCGCTCTACCCGCACGTCATGGTCATCGACGGCAACGACGACCGCGGGATCGACGTCGGGCTGCTCACCCGGCGACCGTACGAGATCGGGACCGTGCGCTCCCACGTCGACGACCGGGACTCGCGCGGCCGACTCGTCTTCGGTCGCGACTGCCCCGAGTACGTCGTCACGCTGCCCGGCGGCGGCACGCTCACCGTGCTCGTCAACCACTTCAAGTCCAAGGGGTACGGGACGCAGGCCGAGTCGGACGCGACCCGGCGCCGCCAGGCGACCCGCACCGCGGCGATCTACGCCGGCCTGCGCGCCCGCGGCGAGGAGCACGTCGTGGTCGTCGGCGACCTCAACGACACCCCGGGGTCGGTGCCGCTGCGCCCGCTCCTCGAGGGGACCGACCTGCGCGACGTGAGCGTGCACCCGGACTTCCGGGGCGACGGGCGCCCCGGGACGTACGGCAACGGGACCGCGAGCCAGAAGATCGACTACGTCCTGCTCTCCCCCGCGCTGTTCGAGCGCACCGTGGGCGGGTCCGTCTTCCGCCGGGAGCGTGTGGGGCGGGAAGGACGGGACCCTGTTCCCGCACTACGACACGATGACCTCGCCGGTGCACGCGGCGTCCGACCACGCTGCCCTGTGGGCCGACGTCGACCTCGCGTGACGAGCCCGGCCGGGCGCCCGGGGCGGTGGGCGCCCGGCCGGGGCGTCAGTCCGCGCGCGCGAGGGCGATCGTCGTGGAGCCGCGCTGGCCGGCCTCGTAGAACATGTGCAGGCGGCCTTCGACCTCCACGAACGACGGCGCCGCGGCGCGCCCGTGGTCCGGTGCGGCGGACCCCGAGTCGTACAGGACGCCGAGGTGGTCCTCGCGGTCGAAGCCCGTCCCGACGCGCGCGACGTGGATGTTGCCCGAGCCCGCGTGGTACACGACGTGGCCCCCGCCGTTGCGCGACCAGTAGTGCGCCCCGGACACCTGCCCGCCCTCCCCCGCGGCGGGCGTGATGAGCGGCTCCGGCTTGACCTGCCAGCCGGACGTCAGCGCGTGCGACCAGCCGACGTAGATCTTGCGCGTCCCGCCGTGGTTGCCCATGAGCAGCATGACGTAGACGCCGGACTGCGTCGGGTGCGGGAAGACGCGCGCGTACGACGTCTCGCTCACCCCCGGGAGCATGTACGTGCCCACGACCCGGTTGTGGTACGTGAAGCTGCGACCGTCGGCGGAGCTCGCGACGCGGGTCGTGTGGTTCTCGCCGTGGAAGAACAGGTAGATCCGGCGGTCCGCCGGGTTCCAGAACGCGTCGGGGCTCGACACGTGGCTCACGTCGAAGCCCGCCCAGGTGCGCGGGATGATCGGGTTGGCGGGGTGCTCGCGCCACGGGCCGGTGACGGAGTCCGCGTAGGCCAGGCAGATGCCTCCCGGGGCGTCGTGCGGGGCGTAGTACATGTACCAGCGGCCGAGCGGGTTCTCGACCCGCCCGGCGACGTACCGGACCGAGGGGAAGATCAGCTCGTTCGTCGGGTTGTACCGCAGCGTGCTCCGGTCGAGCGGCTGCCCGAGGTAGCGGAACGTCGGGAAACCGGGCACGGCCGCGTGCGCGGGCGCCGGGGCGGCGATACCGCCCACGGTGCCGGCGAGCGTGCCGGTCGCGGTCGCCGCGCCGAGCACGACGGCACCGCGCAGGATCGCGCGACGGGTCAGGGGACGAGGGACGGGTGGGCGAGGGTCGTCCGGCATGCTGCCTCCACGGTGAGAGAGCGGGTGGGACGGCAGCCACTCTCATGACGGCCCGCGACCAGGGTCAACACGATAATGAGAACTGCCGAACGGCCCGACGGCGGGCGCCGACCGGGAGCGGGCCGACCCGGAGGCCGCCCGCCGACCGATGAGTCCGCGGGGCGGCCCGGGTCTCCCCCTCGACCGCGCAACAGGGACGATGAGGATCCATGGCCAAGGTGATCGCCGGGGCGACGGTGTCGCTCGACGGGTTCGTGCAGGACGCCGCCGGGAGCAGCGCCGCGCTCTACGCAGACTTCGACACGCTCGTGGGCAGCGACTACATGCACCGGCTCCAGGACGAGACCGGCGCCGTGCTCATGGGGCGACGCACGTTCGACGGCGCCGAGGACCCCGACAGCTACGCGGAGGACTACGAGTTCCAGGCACCGATCTTCGTCGTGACGCACCACCCGCTGCCCGTCGCGCCGCGCCGCAACGAGCGGCTGTGGATCGAGTTCGTCACCGACGGCGTCGAGGAGGCGGTGCGCCGTGCCGTCGAGGCCGCCGGCGACCGCGACGTGACGTTCGTGGGCGGCGCGGACCTCTTCCGCCAGCTCCTCGCGGCGGACCTCGTCGACGAGCTCGCCGTCGACGTCATGCCGGTGCTCCTCGGCGGCGGCGTCCGCCTGTTCGACGGCGGCGTCCCCGCCACCCTGGAGAAGGTCAGCGTCGACGAGGTGGGCGTCCGCACCGCGCTGCGCTACCGGGTGGTGCGCGACGCCGGACCGGCGTAGGCCCCACCTCGCACCTGGGGGCGGACCGCACCGCGGTCCGCCCCGCGAGCGCGCTCAGGACCGGCGGGCCAGCCCCGGTGCGGCCGCCGCGACGAGCAGCGCGGTCGCCGCCGCGAACACGACGACCATGAGGCGCAGCGGCTCGACCGTGAGCGACAGCCCGAGGAGCAGGACGGGGACCGCGAGCCCCACGTACGCGACGAGGAAGACCCCCGCGAGGACCTCGCCCCGGCGGTCCGGGTCGGCCAGCGACCCCGCCGTCGCGAGCGCGCCCCGGAAGAGGATGCCCACGCCCGCGCCCGCGACGACGGCGCTCGCCACGAACCCGGGCAGGCTCGCGGTGCCGACGGAGACGGCGAGCAGGGCGAGCCCCGCGAGGGTCAGCGCGACGGCGAGCGCGACCTGGCGCCGGCGGGCGAGCCGGCCCGTCGCGAGCTGCGCGACGGCCGCCGTGGCGAACACCGCGGCGGAGACGAGGCCCGCGACGAGGCGCGACTCCTCGTGCATGACCGTCGCGAGCACGCTCGGCGTGAGGGACGTGAAGAGGCCGAAGACCGCGAACCCCGCGAACGCGGCGGCGGCTGCGGCGGCGAACGTGCCGCGCCCGGCGCGCGGCACGGCGACCCGCTGCGGGCGGTAGCGATACGGGGCGGCGACGGGCGCCACGGTCTCCGGCACGAGCGCGGCGGCGAGGACGGCCGCGGCCAGCAGGACGGCGAAGGCGACGTACGGCGTCGTGAGCGGCGCGGGCGCGGCCTGGGCGAGCAGCCCGCCGACGAGCGGGCCGAGCGCGAGGCCGCCGATGTTCGCCAGGCCCGCGACGGCGCTCGCGTCCGCCGGGCCGCCGGGGCGGGCGGCTGCACGGAGCTCGGCGAGGTGCGCGGTCGCCGTCGCGGTGACGGCTCCGATCCCCACGCCCGAGACGAGGCGCGCGACGACGAGGCCGCCCAGGCCGTCCAGCAGCAGGAACAGCACCGCCGCGACGAGCTCGGCCACGAGGCCGAGGAGCAGCACGCGACGACGGCCGAACCGGTCGCTGAGGTGCCCGACGAGGTAGAGGCTCGCGGCGACCCCGACGGCGTACGCGGCGAAGACGACGGTCACGGCGACGGTCGGCAGACCGTCGCGCGCCTGGTAGAGCGGGTAGAGCGGCGTCGGGACCGTCGAGAACGCCATCGCCGTCGCGAACGCGAGCGCCACCACGAGGAACCCGGACCCGTGCGACACGAGCGGCCGCGCGCGCCGCGCACGCGGTGGCCGGGAGGGCCGCTGCGCGTCGTCCGGTCGCGCGGGTGCGGAGCGGGTCGGGGGTGCCGAGGTCGTCGTCATGCGTCCACGGTGCGCCGGGGGCCGTGATCGTGTCCAACGACCTCTGTCGATCCCTCTGATCGCGTTTACCGATGTCAGATCGGTAGGGTGAGCGGCATGGAGACGCGCCAGCTCGAGTACTTCGTCGCCGTGGCCGAGGAGCTGAGCTTCACGCGCGCCGCCGCGCGCGTCTTCGCCGTCCAGTCGAGCGTCTCGGCGGGCGTGCGCGCGCTGGAGGCGGAGCTCGGCGCCCGCCTGTTCGAGCGCACGCGGCGCTCGGTCGCGCTCACCTCGCAGGGGGAGGCGCTCCTCCCCCGGGCCCGGGCGGTGCTCGACGCCATCGACCAGGCCCGCGCCGCCGTCGCCCCCGGACCGCACCACGTGCGCGGCACCGTGCGGCTCGGGGTGTTCACGAACCTCGGGTACCTCGGGCTGCCGCGCACCCTCGCCGCGTTCCGCGACCGGCACCCCGGCGTGGTGCTGCGCCTCACGCCGTCGCCCGCCGGGTCGACGGGCCTCGGGGAGGACGTGCGGCGCGGCGTCGTGGACGTCGCCTTCACCGGGCTCGGGCCCGAGGACCATCCCGGCCTGCGCTACACGCGCCTGACGTCGTCGACCTTCGTCGCGGTCCTGCCCGCCGACCACGCGCTGGCCCGGGCGCGGTCCGTCGCACCCGGCGACCTGGCCGACGAGCACGTGGTGACGACGCCGCGCGGGTTCGGCAACCGGGTGGTCGCCGAGCGGGCGTTCGCGCACGCGGGCGTCGCGCCGCGCGCGGACACGGAGGTGGCCGACGTCGGGGACCTCCCCGCGTTCGTCGCCGCCGGGTTCGGCGTGGCGGTGGTCCCCGCCGACATGTACGAGCCCGCGCCCGGCGCCGTCGCCGTACCGCTCGACGCACCGGAGGCGTGGTCCCTCGGACTCGTCACGCGGCCGCACCCCGGCGCGGCCGCGGCGGCGCTCGTCGCGTCCCTCGTCGCCTCGCTCGTCACGGAGGCGGAGCGGGCTCCGGGGGCGACGACAGGCCCCGCGCCCGCGGACCCGTCCGGGCCGCGCTGATAGCATCGACGCGTGCTCATCGAGGTCGACAGACTCTAGCCGCCGAGCCGTCGGCGGCCCGCCCCAGCGCACCCCTCGCCCCCGCTCCGCCCCGTCGGAGCCCTCTGCGGCGACCCTGGCCCGGCTCGTGCCGCGGCCCCGGCGTGCCTGGACGACGCCCCACCGCTCCCGCCACCGGCGGCCCGTCCGCGCGCCCGCGCGACGACGTCCCGCCCGACCTTCCCGGCACGACCACGCCCGCGGCACCGCGGGCCGAGGAGCACACCCATGTCCACCCTGCACCGGTCCGCGGTGACGCTGACCGACCTCACGTTCGAGTGGCCCGACGGCACCGTCGCGCTCTCCCACCTCTCCGGCACGTTCGGCACCGGCCGCACGGGCCTCGTCGGCGACAACGGCGCCGGCAAGTCCACGCTGCTGCGCCTCGTCGCCGGCCTGCTCGCGCCGACGTCCGGGCGCGTGACGACCACCGGCGACGTCGCCCACCTCCCGCAGACGCTCACGCTCGGCCTCGACGCGAGCGTCGCGCGCCTGCTCGGCATCGACCGCACGCTCGACGCCCTGCGCGCGATCGAGTCCGGCGACGTCGACGAGCGGCACTTCGACGCCGTCGGCGACGACTGGGACGTCGAGGCGCGAGCGGCCCAGGCGCTCGCCGAGATCGGGCTCGACGGCGTCGGCCTCGACCGGCGCGTCGGCGAGCTGTCGGGCGGCGAGGCGATGCTCGTCGCGATCAGCGGCCTGCGGGTGCGGCGCAGCGCCATCACGCTGCTCGACGAGCCGACGAACAACCTCGACCGCGGCACGCGCGCCCGGCTCGCCGCGCTGGTCGACGACTGGGCCGGGACGCTCGTCGTCGTGAGCCACGACCTGGAGCTCCTCGAGCACGTCGACGAGACCGCCGAGCTGCACGCGGGCACGCTGACGACGTTCGGCGGCCCGTACAGCGCGTGGCGCGCCCAGCTCGAGGCCGACCAGGCCGCGGCGGCGCAGGCGGCGCGGACCGCCGAGCAGACGTTGCGCGCCGAGAAGCGCCAGCGCGTCGAGGCCGAGACCAAGCTCGCACGCCGCGAGCGGACGGCGCGGACCGCCCAGGCGAACCGCACCGGCTCGCGCATCTCCATGGGGCTGCGTGCGTCCGCGGCCCAGGTCTCGGCCGGCTCGATGCGCCAGGGCCTGGACGCCAAGGTCCAGGCCGCGCAGCAGGCGCTCGACGCGGCGGCGGCCCGGGTGCGCGACGACGAGCACGTGCGCCTCGTGCTGCCGGACCCGGACGTCCCGCACGGCCGTCGCCTCGCCGAGCTGCACGGGACGAACCGCACGGTCGTCCTCCAGGGACCCGAGCGGGTCGCGCTCGTGGGGGCCAACGGCACCGGCAAGACGACCCTCCTGGAGAACCTGCTCGCGGGGCGCGCGCCCGAGCCGGGGCGCGCCGGCGGGACGCTCCTCACCGACCGGGTCGGGTACCTCTCGCAGCGGCTCGACGGGCTCGACGACGCGCGCAGCGCGCTCGACAACGTCCGCGACGGCGCCCCGGGGACGGCTCCGGGCACGGTCCGCAACCACCTCGCACGCCTGCTCCTGCGGGGGTCGGCCGTGGATCGCCCGGTGGGCACGCTGTCGGGCGGGGAGCGGTTCCGCGTCGCGCTCGCGCGGCTCCTGCTCGCCGACCCGCCCGCGCAGCTCCTCGTGCTCGACGAACCGACGAACGACCTCGACGTGCGCAGCGTCGAGCGGCTCGTCGAGGCGTTGTCGGGCTACGCGGGCGCGCTGCTCGTGGTGAGCCACGACGACGGGTTCCTCGCCCGCCTCGGGGTCGACGTGCGGCTCGAGCTCGACCGGGACGGCGCGCTCCACGAGGTGCCCGCGGGCGTGGCGGACCCCGCCCGCTGAGCGCCGGTCCGGGGCGCCCCGCTCGACGGGTCGCCCCGGACCCCGGACGATGGAGCCGGGACCACCGGCCGGGAGGGGGACCCGTGGGCTGGTACACCGAGCACGTCGTGGGCACGGGCCGCGCCCCGGCGCTGTTCGCGCTCGTCGGGTTCGTCGTGACGTTCGTCGTCGTGCGGTCGATCACGCGCCGCATCCGCGCCCGCACCGAGGCCGCCGCAGCGACGACCACGGAGGCGCCCGGGCGCGAGCCCGCGGACGACGACCGGTCGCCGTCACGACGACCCCTCCTCGGGGACGTGTCGATCGGGGGCGTCCACGTGCACCACCAGGTGTGGGGCATCCTGCTCGTGCTGCTGACCGGCATGCTCGAGTTCCGCTACTCCCCCGGGCACCCGTGGTCGGAGGTGCTCGCGCTCCTGTTCGGCGCGGGCGCCGCGCTCGCGCTCGACGAGTTCGCGCTGTGGCTCTACATCGACGACGTCTACTGGTCCGAGGAGGGTCGGCGCTCGATCGACGCGATCCTCGTCGGCGGGGCGCTCGGCGGGGCCCTTCTCCTGTCCGCGTCGCCGATCGGCACGACCTCGGACGGCACCTCCGGCGGCTGGCTCGCCTTCACCGTGACGGTCGTCGTGCACCTCGCGCTCGCGTTCGTGTGCGTCCTCAAGGGCAAGCTCGCGACGGGCCTGGTCGGCGTGGTGGTCCCGGTCGTCGCGCTCGTGGGCGCGGTGCGGCTCGCGAAGCCGTCGTCGTTCTGGGCCCGACGCCGGTACGGGCGCCGGCCGCACCGGCTCGCCCGCGCGCAGGAGCGGTTCGGGGCGCGCTACCGGGCGCGCCGGGAGCGCGTACGGAACCTCGTCGGCGGCCGGGCCGACGACGACCCGCCGTCGGCGTAGGCCAGGGCCGTCAGGTCAGGTCGGGCGCGGCCCGCACGACGGCGGCCATCGCGGCGGTCGCCGCGGCGTCGGCGTCGGCGTACCGCCAGCCCGGGCTCACGACCCGCGCGTGGTCGTTGAGGGCGGCGAGCACGTCCAGCACCGCAGTGCCCAGGGCCCGCGCGTGCGGCGTGAGGCCGCCGCGGATCTTCAGCTGACCGAGCACGATCGCGATCTGCGCGCGGGCCTCGGCCGCGAGCGCCACCTCGTCGACGTCCCCGCCGCGGAGCCGGTCCACGGCGCCCTGCCGACCGGCCGCCCAGACGTCCTCGGGGACCCCGAGGTCCCATGCGGCGAGGAGGCCGTCGACGAAGGCGGGCAGCGCGTCGTCGCGCCCGTCCGCCGCGTACCACTCCTCGAGGTCGCGCAGCGCGTCGTGCCCGGAGTCGTTGCCGAACGGCGCGAGGTCCTCGCCCTCGTCGTAGAACGGCTCCGGCGCGAGGGACACGAAGGCGGGGTGGCTCGTCGCGGGCGACAGACCCTCGTCGGGGTCGTCGAGGAACAGCGTCATGGGGGCGACCCTAGACCGGCGCGGCGGGTGCCGTCGCGCGCGCCCGTCGTCGGGGCCGCCGTGCGGACCGACGGGCCCGCGCCGCGGGAATCCCCTCGATGCGCAGGCCACGCACGTGCCAGGGTAGGCGCATGACCGACGCCACCGACCTGCGCCCCGACGCCCTGGAGCGGGTCGCGTGGCCCGTGCGGACCGCTCGCCTGACGCTGCGCCGCGCCCGGCCGGACGACGCGGACGCGCTGTTCGCCTACCGCAGCCTGCCGGAGGTGGACCGGTGGCTCACGCAGCGGTTCACCGCGGTCGAGGAGTGGCGCGAGCACCACGTCGAGCCGGGGCGGCTCGCGACGACGCTCGTCGTGGAGTGCGAGGGCGCCGTGGTCGGGGACCTCTACCTCGCGGTACGCGATGGCTGGGCGCAGCGCGACGTCGTCGACCGTCCGCACGACGACGAGGCCGAGATCGGCTGGGTGCTCGACCCGGCGCACCAGGGGCAGGGTTACGCGACGGAATCCGTCCGGGCGCTCCTGCGGGTGTGCTTCGAGGACCTGGGGCTGCGGCGCGTCGTGGCGAGCGCGTTCCTCGCGAACGAGCCGTCGTGGCGGCTCATGGAGCGCGTAGGGATGCGGCGCGAGGGCGTAGGGGTGCGCGACTCCCTGCACCGGGACCTGGGCTGGGTCGACGGCGTCGTGTACGCGCTGCTGGCCGACGAGGCGCGCGCGGGCGCTTGACCCTGACGCGACGTCAGGGCGCAGACTGCCCGCATGACCGACACGTTCCCCGCCTTCGACCTCTCCCCCGTCCCCGCCCCGGGGCCCGACGCCGTCGCCCCGGAGCCGTTCCGCGGCATCTACGGCATGCCGCAGTTCGTGACCGTCCCGACGGACGACCTCGCGGAGTCCGTCGAGCTCTGGACGCGCGGGCTCGGGTTCTTCGACCTGTTCTCCGTGCCGGGCGGCATGGTGCACCTGCGCCGGTGGGCGTTCCAGGACGTGCTCCTCGTCCCGGGCACCCCGGCGCCCGACCTGCCGGCCCTGACGGTGAGCTTCTCGTGCGTCCTGTCGCAGGTCGACGCGATCGTCGCCGCGTGCGAGGCGGTGACGCCCGGCTGCACGACAGGCCCGCGCGAGATGCCGTGGGGGACCGTCGAGGTCGAGGTCCGCACGCCGGAGAACGCGCGCGTCGTCATGACGGCGGCGCGACCGTTCGTCGCCGGGAGCGACTCCGCCCGGTTCCTGGAGGGCATCGGGATCGAGGCACCCGCCCCGTGAGCACCGCGGTGGTCGCTGCGCCACGGAACCACCACCGGCCCGCTGCCCGGCGGACGGGCGTGCGAACGCGGCGCCGGGGTGTGAGGCTGTGATCCCCGCCGCCGCACCACCCTCCCAGGAGCCCCGCATGCCCGCCTCCCCCGCCCCCACGGCGGGCCCCTCCCTCGCCGCCCCGGGACGTGGCGCGATCCTCGCGGGCGACGCGGTCCGGGCTGCGGCCGCGCTCAGCGTCGTCGCGGCCGGCGCGGCGCTCGACGGCGTCGGCGTCGCGCTGTTCCTGCTCGTGCTCGGCGGGACGATGGTGCCGCGCGCCCTCGGGGTGACCGGCGTGCTCGACGTCGGCTCCGGAGCTGCGCTGCTCGCCTCCGCCTGGGCCGCCCAGCTCGAGTGGTACCGCGCGGTGCCGTGGCTCGACCTGCCGGTGCACGCCGTGTGCACCGGGCTCATCGCGGCGCTCGCGACGGTGACGCTCGTCCGGGTCGGGGCGCTGCCCGCCCCGCACACCGACGACCGGCCGTGGCGCACGGGCGTCGTCGTGGTGACCACGGGTCTCGGGGCGGTCCTCGCGATCCTGTGGGAGCTCGGCGAGTGGGCCGGGCACACGTTCCTCGACGACCGGATCGGCGTCGGCTACGGCGACACGGTCACCGACCTCGCGACCGGGCTGCTCGGCTCCGCCGTCGCCGGGGTCCTCCTCGCGCGCGGCACCGCGCTCCGCAAGGACCGACCGTGACGCCCCGCACCGCCCCGACCGTGTCGGTCGTCGTCCCGGTCCGCGACGACGCCGCCGCCCTCGATCGCTGCCTGGCGCGCATCGCGCAGCAGACCGTCGCGCCGCTCGAGGTCGTGGTCGTCGACAACGCGTCGCGCGACGAGTCGGCGCTCGTCGCGCGGCGCTGGGGTGCCGTCGTCGTGCGCGAGGACCGCGTCGGCATCCCCGCCGCCGCGGCGACCGGGTACGACGCCGCACGCGGCGACGTCATCGCGCGGCTGGACGCCGACTCGCTCCCCGACCCGGGGTGGGTGCAGCGCGTCGTGGACCGCATGGCCGCCGACCCGACGCTCGACGCGATGACCGGCACCGGCACGTTCGACGACCTGCCGCGCGGCGCGCGTGCCGCCGTCGCGATCGTCTATCTCGGCGCGTACTACGTGCTGTGCCACCTCGCGCTCGGCCACACCGCGCTCTGGGGATCGTGCATGGCCCTGCGCCGCTCGGCGTGGACCGCCGTGCGCGACGCCGTCGTGCGCGACGACCCCGAGGTGCACGACGACCTCGACCTGTCGTTCCGCCTCGGCCCGGGCCGACGCACGGTGCTCGACCGGTCCTGGCGCGTGGGGGTGTCGGCGCGCTCGCTGCGCGGGCGACGCCAGCGCCGTCGCCGCATGGACCGCGCGTGGCGCACGCTGCGCCTCAACTGGACGGTCGCGCCACCGTGGGAGCGGTGGCGCGACCGCTGGCGCTGACGTGCACGGCCACCGCCCGGCCCGGACCCGGACCCGGACCCACGCTCAGTCCGCGTTGCCGCGCCAGGTGCGCCGCCGCGTCGTGCCCGGGGCCTCCTCGCGGTCGAGACGCGCGAGCAGCGCCGCGAGCGCCGCGGCGATCGGCTGACCCGTGGCGTACTCGACGAACAGCCACTGCCCGGCCGGGTTGATCTCGAGGAACACGTAGTCGCCCTCGGGCGTGCGGCGCAGGTCGACCGCCCCGTACCAGAGGCCGAGCACCTCCATGAGCCGCAGGAGCGCGGTGGCGACGTGCTCGGGCAGGTCGTGGACCGACGTCGGGCAGTGGTGGGTGTCGACGCGGAAGTCGTACGCGTACGCCGACTCCTCGGTGCGCAGCTCGGCCGCGAACAGCTCCGTGCCGACGATCGTCACGCGCACGTCCGACCCCGCGACGGCCTCCTGGAAGATGACGGGCGCGTAGCGCACGCTCTCGATGAGCGCGAGGTCCG
The DNA here is from genome assembly GCF_055567015.1 of Sphaerisporangium cinnabarinum. Lineage (NCBI taxonomy): Bacteria > Bacillati > Actinomycetota > Actinomycetes > Streptosporangiales > Streptosporangiaceae > Sphaerisporangium > Sphaerisporangium cinnabarinum. The sequence goes on from NZ_JBVHRG010000004.1 coordinate 273,869, forward strand.
CCTCCCGTACGGGGCGGGTCTCGCGCCACGTCGCGGGCGTGCCGCTGAACGGCTTGAAGATCACGCGCCCCGGTTCCCGGTGCAGGAACTCCCGGGCGCGGGCCGGGTCGTTCGTCATGCACGTGCGCGGCACGCGCAGCCCCAGGCGCGCGGCGACCTGGAGCTGCCACATCTTGCGGGACCCTGCCTCGTCGCGGTCCGGGTCGTTGACCCACGTGGCGGGCAGGCACGACCAGAGCCCCGACACCGCCGCGGCCACCTCCCCGTGGGCGAAGCCGCGGTCCTGGGCGGAGCGCAGGTCGTCGTGCAGCGCGAACGGCTGCGGGCGGCGCCACCACACGGCGCGCAGCGTGGTGGTGTCGACCGCGCTCACGCCCTCGGCGCTCGTGTCGACCCAGTCGGCGCGCCACCCCGCGGCGTCCTGCGTCGAGGTGAGCGCCACGTCGCGAGGCGCGTGCCCCGTGTCGAGGAGCACGTGGGGCGCGCCGAGCGCGTCCAGGTGGCGGACGACCTCCGTGGTGTGGAGGTCGTCCGCGTGCGACACGATGCCGATCATCGCGGTCTCCCGGTCCGGTCCGTGAGCGAGGTCGCCAGAGTCACTGCCCGGCCTGGAGCTCGGCGAGCGTCGCCTCGACGGCCTCGAGGGTCGCGCGCGCCTCGGCGACGGCCTCGACGAGCGCGCCGACGACGTCGACCGCCTCGCCCGGACCCTCCTCGTCCACGAGCGACTCCGCGCCCTGGACGAACGGCCGCGCCCCGGCGAGCGCGCCCGCCTGCACGAGCCGCCCGATCGCGGGGTTGACCACGGGGTCGAAGAGGTCGCCGGGGTCGAAGACGCCCTCCTGGAGCGTGTCGCCCGGCCCGGTCCCGACGTCGCCCGCGATCCCGGTGCCGACGGGGTTGTCCGCGGCGAAGCGGGTGTCGCCCTGGAAGACCGAGTCGAGGGCGCGCGGCGTACCGCCCTGGTCCCGGAGGAACGACGTCGCGATCTGGTCGGCGACCGTGTGCGAGTCGGCCTGCCGGATCGTCAGCACGTCGACGGCGCGGGCGGTGTCGGCGCCCAGGAGCGTGCCGACCTGGTCGGCGGCCCTGACGGTCGCGATGACGTCCTGCGCGAGGGACGTGAAGCCGTCGTCGGCGGTCGCGGTGCGCGCCCCGTGGGGCAGGGCCTGGAGCGTCGGCGAGACGGCGCGGATGCCCGCGATCGCCGTGCCGAAGTTCGACCCGGTCCCGGCCGCGTTGCAGCCGCCGTTCGTGTGCACGCCGACGAGCTCGCCCGCGGGCCCGAGGATCCCGGACCCGGAGTTGCCGCCGAGCGTGTCGATGTCGTCGTACCGGACCTGGTTCGTCGTGACGACCGTCGCCGGGCCGGCCTCGACGCGCTTGGGCATCCCGGCGGGGTGGCCGATGATCGCGAGCATGTCGCCCACCGCCGGGTTGGCCGTGGCGACGGCCGTGAACCCGTAGGTGTTCCCCGGGTCGCCGCCCACGCGCACGACGGCCATGTCGAGGCCGCCGAGCCGGTACTCGACGAGCGCGACGATCGGGAAGCTCTGCTCGGTGCGCAGGACACCGGACGGGTCCACCTGGAACAGCACGTTGACGTGCATGCTCGTGGCGATCTGCTGCGGGGTGATGACCTGCATCGACCCGTTCTGCCGGGGCAGGACCCAGCCGTCCGCGCTCTGGTCGAACAGGTGGCCGCACGTGAGGACCAGGTCGGGCGCGATGAGGGTGCCGCTCCCCCAGCGCACGCCGTCGACGTTGCCGGGGTTGGTGAAGACGCCGCCGAGACCCGAGTTCCACTGGACCTGCACGGCCTGCTTCTGGTGGGCGTCCACGTACGCGCGCGTGACGCCGAGCGTGCCGTCGTACTGCTCGACGGGCTGGGAGTCGTCGGTCGCGCCGCAGATGGACTCGAGCATCTCCGCGTACGTGGGCTCGTCGCCCGCGATGGACTCGAGCGTCAGCGGGATGCGTTCGGGCAGCGGCGGGTACAGCGCGTCGACGGTGTCGGGCGTCTGCGGCACCTCGCGCCGGCTCGGCTTCCGTGGTGCCGACTTCTTGCTTCCGGGCATGGGTTCCCCCTCGGTTCGGTCCCCCTGCACCTGGAGGGAGGCCGCGGGGTCCCGGCACGTACACCCGCGTCAGCGGTGCGAGCACGGGACCGACGACCGGATCGGAGGCGATCCGGTCGCCGGTCCCGCGCTCGCCGGTCGACGTCCCGATCAGCGGGGCGCCGCGACGTCCAGCACCCAGGTCACGCCGAAACGGTCGGTGAGCATGCCGTACGCCGGCGCCCAGTCGGACGACGCGAGCGGCGCGACGACGGTCGAGCCGTCGACGAGCGCGTCCCAGTAGCCGCGGACCTCCTCGACGTCGTCGCCGCGCACGGACACGAAGAACGGCGCCTCGCCCGGGCTCCAGGGTCGGTCGGCGGGGACGTCGTAGGCCATGACGCGGAACCCGCTCGGGGCGCTGACCTGACCCCAGACGACGAGGTCGGCGGCCGCCCGGTCGGCGGCCTGGCCGAGGTCGCCGTACGTCGTGACGACGAGCTCTCCCCCGAACACGGACCGGTAGAGCTCGAGCGCGGCGCGGGCGTCACCGCGGAAGTTGAGGTGCGGGGTGGTCTGGACGGACATGAGGACTCCTCGGGAGGCTCGGGACCCGCGGCGGTCGCCGCGGGCCGTGCGCCGGGCCGACGACCCGGGCGCACCCCACGACTCTCGCGCTCCATCAGGACGAATGGTGTCCGCATTGTGCGGGAGCATGGAGCCATGACCGAGACGTCGCACCGCACCCTCCTGCTGCTCGCGCTGCTCCAGTCGCGCCCGGACCGGACCGGACCCGAGCTGGCCGCGCGTCTCGGCGTCGACGCCCGCACGGTCCGGCGCGACGTCGACCGCCTGCGCAAGCTCGGCTACCAGGTCGTGGCGACGCGCGGACGCGTGGGCGGGTACCGCCTCGACGCGGGCGCCGAGCTCCCGCCGCTCCTGTTCGACGACGAGCAGGTCGTGGCCCTGGCCGTCGCGCTGCGGACGGTCACGGCGAGCGGCGTCGGCGATGACCTCGCGGAGGCGTCCGTCCGGGCGCTCACGACGGTCCGGCAGGTGCTGCCCGCCCGGCTGCGGCACCGCGTCGACGCGGTCGACGTCACGACCGTCGCCCCGACACCTGGGCGCCCGGCTGTCCGGGTCGACCTCGACGTCCTGCTCGCCGTAAGCGCGGCGGCGCGCCGCCGGGAGGTGCTGCGCTTCGACTACGCGACCGTGGCGCTCGACGCGCCACCGGAGGCGACCCCCGACGCGAACCCGGACGCGAGCCCCGGCGCGGCATCCGGGACGGTGCAGCCCGACGACCCGCGCACCGGCCCCCGGCCGCCCCGCCGCGCCGAGGTGCACCACGTCGTCGTGCACGACGGGCGCTGGTACGCCGTGGCGTGGGACCTCGACCGCGACGACTGGCGCACCTTCCGGCTCGACCGGATGACGCCGCGCACGCCGACGGGACCACGCTTCGTCGCGCGCGAGGTGCCCGGCGGCGACGTCGGCGCGTTCGTCGCGGCGCGCTTCACGGGCGCCGTCGCGGGCGCCGTCGCGGGCCCTGTGCCGTCCGCCGGCAGCACGGCGACAGGAAGCACGGCGACGGGCAGCGCGGCGCAGCAGGCCTCGGGCGCGGCGGTGACGTCCAGGAACCCGGAAGCCCGGGAGACACCGGCCGCGCGGTGGCCGTGCCAGGGCTGGGCCGAGCTCGCCGCCCCGGCACGCGCGGTCGCGCCGTTCGTCGAGGACGGCACGGTCGAGGCCGTGGGCGCGGAGCACTGCCGGGTCACGCTCGGGTCGTGGTCGTGGGTGGCGCTCGCGGCCCGGGTCGCGGCCTTCGACGCCGACGTGCTCGCCGCGGGCCCGGCCGACCTCGTCGCCGCGTGCGACGCCGTCGCCCGGCGCCTCGGCGCAGTCGCCGGGCGGTGACCCCGGCGCACCCGAGACGCTGCGCCGTCGGCGAGGCGAGCCCACTGACCCGGCCGTAGCGTGGAGCGACCCGCCCCCGGCAGATCGGACCCGCCATGAACGCACCGGCACGCCACGACGTGCTCGTCCTCGGCGGCGGCAACGCCGGGCTCTCGCTCGCCGGGCGCCTGCGCCGCGACGGCTGCCCCGACGTCGCCGTCGTCGACCCACGCACCACGCACCAGTACCGGCCGCTGCTCTCCTACGTCGCGTCGGGCATGGCGACCCTCGACGACCTCACGCGGCCGCAGGAGGACGTCGTGCCCGACGGCGTGCGCGTCTACCCCGACCGCGTCGTCAGCGTCGATCCCGAGCGCTCGCTCGTGCACCTCGCGGGCGGGCGCACCCTCGGCTACGGGGACCTCGCGGTGTGCCCGGGGTCGGAGGTCGACTGGGACGCGGTGCCCGGCGCCGAGCAGGCGATGGGCACGCCGCACGCCGCGACGAGCTACCTGCCCGACCTCGCGCCGAAGACGTGGGAGCTGCTGTCGTCGCTCACGTCGGGCACGGTGGTGTTCGCGATCTCGGCGCGGCACGTGCCGTGCTTCCCGGTGGGCCTCAAGCCGCTGTTCGTCGCGGCCGACCACTGGCGCCGTGCCGGCGTCCTCGACGCGATCCGGATCGAGCTCGCGGTCGAGTCGCCGCGACTCGTGGACGACCCGCGGGCGGAGCCCGCGCTGCGCGCCGCCGCCCGGCGCTACGGCGTGCGGGTCCGTACCGCGACGACGCTCGTGTCCGTCGACGCGGCCCACCGCACGGCCCGCCTCCGCGGGCCGCACGGGACCGACGAGGTCTCGTACGACGCGCTCTACGTCGCTCCGCCGCACCGCGCCCCGGCGTGGGTCGCCGCGAGCGGGCTCGCGACCTCGGAGAGCGACGGGTTCGTCGCGGTGGACCCCGAGACCCTCCAGCACGTCGCGCACCCACGCGTCTGGGGGCTCGGCGACGCCGCGGCGGTCGACGCGATGCCCTCGGGCGGCGCCCTGCGCCGGCAGGTGCCCGTCGTGGCGCGCAACATCCAGGCCCGACGGCGCGGCACCCCGATGCAGCGCTACGACGGCTACTCGGTCGCGCCCGTCACGACGTCGCGCGACCGTCTCCTCCTCGCGGAGTTCGACCGCGACCGCCGACCCGACCCCGGGTTCGGCGTCGTCGACCTCGCCCGCCCGCGCCGCAGCCTGCTGCTGTTCGACCGCTACCTGCAGCCCACGATCTACTGGCGGCGGCTGCTCCAGGGCAAGGTGTCCTGACCCGCGGCACGCCGCAGCACGAAGAAGAACGGGCGGCCCATGCCGCGCGCCTCCATGCAGCCGACGACCGTGTCGTCGTCGACGGCACGCAGCGCGTCCTCGACGGGGAGCGCGTCGTAGGTCATCGCCGCGGTCACGACGCCACGGTGCACGACGGCGCGCACCCGAGCCCGCGGAGCGCGCGTCCGGGTGAGCGGCAGCAGCGCCCGCACGACCCGGGCGACCCGGGGTCGACGCAGCGCCGGGGCCGCTCGCAGCACGAGCGGGAGCGGCACGAGCGCGGGGTTCACGTCCACGACGTCGCCGCCCGGGCCGTCGAACAGGAGGGGGTGCGCGTCGCCGCCGGGCTCGAACCGCTTGCCCGCCCAGCCCAGGGCCTCGAGCGTGCCGTCGAGCACGTGCCCCGTCGGCAGCCCGGAGCCCCACCAGAACCCTGGGAGCGCATCGCCGTCGACCGGCGCGAGCGTGTCGAAGAACGCGAGCGCAGCGTCCGGCGTCGTGCCGCGCGCGAGGTCGTCGAGCGTGCCGGACGGCGAGCGCTCCGGCCGCACGGTGTCGGGGTCGGTCATGCGTCGCTCCTCCGTCGTCCTGGCGGTGCCGTCGTCCCGATCCTCCCGCGCGGCGCGGGACGACGCCCGTCCCGCCGGACCCGGCGCTGACACACTGGTGCTCGTGCAGCACGGCGACCACGAGACCGACCAGGACCCCGCAGCGCAGGCGCTCGCGCGGAGCGTCGCGGCGCTCCGCCGCGCGGCCGAGCACGCGGACCGCTGGTGGTACCTCGCGAGCGGGCGCGAGCTCGACGGGCGCGCCTACGCGTGGGCGTGCGTGCCGCTCGCGGGCGAGGTGGTCGCCGTCCGACAGGTCGTGGGGCTGGAGGACGGGTCGTGGCGCCGGTACGCGTACGACGAGGTCGTCGAGGACGACGCAGGGTTCCTCACCGACCAGCCGTTCGACGACGCCGACCTCGCCGGGACGGGCGACGTCCACCCGCTCGACGCGGCGGAGTTCGCCGCCCTCTGGGCGCGCGCGGGGACCGCCGGGGCCTGAGCCCGCCCCGCACCCGCCGTCAGGACGACGACGCCGGCCCGACGTCCACGGTCTCGTGCCGCTTCTGGCGCGCGAACCGCGCGGGGAGGTCAGGGCCGTCCCAGACCTGGATCGCGCGCCAGATCGACGCCGCGATGGGCACGGCGAGCACGGCGCCCGTGAGGCCCGCGAGCACGGTGCCCGCGGTGAGGGCGATGAGGATCACGAGCGGGTGCAGGCGCAGCGTGCGGCCCATGACGACCGGCTGGAGCAGGTCGCCCTCGAGCTGGTTCACCGCGATGACGATCACGACGACGACGAGCGCCTCGACCGGCCCGACGGCGACGAGCGCGACGAGCGCGCACAGGACGCCCGCGAGCGTGGCCCCCACGAGCGGGATGAACGCGAGCAGGAACACGAGCACGGACAGCGGGAGGACGAGCGGCACCCCGACGATCGCGAGGCCGATGCCGATCGCGACGGCGTCCACCGCGGCGACGATCGCCGTCCCGCGCACGTAGCCGCCGAGCGTGCGGACCGTCGTCTCGCCGATGCGCTGCCCGCGCGCGTACCGGGCGCCCTCGAACGGACGCAGCAGGAACTCCCAGATGGCCGGGCCGTCCTTGAGGAAGAAGAACAGCACGACGATCATCACGAAGAACCCGGCGACGAAGTCGACCGTCTGGGAGGCGCCCGCGAGCGCCCCGGCGCCGACCGCGTCGGACTGGAGCAGGCCGACGAGCGAGTCGCGCACCGACGCGATCTGCTCCTCGGTGATGTCGAACGGCAGGTTCTGCACGTACGTCTGGAGCTCGTCGAAGCCCTCGACGGCCTGGTCGCGCAGCTCCGGCCACTGCTTGACGACCGCCGCCGCGACGAGCAACACCACCACGCCGAGCACGACGACGAGCGCGAGCAGCGCGACGACCGTCGCGAGGAACGACGGCACGCCCTTGCGCCGAAGCAGGCCGACGAGCGGCGAGATCGCCGCGGCGAGCACGAGCGCGATGAGGACGGGGATGACGATGAGCGTCAGCCGCGTCACCGCGAACACCGCGACGGCGACGAGCGCGACCAGGGCGAGCACCTGCACCGAGCGCGTGCCCGCGCGACCGAGGCCGTCCGACCAGAGCGCGGACACCCCCGCCGGCCGCGCGGGCTCGACGGCGTCGTCCCTCTCCGTCGCGGCGTCCGACTCCCCGGCAGGGGCGCGCTCCGCGACGGCGACCCGCTCCGCGGCGGGAGCCTCCTCGGTGCGCTCGTCCGCCCGCTTGCCCGACCGCCGTCTGCCCAGACCCATCCCGCTCCCTCTCTCGCCGCACGTGTGACGGCCAGGGTGCCACGATCGGGCGTCACCCGCCGGGTGCCGGGACGGGGCGCCCCGTAGGGTGCGAGGCATGGCGTCCCGCATCAGCGAGCTGGTCCTCGACTGCGCCGACCCGGAGCTGCTCGCGCGGTTCTGGTGCGGCGTGCTCGGCTACGTCGAGCTCGACCGCGAGGAGGACGGCTCGATCGAGATCGGCCCGCCGGGCGTCGGGTTCGGCGGCCCCCAGCCGACCCTGATCCTCAGCCCGAGCACCGACCCGCGCGCGGGCAAGCTCCCGCTGCACCTCGACGTGAACCCGACCGACCGCGACCAGGACGCCGAGCTCGAACGACTCCTCGGCCTCGGCGCGCGGCCCGCGGACGTCGGCCAGACGGGCGACGAGCCGTGGCACGTCCTCGCCGACCCCGAGGGGAACGAGTTCTGCCTGCTCCGCCGCCGGCTCGACCCCTGAGCGATCAGGTGGCCTGCGGGCCGGACGCCCGGACGGCGAGGTCCTGCGTGCCCACGACCCCGAGCAGCCGGATCCGGTCCGCCGCCTGCGTACCCGGCGCCGCCGTGAGCACGAGGAGCACCTGCAGCTGGTCCTCCGTGACGAGCGCCTGGCAGTCGACCTCGATCTCCCCCACCACCGGGTGCACGAGCGTCTTGTGGTCCACGAACCGGCGCGCGACCTCCTGCCGGTCCCAGAGCGCCACGAACTCCGGGCTCGTGCGGGACAGGACCCGCACCAGCTCGCCCGCGCGCGACGACGCACCCAGCACCGCGACGGCCGACCGCAGGCTCGCGACGAGCGCGCGGCCCTGCCGGTCCCGGTCGTCGGCCGGGTAGATCGCCCGCGCCGTCGTCGGGTGGGCGAACCACCGGTAGATCTCGCTGCGGTCCCACCCCGTGTACGCGGACGCGTCGCCGTAGAGCGCGCGCGCCAGGTCGTTCTGCGCGAGCGTCTGCGCGAGCGGGTCGAGGATCAGGGCAGGGGTGTCGCCCAGGCGGTCGAGCACGCGCTGCAACGCCGGGGCCACGTGCCCGGGATCGGTCGCCCGGTCGGGGACCCCGTGCCCGACGACCCGGTAGAGGTAGTCGCGCTCGTCGTCGGACAGGCGCAGCGCCCGCGCGATCGACGCGAGCATCTGCGTGCTCGGCTGCGGCCCGCGCTGCTGCTCCAGGCGCGTGTAGTAGTCCGTCGACATCAGCGCGAGCTGCGCCACCTCCTCGCGGCGCAGGCCCGGTGCCCGACGGCGCAGCCCGGCCGGGAGGCCCACGTCGCCCGGCTGCAGGGTCTCCCGGCGACGGCGGAGGAAGTCGGCGAGCGCGGCGCGGTCCATGCGCCCATCGTCCGGGGTGCGCGGCGCCCGTGCCAGGGATCGCCGGTCCCCCGTCCACCGGACTCTGCCGCGGCGCGCGCCGGGCGCCCAGGATCGAGGCATGGACATCAGGAACAGCACCGTCTTCATCCCTGGCGCGACGAGCGGCATCGGGCTCGCGCTCGCCGTCGCGCTCCACGAGCAGGGCAGCACCGTCGTCGTCGGCGGGCGCCGCGCCGAGCTCCTGGAGCGGATCGCCGCCGAGCACCCCGGCCTCGACACCGTGCGCATCGACACCACCGACCCCGAGAGCATCGCCACCGCGGCGAAGGAGGTGCTCGACCGTCACCCCGAGCTCGACACCCTCGTCACCATGGCCGGCATCATGCGCACCGAGGACTGGCACCACCCCGAGGGCTTCCTCGACACCGCCGAGGAGACGATCACGACCAACGTGCTCGGGCCGATCCGGCTCGTCGGCGCGTTCGTCGAGCACCTGCAGACCCGGCCGCGCGCGACGATCGTCACCGTGTCGTCCGGGCTGGCGTTCGCGCCGCTCGCGGCCACGCCGACGTACGACGCGTCGAAGGCCGCGATCCACATGCTCAGCGAGGCGCTGCGGCTCCAGCTCGCCGACACGAGCGTCGACGTCGTCGAGCTCGTCCCGCCGTCGGTGGCGACCGACCTCATGCCGCGTCAGCGCGAGAGCGCGATCGCCATGCCGCTCGACGAGTTCGTCACCGAGGTCGTCGACCTGCTGCGCACGCAGCCCGACGCGCACGAGATCCTCGTCGAGCGCGTGAAGCTCCTCCGGTTCGGCGAGGCGCGCGGCGACTACGACGACGTCGTGCGGACCCTCAACGCGTCTGACCCGCACGGTCGCTGAGCGGGCTCGTCCGTGGCGGCGCAGGACGGAGAGGACGGCGCGGGAGCCCGGCTCAGGGGGTTGTGCCTGCGGGTCGGGACGCGAAGAGGTCGAGCCCGAGAGCGCGCGACAGGAGCGCGCCCGCGCGGCGACCGCGCACCGAGTTCCCCGCGTCGTCGAGCCGCGGGGAGAACGCCGCCACCGCGCCCTTTCCCGGCGACATCATGACGATGCCTCCGGAGATGCCGCTCTTGGCCGGCACCCCGACCTCGAAGAGCCACTCGCCCGACCTCTCGTACATCCCCGTCGAAGCCACCACGCTGAGCGCGTCCCGAGCCATGCCCGCCTCGACCACGCGCTCGCCGGTCGACGGGTTGACACCGCCGTTGGTGAGCGTGGCGCCCATCATGGCGAGGTCGTGGGCGTCGACGCGCAGCGCGCACTGCCGGGTGTAGAGGTCGACGACGGCCGCCGCGTCACCGTGCAGGCGCCCGTGGCTCGCGAGCAGCGAGGCGAGCCCTTCGTTGTGCTGGCTCGTCCGGGACTCGGACCGGTAGACCTCCTCGTCGACGTCGAGGGCGCGCCCGGCGAACCGCGACAGACCGTGCACGAGGAAGTCCCACCGGGCGTCGTCCGTGTCACCGGGAACCAGACCCGTCGTCGCGAGCGCGCCCGCGTTGACCATCGGGTTCATCGGGTGCCCCTCGCCGTGCTCGATGGCCAGGACCGAGTCGAACGGCACGCCCGTGTTGTCGACGCCCACGCGCTCCAGGACGGCGTCGTGCCCGATCTCCTGGCAGACGAGCGCGTACACGAACGCCTTCGAGATCGACTGGATCGAGAACCGGTGGCGCACGTCGCCGCGCGCGTGCTCCGTCCCCGCCGTGTCGGTGAAGACCACAGCGAACAGGTCCGGCTCCGCGCCCGCGAGCGCGGGCACGTCCTCGATGACCGCCCCCTCGTCGAGGTCGCGGAAGCGTTCGTACGCGTCGTCGAGCGCGGCCTCGACGACGTCGTGCCCGGGCAGAGAACCGGTGGAGATCCACGGGTCGGGGTGATGGCTCATCCCTCGTGACGCTACCCGCGGCCTGCGCGGCTCGCCCAGGAGGTCAGAACAGCGGCCACGGCACGGCGGGCATGTCGCCCTCCGGTGCGGGGAACCGTGCCGTGCGCAGCAACCGGTCGCAGCGCTCCGCGAGGGCGGCCACCTCGTCGGGCGCGAGGAGCTCGCGCAGGCGGTGGGCGAGGTCACCGTCGAGGCCCGCACGCACGCGCTCGACCCCGGCGAGCTCGTCGTCGGCGAGCGGCTCGCCGAGCCAGCCCCAGAGCACCGTGCGGAGCTTGGGCTCGACGTGGAACGTGACGCCGTGGTCGACGCCGGCGCGCCGCCCGTCCGCCAGCGGCAGCACGTGCCCGCCCTTGCGGTCGGCGTTGTTCACGACGGCGTCGAGCACGGCCATGCGTCGCAGCGTCGGCGAGTCCTCGTGCACGACGCTGACCGGGCGGTCCTCCTCGTCGACGCCCTCCAGCACCGTCCGGACCCCGTCGCGCGGGACCTCGTCGGTGGGCACGACGTCGACGGGCGACTGCGTCGAGTCCACGTCCTGCCAGAGCTGCACCATGCCCGGACCGAGCGGCCCGTCGCGCAGCCACGTGCGCGGCACGACCCCCCAGCCGAACGCCTCCGACACGAGGTACGCGGCGACCTCGCGACCCGCGAGCGTGCCGTCCGGGAAGTCCCACAGCGGCTTCTCCCCTGCCACCGGCTTGTACACGACCGAGAGGTCGCCCAGGCGGGCGAGGAACGTCGCGTTCGACGCGGTCCGGATACGCCCGACGACGTCGAGCGGCATCTCGGTCAGGGCGGCGTCGGGCGGGGTGCCGGCAGGGTCGAGACCGGACGGCGCGGCGGCGTCGTCGCGCGGGGTCGTCACGCCTCGTCGGGCAGCGCGCACACGTGCCCGTCGGGGTCGACCGGCCGGCCGCACCGCGGGCACAGGGGGCGCCCCGCGCTCACGACGGCACGGGTGCGCTGCGCGAACGCACGTGCCGTCCCCACGGGCATCTTGACGAGGAGCGACTCCGCGGGCTCCGGCTCGTCCGCCTCGGGGTCGAGGTCGTCGTCGTCCACGAGCGGGAACGCCTCGACGATGACCTGCGCCGTCCGAGGGTCCCACGCGAGGCGCATCGCGCCCGTGCGGAACTCCTCCTCGACCGGGAGGTCCAGGGGGTCGTCGTCGACGAGCTCGGCCGGGACGTCGGCGGGGACGCTGTACCGGTTGTCGGGCTCCTCCATGAGCTCGTCCAGCAGGCGCTGGATCGTGTCCGCCAGGACGGCGGACTGCTCCTTCTCGAGCGCGACGCTCGTCGTCCGGGTGCCTTCGCGCGCCTGCAGGTAGAACGTGCGGGAGCCGGGCAACCCGACGGTCCCCACGACGACGCGGTCCGGCCAGTCGTACTCGTGGACGAGAGTGGGCATGCCCTCACTCTACGAGCGCACGGCCCGTCCGCACGGGACGGCCACGGGTCGGACGCCGGACGCTCCGGCTACCGCGCGCCGTCGGCCTGGCCCGGCCCGGCCCCACCGCCGACGGGCGCGTCCCCCGCGGGCGCCGCGCCGCGCAGCCAGGAGAGGTCGCCCGCGTCGGTGTTCACCGCCACGACCTCCGGGCGGCGCGGCCCGTACCGGACGACGGAGATCGACGCCGGGCCGACGACGATGCGCTGGAAGAGGTCCAGGTGCACCCCCAGCGCGTCGGCGAGCACGGACTTGATGACGTCGCCGTGCGAGACCGCCGCCCACACCGCGTCCGCACCGTGACGGGCGGCGACCTGCGCGTCGTGGCGACGGACCGCCTCGACGCACCGGGCCTGCATCGCGGCCAGCGACTCGCCGCCCGGGAAGACGGCCGCCGACGGCTGCGTCTGCACGACCGACCACAGCGGCTCCTGGGCGAGGTCCTTGAGCGCACGACCCTGCCACTGCCCGTAGTCGCACTCGGTGATCCCGTGCTCGGTCACCGTCTCCAGGTCGTCCGCCTGGTGGTCGAGCACGGCTTGCGCGGTCTGCCGGCACCGCTCCAGCGGGCTGGTGACGACCCGCGCGAGCGGGACGCCCGCGACGCGCTCGGCCGCCCGGGCCGCCTGGTCGCGCCCGACCGCGTCGAGCGCGACGCCGTCGGCGCGCCCGGCGAGGATGCCGCTCGCGTTCGCGGTGGTGCGGCCATGACGGACGAGCAGGACGGTCGGCATGCCCCGAGCGTAGGTGACCGCCGGCTCTCAGCTCGCGGCGGTGGCGTCCGCTGACGCCGTGTCCTGGGTCTGGATGACCCGCGGGACGAGCCGGTCGGGCAGGGGCGCCATGCCCGGTCCGCCCGCGCGGATCCAGCAGTGCAGGGCGTCGGTGAGCTCGTCGCCCGCGAGCTGCTCGAACCAGGTAGGACCGGCGGCACGGGCGGCGGGCACCGGCCTGACCACGACGACGTCCCCGCGCTCGCACTCGTCGAGGCAGTCCACGACGGTCAGGCGCGCGTCCCCGGTCTCGGCGATCCGGCGCAGCCGGTCGAGCTGCCCACCCGGACGGGTGTCGGTCGCGACCAGCGTCTCCCCCGCGCAGAGCCCGCACGCGGTGATGCCGGGGACCGTGCGCGCGGGGCGCGGACGCCGTTCCCGGTCGTCGGTGGGGGTCGTCGCCGTCACGCGTCGACGCCCTGCTGACGAACGTGGCGACGAGCCTGGTGCCGAGCCGTCGTCGGCCCGCGCTCGCCGCACTGCCCCGGGGAGGTCATGCGTGCCCTTCTTCCTCTCGTGACGTGGCGAGCCGGTCGCTCGCAAGCGATACCCCGCAAGGGTATATCGGCCCTCCACGGTCAGCCCACCCGGTGACCCGCCTCGTGAGAGCAGGGGTGAGCACGGTGTCGGGTCCTTCGGCCTGGGCCCGCGGGGCGCGCGCACGTCAGACGCGTGCGACAGCGCGCACGCCCCGCGGGGCGGGATCAGCTCGAGGCGAGCAGGTCTTCCATGGTGGAGATCTCGGCCTGCTGGGTCTCGACGATCTCCTGCGCCATCGCGACCGCGTCCGCGTTCTCGCCCTCGTCGACCTGGGTCTGCGCCATCTCGACGGCACCCTCGTGGTGGACGATCATCTGCTCGAGGAACAGCTGCCCCGCCTCCGCGCCCTGCGCGGCGTCCAGGGCCTGCATGTCCTCCTCGCTCATCATCCCGTCCATGGACCCGTGGCCCATGGCCTCGTGGTCCATGCCGCCGGGCTCCTCCATCGGAGAGCCCCACTCCTCCAGCCACGTGGTCAGCTGCTCGATCTCGGGCCCCTGGGCGTCCTTGATCTGGTTCGCCAGGTCCGTGATCTCCGGCTCGACACCGTCCTTGGTCAGGATGACGTCGGACATCTCGATCGCCTGCTCGTGGTGGGGAATCATCATCTGGGCGAACATCACGTCCTGGTCGTTGAACGTGGCGCCCTCCGCCGCGCCGTCCTGCTCCTCGGCACCGGTCGTGGCGGACGGGGCCGCCCCGCTCCCGGGCTCGTCGTCGTTCGAGCACGCCGCGAGGCTCGCGACGGTCGCCAGCACGATCGCCGGAACCAGCACTCTCGTGAACTTCATGGGGACAGACCTCTCGTCTCGGTACTCAGGAACCACACGCGCCCCGGTGCGGGGCGTATCGGTCGACGCAGGGCGCGTCGACGGCGTGCGGTTCCTACGTCCGAGAGATGCCGAGAAGGTGCAGCGACGGCGCGAGGCCGACGAAGGGCCGAGCGCGCCCTCGTTCGACGAGGCGCAACCAGACGGGGGTGAGGCGTGCCAGGAGGCCGCGCCCGGGGCGCACGAGGGCGAGCAGCACGACCAGCACCATGAGGCACATGGCCGACGCCATCTCGTGCCCGCCGCAGTCGAGGCAGCCACCCTGCTCGTGGTGCCCGGGGCCGTCGTCGGCCGCCGGTGCACCCGCGGGGTGGCTCGTCTCGGCGATGACCGCCGCAGGTCCGACGTGGGCCGTCGACGAACCACTCATCGCGTGCAGCGTCACGACGCCGAGAAGCAGCGCAGCGATCAGCAGAGCACCCGAAAGCCCTCGCCGGCGCCCGGCGAGCAGCGAACGGAGTGCGGCCATGAGGTGCATGTCGCCGCCACCCTAGCAAGCGACCATCGGGTCGGGACTGCCCCAAGATCGGTTGACTCCTGATCGGCGGGGACTGTGCTCTTCACCGGAAGGATGTCGCTCGTGCCAGCCCCATCCCGCTGAATTCCGCCGAGACGTGGTCGTCGCAGCCAGTCAGTGCGGCTCGATTGCGTAGATCGACAAGGGTGAGGCCGCCTGGTTGCTAGACGACAAAGCAGAAGCAGTCGCCGAAAGCAAAAAACAGGCCAGAGGAGTATTCCTCTGGCCTGTTTCTCTTGTCGGGCTGACAGGATTTGAACCTGCGACCCCCTGACCCCCAGTCAGGTGCGCTACCAAGCTGCGCCACAGCCCGTGGCTGGATCACCGAGCCAGATCCGACCGGATCGGACCCCGTGAAGCCTCGGATACTCTACCCCATCCGTGACGCCTCCAGAGCACCGTTTGCCCCGGTCGGGGCTGTGCGGTCGGTCTCGCCGGAGGTCGCCGCGGCGTCCCGCTCCCCCGTCGGCAGGTGCGCGCGCCACGCGGTCGCGACGATCACCAGGCAGACCGCGGCGATGACCAGACCACCGAGGAACATCTGCGCGTACGTCCACCGCACGGACAGCGCGGCGAGCGCCACGGGCACGCAGAACCCGATGTAGGTGAGCGAGTAGTAGACGGCCGTCAGACCGGCGAGATCGTCGGGCGTCGCGATGCGCTGGACCTCGCTGAGCCCCGCGACGAGCGCGAGCCCGTAGCCGGCCCCGAGCACCATCGCGGCGACGAGCGCCGTCGGGAGGTCGAGCCGCGCCGAGGCGTAGGCGCCGGAGCCCATGCCGACGACGACGATGGACATGGCGACGACGGACGCCCGCGCGCTGTGCCGGGTGTCGATGAGGCGGCCGAGCACCTGGATGCCCACCCCGCAGCCGAGGCCGAGCACGGTCATGAGCCCGGAGAACGCGATGGGCGCGCTGCCCGCGCTGGCGGACACCAGGCCCGGCAGGACGGCGTAGGCGCTGCCGGCGCACCCGAACACCCAGGGCGCCACGGGCACGACGACGCGCAGGAACCGCCGGTGCGCGACCGCCGGCACGCGCAGGTCGTCGCGCAGCCGGCCCTGGGCCCCGCCGTCGGGCACGACGCGCGTCTCCGGGACGCCGAGCAGCCAGACGCCGGTCGCGACCGCGAGCGCCGCGTGCAGCAGGTAGGCGGTGTGCGTGGGCCAGGGCGCCCACTGGGCGAGCACCGCCGCGACGCCGGCGCCGACGAGAAATCCCAGCGTGAGGGCGAGGCCCGCGCGTCGGGCGCCGGAGCCGCCGTCGGGCACGCCGGACGCGCGGGCGGCCGCGTCGCTGAGCTCCTTGACCCAGGTGGTGCCGACGGCCATGACGAGGCCCAGCGCGACGCCGCACAGGACGCGGCCCGTCGCGAGCAGCGCGGCGGAGGACTCCCCCGCCGCGAGCACGAGCGACCCGGCCAGCGCGATCGGCGGGGCGGGCAGGAGCAGCGGGCGGCGCCCGTACCGGTCGGAGAGCGGTCCGCCGAGCAGGAGCGCGGGGACGATCCCGAGCACGTAGGCGGCGAGCAGCGCGTCGACGGTCACCGCGGAGAAGTGCCCGACCTCCCGGTACATGACCAGCAGGGGCGTGAACTCGTTGCCGCCCCACGCGACGGCGAGCATCACCGCCGCGACGGCGAGCCACGCCCGCGGCCCGACGGCGGCGCTCGCCCCCGGCGCGGAGGCCTCGCTCGTGGGGCTCGAGGCAGCCGCGCTCACAGGCCGGCCCTCGCGTCCTCGAGGTGGCGCTGGACGCGGCGCTTGTAGGTGCGGGTGTCGCGCACCTCGAGCGCGTCGACGAGCGCACGGTGCCCGGCGACGAACGTCGTCGCACGGCCCGGGTCCCACCGGACGCTGTGCGCGACCATCCGCTGCTGGCGCTCGCGCAGGCTGACGAAGAACGTGGTGAGCAGCGCGTTGCCCCCGGCCGCGACGATCTCCTGGTGGAACCGCGCGTCGAGCGTCGCGTACTCCGCGACGTCCCCGTCGGCGACGGCGGCCTCCTGGGCCGTGACGAGGTCGCGCAGGAGCGCGACGAGGGTGGCGAGCTCGGTGTCGGGCAGGCGGACGACGGACTGGGCGGCGTGCGTCTCGACGAGCAGGCGCGCGTCGAGGACGTCGTCGGCCTCGCCGGGCGCGACCGGCACGACGAGCGCGCCGCGCTTCGGGTAGAGCCGCAGCAGGCCCTCGGCCTCCAGGCGCAGGAACGCCTCCCGGACCGGCGTGCGGCTCACGCCGAGCTGTTCGGCGATCTCGCCCTCGCTCGTCATGGACCCGCCGGGCAGGCTCCCGTCGAGGACGCGGGACTTCACGTGCCGGTACGCCTGCTCCGTGGCAGAAGCGCTGGTGGTGCGTGGCATAGATACATGATGCATCTATCGTGTGCACGACATCGACCGCAACCGCTCTCCGGGGCCGTGCGGTTCGACACACCGAGCGCGGAACCCTCAAGTGATAGTTGACGCCGCCCGTTACTTACAGTTTCGCCGAAACTGTAAGTAAGGTGACGTCATGGAAGCAGTTCAGGTGCTCGCTGTCCCAGCGGTAGCTCACGTGAGCCACTACTGGACAGCAGAGAACGACGGCCTTTCGACGCGTGCGCAGGTGGCGGCTGGCTCGGGACCCTACGAGTCCACCATCCCGACCGCCATCGCCGACTACTCCCCCGTACTGACGCCGCAGCAGTCCGCCGACGCCGAGGAAGCAGCCGCCGCTCTCGCACGCTTCGACTCGTACGCCAGCGCAACGCTCGGGCCGGACAACCCCACCCTGGGTCCGATGTCCTCGATCCTGCTGCGCACCGAGTCCGCTTCCTCGTCGCAGATCGAGAACCTCACGGTCGGCGCCAAGCAGCTCGCGCTCGCCGAGATCGACCAGACGACGAGCACCAACGCACGCACCGTCGTCGCGAACGTCCGGGCCATGCAAGCCGCCATCGACCTCGCCGACCGGCTCGACGAGGCCTCGATCCTCACGATGCACCGCGAGCTCCTCGGCGGGCAGCCCGGATGGGAGGAGCACGCGGGGCGCTACCGAGGCACTCTGGTCTGGGTCGGCTCGTCGAGCATCAGCCCGAGAGGCGCGACCCACGTCGGGCCCCAGCCAGAGCTCGTCCCTGGAGCGATGGCGGACCTCATGGCCTTCGTCCGCCGGGAGGACCTTCCCGTCCTCGTCCAGACCGCCGTCGCGCACGCGCAGCTCGAGACGATCCACCCGTTCACGGACGGCAACGGCCGCACCGGCCGGGCCCTCGTGCACGCCATGCTGCGCTCGAAGGGCCTCACGCGGAACACCATCGCCCCGGTCTCCGCGGGCCTCCTCATCGACACCGAGGCCTACTTCGACGCGCTCACCGCGTTCCGCGCCGGTGACGCCTGGCCGATCGTCGAGCAGCTCTCCCGCGCGAGCCGGTTCGCCGCGACGGCCGGAGCGCGGCTCGTCGACGACCTCGCGGGCCAGGTCGCCACAGCGCGGGAACAGCTTTCCGGGCTGCGGCCCCAGGCCTCCGCCTGGAGCGTCGTGCCGCACCTCGTGGCCCATCCGGTGATCAACGCGGCGTTCCTCCGCGACCACCTCGGGTTCAGTGACGTCACCGCCCAGCGAGCGCTGAGCCAGCTCGCCGATGCGGGTGTCCTCCGCGAGCGCAGCGGCCTCCGGCGCAACCGGGTCTGGCAGCACGAGGGGATCCTCGCCGTCCTGGACCTGTTCGCCCAGCGGATCCGGCGCAGCTGACGACGCCTGGAGGTCCCGGCGGGTGCCGACTACGTCCACTCGTCCGGTACGACGCCCTCCGACGGCCCCGTGCCGTCCCGCAGCGCCGCGTCGAGCCGTCGGACCAGCTCGCCGACGCGACCGCCGCCGCCCGGCGCGGGCGGGTAGCGACGCAGCACGGCGACGACCTCGGGCGTCGCGAGCGCCCGCGCGGTGTCGAGCCACCCGCTCGCGACGCTCTCGCCGGACCCGTCCACGCCCGCGGCGAGCGCGGCGGCGTGCGCCGCGTGGGCGGCGGAGCCGAGGACGTGCTTGACCTGGTGGGCGTCGGCGATCGGGTGCAGGTACGCGGCGCCGGCCGCCGCCATCGCGGCCCGGGCGGCCTCGGCGGCGGCGGGGTCGCCCGCCTCCTTCGCCGCGCGCAGGGCCGCCCAGGCGGTGTCGCGCAGCGCCTTGCCGCGCGCGCCACCGAAGGCGAACGCGCGGGCCGCGTCGACCGCCTCGCGGGGGCGTGCGTCGTCGGGCCGGACCGCCTCGACGAGCTCCAGGGCCGGCTCCGCGCACCGGGCCGCGTACCCCGTGACCGCCCGCAGATCCTCGATGCTCACCTCGACCGCAGCCGCCGTCGTCGTCACCGCTCGCTCCTCGCTCTCGCGCGCTCCCGTCCGCGCCAGGACGCGGAACGCCCTACGAGCACCGTACCGAGCCGGGCACCCTCACGTCCCGACCCACGACCCGGCCCGCGGCGCACACGACGGCTCACACGACCGGCCCGGCGCCCCGCGCGACCTGGAGCACCCGCGCGACGCCGGGCTCGTCGGGGTCGTCGGTGATGTCGCGCCCGTCGAGCCAGCACCCGACGACGTGCGCGAGCTCGCCGGGGTGGCTGAAGTTCATGGCGTGCGGGGCGCCCTCGATCGCGGCGACGGTCACGTGCGGGGGCGCGAGCGCACCGACCTCGCGCACGCGCCACGGCGGCGGCATGAGCGGGTCGCGCGTGCCGAGGACGGCGAGCGTCGGCACGGGGACGCGCAGCACGCGTTCGAGCGAGGGGAACCGGGCGAGCTCGGCGAAGAGCTGGAGCGCGTTGACCGGCCCGAAGCGCACGTAGTCGGGCACCGCGACGCGCGCCATGCGCGGGCTCTCGCGCACGGCGTCGCGCGCGAGCTGGGTGAGCGCGCGCCCGAACGGCTGGTTGTGCACGCCGCCCGCGGGCGACGCGAGCACGACGCCGGCGACGCGGTCGGGGGCGGCGTGCGCGACCTCGAGGCTGACGGGGCCGCCCATGGAGTTGCCCAGCAGGACCACACGGTCGAGCCCGAGCGCGTCGAGCGTCGACAGGAGCGCCCACGCGAGGGCGGGGATGCCGAGCGGGTGGCCCCACTCTTCGCTGCGCCCGTACCCGGGCAGGTCCGGCACGACGGCGGTCGCGCGGTGGGCGAGACGCTCGGCCGTCGGGAGGAGGTAGGTGCCGGAGATGGCGAAGCCGTGCACGTGCACGATCGGCACGGCGCCCGCGACCTCGGGGCCGGAGCGCACGAAGACCTCGCGGCCCTCGACGGTGACGTGGCGCGACGTCCACCCCTCTGCGGCCATGCCGCGATCCTCCCAGCGCACCGTGCCGACCTCGGCCGCGCGGGTGGCGGAGCACCCGCGACGGGTGAGGCGCCGGGAGGACCCGGGCGGCGAGCATGGACGCCGGACGGGGGTCGACGTGGAGCAGAGCACGGGTCGCACCGAGGGTCGGCCGACGGCGGCCGACCGGCGCCTCGCGCTGCTCCTGGCCGCCGCGATGTTCGTGCTCGTGGTCGACACGTCGTTCATGAACGTGTCGATCTCCGCCGTCGTGCGCGACCTGGGCACGACCGTGAGCGGCGTCCAGACGGCGATCGCGCTCGAGGCGCTCGTGTCGGCGTCGTTCATCCTCGTGGGCAGCAAGGTCGGCGACCTCGTGGGCCGGCGGCGCGCGTACGTCGTCGGGCTGCTCGCGTACGGGGCGGGCGCGGTGGCGATGACGCTCGCGCAGAGCCTCGTGGCGGTCGTGATCTTCTGGTCGGTGATCGGCGGGCTCGGGGCCGCGCTGCTGCTGCCGGCGATGCAGTCGCTCGTGCACGGCAACTTCGAGGGCTCCGCGCGCAAGGCGGTCTACGCGCTCGTGGGCGCGGCGGCGTCGATCGCGGCGGCGGTGGGGCCGCTGCTCGGGGGCGTCATCACGACGACGCTGTCGTGGCGCGTGGCGTTCGGGCTCGAGGCCGTGGTGATCGTCGTCGTCCTCGTGGGCGTGCGCCTCGTGCGCGACGTCCCGTACACGGGCGACCGCGCGGTGGACGTCGTCGGGACGGTCCTGTCCGTCGTCGGGATGGGCGGCGTGGTGCTGGGCGTGCTCGTGTGGCAGGAGGGCGGGGAGGCGGTCGGGGCCCTCGTCCTCGTCGGCGCGCTGGGTCTCGTAGGCCTCGCGTGGTGGCTCGTGCGCCGCGCGCGGGCCGGGCGGACGACGCTCGTCGACCCCGGGCTGTTCCGCTCGCCCGCGTTCCGGGTCGGGGTGTCGCAGCAGCTCCTGCAGCAGGTCGCGCTCGGCGGGGCGATGATCGCGCTGCCGATCTTCCTGCAGATGGCGCTCGGGTACGACGCGCTGCTCGCGGGCCTCTCGCTCGCCCCGCTGTCGCTGACGATGTTCGCCGCCGCCCTCGTCGCGGGCAAGCGCCCTGGCCGACGACGCCCGGCGACCCGTGTGCTCGCCGGCTTCCTCCTGCTCGTCGTGGGCATGGTGGCGCTCGTCGTCGTGGTGCCGAGGGCGTCGTCGGGCTGGTGGCTCGCGCTGCCGCTCGTCGTGGCGGGCGCCGGGCTGGGGCTCCTGGTCTCCCAGCTCAACGCGTACACGCTGTCCCCCGTGCCCGAGGAGCGCGCGAGCGAGGCCGCGGGCGTGAGCTCGGCCGCGGGGTCGTTCGGCCTCTCGCTCGGCCTCGCCGTCGCAGGCGCGGTCATGCTCGCGTCGCTCGCGGCGGGGTTCACGGCGCGGGCCGAGGCGAGCGACGTGCTGCCCCCGGACGACAAGGAGCAGGTCGCCCGGGTGCTCGAGGACGACGCCGAGATCATGAGCGACGCCCAGCTCCTCGAGCTCCTCGCCGACGAGCCGCCCGCGGTGCGCGCCGAGGTCGTGGCCATCAACGACGACGTGCGCGCGCGGGCGCTGCAGGTCGCGCTCCTCGTGCCGCTCGTCGCGGGGCTCCTCGGCGTCGTCGCGGCGCTGCGCATGCGCCGCCTGCCGGACCCCGAGACACGTGAGGACGAGCCGCCGGTCCTCGGCTGACCTGCGTCGTCGGGATCGTGACCGGACCGATACCCGGTTCGTTGCTCGTGCTAACCGTCGCGAAACGCCGGGGAAACAGCGGCTTGTGAGCATCGCTGACGGCAGGGGGCCCCACCACACGACCGCCGGTCGCGCCGTACCTCCGCGCGCCCGGAGGAAGGACCGCTCGCCCATGACCCGTCCCGTCCCCCGCAGACGGCTCCGCGCCCGCGCCGCCCTCGTCGGCGGTCTCGCGGTCGCCGCGGCGGCCCTCGCCGCCCCCGCGCACGCCGCACCGTCCGTCACCCAGGTCTCCCTCACGGCGCCCGCGTCGGTCGAGGTCGGCGCGGAGATCACCGTCACGGTCGCCGCGACCGGCGCCGGCGACCTCTACGCCTACGACCTCGCCGTCGCCTACGACCCCGACCTCGTCGAGCTCGTGGACGGTTCCGTCGTCACCCCGGACGGCGGCTTCGCCGACGCGACCGACGACGCGGCCGGGACGGTCGCCGTCACGCACACGCGGCTCGGTACCTCCCCCGGCCTCGAGGGCGACGTCACCCTCGCGACCCTGACGTTCACCGCCGTGTCCGACGGCGCGGCCGCCTTCGCCGTCCCGACCGCCACGCTCGTCGGCGCCGACGCCGAGACGGCCACGCTCACCGACGCCGCGAGCGCCACGACGACCGTCACCGCGGTCGACGTCCCGCCCACGCAGGAGCCGACGGACGGGCCCACCACGCCGCCGGTCGACGACGGCGGCACCACACCCCCCGGGGACGACGGCGCGTCCGACTCGTCGTCGTCCCCGTCCGGGTCCACCTCGGGCGGCGCGCTCGCGTCGACCGGGGCGAGCGTCGCCTGGTTCGCCGGGGCCGCGCTCCTCGCGGTCGCCGTCGGCACGGGCATCCTGCTCGCGCGGCGTCGGGCGGCCACGCGATGACCGGCCCGCTGCCCCGCCCCGACCTCTCGCCCGCGCACCGCGCGCCCGTCCCCTCGAAGGAGCCGTCCGTGACCACGACCCACCGGCGCGCCGCCACCGGCGGGCTCGCCGCCCTGACGATCGGCGGCCTCGTCCTCGGCGTCACGACGGCGCCCGCCGCGACCGGCGCGCCCGCCACGGAGACCGCGCCGCTCCTCGCCCCCTACTGGACCGAGCTCGATCTCACGGGCGACCAGCAGGTCACGACCGACGACCTCGCGGTCGTCGCCGCGGCGCTCGGCGCGACGTCGGCGGACGCGGTCTGGGACGACGTCGCGCCCGCCGACACGGACGGCGACGGCACGATCACGGTGACCGACCTCGCCGCCGTCTCGCAGCGCATGGTCTACGACGACGGCCCGTTCGAGCTCGTCGAGGCGTCCGTGCTCGACATGCAGGCCGCGATGAACGCGGGCACGACGACGTCGGTCGCGATCACCCAGGAGTACCTCGACCGGATCGCGGCGTACGACACGACGCTCGTCGACACGGGCGCGGGCGGGCGGCCGCTGCACTCGATCATCAGCACGAGCGACGTCGCGCTGGAGGCCGCCGCGCGCGCCGACGCGGTCCGCGGAACGGACGGCATGACGAGCCTGCTGCTCGGCGTGCCCGTCACGGTGAAGGACAACTACGACACGACGGACATGCCCACCACGGGCGGCTGCGGCTGCTGGGACGACAACCGGACGACGACCGACGCGACGATGGTCGAGGGCCTGCGCGCCGACGGCGCGGTGATCCTCGCGAAGGCCAGCCTGGACGAGTTCGCGTTCGGGTTCGCGTCGGAGTTCTCGTCCTTCCAGGGCGCCGGGACGAGCACGCTCGTCGCGAGCCCGTACGTGACGAGCCGCACGGCCGGCGGGTCCAGCGGCGGCACGGGGGCGGCCGTCGCGGCGAACCTCGCCGGGCTCGGCCTCGGCACGGACACGGGCGGATCGATCCGCGTCCCGTCGTCGTACAACCAGCTCGTCGGCGTGCGCCCGACGGTCGGTCTCGCGAGCCGCGACGGCATCATCCCGCTCGCGCTGAGCCAGGACACGGGCGGCCCGATGGCGCGGAGCGTCCTCGACGCGGCGGTCGCGCTCGACGCCGTCGCCGGGGTCGACGCCGCCGACCCGGTGACGTCGCGCCAGGAGGGCGAGGTCCCGGCGTCGTACACGCAGTACCTCGACGAGGGCGCGCTCGACGGCGCCCGCATCGGCTACGTGCCGTCGATGCTCGGCTCCAACGCGGCGACCCTGCGCCTGTGGGCCCAGACCCGCGCGACGCTCGAGTCGCTCGGCGCGACCGTCGTCGAGGTCACGCCGCCCACCACGTGGTCGCCGGTCCTGCCGAACGGTTTCGCGAGCGTCCTCTCCGAGGGGTCGGGCTCGACGAACGAGTTCAAGCACGACCTCGACGCGTACGTCGCGACCCACCTCGCCCCGCAGGTCGAGGCCCGCACGCTCCAGGGGATCGTCGACTCGGGCCGCTACGTGCCGTCCCGCCGCAGCACGTACGTCTCGCGCGACGCGGTCACCGAGGAGACGTACCAGGCGTGGGCGGGCCCCGAGGGGTCGCACACGAAGGTCCTCGCCGAGGGCAAGGTGCTCGTCACGACGATGCTCGACGACGGCGACCTCGACGCGCTCGTCTACCCGAGCGCCAACCCGTACGGGACGATCGGGACCAACCTGCGGCTCAGCCCGAACACCGGGCTGCCCGCCGTGACCGTCCCGGTCGGCCAGGCGGTCGCGACCGACGGCACCGTCACCGGCGGCGGCGTCAACCTCGAGCTGCTCGGCCGCGACTTCGACGAGGGCCCGCTGCTCGGCCTCGCGTACGCGCTCGAGCAGGCCACGCAGGCCCGCACCTCCCCCGCGCTCTACGGCCCGCTCGGCTGAGCGGCCCACCACCGCCGACGGCGGCCGTCCCCTCCCGGGGGGGCGGCCGCCGTCGTGCGTCGGGAGAGGTCGCCCACCACGGCGACGACGCGTCAGCGTCGCGGTGTCCGACGGCGCTCGTCGTCGCCACCGAGGGCGGCGCCGAGCGCCGCGAGCACGAGCAGATCCACCACGAGCCCGGCGACGCCGACCCACTGCAGCGCGCGGAACACGAGGAGCTGCGTGAGCAGGAGCGAGACGAGCACGCCGCGCCGGACCCAGACGGCGCCGGCGCGGCGGTCCTCGGGGTGTCCGCGACGGGACGCCACCACGCCGACGACGACGCACGCGACCGTCGCGGCGACGCCCGCGACGATGCCGACCCCGACCCAGGCGGGCACGTCGACGTCGCCGACGAGCACGCGCAGCCCCGCGAGCAGCGAGCCGAGCGCCGTCCCGAGCACGAGCACGACCACCACGACGGCGGCCCAGCGGCGCTGGAGCGTCTGCGCGAACCAGGCCGACGAGCGCCGCACGAGCGCGCGCACCGGGTCGGGCACGTCGACGTCGTCGCGCGGCACGGCCTCGACGAGCGCCGCGACCTCGTCGGCCGTCGGCTCGCCCCGGCCCAGGGCGACGAGCGCACGGGCCTCGTCGCGCGCGTCGTCGGTGAACCCGCCGGCGACGCCCGCGACGGCGCGGTCGGTCGCGACCGCGAGGTACTCGGCCGGGTGGTGGCGCCGCCAGCCGTGCAGCGCCTCGACGACGAGGACGAGCACGACGACCGTCGCGTAGATGAGCGCCGCCGTCGGCTCGTAGAAGTAGTCGTTGTCCGCGGTGACGAACTTGCCGATCTCGTCGACGAACAGCCCGAACCCGATGCCGCCCACGAACGCGCCGAGCGAGCGCGGCGCCGGGCCGACGAAGGACAGCAGGATCACGAGGGCGAGCGCCATGCCGAGCCCGCCCCACAGCACGTGCGCGACGTGCAGGTCTCCCCCGCCGACCTGCGGGTACCCCGACGCCGCGAGGAAGAACCGCGTCACGAGCACCGTCGCGACGGCGACCACGAGGAACGTCACGACGTGCCGCACGGCCGCGGTGTCGCGGGCCGCGCCCAGGCGCAGGGCGCGGCCCCGCCGGGACGTCCCGGCGGAGGCGCGCCCCGAGCCCGCGCTCACCGCTTGCGCTTCTCCCGCACGCGGACGCTGATCTCGATGGGCGAGCCCTCGAACCCGAACGTCTCGCGCAGGCGGCGCTCGATGAACCGGCGGTAGCCCGCCTCGAGGAACCCGGTCGCGAAGACGACGAACCGCGGCGGGCGCGTGGAGGCCTGCGTCGCGAAGAGGATGCGGGGCTGCTTGCCGCCGCGCAGCGGGTGCGGGTGGGCGGCCACGAGCTCGCCGAGGAACGCGTTGAGGCGGCCCGTCGGGATGCGCGTGTCCCAGGAGTCGAGCGCGCGCTCCATCGCCGGGGCGAGACGGTCGGTGTGCCAGCCGGTGCGGGCCGACACGTTGACGCGCGGCGCCCACTGCACCTGCACGAGGTCCTTCTCGATCTCGCGCTCGAGGTACGGGCGACGGTCGTCGTCCATGAGGTCCCACTTGTTGTACGCGATGACGAGCGCGCGGCCCGCGTCCACGACCTGGGAGATGACGCGCGTGTCCTGCTCGGTGAGCGGCACCGACGCGTCCACGAGCACGACGGCGAGCTCCGCCTTCTCGATCGCGGCCTGCGTGCGCAGCGACGCGTAGAAGTCGGCGCCCTTCGTCTGGTGCACGCGGCGACGGATGCCGGCGGTGTCGACGAGGACGTACGGGACGTCCTTGATGGTCACGAGCTCGTCGACCGGGTCGCGCGTCGTGCCCGCGATCTCGTCGACGACGACGCGGTCGGCGCCCGCGAGCTTGTTGAGCAGCGAGGACTTGCCGACGTTCGGGCGCCCGACGAGTGCGACGCGGCGCGGCCCGGTCGGGCGCACCTCGCCGTGCTCGGACTCGGTCGGGAGCGCCGCCATCGCGGCGTCCAGCAGGTCGCCCGTCCCGCGGCCGTGCAGCGCGGACACGGGGTGCGGCTCGCCGAGGCCGAGGCTCCAGAGGTAGGCGGCGTCCGCCTCGCCCGACTGCCCGTCGACCTTGTTGGCGCACAGCACGACCGGCTTGCCCGACTCGCGCAGGAGGCGCACGACGCGCTCGTCCGTCGCGGTGGCGCCGACCGTCGCGTCCACGACGAAGAGCACCGCGTCGGCGAGGGCGATGGCGACCTCGGCCTGCTCGGCGACCTTGGACTCGATGCCCGCGACGTCGACCTCCCAGCCGCCGGTGTCGACGAGCGTGAACCGGCGCCCGGCCCAGTCGGCCGGGTAGCTCACGCGGTCGCGCGTGACGCCCGGCTTGTCCTCGACGACGGCCTCGCGACGGCCGAGGATGCGGTTGACGAGGGTCGACTTGCCGACGTTCGGACGCCCGACCACGGCGAGCACGGGCAGGGGCGACTCGGGCTCCGCGCCGTCGAGGGCGTCCTCGTCGGCGTCGAGCAGCGCGAGGTCGGCGTCCTCGAGCTCGTAGTCGTCGAGCCCGGCGCGCAGCGCGCGCTCGCGCGCCTCGTCGTCCGCGGAGTCCGCGTGCGCCAGGGGCTCCTCGGCCTGCCCGACGGCGTCGGTCGGTCCAGGCGTGCCGGGCTGGGCGGGGTCGGGTGTGGTCATGAGGTCCATTCTCCCAGGCCGCGGGCCAGGCTCCGAACCAGGCCGCGGGCGCGTCGTGCGGGTGGCCGTCCGGGACGCACGGCGTCAGCCCGCGGAACCGTCCCGGCGGGCGGCCAGCCGCGCGACGACGGCCCGCACGACGTCGTCGGGCACGGGCTCCGCGAGCGGGAACCGCAGCGTGCCCTTGCCGTCCTGGTAGCGCGCGATGCGCCGCGCGAGCGCGTCGTCGACCTCGGGGACGGGATAGAGCGAGACGTGGTGCGCCCAGCCCGCGAGGTAGACGACGTACCGGCCGTCGCGCGTGAAGGTCGGGATGCCGTAGCTGATCCGCTCGCCCAGGCCAGGCACCGTGTCGTGCACCACGGCGCGCAGGTGCGCGACGACGTCGCGCGCGTCCGGGGCGAGCGTCGCGAGGTACTCGTCGACGGTCGTGGGCTTGCCGGGCGGCTCGGCCATGCGTGCTCCCTCCCCCGCGGGCAGCGCCTGCCCGGTCCCGCGACGGGGCGCCGGCGCCTGAGCGCGAACCTACCGCGCGGTGGTCGTGCCCGCGAGGCGCACGAGGACGACCCCGGCGACGACGAGCACGCCGCCCGCGGCCTGCACGAGTCCCGGCACCTCGCCGAGCAGGAGCCACGCGATGACCACGGTGAACAGCACCTCCGACAGCCCGACGAACGACGCGAGGCGCTCGCCCATGCGGACGGTCGCGGCGACCCCGGACACGTACGCGAACGCCGTCGCGACGAGCACGACGACCGCGAGCGGGACGTACCAGGGCGCGGTCGAGCCGAGGAGCGTGACGTCGACGAGCGGGGCGGCGAACGGCAGCACGCCCGCGAGCGCCGCCGCGCCGAGCGCGAGCGCCCCGACGCCGAGCCCGCTCGCGGCGAGCGCGACGGGAGGCAGGCGCGTCGGGCGCGCGGACAGCACGAAGTAGGCGCCCAGCCCGCCCGCCGCGCCGAGCGCGAACAGGACGCCGAGGAGGTCGGGGCGAGCGCCGCCCGGGTCGACGACGAGCACGAGGCCGAGGACAGCGACGGCGCAGCCCGCGAGCGTGAGCCGTGGCGGCACGTGCCGCGTGCGGGCCCAGGCGAGGCCGACGAGCAGGACGGGCGCGAGGTACTCGATGAGGAGCGCGATCCCGACGGGCATGCGCGCGACCGCCGCGAAGTAGCACAGCTGGGTCCCCGCGACGGCGACGAGGCCGAACCCGAGGACCAGCCGCCACTCCTCGCGCAGGAGCCGGTGGCTGCCGCGCAGGGCGACCGCCGCGACCGGGGCGAGGACGAGCGCCGAGCACAGGGCGCGCGCGAAGACGGCGGCGCCGGGCGTCCAGCCCGCCTCGAGGAGCGGCTTGACGAACGGGCCGCTCGCGCCGAACGCGAGGGCCGACGCGAGCCCGACGAGCAGACCGGTGCCCGGGCGGTCGCCCACCACGTGCGCCACCGGGCGGTCCGTCCTCATGGGGTCGGCCGGTCCCCGCGCGGGTCGTCCAGCGGCAGCGCCACACCGGTCAGCGCGACCGTGTCGGCGACCAGCTCGGCGAGCGCGGTGCGGATGCGCTCGTTCGCGTCCTCGAGCGCCTGCTTGCCGCTCACCCCGGGCACGCGCTCGACGGCGAGCGGCGCGCCGAAGCGGACGACGAGCCGACGCCGCAGCCCGGGGAGCCGGTTGACGCCCTCGCCCGCGCGGCGCGTACCGAGCACGGCCACGGGCACCACGTGCGCGTGGCCGTTGAGCGCGAGCCACGCGGCCCCGGCGCGCGCCGACGTCGCGTCGCCGCGCCCCCGGGCGCCCTCGGGGAAGACGCCGACCGCCCCGCCGCGCCGGAGCACGCCGAGCCCGGCCGCGAGCGCCGGGCGTCCGCCGGTGCGGTCCACGGGGATCTGCCCGGCGGCACGCAGCACCCAGCCGACCGGCCCGGTGAACATCTCCTCCTTGACGAGGACGTGCAGCGGGCGCGGCGCGACACCGAGGACGAGCGGCCCGTCGACGACGCCGGTGTGGTTCGCGGCGAGCACGACCGGGCCGTCCGTCGGGACGTGCTCCGCCCCGATGACGTCGGTCGCCCACACGACCCGGGCGAGGAAGCGGCCCACCCAGCGCGACCAGGCCGGCCCGGCGGGTGACGGCACGCCGTCTCCCGGACCGCGCACCCGGCTCACGAGCCCTGGCGCGGACCGACCACCCGCCCGGTGACCTGCTCGACCACGGAGAGGACCGCGTCGATCGTCTGCTCGAGGTCGAGCTCCGACGAGTCGACGGTCACGACGCCGTCGGCCGCGACCTGGAACTGCGAGACCGTCGCGTCGTCGCGGTCGCGCCGCAGCACCTGGTCCTTCGTCGCCTCGACGGCGGCCGCGTCGGCCGTCCCGTGCACGTCGAGCGAGCGCCGCGCGAGGCGGGCCTCCTCGCTCGCGGTGAGGAGCACGCGCACGTCGGCGTCAGGGGCGACGACCGTCGTGATGTCCCGGCCCTCCGCGACGACGCCGCGCCCGCCCGCGAAGCCGTCGGGCGTGCGCTCGACCTCGATGACCGCGCGCTGGAGGCGCCGCAGCTCGGCGCGCACCGCGAGGTTCGTCGCGACGGCGCTGACGGCCGTGGAGATCGCGGTCGAGCGGATCGCCTCCCCGACGTCCGTCCCGTCCACGTGGACCGTCGGCCCGGACGGGTCGAGACCCATGACGAGCGGCATGACGCGCACGGCGTGCGCGACGGCCTCCTGGTCGGCGAGGTCCTCGCCGCGGTGGAGGCACCACCAGGTGGCGGCGCGGTACATCGCGCCCGTGTCGAGGTACGCGAGGCCGAGGCGGCGCGCGACGCCCTTGGACACGCTCGACTTGCCGGACCCCGAGGGTCCGTCGATCGCGACCGTCAGCGCGCCGTCTCCCGGCGTCCCCGTGCTCACTGGGCCAGGTCCTTGCGCAGCGCCGTCGCCCCGTGCAGGTACACGTGCTGCACCGCCGCACGGTCCACGTCGAGCTCCGCGTGCGCCATGAGGCGCACCACGCGCGGGAGCGCGCCGGGCACCGCGATCTCCGTCGCGCACATGAGCGGCACGTCGCCGAGGCCCATCTCGCGCGCCGCGGCGGCCGGGAAGTCGGCCACCAGGTCGGGCGTGCACGTGAAGAGGATCGAGATGAGCGCGCGCGTGTCGACGGCGTTCGCGTCGAGCACCTCCTGCACGAGCTCGCGCGTGCGCTCGAACAGGTGCTCGCGCTCGTCGACGTCGAGCTGGGTCGCGCCCCGGATCGCCCGGACCGGCATGGATGGTGCTCCTTCGTGCGGGACGGCCCGCCTCGCGGCGGTCCGTCGGGGTGGTGGTGCGGGACGCGCGGACCGGGCCTAGAGCCCGACGCCCGCCATGAGCGTGCCGAGCTCGGTGCGACCGAGCACGCGCGTCGTGCCGGGGCGCAGGTTGCCGAGCGCGATCGGGCCGATGCGTGTGCGCACGAGGCGCGTTACGGGGTAACCGACCTCCTCGAACATGCGTCGCACGACGCGGTTGCGCCCCGAGTGCAGCACGACCTCGATCATCGTCTGGTCCGCGACCTGGTCGACGACGCGGTACGCGTCCGCCCGCACGACGCCGTCCTCGAGCTCGATCCCGTGCAGGAACTTGTTCGCGACGTTCCCCGCGACCTTGCCGCGCACCGTGACGAGGTAGGTCTTGGCGACCTCGTGCGAGGGGTGCGCGAGGTGGTTCGCGAGCTCGCCGTCGTTCGTGAGGAGCAGCAGGCCCTCGCTGTCCGCGTCGAGGCGGCCCACGTGGAACAGGCGCTCCGGCCGGTCGGCGACGAGCTCCGCGATGGACGGGCGCCCGTCCGGGTCGTGCATGGTCGACACGACGCCGCGCGGCTTGTTGAGGGCGAGGGTCACGCGCGAGGAGTCGAGCTGCAGGCGCATCCCGTCCACGTGCACGACGGCGCGGGCCGGGTCGACCCGCACGCCCAGCTCGGTGACGCGCACGCCGTCGACCTCGACGCGGCCCTGCGCGATGAGGTCCTCGCACGCGCGGCGCGACCCCAGCCCGGCCGACGCCAGCACCTTCTGCAGGCGCACGCCGTCCTCGACGTGCACGTCGCGCTGGGGCTCGGTGGGCTGCCCGCGCACGGGACGGCGCGGCCGGCCGGCCGCCTGGCCGGTGCGGGGCGCCGCCGTACCGCGACCCGGCGCAGGTCGACCCCGACCGGCAGCCGCGTCGCGGCCCGTGGACGAGCCCTGCGGGGACGAGCCGCCGCGCCGGGGCGCGCCGCCCGAGCGTGCGCCGTCGCCACTCCGCGGGCCGCCGCGACGCGCGTCGCCGCTCCCGCCGCGGCGTGCGTCGCCCGCCCCGTCGCGGGGCGTGCGCCCGCGCCCTGCGTCGTCGGAGCGGCGTCCGTCCTTCGAGCTCATGCGTGTCCTTCGTCCGTCGGTCCGTGCGTGACGTCGCGCGTCACGCCGGGTGTCGTGGCGGTCGGCGCCGGTGCGCCGTCCGCGTCGTCAGCCGCGGCGCCGGGAGCGTCCGTCGGCGCCGCGACCCCCGTCGGCCGCGCGGGAGCGCGCAGGTCGGCGAGCCCGTCGAGGCCCTCGAGGTCGTCCATGTCCGGCAGGTGCGGCGCGAGCGGGGGGAGCTCGTCGAGCGACGTGAAGCCCATCCGCTCGAGGAAGTACCCCGTGGTGCCGAAGAGGCCGGCGCCGGTGTGCGGGTCCTGGCCGACCTCGGCCACGAGCCCGCGCGCCACGAGCGTGCGCACCACGCCGTCCACGTTGACCCCTCGCACCGCCGACACCTGGCCGCGGCTGACCGGTTGACGGTACGCGATCACGGCCAGAGTCTCCAACGCCGCCTGCGTGAGCCGGGCCGTCTGGCCGCCCTGCACGAACCGGCCCACGAACTCGGCGTGCGCGGGCGCCGAGTAGACGCGCCACCCGCCGCCCGCCGCGCGCAGCTCGAACCCGCGCGGGCGCCCGCCGTCGTCGCCCCGGTACTCGGCGGCGAGCTCGTGCAGCGCGTCGAGCACCTCGTCGACCGGGACCGCGAGCGCCGTCGCGAGCTCGACCGGGGGTATCGGCTCGTCGGCGACCATGAGCACGGCCTCGAGCGCGGACGGCAGGCCGCCCGGGAGGTCGTGCACGGCGGGCGGGCGGGCGTCGTCCGGGGTCGGGCCGTCGTCGGGCAGCGTCACGCGGGGACCTCCTGGTCGGTGGCGGCGAGGGCGTCCGCCAGGTCGGGCTCGTCGCCCTCGTCGAACTCGCTGCCGACGCCGACGAGCGGCGGCTCGGCCGCGTCGTCGTCGCCCGACCACCGCACGGTGAGCTCGCCGAGCGGCGTCACCTGGTCGAACGCGACGAGCGCCTGACGGAACAGCTCGAGCAGCGCGAGGAACCGCGCGACGACCACGGCGGTCTCCCCCGCGTCGGCCACGAGGGCGCGGAACGTCGTCGTGCCGTGGCTGCGCACGCGCTCGACGACGATCCCGGCCTGCTCGCGCACGCTCACGGCGGGGGCGTGCAGGTGGTCGAGCGAGACGCCGGGCGGCGGCGCCTTGGGCGCGAGCGCGCGGGCCGCGAGCACGGCGAGCTGGTCCGGTCCCATGGTCCACACGAGCTCGGGCAGCAGCGCGGCGAGGTGCGGCTCGAGCTGCACGACGCGCGGGAACCGGCGCCCCGCGCTCTCGAACCGCTCGGCGAGCAGCCCCGACACGTCCTTGTACGCGCGGTACTGCAGCAGCCGCGCGAAGAGCAGGTCCCGCGCCTCCAGCAGCGCCAGGTCCTCGTCGTCCTCGACGCTGCCCGTCGGCAGCAGCCGGGCCGCCTTGAGGTCGAGCAGCGTCGCGGCGACGACGAGGAACTCGCTCGCGGTCCCGAGGTCCCAGCCGGGGTGGTCCTCCCCCGCGGCCCGCGCGACCGCGGCGGCACGCTCGGCCGTGCGGATGTACGCGATGAAGTCGTCCGTCACGCGCGCGAGCGCGACCTCGGTGATGTCGAGCTTGTGCTTCGTGATGAGCGACAGCAGCAGGTCGAAGGGCCCGCTGAAGTTGTCGAGCCGGACCTCGAACCCGGTCCGTGCGGGCGGCTCGGTCGGTGGCGGCGGCTCAGGCGGCGTCGCCACGGGCGACCAGCTCCCGGGCGAGCTGCCGGTACGCGACCGCGCCCGGGTGGTTCGGCGCGTAGACGGTGATGGGCTCCGCCGCGACGGACGCGTCCGGGAACTTCACGGTGCGCCCGATCACGGTGTGGAGCAGCTTGTCGCCGAACGCCTCGTGCACGCGCGCCACGACCTCGCGCGAGTGCAGCGTCCGCGAGTCGAACATCGTGGCGAGGATGCCGTCGACGTCGAGGCGCGGGTTGAGCCGGTCGCGCACCTTCTCGATCGTCTCGACGAGCAGGGCGACGCCGCGCAGCGCGAAGAACTCGCACTCGAGCGGGATGAGGACGCCGTGCGCGGCGGTGAGCGCGTTCACGGTCAGCAGCCCGAGCGACGGCTGGCAGTCGACGAGGATCACGTCGTAGTCGTCCACGACGGGGCGCAGCACGCGCGACAGGACGGACTCGCGCGCGACCTCGCCCACGAGCTGCACCTCGGCGGCCGAGAGGTCGATGTTCGCGGGCAGCAGGTCGAGGTTCTCGACGTCGGTGCTCACGAGCACGTCGTGGATGTCCGCGCCACGCTCCATGAGCAGGTTGTAGACCGTGCGGTCGAGCTCGTGCGGGTTGACGCCCAGGCCGACGGACGCGGCGCCCTGCGGGTCGAAGTCGACGAGCAGGACCTTGCGCCCGTACTCGGCGAGCGCGGCGCCCAGGTTGATGGTCGTCGTCGTCTTGCCGACGCCGCCCTTCTGGTTGCACATCGCGATGATCCGGCCCGGGCCGTGCGCGGCGAGCGGGGCCGGGACGGGGAACTCCGGCAGGGTGCGGCCGACGACGTCGACACGCGGCTCGGTGCCGGCGGTCCGATCCGCGGGGCGGTCGACGGCGGGGGCCGCGTCCCCCTCGGCGGAGGTCGGCGGGGCGACCGGACGGACGGCGTCGCCGTGCGAGCCGTGCGCGCCGCGCGTCTCGGGCTGGGTCTCGGCCTGGCTGCTCACGTCCGCCACGGTATCGCAGGACCTCCCCGCGGCCGGTGCGCACGCGCCCGCGCGCCGCGTTCCGGGACGGCACGCCGCAGGGCACGCCGCAGCGGTGGTGCCGCCGTCCCGGCGCGCCCGTCAGCCCAGCGCGCGGGGGTGCGCGGCCGCGTAGACCTCGCGCAGCGTGTCGGGCGTCACGAGCGTGTAGATCTGGGTCGTGGTGACCGACGCGTGGCCCAGCAGCTCCTGCACGACGCGCACGTCCGCGCCGCCGGCGAGCAGGTGGGTCGCGAACGAGTGCCGCAGCGTGTGGGGCGAGATGCGCTCGGGGTGCTCGATCCCGGCGCGCTCGGCCGCGGTGCGCAGCACGGCCCACGCGCTCTGCCGGGACAGGCGCGCGCCGCGCGTGTTGAGGAACACCGCGGGCGTCCCCCGCCCGTTCGCGGCGAGCGCGGCGCGCCCGCGCACGAGGTAGGCGTCGAGGGCGCGTCGCGCGAACGACCCGACGGGCACCACGCGCTCCTTGCCGCCCTTGCCCAGCAGGCGCACGGCGCCGCTGTCGAGGTCCAAGTCGTCGACGTCGAGGCTCACCGCCTCGGTGATGCGCGCGCCGGTCGAGTACACGAGCTCCAGGAGCGCGCGGTCGCGCAGGGGGCCCGGACCGTCCCCGGCCCCGGAGGCCTCGAGGATGCGCGCGACCTCGTCGGTCGAGATGGCCTTCGGCAGCCGCCTGCCCTGGGCGGGCGGGCGCACGTCGGCCGACGCGTCGGCGTCGGCGAGGCCCTCCGCCGCGCAGAACCGGTGCCAGCCGCGCACCGCCGCGACCGACCGGGCGGTCGAGGACGCCGACAGGGGCGCGCCGCCGTCGGCCCCGGTGCGCAGCGCCGTGACGTAGTCCGCGACGTCGTCCGCCTCGACGTCGCGCACGGCGTGGTTGCCGCGCGACGCGAGGAACGCGACGTAGCGCGCGAGGTCGCGGCGGTAGGCCGCGACCGTGTTGGCGGACAGCCCGCGCTCGACGGCGAGGTGCGCCAGGTACTCGCGCGCGGCGCGGTCCAGCGCCTCGGGCACGTGGGCCTCGCCGGGGCTCATGGCGTCACTGCCCTGCCGGGACGGCCGGGCTCACAGCGGGAGGAAGACGTCGACCGCCACCGCGACGAAGAGCAGGGTCAGGTACGTGATGGACGCGTGGAAGACCTTCATCTCCCCCACCTTGCCGCCCTTGCCGTCGGCCTTGTCGCGCGCCCGGCGCAGCATCGTCACGCACGACGACAGGAACCACGCGCCCAGGGCCGTGGCGACGACGCCGTACACCCAGGTCATGCCGGCGAGCGGCCACAGCGCGAGGGACGAGGCGACCATCGCGACGCCGTAGAGGATCATCTCGCGCGCGACCCTGCTGTCGTCCGCGACGACGGGGAGCATCGGGACGCCCGCGTTCGCGTAGTCCCGCTTGAACTTCATCGACAGCGGCCAGTAGTGCGGCGGGGTCCAGAAGAAGATGACGAGGAACAACGCGAGCGCCGCCCAGCTCAGCGAGCCCGTGACCGCCGACCAGCCGATGAGCACCGGCATGCAGCCCGCGATGCCGCCCCACACGATGTTCTGCGGAGTACGGCGCTTGAGGATCATCGTGTAGCCGACGACGTAGATCGCGATCGCCGCGAACGTCAGCCACGCCGAGACGACGTTGACCAGCAGCGCGAACCAGACCAGCGACACCACGCCGAGGACGGTCGCGAAGACGAGCGCCGCGCGCGGGGAGATCTCGCCCGTGACGAGCGGGCGCCGCTTGGTGCGGTTCATGACCTCGTCGATGTCGCGGTCGAGGTAGCAGTTGTAGACGTTCGCGGACGCCGCGGCGAGCGTGCCGCCGACGAGCGTCGCGAGGATGAGGCCCAGGCCGGGCAGCCCGCCCTGCGCCAGGAACATCGTCGGCACCGTCGTGACGAGGAGGAGCTCGATGATGCGCGGCTTGGTGAGGGCGACGTAGGCGCCAACCCGCTCGCGCAGCGCGCGGGTCGCGCTGGCGACCTCGGCCGTCGGGGCGACGGAGGTCGCGGGGGCCGTCGGGGAGGACGGCTGCTGGGTCGACGCGGCGCTCGACGGGCTTCCGGTCCCGTCGATCGGTGCCTGGCTCGTGGTGTGCACGCGCTTCGGTGTTCCGTTCTGAGGTGGGGGGCGAGCTGGGACGGACCGCCGGTCGTCCTCGCTCATCGTACGTCCCCGCCTGCGCGGGGGCCGACCGGACGGGCCGGGCGATTGTGTGACATCCGACCGAAATCCAGCACGTGGGCACCGCCCGGCCGGGAACGGCGCGCGCGTATAGGCTGGTGCCCGCGACCGTCCCGCGTCGGACCGCCCGCCACGGACGTGGCCTCCGGGCCGGGCGACGGGCACCGGGCCGCCCCGCCCCCTGAGGCGTGAGGCCGGGAAATGTTCAACGGTTGCTTCGAGTTGTCGCGAGGATCCGGGGCGCGCGCTCCGGACGGGAATGAGGTTCGGTGAACGCGTTGTCCCCTGCTCACACGCCCCTGGACTGGACGGACCTGGACGACCGGGCCGTCAAGACGATCAAGGCGCTCGCCGCCGACGCCGTGGAGAAGGTGGGCAACGGCCACCCGGGCACCGCGATCTCGCTGGCCCCCGCCGCGTACCTGCTGTTCCAGAAGGTCATGCGCCACGACCCGTCCGACGACCACTGGGTCGGTCGTGACCGGTTCGTGCTCTCCGCGGGCCACTCGTCGCTGACGATCTACCTCCAGCTCTTCCTCGCCGGGTACGGCCTGGAGATGGAGGACATCGAGGCGCTGCGCACGTGGGGCTCCAAGACCCCCGGCCACCCCGAGTACAAGCACACCCGGGGCGTCGAGATCACGACCGGCCCGCTCGGCCAGGGCCTCGCGTCGTCGGTCGGCATGGCGTTCGCGGCACGCCGCGAGCGCGGCCTGCTCGACCCGTCGACCACGCCGGGCGAGTCGCCGTTCGACCACCACGTCTACGTCATCGCCTCCGACGGCGACCTGCAGGAGGGCGTGACGAGCGAGGCCTCCTCGCTCGCGGGCCACCAGCAGCTCGGCAACCTCGTCGTGATCTGGGACGACAACAAGATCTCGATCGAGGACGACACGGACATCGCGTTCACCGAGGACGTGCTCGCGCGGTACGCGGCGTACGGCTGGCACACCCAGCGCGTCGACTGGACCAACGGGGGCACCGGCTACACGGAGGACGTCGACGCGCTGCACGCCGCGATCGAGGCCGCCAAGGCCGAGACGGGCAAGCCGTCGATCATCGCGCTGCGCACGATCATCGGGTACCCGTCGCCCACGAAGCAGAACACGGGCGGCATCCACGGCTCCGCCATGGGCGCCGACGAGATCAAGGGCCTCAAGGTCGAGCTCGGCCTCGACCCCGAGGCGAGCTTCGCGATCGACGACGAGGTGCTCGCGTACACGCGCGCCGTCGGCGAGCGCCAGGCCGACGCCCGCGCCGCCTGGGACCGGGCGTTCGAGGCCTGGAAGACGGCGAACCCGTCCGGCGCGGAGCTGCTCGACCGCCTCTCGCGCCGCCAGCTCCCGGCGGGCTGGGAGGACTCCCTCCCGACGTTCGAGGCGGGCAAGGCCGTCGCGACGCGCTCCGCGTCCGGCAAGGTCCTCACCGCGCTCAAGGACGTCCTGCCCGAGCTGTGGGGCGGCTCCGCCGACCTCGCGGGCTCGAACAACACGACGATGGACGGCGAGCCGTCGTTCGTGCCGCCCGAGCACGCGACGAAGAAGTTCCCGGGCCACGAGTACGGCCGCACGCTGCACTTCGGCATCCGCGAGCACGCGATGGGCGCGATCCTCAACGGCATCGTCCTGCACGGTGGCACGCGCGCCTACGGCGGCACGTTCCTCCAGTTCAGCGACTACATGCGTCCCGCCGTCCGGCTCGCCGCCCTCATGGAGATCCCGACGACGTTCGTGTGGACGCACGACTCGATCGGCCTCGGCGAGGACGGCCCGACGCACCAGCCCGTCGAGCACCTCGCGGCGCTGCGCGCGATCCCGGGCCTCGACGTCGTGCGGCCGGCCGACGCGAACGAGACCGCGTGGGCGTGGCGCACCGTGCTCGAGAACACCGAGCGCCCGGCGGGCCTCATCCTCACGCGCCAGAACGTGCCGACGTTCCCGCGCGGGACCGACGGCTACGCCGACGCGTCCGGCACGGCGCGCGGCGGCTACGTGCTGCTCGACACCGAGGGCACGCCCGACGTCATCCTCATCGGCACCGGCTCCGAGGTGCAGCTCGCCGTCGAGGCGCGCGAGATCCTCGCCGCCGAGGGCGTGCAGGCGCGCGTCGTGTCGCTGCCGAGCCGCGAGTGGTTCGACGGCCAGGACGACGCCTACCGCGAGTCAGTCCTGCCGTCCACGGTCCGTGCGCGCGTCTCGGTCGAGGCGGGCGTCGCGCAGGGCTGGCGCGAGCTCGTCGGCGACGCCGGCCGCTCCGTGAGCCTCGAGCACTACGGCGCGTCCGCGGACTACCAGGTGCTGTACCGCGAGTTCGGCATCACGTCCGAGGCCGTCGCGACGGCGGCGCGCGAGTCGATCGCCGCGGCGCGCGGCGACGACGCGCCGGGCGCCGAGCCCACCCCCTCGGAGGGCGGCACTGGCGACCTGCGCTGACCCT
This sequence comes from Sphaerisporangium cinnabarinum, assembly GCF_055567015.1. NCBI lineage: Bacteria > Bacillati > Actinomycetota > Actinomycetes > Streptosporangiales > Streptosporangiaceae > Sphaerisporangium > Sphaerisporangium cinnabarinum. The sequence goes on from NZ_JBVHRG010000004.1 coordinate 313,110, forward strand.
TCGTAGATTCCGAGGTGGGGCCGCGCACGCGGCCCCACCTCGGGACGCCCCGGGACGACCGCCACGAGCGGCGCCCCGGGTGCACGCCCGCGGCGAGAGCACCACGAGAGGAAGTCCGATGACGCAGCCCACCACCGTCCCCGGCCCCATCGAGCAGCTCACGGGAGCGGGCGTGTCGATCTGGCTCGACGACCTCTCCCGAGAACGGCTGCGCACCGGCAACCTCGCCGAGCTCGTGGCGACGCGCGGCGTCGTCGGCGTGACCACGAACCCCACGATCTTCGCGTCGGCGCTCGCGCAGGGCGACGCCTACGACGCCCAGCTCGCCGACCTCGCGGCCGCGGGCACCGACGACGCGGCCGTGGAGGCCGCCGTCGAGCGCATCACCACGGACGACGTGCGCACCGCCGCCGACCTCCTGCGGCCCGTCTACGACGCCACCGACGGCGTCGACGGGCGCGTCTCGATCGAGGTCGACCCGCGCCTCGCCCACGACGCCGACGCGACGGTCGTCACGGCGGAGCGCCTGTGGCGCACGATCGACCGCCCGAACGTCTACATCAAGATCCCGGCGACCGTCGCGGGCCTTGACGCGATCACGCGCACGCTCGCGCAGGGCATCAGCGTCAACGTGACCCTCATCTTCTCCCTCGCGCGCTACCGCGCCGTCATGGAGGCGTTCGCGATCGGGCTGGAGCAGGCGCGCGCCGACGGCGTCGACCTCGCGCCCGTGGGCTCGGTCGCCTCGTTCTTCGTCTCGCGCGTGGACACCGCCGTGGACGCCGCGCTCGAGAAGGTCGGGACGCCCGAGGCGCTCGACCTGCGCGGGCAGACGGCCGTGGCGAACGCGCGCCTCGCGTTCGAGGCCTACGAGGAGTTCCGCCAGACGGACCGCTGGCGCTCGCTCGCCGCGTCCGGCGCGCAGCCGCAGCGCCCGCTGTGGGCCTCGACGGGCGTGAAGAACCCCGAGTACCGCGACACGATGTACGTCGACGAGCTCGTGACGGACGGCGTCGTGAACACGATGCCCGAGGCGACGCTCCAGGCGTTCGCGGACCACGGCGTCGTGACGGGCGACACGATCACCGGCACGGCGTCCGCGTCGAGGCGCACGATCGAGACCGTCGAGTCGTTCGGCGTCTCCCTCGTCGAGGTCACCGACCGCCTCGAGGCCGAGGGCGTGCGCAAGTTCGAGGACAGCTGGACCGAGCTCCTCGCCACGACGCGCGACAACCTGCGCCGCCTCGCCTCCTCCTGACCGCGGGCGCGCGGCCGTCGTCTCGCCCGCGCGTCCGACCTGCGGGAACGACGGCGCACCCCGTGGCGACGCCCCTATGATCCGCAGACGCCCCAGACCTTCTGCAGTCCTCCGACCCCTCCCCGAACGGAACGGTGCCACCAGGTGAGACCGGCCAAGATCACGCCAGAGCACAACCCTCTGCGCGACCCCCTCGACCTGCGCCTGCCCCGGATCGCGGGCCCGTGCGGGCTCGTCATCTTCGGCGTCACGGGCGACCTCGCCCGCAAGAAGCTCATGCCCGCGGTCTACGACCTCGCCAACCGCGGCCTGCTGCCGCCGGGCTTCGCGCTCACGGGCTTCGCGCGCCGCGACTGGGAGGACCAGGACTTCGCGCAGGTCGTGCACGACGCCGTCAAGGAGCACGCGCGCACGCCGTTCCGCGAGGCGACGTGGCGCCAGCTCTCCGAGGGCATCCGGTTCGTCCAGGGCTCGTTCGACGACGACGAGGCGTTCGAGCGCCTGCGCGAGACGGTCGAGACGCTCGACGCCGAGCGCGGCACGGGCGGCAACCACGCGTTCTACCTGTCGGTCCCGCCGAGCGCGTTCCCCGTCGTGTGCCGCCAGCTCGCCGAGTCGGGGCTGTCCCGCTCGGCGGAGGAGGCGTGGCGCCGCGTGGTCATCGAGAAGCCCTTCGGCCACGACCTCGCGAGCGCGCGCGAGCTCGACGCCGTCGTGTCGGAGGTCTTCCCGCCCGACTCGGTCTTCCGCATCGACCACTACCTCGGCAAGGAGACGGTCCAGAACCTCCTCGCCCTGCGCTTCGCGAACCAGATGTTCGAGCCCATCTGGAACGCGAACTACGTCGACCACGTGCAGATCACGATGGCCGAGGACATCGGCATCGGAGGCCGCGCGGGCTACTACGACGGCATCGGCGCCGCGCGCGACGTCATCCAGAACCACCTCCTCCAGCTCCTCGCGCTCGTCGCGATGGAGGAGCCGGTGTCGTTCGACGCGCCCTCCCTGCGGGCCGAGAAGATCAAGGCGCTCTCCGCCGTGCGGCTGCCGCGCGAGCTGTCCCGGCACACGGCCCGCGGCCAGTACGCCGCCGGCTGGCAGGGCGGCGAGGAGGTCATCGGCTTCCTCGAGGAGGACGGCATCCCCGACTCCTCCACCACGGAGACGTACGCGGCGATCCGCGTCGACATCGACAACCGCCGCTGGGCGGGCGTCCCGTTCTACCTGCGCACGGGCAAGCGCCTCGGGCGTCGCGTGACCGAGGTCGCGGTCGTGTTCAAGAAGGCACCGCACCTGCCGTTCGAGAGCTCGCAGGCGTCGGACCTCGGGAACAACGCGCTCGTGATCCGCGTCCAGCCGGACGAGGGCGTGACGATGCGCTTCGGCGCCAAGGTCCCGGGCACCGCGATGGAGGTCCGCGACGTGACGATGGACTTCGGCTACGGGCACGCGTTCACCGAGTCGTCGCCGGAGGCGTACGAGCGCCTCATCCTCGACGTCCTGCTCGGCGACCCGCCGCTGTTCCCCACGCGCGAGGAGGTCGAGCTCTCCTGGAAGATCCTCGACCCGATCACCGCGCACTGGGCGGCGAAGGGCAAGCCCGAGCAGTACCGGTCGGGCACGTGGGGCCCGGAGTCCGCCGACGCGATGCTCGCGCGTGACGGCCGCGCGTGGCGGCGCCCGTGACCGCCCCGGCGCCCGCCGAGCGGGCCGCGCGCACCCGAGAGACCCCCCGACCCCGTCGTGCGCCGGTACGCGGCACGACCCTCCGACCGGCGAGGACCCCGCGATGATCATCGACCTGCCCGACACGACGACGAACGCGGTGAACAAGCGCCTCGTGCGCCTGCGCGACGAGGGCGGCGCGATCGCGCTCGGGCGCGTCCTCACGCTCGTCGTCATCGCGCGCGAGTCCGACGTCGAGACGTCGATCGAGGCGGCGAACGACGCGAGCCGCGAGCACCCGTGCCGCGTCATCGTCGTCGCCCCGTCCGGGCGCAGCGCGACGCCGCACCTCGACGCGCAGATCCGCGTCGGCGGCGACGCCGGCGCGTCCGAGGTCGTCGTGCTCCGCACCGCCGGGCCGCTGCTCGAGCACGCGGACACGCTCGTCATGCCGCTCCTGCTGCCCGACGCACCCATCGTCGTCTGGTGGCCGGGTCAGCCGCCGGCGTCCCCGGACGACGACCCGGTCGGCGCCATGGCGCAGCGGCGCATCACCGACTCGATCACGGCGAAGGACCCCGAGGCCACGCTCGCGCAGCTCGCGCAGACGTACGGTCCGGGCGACTCCGACCTCGCGTGGGCCCGCGTGACGCTGTGGCGCGGCCTCATCGCCGCGGCGCTCGACCAGCCGCCCTACGAGCCGGTGACGAGCGTCGTCATCGAGGGCCAGGCGAAGCACACGTCGCTCGACCTCCTCGCCGCGTGGCTGGGCTCGCGCCTGCGCTGCCCGGCGCAGGTGGTGCGACGGCGCGGCGCGGAGGCGATCACGCGCGTGACGCTCGAGCGCAAGAGCGGGCCGATCGTCCTCGACCGCCCCGACGGCCGGACGGTGACGATCAGCCAGCCGGGCAAGCCCGACCGCCGCGTCGCGCTGCCCATCCGGACGCTCAGCGAGGCCCTCATCGAGGAGCTGCGCCGCCTCGACCCCGACGAGATCTACGGCGAGGTGCTCACCAAGGGGCTGCAGAAGGTGGGCGCGTGACCGCCGCCCGGCCGGACGCCCCGGCGCGCCTCGTCGTCGTGCACCCCGACGCCGCCGTGCTCGCCGAGGCCGTGGCGTCGCGCCTCGTGACGCGGCTGCTCGACGTGCAGTCGGTCCGCCGCCCCGTGCACGTCGTGCTGACGGGCGGGACCGTCGGGATCGCGAGCCTGGCGGCGCTCGCGCGCCACCCCGCGCGCGACGCCGTCGACTGGTCGGGCGTGCACGTCTGGTGGGGCGACGAGCGCTTCCTCGCGTCCGGCGACGGCGAGCGCAACGAGACGCAGGCGCGCGAGGCGCTCCTCGACCACCTGCCGCACCTCCCGCCCGAGAACGTGCACCCGATGCCGGCGGCCGACGCGGCGGCGACCCCCGAGGAGTCGGCGACCGCGTACGCGGCGACGCTCGCGGAGCACGCGCCGGACGGCCGGCACGTCCCGGCCTTCGACGTCCTGCTGCTCGGCATGGGTCCCGACGGCCACGTCGCGTCGCTCTTCCCCGGCCACCCCGGGCTCGACGTCACGGGCACCCCGACGGCGGGCGTCCACGGCTCCCCCAAGCCGCCGCCCGAGCGGGTCACGCTGACGTTCGAGGCGATCGCCCAGGCCCGTCAGGTGTGGGTCGTGGCGGCGGGCGCCGAGAAGGCCCCGGCGGTGGCGTCGGCCCTGTCAGGCGCGTCGGCGCACGAGACCCCAGCCGCCGCGGTCGCGGGCACGGAGGCGACGCTGTGGCTCGTCGACGTCGCCGCGGCCGGTACCGGGACCCCGACGGCCTCGGACGCGAGCCGCGCATGACGACGGGCGGCAAGCGCACGACGGACCCCGCGGTCACGTGGGACGCCGTCGACACGTACTTCGCGCCCCTCGTGGCCGAGGACGACGTGCTCGCCGCCGCGTCGGCGCGCGCCCGGGACGCCGGGCTCCCGGAGATCCAGGTCTCCCCCGCGCAGGGCCGGCTGCTGCAGCTCCTCGCGCTCACGTCGGGCGCGCGACGCATCCTCGAGATCGGCACCCTGGGCGGCTACTCGACGATCTGGCTCGCCCGCGCCCTGCCGTCCGACGGCACGCTCGTCACGTGCGAGATCGACCCGGCCCACGCCGCCGTCGCACGCGAGTCGGTGTCGGCGGCCGGGCTGTCGGACGTCGTCGACGTCGTCGTCGGCCCGGCCGCGGACACGCTGCGAGGGCTCGTCGCGGGCGGCGCCGCGCCGTTCGACCTCGTGTTCGTCGACGCGGACAAGCCGTCGAACCCGGTCTACCTCGACCTGGCACTGCAGCTCTCGCGCCCCGGCACGCTCGTCGTCGTGGACAACACCGTCCGCGGCGGGGCCGTCGCGGACGCGACGAGCACCGACCCGAACGTGCTCGGCGTGCGGGAGATGGCGGACCGCGTCGTCGCGGACCCGCGCCTCGACGCCACCGCCGTGCAGACCGTCGGGTCCAAGGGGTACGACGGCTTCGTGCTGGCGCGCGTGCGCGCCTGAGCCGCTCTCCGTACCGGCCCGACCGGGGTCAGCGGCCGCGACGGGCGCGCAGCGCGGCGAGCGCCTCGTCGAGGATCGCGACGCCGTCCTCGTCGCTGCGCCGCTCCTTCACGTACGCGAGGTGCGTCTTGTAGGGCTCGTTGCGCGACGGCGTCGGCGGGTGCTCCTGGTCCTGACCGGCCGGGAACCCGCACCGCGGGCAGTCCCAGGTCTCCGGGGCCTCGATGCCCGCCTCCGAGGAGAAGCTGGGTCGCGTCTCGTGGCCGTTGGCGCACCAGTACGACACCCAGAACCGCGGCGCGATCTCGCCGCGCTCGGACTCCCCGAGCGGTCCCGCCCCGACGCGCGACCCTCGGATCGCGTTACCACCTGCCACGTGCTCTCTCCCCCGTCCGTGCCGCCGTCGGCACTCGTTCCTGCCCGGACCGCGCGACCGTGCGCGGCTTGCCCCCTGCCGACTGCGGACTCTCCTGCCGTCCCGACGACGCCCTGGTGGGCGCGTGCGGTCAGACGACCTTCTGGAGGAGACCCAGGAGCACGATGACGACGGCCCAGACGAGGGCGAACGCCACGGTGATGCGGTTGAGGTTGCGCTCGGCGACGCCGGAGCTGCCCACGGAGCTCGAGATCCCGCCGCCGAACATGTCGGAGAGGCCGCCGCCCTTCCCCTTGTGCATGAGCACGAGCAGGGTGAGGAAGGCGCTGGTCAGCACCAGCAGGATCTGGAGGATGATGCGCAGCACGTCCACGAGTACGTCCTTGAGGCTCAGGGCCGGCCCGACCGATGTCGGGACCGACCGCACGGTTGTCGTGCACGGGCGTGACCCGCGGCACAGGGGACAAGAGTAGGCGACGCGGGGCCGCTGCGGCCAACCCCGTCCGCCGTCGTCCCGGGACGGCGGCCGACGGCCCCGGGACGCGGTCCCGGGGCCGTCGGTGCGAGGTACGGCGCGGAGGTCAGGCGCCGGTCGCGTGCGACTGGTAGCGCGCGATCTTCGCGAACTCCTCGGGGTCGAGGCTCGCGCCACCCACGAGCGCGCCGTCCACATCCGGCTGCGCCATGATCGCGGCGACGTTCGACGACTTGACCGAGCCGCCGTACAGGATGCGCGTCGCGTTCGCGAGGTCCGCGTCGTAGAGGTCGCCGAGGGCGCCGCGGATCGCACCGCAGACCTCCTGGGCGTCCTCGGGCGTCGCGACCTCGCCCGTCCCGATGGCCCACACGGGCTCGTACGCGATGACGAGCGTCGCCAGCTGAGGGGCCGGGATGCCCGCGAGCGCGCCCTCGACCTGCGCGAGCGTGTAGGCGATCTGCTCGCCGGCCTTGCGCACGTCCAGGCCCTCGCCCACGCACAGGATCGGGGCGATGCCCTGACCCACGGCGGCGACGATCTTCTCGTTCACCAGGGCGTCGGTCTCGCCGTGGTACTGGCGGCGCTCCGAGTGCCCGATGGCGACGTAGCTCACGCCGAGCTTGGCCAGCATCGACGCCGAGATCTCGCCCGTGTACGCGCCCTCGGCGTGCGCCGAGACGTCCTGCGCGCCGTACTTGAGCTCGAGCTTGTCCGCGTCCACGAGCGTCTGCACCGACCGGAGGTCGGTGAAGGGCGGCAGCACGGCGACCTCGACGGCCGCGTAGTCGTGCTTCGCGTCCTTCAGGGTCCACGCGAGCTTCTGCACGGTGTGGGTCGCCTGGTGGTGGTCCAGGTTCATCTTCCAGTTGCCCGCCATGAGCGGGGTGCGGGTGTTCGCCACGGGTCCTTCTTCTCTCTGTGGGGCCCGCGCCGCCCACGGGGAGCGGGCGGCGCGGAGGGGTACGGGGGGCGGTCAGCCCTCGAGGACGGAGATCCCCGGGAGGTCCTTGCCCTCGAGGAACTCGAGGCTCGCGCCGCCACCGGTCGAGATGTGGCTGAAGCCCGCCTCGTCGAAGCCGAGGATGCGGACCGCGGCGGCCGAGTCGCCGCCGCCGACGATGGTGAACGCACCGTTCGCCGTCGCGTCGACCAGGGCCTGGGCCACGGCGCGCGTGCCGCCCGAGAACGCCTCGAACTCGAACACGCCCGCGGGGCCGTTCCAGACGACGGTCTTCGCGTCGACGATCTTGCTCGCGAAGAGCTTCGCCGAGTCGGGGCCGATGTCGAGGCCGATCTTGTCGGCCGGGATCGCGTCCGCGGCGACGACCTCGTGCGGCGAGTCCGCGGCGAACGCGTCCGCCACGACGATGTCCGTCGGCAGGACGATCTCGACGCCGTTCTTCTCCGCGTCCGCGAGGTAGCCCTTGACCGTGTCGATCTGGTCCTCCTCGAGGAGGGACTTGCCGACGCCGTAGCCCTTCGCCGCGAGGAAGGTGAACACCATGCCGCCGCCGATGAGCAGGCGGTCCGCCTTGGTGAGCAGGTTCGCGATGACGCCCAGCTTGTCGGAGACCTTCGAGCCGCCGAGCACGACCGCGTAGGGGCGCTGCGGGTCCTCGGTCGCCTTGCGCAGGGAGTCGACCTCCTTGAGGACGAGCTCGCCCACCGCGGAGGGGAGCACCTGCGCCACGTCGTAGACCGACGCCTGCTTGCGGTGCACGACGCCGAAGCCGTCGGAGACGAAGACGTCCGCGAGCTGCGCGAGGTCGCGAGCGAGCGCCTGGCGCTCCGCGTCGTCCTTCGACGTCTCGCGCGGGTCGAACCGGATGTTCTCGAGCAGCGCGACCTCGCCGTCGCCGAGCGCGGCGACCGTCTCGCGCGCCGAGTCGCCGACGACGTCCTGCGCCAGGTGCACCGGCACGCCGAGCAGCTCGCCCAGGCGGGCCGCGACGGGCGCGAGGGAGTACTTCGGGTCCGGCTCGCCCTTGGGGCGGCCGAGGTGCGCGGTGACGATCACCTTCGCGCCCGCTTCCGTCAGCTTCTTCAGCGTCGGGAGCGCGGCGCGGATGCGCCCGTCGTCCGTGATGGTCGTCCCGTCGAGCGGGACGTTGAAGTCGGAGCGGACGAGGACGCGCTTGCCGCGCAGGTCGCCCAGGGAGTCGATGGTCTTCATGCGGTCTCCTACGGTTCTGTCGCCGTCGTGCGGGACGCCGGCCGGCAACCGGCCCGGCCCGCACATGAGGACGTCCGCGTGCGCGTCACCGGGCGGTGCCGGGACGCGCACGCGGACGCATGGTGCTACGCAGGGCTGTGCTGCGTCAGCAGATGGCTCAGAGCTTCTCGCCGACCAGGGCGGTCAGCGCGACGAGGCTGTTCGAGTAGCCCCACTCGTTGTCGTACCAGGAGACGACCTTGACCTGGTCGCCGATCACCTTCGTGAGCTTCGAGTCGAAGATGCTCTGGTGCGGGTTGGTGACGATGTCGCTCGACACGATCTCGTCGTCGACGTACTCGAGGATGCCCTTGAGCGGGCCGTCCGCCGCCGCCTTGAGCGCGGCGTTGACCTCGTCCACCGTGACCTCGCGCGAGGCGGTGAAGGTGAGGTCCGTCGCCGAGCCGGTGATGACCGGGACGCGCAGCGCGTAGCCGTCCAGCTTGCCCTTGAGCTCGGGCAGGACGAGCGACACGGCCTTGGCCGCACCCGTCGAGGTCGGGACGATGTTCTGCGCGGCGGCGCGGGCACGACGCAGGTCGCGGTGCGGGCCGTCCTGCAGGTTCTGGTCACCCGTGTAGGCGTGGATCGTGGTCATGAGACCACGCTCGATGCCGATCGAGTCGTTGAGCGCCTTGGCCAGCGGGGCGAGGCAGTTCGTGGTGCACGACGCGTTCGAGATGATGTGGTGCGCGGCCGGGTCGTACTGGTCCGAGTTCACGCCCATGACGAACGTGGCGTCCTCGTTCTTGGCCGGGGCCGAGATGATGACCTTCTTGGCGCCGGCGTCGATGTGCGCCTTCGCCTTGGTCGCGTCGGTGAAGAAGCCGGTCGACTCGATGACGATGTCGGCGCCGAGCTCGCCCCAGGGGAGGTTCGCCGGGTCGCGCTCCGCGAGCGCACGGATCTTCTTGCCGTCGACGATGATGTTGTCGTCGTCGAAGTCCACGCTCAGCGGGAAACGGCCGAGGACCGTGTCGTACTTGAGCAGGTGCGCGAGCGTCTTGTTGTCCGTGAGGTCGTTCACGCCGACGATCTCGATGTCGGCGCCCGACTCGACGATGGCGCGGTAGAAGTTCCGTCCGATACGACCGAAGCCGTTGATACCGACGCGGATGGTCACAATGCCCTCCTCAGGGCGCGCCGGTTGTCCCGACGCACACGGTTGATGCCGAACGATCACGTACGCCGTCGTACGCAGGTGGTGATCGCGCCCGTGCCCCGCTGCCCGGATCCCGGCACAGCACCCTCCGTGCTCGTGGACCGTCACGGCGACAGCCGGGACCACCCACGCCCACGAGGGGTGTCAGCGAAGGAGCACGTCGTTGTCACCTGACACTGACGAGCCTATACCAACACCACTCCGTCATGTGACCTGAATCCCATGCTTCGGGACCATCGTCCCGCCGGTGCGTGACGTCCAGGGGGCGGGCGCCGCCGCGCCCGGCTCACGGGCGCACGGGGTTCGGACGACCGCCCGCGCTCGTCAGAGGTCGAGCAGCTCGGGGCTGAGCCCCGCCTCGGTGTCCGGGATGCCGAGCTCGGCCGCGCGCTTGTCGGCCGTGGACAGCAGGCGGCGGATGCGCCCCGCGACCGCGTCCTTGGTGAGCGGCGGGTCGGCGAGCTGGCCCAGCTCCTCGAGCGACGCCTGCTTGTGCGCGAGACGCAGCTCGCCCGCCTCGCGGAGGTGCTCCGGCAGGTCGGGGCCCAGGATCTCGAAAGCCCGCTCGACCCGGGCGCCCGCGGCGACGGCGGCGCGCGCCGAGCGGCGCAGGTTGGCGTCGTCGAAGTTGGCGAGCCGGTTCGCCGTGCCGCGCACCTCACGACGCGCACGACGCTCCTCCCACACGAGGACCGCCTCGTGCGCGCCGAGGCGCGTGAGCAGCGCGCTGATCGCGTCGCCGTCGCGGATCACCACGCGGTCGATACCGCGGACCTCCCGCGACTTCGCCGACACCCCGAGGCGGCGGGCGGCGCCGACGAGCGCGAGGGCGGCCTCCGGGCCCGGGCACGTGATCTCGAGCGCCGACGAGCGCCCGGGCTCCGTGAGCGACCCGTGGGCGAGGAAGGCACCGCGCCACGCGGCCTCGGCCTCCTCCACGCCGCCGGAGACGACCTGCGGGGGCAGCCCGCGCACGGGCCGGCCGCGCTGGTCGAGGAGGCCGGTCTGACGGGCCAGGGACTCGCCGTCGCGCACGACCCGCACGACGTACCGGCTGCTCTTGCGCAGGCCCCCGGCGGACACCACGATCAGCTCGCTCGTGTGGCCGTAGACGTCCGCGATGGTCTCCCGGAGACGACGAGCGGCGATGGCGGTGTCGAGCTCGGCCTCGATGACCACACGACCCGAGATGAGGTGCAGGCCGCCGGAGAAGCGGAGCATCGCGGACACCTCCGCCTTGCGGCACGAGGTCTTGTCCACCCGCAGTCGTGCCAGCTCGTCCTTCACCTGTGCCGTGAGCGCCATGCGGGACATCCTGCCACCGATGGGAGCGTGTCGCGGCGGCGTCCCGGAGCGCGGGGGCGTACCCCGCGGTGTCCGGCGAGCAGCCGGACCAGGCCCCTCGCGCACGCGCCCGCGAGGGGCGCAGGAGGCTTCGACGGCTCAGCGGGCGGGCGAGCCGACGTCGCCGAGGACGTCGTCGAACACGTCCCGGTAGGCGGCCGCGAGGCGCAGCGCGTCGTGCCGCGGCGTGCCGTCGCCGCGGCGGACCTGCCGCAGCAGGAGCCGGGCACCCATGCGCGCCGCGGCCTCCGCGAGCTGCTCGGTGTCCTCGACCGCGGACGGGTCGGCCACGACGGCGTCGATGCGCAGCCCCGGCGCGTGCTTGTGCAGCACCTCCAGGTGCTCCGTCGCGGTGAGCCCGAACGTCTCCCCCGTCTCGCTCGACAGGTTGAGCGTGACGCACCGCCGTGCCGGGGTCTCGTGCAGGGCGCGCGCGAGCTCGGGCACGAGCAGGTGCGGCATCACCGACGAGAACCACGACCCGGGCCCGAGCACGACCCAGTCCGCCTCCTCCACGGCCCGCACCGCCTCCGGGCACGCCGGCGGGTCCGCGGGCACGAGCCGGAGCTGCTCGATGCGGTCGTGGGTGACCGCGACGCGGCTCTGCCCGACGACCGTCTCGAGCCGGCCTTCCGACCAGACGTCCGCCTCGATCCGGAGCGGCACCGCCGCCATGGGCAGCACCCGGCCCCGGGCCCCGAGGAGCTTGCCCACCCAGTCGAGACCGGCCACCGGGTCGTCGAGCAGCTCCCACAGCGCGACGATGAGCAGGTTGCCCACCGCGTGGTTGTCGAGGTCCCCCTCGGACGTGAAGCGGTGCTGCAGGAGCGCGCTCCAGGTGCGACCCCACTCCGAGTCGTCGCACAGGGCCGCGAGCGCCATGCGCAGGTCTCCCGGCGGCAGGACGCCGAGCTCCTCGCGCAGGCGCCCCGAGGAGCCGCCGTCGTCGGCGACGGTGACGACCGCGGTGAGGCGGTCGGACATGAGCCGCAGCGCCGACAGGCTCGCGGAGAGCCCGTGGCCGCCGCCCAGGGCGACGACGGCGGGGTTGCGCAGGCTGACCACGGTGCCCGTCACTCCTTGCCGAGGTCGCGGGCCGTGACGATGACGCGCTGCCCCTGCGCGCGCAGGCGCGCGGCGATCGCCTCGCTGATCGCGACGGACCGGTGCTTGCCGCCCGTGCAGCCGACGGCGATGGTCACGTAGCGCTTCTCCTCCCCCAGGTAGCCGGCCAGCACAGGCTCGAGGGCGTTCACGTACCGGTCGACGAACTCGAGGGCGCCGGGCCGTCCGAGCACGTAGTCGCGCACGGGCGCGTCGCGGCCCGTGAGGTGGCGCAGCTCGGTGATCCAGTAGGGGTTCGCGAGGAACCGCACGTCGACCACGTGGTCCGCGTCGAGCGGCAGCCCGTACTTGAACCCGAAGGAGACCACGTTGATGCGCAGCGTCTCGGGGGTGCCGTCGGCGACGGCGGCGCGCACCTCGCGCGCGAGGTCGTGCACGGTGAGCTCGGACGTGTCGATGACGACGTCGGACCGCTCCTCGAGGCTCGCGAGGAGACGCCGCTCCTCGGCGAGACCGTCGAGGATGCGCCCCTCGCCCTGCAGCGGGTGCGGGCGGCGCACCTGCTCGTAGCGGCGCACGAGCACCTCGTCCGACGCGTCGAGGAACAGGATGCGGTAGAAGACGCCGCTCTGGCGGAGGTGGTCGAGCACCTCGACGAGGTCGGTGAAGAACTCGCGCCCGCGCACGTCGACGACCGCCGCGATGCGCTCGAGCGTCGAGCCGGACCGGGTCATGAGGTCCACGAGCGGGACGATCATGCGCGGCGGCAGGTTGTCGACGACGTACCAGTCCAGGTCCTCCAGCACGGCGGCGGCCCGGGTGCGGCCGGCGCCCGACATGCCCGTGATGATGAGCACCTCCGCCTCGCTCGGCTCGGGCGCGTGGGTCGCGGCCTCGATCGCGGGGATACCGCTGGGGACGGTGGTCGGGGAGGGCTCCGGCAGGCGGGCGGGCTGGCCCTGCGGGCTGAGGTCCGGGGTCGGCTCCGAGGTCATGCCCCCAGCATGCCAGCCGTCACGCGTGGGCCGCGGCCTCGTCCTGCGCCGGAGTGTCCCGCGAGGTCCGGTCGGGGTCCTGGGGCAGCACGGACGGGGCGTCGTCGGGCGACGGCGTCGGGGCGCCGCCGTCCGGGGCGCCTCCCCCGAGCGCCGCGACGACCGCCTGCGCGGTCCGCTCGCCCATGCCGCGGACGCTCGCGATCTCCTCGACGCTCGCCCCGCGCAGCCGCTTGAGGGAGCCGAAGTGCTTGAGGAGCGCGGTGCGCCGCGCCGGGCCGAGGCCGGGGACGTCGTCGAGCGCCGAGGCCGTCATGCCCTTGCTGCGCTGCCTGCGGTGCTGGGCGATCGCGAAGCGGTGCGCCTCGTCGCGGACGCGCTGGAGCAGGTACAGGCCCTCGGAGGAGCGCTGCAGGATCACGGGGTACTCCTCCCCCGGCACCCAGACCTCCTCGAGCCGCTTGGCGAGGCCGCACAGCGCGACGTCGTCGATGCCGAGGTCCGCGAGGGCCCGCGCCGCGGCCGCGACCTGCGGCGGCCCGCCGTCGACGACGACGAGGTTCGGCGGGTACGCGAAGCGCGCGCGCCGGTCCACGGGCGCGTCCGGGTCCACCTCGCCGCTGCGCGGCACGTAGCCCGCCGCCTCCGCGGCGCGCTCCGCCCGCCCGGCCGCGGCGTCGGAGCCGTCGGCGACGTCGTCCGCCTCGAGGTCCAGCTCGACCTCGCCCGAGCGGGAGCGGTCGGACAGGTAGCGCTTGAAGCGGCGCGAGATCACCTCGTACATCGCGGCCGTGTCGTCGGCGGCGCCGTCGCCGTCCGGCCCGCGGACCGTGAAGTGCCGGTACTCGCTCTTGCGCGCGAGCCCGTCCTCGAAGACCACCATCGACGCGACCTGGTACGTGCCCTGGTTGTGCGAGACGTCGTAGCACTCGATCCGCAGCGGCGCCGTCTCGAGCTCGAGCGCCTCCTGGATCTCGCGCAGCGCCTGGCTGCGGGTCGTCAGGTCGCCCGCACGCCGCGTGCGGTGCAGCGCGAGCGCGTGCTCCGCGTTGGCGCGCACCGTCGCGGCGAGCTCCTTCTTGTCCCCGCGCTGCGGCACGCGGACGTCGACCCGCGCGCCCCGCAGCCCGGAGAGCCACGTGGTGACCTGGTCCGTGTCCGGCGGCAGGACGGGCACGAGGACCTCGCGCGGGACGGCGTCGCGCGCGAGGTCGCGCCCGGCGCGCGTGCCGACGTCCGCCGCGACGGCCTCCTCCGCCGCGCCGTACACCTGCTGCAGCAGGTGCTCGACGAGCTCGGCGTCCGTGACGTCCTCGACCTTCTCGACGATCCAGCCGCGCTGGCCGCGGATGCGACCACCGCGCACGTGGAACACCTGGACGGCCGCCTCGAGCTCGTCGCCCACGAGCGCGAACACGTCGGCGTCGGTACCGTCGCCGAGCACGACCGCGTTCTTCTCCGTGGCCCGCTGGAGAGCGGCGATGTCGTCGCGCAGCCGCGCCGCGGCCTCGTACTCCATGGCGGCGGCGGCCTCGTTCATCTTGCGCTCCAGCCGGCGCACGAACCGCTGGGTGTCACCCGCCATGAAGTCGCAGAAGTCCTCGGCCAGCGCCTTGTGGTCCTCGGGCGTGATGCGCCCGACGCACGGCGCCGAGCACTTGTCGATGTACCCGAGCAGGCACGGGCGGCCCGTCTGGTGGGCGCGCTTGAAGACGCCCGCCGAGCACGTGCGCACCGGGAACACCCGCAGCAGGAGGTCGAGCGTCTCGCGGATCGCCCACGCGTGCCCGTACGGCCCGAAGTACCGCGTGCCGGGCCGCTTCGCGCCGCGCATCACCTGCGCGCGCGGGAACTCCTCGCCCATCGTCACCGCGAGGTACGGGTAGGACTTGTCGTCGCGGTACTTGACGTTAAACCGCGGGTCGAACTCCTTGATCCACGTGTACTCGAGGGCGAGCGCCTCGACCTCGGTCCCGACGACCGTCCACTCGACCGACGCCGCCGTCGTGACCATCGTCTGGGTGCGGTGGTGCAGGTTCGCGACGTCCTGGAAGTAGTTCGACAGACGCGCGCGCAGGTTCTTGGCCTTGCCGACGTAGATCACGCGACCGTACTCGTCGCGGAACCGGTAGACGCCCGGCGAGGTGGGGATCTCCCCCGGCGCAGGGCGGTACGTCGCGGGATCTGCCATGTTCTCCAGCCTAGGTCAGGCCACCGACGCCGGTGGCTCGGGGGTGGGGATGCTCGGGGACGCGGCGACGAGGCGACGACGCCGTGTGACGCGCGTCACCGGCCGTTAGGGTGGCGGCCATGAGCGCACAGCACGGATACGCCGCGACGACCCGCTGGACCGGCGCGGGCGACCGCGGGACCGCGTCCTACACCGCCTACAGCCGCGACCACGAGGTGCTCCTGGACGGGCGCCCGTCGCTGCCCGGCTCCGCGGACCCGGCGTTCCGCGGCGACCCGACCCGGTACAGCCCCGAGGAGCTGTTCCTGGCGAGCCTGTCGCAGTGCCACATGCTGTGGTTCCTCCACCTCGCGGCCGCGGCGGGCGTCGTCGTGCGCGAGTACGTCGACGACGCGACCGGCACCATGCGCGTGGAGTCCGGCGGCGAGGGCCAGTTCACGGACGTCACGCTGCACCCCCGCGTGGTGGTCGACGACGGACCGGGCACGGACGAGGCGGCGATGGCGACCCTCCACCAGCGCGCGCACGACCACTGCTTCATCGCGCGCTCGGTGAACTTCCGGGTGCTCGTCGAGCCGGCACCCGCCCGGCGCGCCGTCGCCTGACACGGAGAGCACAGCACCGAGCCCGCGAGGAGCACCGAGGAAACTCGGGGACGCTCCGAGCACGCC
The DNA here is from genome assembly GCF_055567015.1 of Sphaerisporangium cinnabarinum. NCBI lineage: Bacteria > Bacillati > Actinomycetota > Actinomycetes > Streptosporangiales > Streptosporangiaceae > Sphaerisporangium > Sphaerisporangium cinnabarinum. Next base: position 329,049 of record NZ_JBVHRG010000004.1, read on the forward strand.
GCGCGGGTGCGGGCCTGCTCGGTCCCGCACCCGCGCCGCCGCTTCCTCGTTAGGCCGCGGACGCCTTGCGGCGCCCTGCCTTCGGCTTCTCCTCGGTCGCCCGACGCGCCGCCGCGGACCGGCCCTTCGTCCCCTTGCCCGCCTTCGCCGCCGGGGCCGACGCCTCGGAGGTCGTCGGCGCGGGCCCGACCGGCACGGGGTCGTTCCCGTCGAGGATCTCCGCGAGGAAGCGCCCGGTGTGGCTCGCCTCGACGCGCGCGACCTGCTCGGGAGTGCCCTGCGCGACGACCTTGCCGCCGCCGGAGCCGCCCTCGGGGCCCATGTCGACGACCCAGTCCGCGCTCTTGATGACGTCGAGGTTGTGCTCGATGACGAGGACGCTGTTGCCCTTGTCGACCAGCGACTGGAGCACGCCGAGCAGCTTGCGGATGTCCTCGAAGTGCAGGCCCGTCGTCGGCTCGTCGAGCACGTAGATCGTGCGACCCGTCGAGCGCTTCTGCAGCTCGCTCGCGAGCTTGACGCGCTGCGCCTCGCCGCCCGACAGCGTCGGGGCGGGCTGCCCGAGCCGGACGTAGCCCAAGCCGACCTCGACGAGCGTCTTGAGGTGCCGCGAGATCGCGGGCACGGCGGCGAAGAACTCGGCTGCCTCCTCGATCGGCATGTCGAGGACGTCCGCGACGGTCTTCCCCTTGAAGTGGACCTCGAGCGTCTCGCGGTTGTAGCGCGCGCCGTGGCACACCTCGCACGGCACGTAGACGTCCGGGAGGAAGTTCATCTCGATCTTCAGCGTGCCGTCGCCCGAGCACGCCTCGCAGCGGCCACCCTTGACGTTGAACGAGAACCGGCCCGGCGTGTACCCCCGCACCTTGGCCTCGGTCGTCTCCGCGAACAGCTTGCGCACGTGGTCCCACACGCCGGTGTACGTCGCGGGGTTGGACCGGGGCGTGCGCCCGATGGGGCCCTGGTCCACGTGCACGACCTTGTCGAGGTGCTCGAGACCGGTGACACGCGTGTGCCGGCCCGCGACCTGGCGGGCCCCGTTGAGCTCGTTGGCCAGCACGGTGTAGAGGATCGAGTTCACGAGCGTCGACTTGCCGGAGCCCGAGACGCCCGTGACCGCGGTGAACGTCCCGAGCGGGAAGCTCACGTCGATGCCCGTGAGGTTGTGCTCGCGCGCGCCGACCACCTTGATCTGGCGACCCGGGTCGGTCGGGCGCCGCTGCGCCGGCAGCGGGATGCTGCGGCGCCCCGACAGGTACGCGCCCGTGACGGACTCCGGCGCCTCGAGCAGGCCCGCGTAGTCGCCCGAGTGCACGACGCGCCCGCCGTGCTCCCCCGCACCCGGGCCGATGTCGACGACCCAGTCCGCGGTGCGGATCGTGTCCTCGTCGTGCTCGACGACGATGAGCGTGTTCCCGAGGTCGCGCAGGCGCGTGAGCGTCTCGATGAGCCGCCGGTTGTCGCGCTGGTGCAGACCGATGCTCGGCTCGTCGAGCACGTAGAGCACGCCGACCAGGCCGGAGCCGATCTGCGTCGCGAGCCGGATACGCTGCGCCTCGCCGCCGGAGAGCGTCGCGGCCGGCCGCTCGAGCGAGAGGTAGTCGAGGCCGACGTCGAGCAGGAAGCCGAGCCGCGCGTCGATCTCCTTGAGAACCTCGGTCGCGATGGCACGCTCGCGCGAGCCGAGCTCGAGCGACCCGAGGAACGCCGCGGCCTCGCGCAGGGGGAGCCGGCACACGTCCCAGATGGACCTGCCACCGACCTTGACCGCGAGCACCTCCGGCTTGAGGCGGGCCCCCTCGCACACGGGGCACGGGACCTCGCGCATGAAGGCCTCGTACTTCTCCTTCGACCAGTCCGACTCGGTCTCGGTGTGCCGACGCTCGAGGAACGTGATGACGCCCTCGAACCCCGTCGAGTACTGCCGCTCACGGCCCCAGCGGTTCTTGTACCGCACGTGGACCTGGTGGTTCTGGCCGTGGAGCACGGCCTTCTTCGCCCGCTCCGGCAGCGCGCGCCACGGCGTGTCCATGGAGAACCCGAGGTCGTCCGCGAGCGCCGTGAGCACCCGCTCGAAGTACTCCGACGAGATCTGCGCCCACGGCGCGACCGCGCCCTCCCGCAACGACTTCTCGACGTCCGGGACGACGAGGTCCGGGTCCACCTCGAGACGGAACCCGATGCCCGTGCACTCCGGGCACGCGCCGTACGGCGCGTTGAAGGAGAACGTGCGCGGCTCGATCTCGTCGAGCGCGAGCTCGTGGTCGTTCGGGCACGCGCGCTTCTCCGAGAAACGGCGCTCGCGGGCCGGGTCGTCCGCGTCCGCGTCGACGAGCTCGACGACGACGAGCCCGCCCGCGAGCCCGAGGGCCGTCTCGACGGAGTCGGTGAGCCGGCGCTGGACGCCCTCGCGCGCGACGAGACGGTCGACGACCACCTCGATGTCGTGCTTGAGCTTCTTCTCGAGCGCCGGGACGTCCGTGAGGGTGCGCACCTCGCCGTCGACTCGGGCGCGGGCGAAGCCCTTGGTCTGGAGCTCCTTGAAGAGCTCGGAGTACTCACCCTTGCGGCCGCGCACGACCGGGGCGAGGACCTGGTAGCGCGTGCCCTCGGGCAGCTCGAGGAGACGATCGACGATCTGCTGCGGGGTCTGCGCGGTGACGCGCTCGCCGCACACCGGGCAGTGCTGCGTCCCGGCGCGCGAGAACAGCAGGCGCAGGTAGTCGTAGACCTCGGTGATGGTGCCGACGGTCGAGCGCGGGTTGCGGTTCGTGGACTTCTGGTCGATCGAGACCGCGGGCGACAAGCCCTCGATGAAGTCGACGTCCGGCTTGTCCATCTGGCCGAGGAACTGGCGCGCGTACGCGGACAGCGACTCGACGTACCGGCGCTGCCCCTCCGCGAAGATGGTGTCGAAGGCGAGCGACGACTTGCCCGAGCCGGAGAGCCCCGTGAAGACGATGAGCTTGTCGCGCGGGAGGTCGAGGTCGACGTTGCGCAGGTTGTGCTCGCGGGCACCGGAGATGACGAGGCGATTGCTCACCGCAGCATCGTACGGCCGACCACCGACACTCGCACAGGTGTTCGACGTCACCTTCGCACCGTACGCGGCGAATGCTCACGAGCAGGGCACGCACGGGCTCGTCGCCGTGACCCGCGTCACCGCGGTGCCGGGTCTCGGCACCCTGTCCGTGGCGGCGGGCGGCACACTGGGCGCATGACGTACACCGGACAGGTCGCCGTGGGCGGCCCGCACGACCTGCGACGCCTGGACGAGGTCGAGATCCGCAAGCTCGCCGTCGGGCCGCTCGCCAACGACGTCTATCTCCTCACGTGCCGGCGCACCGGGGCCCAGCTGCTCGTGGACGCCGCCGACGCGGCCGACGACGTACTCGCCCTCGTGCGGGACGGCTCGCCGTCGGGGCGGCTCGACGGCGTCGTCACGACGCACCGGCACGCCGACCACCTCCGGGCGCTGGCGGAGGTCGTCGCCGTCACGGGCGCGTGGTCGGCCGCCGGTCAGGCCGACGCGGACGCGGTCGCCGCGGCGTCCGGCGTCCCGGTCGCCCGGGTCCTGCGGCACGGTGACGTCCTGCGGGTCGGCGCGCTCGACCTCGAGGTCGTCGCGCTGCGCGGGCACACGCCGGGCTCCGTCGCGCTCGCCTACCGCGAGCCGGACGACGCCACCGGGCCCGGGGCCGTGGCCGGCCGGGTGCACCTGTTCACCGGGGACTCGCTGTTCCCCGGCGGCGTGGGGAACACCGACCGGGACCCGGCGCGGTTCGCGAGCCTGCTGTCGGACGTCGTCGCGCGCGTCTTCGACCGGTTCGACGACGCCACGTGGGTCTACCCTGGTCACGGCGCCGACACGACGCTCGGTGCCGAGCGGCCGCACCTCGCCGAGTGGCGCGAGCGGGGCTGGTAGCGCGGGGCTCGTAGCGGGCGGCAGGGAGCGGGCGCGGCCGAGGCGCGGACCCGACCGCGCGACGTCGGGACGGCCTGGTTCACTGACTCCATGCCGATCCACGCCGTCACCTACGTGTACGCCGACCGCCCCGCCGAGCTCGACGCCCTGCGACCCGAGCACCGCGCGTTCCTCCGCGCCCTGCACGAGCGCCGCACGCTCCTCGCCTCCGGCCCCCTCCCCGCCCACGAGGACGCACCCGCCGGAGCGCTGCTCGTCCTCGACGGCGAGACGCCCGACGACGTCGCCACGGTCCTCGACGAGGACCCCTTCGCACGCGCAGGGCTCGTCGCGGAGCGCACGGTCCGCCCGTGGTCACCGGTGATCGGCGACTGGGCGGACCGCGTCTGAGCCAGGGCGTGCGCTCGCTGCCCTCGCCCCTGGCCGGGTACCGCCGCTAGCTGTACTGACCAGGAGCGTTATTGACGTAGCGAGAGACCTCCGTGTCGAGTGGGAGCTGTCTAGGAACCCGGCTCGTGCCAACGGAGGTCTCTCGT